>NZ_SGUC01000060.1 GCF_005435165.1 Halorubrum sp. GN11_10-6_MGM | reverse complement strand
GGATGGTCTCCTGATCGGAGACCATCCCTCAGGAATCCACTTGCTCGCCTGTTGCATCGATCTACGATACCTCTCAAACGGCTCCTACGAGAGAGTACCGAAATCGATCTCGGGCTAAACACATACGCCGAGAGTACGGGTATGGGTTACACCCCCGCACGACGAGAGGTCCTCCACGCAGCGACCGTCGCCGGTGTCGCCGGACTCGCCGGTTGTGGGTCCGTTACCGGAGACGACGACACGGACGCCGAAAAGTCGGACGGAGGCGGGTCCGACGGCGACGGGTCAGACGGCAACAGGCTGGACCCGGACAACTGCGACGAAGCGGCGTACACGCCCGTCGACGAACTCTCACCGCCGGACGACGTCGAAGAGTGGCTCGCCGACGCGAACGGGTACCGCGGCGAGCGGGTGCGAACCGGTACCAGCGGGCGCGCTGAGATTCGGGTCGGCCACGAACACGACGGCGGACTCGGATTTGCGCCGGTCGTCGTCGAGGTGCCACCGATGACGAACGTCCGGTGGAGTTGGACCGGTCACGGCGACGCACACAACGTGGCCGCACTCGACGGCACGTTCGACAGCGGTCGCCCGAACGCGCAGTCCGGGACGAGTTACCACTACGTCTTCGACGAGCCGGGGACGTACCCGTTCGTCTCCGAACCGGGACGAGAGGAGGGAATGCTGGGTGCCGTCGTGGTGAAGGAGCCACCGTCGACCGGCTACGAGGCGGTCGACGAGTGGGTCGTCCACAGCGACAACTTCGACGGGACCGTCGCGGACGAGACCGGCAGCGAGACCGCGTCGGTGACGGTCGGGGCACCGGGCAACGGCGATCGCTTCGCGTTCGCGCCGCCGGTTCTCAAAGTGTCGCCCGACACGACCGTGAGGTGGGAGTGGACGGATCCGAGCGGCCCGGCGAACGTGGTGTTCGAGGACGCCGACGTCAGCTCCGGCGATCCGACGTTCGAACGCGAGACGCCGTTCGAGCACACGTTCCGCGAGCCCGGCACCTACCGGTACGCCAGCCTCCCGCACAAGTCGATCGGAATGCGCGGGGCGATCGTCGTCGAGTGAGGGTCGGTACCTCCCGGCGACCGCGACGCTCTCCACCTTACTGACCGCAGCGGCTAAACCCCGCCCCGCCGTCGACTCGGACATGTACGGAGTCGTGCTCGCGGCCGGCCGCGGGACTCGGATGCGACCGCTGACGGACCGACGCCCGAAACCGCTCCTCCCGGTCGGGGACCGCTCGCTGCTCGAACAGGTGTTCGACACGGCTCGCGACGCCGTCGACGAGTTCGTCGTCGTGACCGGCTACCGCGGCGACGTGGTCCGCGAAGCGGTCGGAGAGTCGTATCGCGACCGGCCGGTCCACTACGTCGAGCAGGGCGAGGCGCTGGGGACGGCCCACGCCGTCGCGCAGGCCGAGCCCGTCGTCGACGACGACTTCCTCGTCCTCAACGGGGACGTGGTCGTGGACGCGTCGTTGCCGCGGGCGCTCGCCGACGCGGGCGCCCCGGCCGTCGCGGCCACCGAAGTCGACGACCCGCGGGCGTACGGCGTCCTCTCGACCGCCGAGGACGGCTCGCTGGCGGGAATCGTCGAGAAGCCGGCCGACCCGCCGACGAATCTCGCGAACGTCGGCTGCTACGCGTTCGAGCCCGAGGTGTTCGAGTACATCGACCGCACGCCCGAGAGCGAGCGCGGCGAGTACGAGATCACGACGACGATCGACCTGCTGCTCGACGACGGTCGGCGAATCGACGTGGCCCGGTACGACGGCACGTGGCTCGACGTCGGGCGCCCGTGGGAGCTGTTGGAGGCGAACGAACTGGCGCTCGCAGAATTCGACGACGGGACCGCGATCGCCGGCACGGTCGAAGACGACGTTCAGCTCCGCGGCCCGGTCGTGGTCGAGGCGGGCGCCAGAGTGCGGTCCGGCGCGTATGTCGAGGGACCGGTGCTGATCCGCGAGGGCGCGAACGTGGGACCGAACGCCTACCTCCGCGGGGCGACCGTCGTGGGGCCGGACGCGCACGTCGGCCACTCGGTGGAGGTGAAAAACTCCGTGTTGATGGCGGACGCGTCGGTCGGGCACCTCTCGTACGTCGGCGACTCCGTGCTGGGCCGCGGCGTGAACTTCGGCGCGGGGACGAACGTCGCGAACCTCCGCCACGACGGCGAGAACGTCCGGCAGACGGTGAAAGGCGAGCGCGTCGACACCGGCCGGCGGAAGCTCGGCGCGATCGTCGGCGACGAGGCGAAGACCGGGATCAACACCGCGCTGAACGCCGGCGTCGTGCTGGGCGCCGGCGAGACCACCGGCCCCGGCGAGGCGCTGACGCGCGACCGGCGCTCGGAGTAACGCCTACCGCCACTCGACCGGCTGCCGACGAGCGCCCGCCCGCGAGCGATTTAAAACCCGGGCGGGCGACGGAGGTGACATGAGACACGACTCCGCGACCGCGGTGATCCTCGCCGCGGGCGAGGGCCGCCGGCTGGCGCCGCTGACGAACCGGCGCCCGAAGCCGATGATCCCGGTGGCGAACCGGCCGCTGTTGGAACACGTCGTCGAGGCGGTCACGGCGACGGCGATCGACCGGATCGTCCTCGTGGTCGGCTACGAGCAGGAGCGAATCCGGAACCACTTCGGCGACGGCGACGACTGGGGCGTGACGATCGAGTACGTCGAACAGTCGACGCAGCTCGGCACCGGACACGCCGTGTTACAGGCCGAGCCGGTCGTCGACGGTCCGTTCGTCGTGCTCAACGGCGACCGGATCGTCGCTCCCGACGTCGTCTCGCGAGTTCGCGACCGGGCGCTCAACGGCGACCTCCCCGCCATGGCGGTCACGACCGCGGCGACCCCCCGACAGTACGGCGTCGTCACCCTCGACGGCGACCGAGTGACCGCTATCGACGAGAAGCCGGAGGGGCCGGTTGAGACCAACCAGATCAACGCCGGCGTCTACGCGTTCTCGCCGGCCGTCTTCGACGCGATCCGCGAGACGCACACGGCGGGCGAGCTGGCGATCACGGCGACGCTCAACGACCTCGCCGCGAGCGAGCCGCTGTCGGCGGTCCGGTACAACGGGCGCTGGCTCGACGTATCGAACCTCTGGGACCTGCTCACCGTCAACGCCGCGCTGATCGGCGAGCCTACCGCGGCGGGAGCCGACGGGGCCGCGCTCGCGGACTCGGTGACCGTCGCCGACGATGCGGCGCTCGCGGGCAACGTCCGCGTCGGCCCGAACGTCACGATCGGCGGCAGCACCGCGATCGGGAGCAACGCGACCGTCGAGGCCGGCGCCGTCGTCGAGAATGCCGTGATCTTCCCGGACGCCGTGATCGGCGCCGGCGCCGTGGTCCGGGACGCGATTGTCGCGGGCAACGCCCGAATCGGCCCGAACGCGACGATCGCGGGCGGGCCGGCGACGGTCGTCGTCGGCGACGCGGTCCACCGCGACGTGGAACTCGGCGGGGTGGTCGGCGACAACGCGATCGTCGGGAGCGGCGCGACGCTCACCGACGGTGCGGTGGTCGGGGACGACGCGACGGCCGACGCGGGGGTCGTGATTGACGACCGCGTCGAGCCGGGCGCGGTCGTCCGGAGGGGGTAACCATGTGTGGAATCACCGGCTACGTCGGCGACGCCGTCGGGCCGGACGGCGACGGGACCGACGCCGCGGGCGACGGTGGGAGCGCGCGCGTCGGCGACGTCGTCCACGAGGGGCTCAAAAATCTGGAGTACCGCGGCTACGACTCGGCGGGGATCGCGCTCGTCGGCGAGGCGAGCGGGCTGACGGTCGCGAAGCGCTCCGGCGAGGTCGACAACCTCACCGTCCCGGACGTGGCCGACGCGACGCTCGGGGTCGGCCACACGCGCTGGAGTACACATGGCCCGCCGACGGACGCGAACGCCCACCCGCACACGGACTGCGAAGGCGACGTGGCGGTCGTCCACAACGGGATCGTCGAGAACCACGAGGCGCTCAGAGCCGAGCTGTCCGACCACGAGTTCACGAGCGACACCGACACCGAAGTCATCCCGCACCTGATCGAGGAAGCGCTGGCCGCCGATCCTGACGCCGACCTCCTCGACGCGGTCCGGCGCGCCGAGGGCCGGCTGGAGGGGAGCTACGCGATCTGCGCGGTCCGCGAGGGCGACGACCGGATCGTCGTCGCGCGCCGCGGGAGCCCGCTCGTGTTGGGCCGCGACGCCGACGCGACGTTCGTCGCTAGCGACGTAACGGCCTTCTTAGAGCACACCCGCGACGTGACCTACCTCGAAGACGGCGACGTGGCAGCGCTGTCGGCCGACGGCGTCGAGGTCCACGCCGACGGTGAACTCGTCGACCGGGGCGTCGAGACGGTGACGTGGGAGGCCGACGCCGCCGAGAAGGGCGGCTACGACCACTACATGCGCAAGGAGATCCACGAGCAGCCGGAGGCGCTGCGGCAGACCATCGCGGGGCGGCTCGACGTCGACGCCGGCGACGCGGACCTCGACGTCTCGTTCCCGCCGGGCTTTCTCGCCGACCTCGAAGAGATCCAGATCGTCGCCTGCGGCACCTCCAACTACGCCGGGCGATACGCCGCGCAGCTGTTCGAGGAGCTGTCCGGCGTGCGTGCGACCGTCGAGATCGCCAGCGAGTACGAGTTCGGCGCCGGCCGGAGTTCGGACCGGACGCTCGTCGTCGCCGTCACGCAGAGCGGCGAGACGGCCGACACGCTCGGCGCGGTCCGGCGCGCGAACGCCGCCGGCGCGCGGACGTTCGCCGTGACGAACACGCTCGGCAGCACCGTCACGCGCGAGGTCGACGACACCGCGTTCATCCGCGCCGGCCCCGAGATCGGCGTCGCGGCGACGAAGACGTTCGCCTCGCAGGTGACGACGCTCGCGATGCTCGCCGTCGCGATCGGCCGCGAGCGCGGTGCGCTGGCCGCAGCCGACGCACGCCCCGTGTTGGAGGGACTGCGCGATCTACCGGGCGCCGTTCAGCAGGTGCTCGACAACGAGGACGCGGTTCGCGAGGCCGCGACCGAGTACGGCGACAGCGAGGCGTTCTTCTTCGTCGGTCGGCGACTCGGCGTGCCGGTCGCGCTGGAGGGCGCGCTGAAGCTCAAGGAGATCTCCTACGACCACGCCGAGGGGTTCGCCGCGGGCGAGCTAAAACACGGTCCGCTCGCTCTCGTGACGCCCGAGACGCCGGTACTGGCCGTGCTGACTGACGGCGCGCGCGCCGACGAGACCATGAACAACGTCACCGAGGCGCAGACGCGCGGCGCGCCCGCCATCGGCTGTGTGTCCGCGGGCGAGGAGTACGGCACGCTGGACGTGTCGCTGCCGGTCCCCGACGTGGGCGTCGCTGAGCCGCTCGTCGCGAACGTCTACCTCCAGCTGTTTGCGTACCACGTGGCCAACGACAAGGGGCGGTCCATCGACAAGCCGCGGAACCTCGCGAAAAGCGTCACTGTCGAGTGACGCGGTGGCGCCCGCGGCCGCTCCGTGGGCGGCGGGGAAATTGGTTAACCAACAAGACGGCGTGTGCGGCCGGGGTGTGTTGGTTAATAGACCCCGCTGGAAACCGGGGGCCACGTGAGCGAACATCCTCGAACGAGTCCGCGATTACAGCGAAGTCTCACCACGCGTTCAGCTGCTGCGACGGACGACTGGGAGTTCAGTGCGATTCTCGGACCGAGCTACACTGGTTCGTCCCGCCGCAGTACCACGTGTACCAACGGGTGAAACACCGACAGGGAGCCCCGATCGCGACCAGAATTGAACAACTGCCAAGCGAGCGAACATCGTTTGTGCCCCACGGATCGCGTCGCAGTGCCGGACTTATCCTCTCCGGCGGCGTCACCTGTCGCATGCGGTCTGGTCTCGTTGCTTCTCAGAATCTAAACATACCGAATGCGTATCAGTAAAACACCCCGGGACCACCGGGGGTGTTCCGGCCGATCTGTGAGATAAAGCTCCTGAGAAGTCGGCCGCCTTTTGGACAATAGCCACACAGCGTGTTTTCGGTGTCAGTACGTGACACCCCACTGTCTGCCGGCGGTTTCGCATGAATCTCCCTGTAAACCCGTGCGAGCAGTGGCCGTTGTCAGCGGCGTGTCGGCTCGTTCGGTCCTATATGTGCGTGTTACAGCCGTTTTCACGGGGAGTACTGCGGCTGGGGTCAGGGAGTGTAAATCCGGATATTTCTCCCAAGAGCGGCGATCTCGTGGGAGAAATTCAATTTTACAGAGAGAATGACTGCGGCCTGGCCCGCGCGACCTGTGGTCCCAGTTATGGGCATCGAGATTACCGCGTGCGAGAGTGATTCGACGCGTCCGGGCCACGGTACGCTACCACGTCAGCCCCTCGTACATGATCCCGTCGCGACGCTCGATTATCCGTCGTCCGTCGACGACGATCGGGGTCGCCATCGCGTCGAACTCCGCGTCGAGCGCGGCGAACTCGTCCCAGTCGGTGACGACGACCGCGCCGTCCGCGCCGTCGAGCGCCGCCGCGGCCGAGTCGGCGTACGTCACGTCGTCGACGTAGTTCGGCGCGTTGTCGGTTGCCACCGGGTCGTAGGCGGTCACGGTCGCGCCGCGTTCCTGGAGGTCGTCGATCACCGGGATCGCCCGCGAGTTCCGCATGTCGTCGGTTCCGGGCTTGAACGCGAGCCCGAGCACGGCGATCTCGGCGCCGTCGAACCCGCCGTCCAGATGGGTTGCGAGCAACTCGACGAGTCTCTCGGGCTGGCGGTCATTGACCTCGACGGCGGCGTTGAGGAGGGCGGGTTCGTACCCCGTTTCCTCCGCAGCTGCGATGATGGCGGCGACATCCTTCGGGAAGCAGTTGTGGACAACGACCCCATCGGTCGTGACGAACGTGTGCTCGTCAGCGACTTCCAGTGAGTACACGTCTGTGGTCGTCTCCTCAACGGTGATGTCACGGACGGGGACCGACGTGAAGCCGCCGTCTGCCGTGTGCCCGGTCGGCGCGATGTCTCGATCATACTCGGCGAGTCGGTCGTCGATCCGGTCCCGATCTTCCGGCAGAAACATCTCTTTCAAGCGCGCAATCTGTCGCTTCGAGCTCACACGAAGGAAATGAGCCGGCTGTGTCGCCTTTGCTGACGTCGAGGTTTTGTAACTTGGAACGATACCGAGACTGTGTAAGAGTAGCGTCATCCCGTCGATGAGCTCCTCACTTACCGACCCGTA
Source organism: Halorubrum sp. GN11_10-6_MGM (assembly GCF_005435165.1). GTDB lineage: Archaea > Halobacteriota > Halobacteria > Halobacteriales > Haloferacaceae > Halorubrum. Next base: position 1,042 of record NZ_SGUC01000060.1, on the reverse strand, counting down.
CTCGTAGACGACGGCGTTCGAGTGATTGGGGTACGCGACATGACCGTCGCCCCGGAACAGTCCCGAAAGGAGTGCGACGCGTTCGTCGGCTGTCGCTTGAAGCGCTGTGTCAGGAACAGCCGCGGAGTAGGAGCCAGTCCCACACCCGAGCCACTCGAGGCACTCGGCGAACACACGGCTGGACACGGTGATAGCCGTCGTGGTCTCTTGTTGCGTCGTTTGATATCGGATACCCAGCCGCTCGTAGTACGACTCCACATCGCAGACGTACTCCGGCTCGTCGGTGGGATGAAAACTCAACTGGACCCGCCGTCGCGTCGTTGAGCCGTGGCCGGAGGTGTCGTCGTTGATATGTCCCTCGCTGAGATAGTAGCCGATAAATCGCCAAAACTGTTCGTCGACAGGAATTATCGCCGGAATGTACGTCTGGCCACCGCCTCGCGTCGTGTACAGCGAGAGATCTGCCCTGTCGACGGGCAGCTCGTCCTCGTAGTTGAGGAACACATCGAGCGGGAGATAATTATCCCGAACGAGGTCGTGAACCTTATGATAGCTGAACTGTCGGTTGTACTCCCGCAGCGTCTCGTACAGTTCCTCTCTGACCGCCTCAAACGATGTCGATGGTTTCAGATAGACGCGATCGTTCTCGAAGGCGGACGACGCATCGACGATGTCGATGAGATCAACGGTTGAAACGGGATCGCTCGGGATATCGGCCATCACGGGCAACGAATCGCCCGCTTCGAGCTCGTCGGCTGGCGTGACGGTGGTCTCGTCGCCGTCAAGCGTGAGCATGGGATGATCGTGAGTGACGGTTACGCGCTTGTTCATTTTCGTCCGAATCGTGTGGAGCGGCCCCTCGTACTCTCGGCGTGTCGCCGTATCGACCGGGTTAAACGCGAACGTTCCGTCAGCAGACCGACTCAGGACGGAGACGTCCTCTAGCGTCCCTTCGGAGACGTATCGCTCGAAGAACTCGGCGAGCGTGAGATGCTTCATTCCTGCGTCGTCTTTTGCGACAACGTGCTGATCACCCGTGAGA
>NZ_SGUC01000005.1 GCF_005435165.1 Halorubrum sp. GN11_10-6_MGM | reverse complement strand
CACAGATTCGCCACGGCAGCGCGGGCAATAGACGCCGTCGCGCCAGCGAACCTGTTCCAGCAGGTTCGCGGCGCGACGCTCCGAGACGAACGTCTTGATAGGGAACATCGTTCGTCGGGTGACGCGGCCGCGTCACCCTTGCCTGCTGTGACTTCCAGCTACTGCTGAGAACTGACCAACAATCCTCTACCCAAGAGCGCGACGCTTTGTACAGCGTCGACGGCCTTGTTGCGAGCGTTCTGGACGAGATTCGCGTGTAATCGCGTCTGCTCGCGTACCTCGTCATAGGTTTCCTCCTGTAGCTGAGCCTTGCTCGTGGTCTTGTATTCGCCCTGCCATGCGTGGTCGACGACGTAGTTGGCGGCCCACAGAAAACTCATCGACTGTTTCGCGGAGAAGTGCGGCGTCGTCACTATTCACATCGAGTTTGACCGGGACAGTGCGCCGCACCTCCATACGTCAAACGTGTTCCTAGTGATTTATTAACGCTGGGAGGACTGACGGCAACAATTCGTGGAATATGGCGGGGTTGTCGACTTCCTCTCCGGCCTCAAGGAGCGAATGAGTAGGCCGGAGGCTCAGCCTCGAATACGCTGACCCGGACAGAACGCAGGGAGGAGAGACCGAAAAACGACTCGGTAGAACGGACCGAGAGCTGCCAACAGAGCGGCAGAGAAGAGTTGTGGGACGCTACTCCCGCGAGGAGAGGTCGCGCCAGACGTCGTCGAGCCGGTTTTTCACCGCAGAGCGCTCCTCAACCTCAACGGAGAGGCCGTCGCGGAAGTCGACCTCCACCCCGTCCACTTTCCGGCGGTACACCTTCACCCGTCGGTGTTCGTCCGAGAGCGGGCGGTCGTGTAGCTCGAGGAGGTCCGCCTCCTCCAGTTCGTTGATCCGCCGGTAACACGTCGCGATCGGGACGTCGAGCTGATCGCTGAGGTCCTGCGCCGACTTCGCGTCGCCTGTCGCCGTCAGGATGTCCGTGTTGTATTTGTTACCGAGTACGGTGATCAGATCGTCCCCCACCATTCACGTTATCGATATTGATTTTTATCGTTTATAATGGTACCGGTGATTGTCTCGATCAGCGAACGGCTCGATCCGACGGCTGGGACGGGGACCTCGACCGCTTCGACGGCCCGACCCTCGAATCGTGTTATCGCCGCTGATACCCGCCACCGTGGGTTTATCACCGGTGTTCGAGCAGACTGGGTATGGAGCTCATCGAGGGATTGTACCTGATGACGACCACCGTGCTGGCCGGTGCCAGCGCGACGCTCGTTGCGTTCGCCGTCGCGGCGTATCGGTCCTCCGGCCGCACGGCGATGGCGTACCTGGCGGTCGGCTTCGGACTCGTCGTCGTCGCGGCGGTCGCGACACCCGCGGCCGCCTTCCGGACGGGATTCGGGAACGCAGAGGCGCTGCTGTTAGTCAACACCGGGCTGTTGGCGGCGTCGATGGCGCTCGTCGCCGGGAGCCTCGCCGTCTACGAGCCGGGGACGCAGGAGTTCGTGATCCCCGAATCGGAGCTGTCGCGCCTGCGCGATCGGTGAAAAACGGCACGCGAACTCTCAATCTAGCGTTCGGGAACTACAGTACCGGATCTCTTCCGTCGTCGACGCTCGACGGCTCTCGTTCTCTTCGACCGACGGGCGACTTCGCGTTTAGCTCCCGCTCTGCGGTCGCGTTCCCATCGCTCTACGACAGATCCAGAACTGATACTCTCGCCGCGAAATCGTTGATAAGTTCTGTAACTAAAACACTGTAAACAACCGTAAAAACGCAAGAAGGCAGTTGTTTATCAGTCCGGATAACTAGGGACGTGATCTTAAGTAGGAATTCCCCATCGTCATCGATAACGCCCGCCGGGCAGGCCGGGGGCCGACGCAACACAACCAATGTTCGAAGCAATCACGGACGAGGAACAACGCGGTCAAGTGGGGATCGGGACCCTCATCGTGTTCATCGCGATGGTGCTGGTGGCGGCGATCGCCGCCGGCGTTCTGATCAACACGGCCGGATTCCTCCAGACGCAGGCGGAAGCAACGGGCGAAGAGAGTACAGCGCAAGTCTCTGACCGGCTCCAGATCGTGAGCCAGTCAGGGAACGTGACCGATCTCAACGTCACCGGCAACGGTGATGAGCGCGCTATCGACAAGCTCCAGATCACGGTCGCGCAGTCCCCCGGCGCCGGCAACATCGACCTCTCCGAAGTGAGTGTCGAGCTAATCGGAACCGGCGGACAGGTTTCCGGCACGCTCAATCAGACCAACAACATCGATATCTTCACCGATGACGTCGAAGACGCGGTCGTTCTGACTGACAGCGGCGATCGAGCAGAGATCACGCTGAATCTCAACGGGACGGCGCCGAATGACGACTTCACGTACAATGATGATGTCGCCGACGGTGGGCTTGAGGCTGGTGGTAGCCTCTCGGTAACGTTCACGACGGCGTCCGGTGCGACGACCAGCACCGAACTCCGCGTTCCGACGACGCTGACTGAAGAACAGACCTCGGTGAGGCTGTAACAATGTTCGAATTCATCACCAACAGCGAAGACCGCGGTCAGGTCGGTATCGGTACGCTCATCGTGTTCATCGCGATGGTGCTGGTGGCGGCGATCGCCGCCGGCGTCCTGATCAACACGGCGGGCTTCCTGCAGTCGCAGGCAGAGGCCACGGGCCAGGAGAGTACGGACCTCGTCTCCGAGCGGATCGACGTGTCCAGCGAGGTCGGTATCGTCGGTAACGCGAGCTCAGGCGAACTCGAGTCGATCCGGATTGCTGTCTCCGGTGCTGCCGGCTCTGATCAGATCGACCTCTCTGAGACGACCATTCAGGCGGTCGGTCCGAACGGACAGGCGAACCTCGTGTTCACCGAGCAAGCGGCCGACGGGACTCCCCTAGTCTCCAGTAACAACGCGAGCCAGCTCAACGCGAGCACGTTCGCGGTCCAGAACAGCACCAACGCGTGGGTCACCGGTGACAATGCCGTCCTGAACGGTGAGGAGGACTACACTATCGTCGTTAACCCCGGCGCACAGCCGTTCGGTGAACTGCTCGCAGAGAACAGTACCGATGGCGTGTACAACGGCAGTACTGACACCTACAATTACGCCCATCTCGAGGATAACGTAGATGGCTTCGGCCAGAGTGACTCCTCGTCGCTCGAAATCGTCTCGCCCGCGTCGGCGACGACGGCCGTCGAACTCAACTCGCCTGACCTCTACAGCGAGGACGGCGAAGCGGTCCGGCTCTAACGAGCTTCGAACAGCGCAGTAACAACCATCGCGGCGGCCAGCCCGCCGGAACACCTATTTTACGGCGCGCGCTACCACGACCCATGAGTGACCACAATCTCCCGGCGAGCGATCCGGACGCGACGCCGGCCGATCCGGACGAGCTCGACTTCACCGACGACGAGAACGTCGTCGAGATCGGGCAGGGTCGCTACGTCGTCGGGACGAACGGTCGCCCCAACGTCGGCCGCGGACGCGGAGAGCGTCGCGCGCAGATCGAGGACGACTCGGGGTTCACGACCGCCGACCCGGCGAACCCCGACGAGCGACGCCCCGCCGGCGACGACCCCCGAGCGAGCGCGGCCGGTCCCGGCGTCGGCGAACGCGGCCACCCACAGGGCGGACGGCCTTCGGACGGGCGCTCACCCGGCGGGGGCCAACCGCCGCCGAACGGCGCGCAGGGACAGCAGCGGACCCAGCCCACAGGAAACGCCGTCGACCGGCAGTCGGTGAGCCGCTGGCTGGCGAACTCCTTCGACGACGACGGGTTCGCGTACGGCATCGACGCGACCCTCCACGCGAACGGCGACACCACCCGACAGCGAATGGTGTCGAACGACGTGACGGCGACGTTCGACACGCTCATCTCGTGGTTCGCGTCGAACGCCGGGCCGAACTCGCCGACCCCGGAAGCGATCGGCCTGCTGCTGGCCGCCTCCGAGACGACCGTCGACATCCCGCCGGTCATGATAAAGCGCTTCGCGGCGAGTCAGGGGCTCTCCGCGAGCGACAGCATCGGCGACTTGGTGCGCGCCGCTGAAGAGGAAGGCGGCTTCCGGATCGAGTAAGCGGTCCGGGCGCGACTCGCGACTCGTTCTCCGGTCCGCGCGTCGAGCCCACGGAGCTGACAGCGCCACTACGGTGATTTTCGGGACGAGAACCGCTTAGAACCCGAAATCGCGACGTGTTACACCGAGCCGATCCCGCCGCAGTTCTACCCGTCGAAACGAGTGTCACGGCCGCGTCACGTCTGATCGCCTCGCCGCGAGAGAGGAGTGTGCTTTTGACCGCGTGAATCTCATCATCACAAACCCCGGAAATCGCCAGCCGAGCGAGGGACTCGGCATTTGCGGTCGCAGCCTCAGGGGGGTTGCCCGCTTGCTGTGGAGTCCGTACACGTCACCTACATAAAACGTCAGATCCGCTCGAACACCCCCGGTGTTCCCGGGTTGTTTTGGTGGAACGGATTCAAATACTCAGTACTCGGATATTTATCGCCGGTGGTTGGCGCGCCCCGTCTCATCCATCAGATACTGAGTGCCCCACGCTCGCGCGGTGTGCCGGCGGATTTCACCGGGGGTGCGATTCGGGTGCGCGCTCGTTCGCCGGCCCCTTCTCGGAGCCGGAGGGGCGTGACACACGTTTGGACACCGACCTACTGCGGCGGGACAAACGGGTGTAACTTGCGGCGCAGTCACTCGGTTTTCCACCTTTCACGCCGAGACCGTTAGGTGGGCACATCGTGCGGTCTGTTGTGCCGTCGACGCCTCGTCGGCGACGCGAGTTCTCGATTAACCAACAGCGCTCTGCCGCGCCACCGAGTGTTGGTTAAACACGTCGCATCACGGTAATCGTCACACGCCGCACGGTCACAACAGCGCGAACAGCGCGACGCCGATCAGTGCGAAGACCGCGTAGATCCCCGCCATCACCTCCCGTTTCAGGGGGCTGCCGAGCGGTTCGGCGGTGAGCCGCCGGACCGGCGGTAAGATTGCGAGCCCGGCGAGGATCAGCGGCCACGACTCCGGCGCCGGCACCCGCGTGAGCGCGACGACGACCGTCCCGTATCCGAGGACGTACGACCCCCGTCGCCAGAGCTGCTCGCGGTCGGTCAGATCCTCGGTGGACGGGAACGCGTCGCTCCCGCCCGACCCGCCGCCTTCGGATCCGCCGCCGGACCCCGCGACCTGCTCCGCCTGCCGCTGGACGTACTCGTCTAACTCCTCGGCCGCGTCCTCCGTCTGCGGGGCGCCACACTGCGCGCAGTAGCGTGAGTCGTCGTCGACCGGTGCGTCACAGCGGGGACACGATGGCATACTGCCGTGATTCGGGACGCGGCCGGGCTTAATTCTTCGGACCGAGGGACCCGCTCACGTCGGGCGATTCTCTCGCAAAGGCCCGATTCGCCGCGCTCCCGTTACAGACCCTGATAATCGGGTGGGTACGCTTTAGTCGGTGAGCGGTCGAGTCGTCGTCAACAGACTGCGGGCCGTCTCTCGGTCCGCCCCCGTGAACACCTCCACGTGACGATGGAACACGACGACACGACCGACACGCGCTCCGGACACTCGACGCCGACCGCCGGCGACGGAACAGCCGATCCCGACGAGAGCCGTCGATTCGGTCCCACCGTCGGGCTGTCCGCGTTTCAGGTCGCAGTGATCGGACTCACCCTTCTCGTCGCGCTCGCCGGCGTCGCCGCGACCGCTCCGGCCGCGGCGGGACTCTCATCGCTGGCGTCTCCCTCGCCCGCTGCCGGTCCGACGGGGCCCGCCGCGGTCGAAGCGACCAGTGCGGCCGGTCCGGCGGAGCGTCCGGAGATCAGCGGCGGGTTCTCGCGTGCGACGTACACCGCCGTCGCGGGCGACCCGGTCGAGATTCGACACGCCTTCGACAACCCGAACGGGCCGGCGTACCTGCTCATCGGTGGGAACTGACTCACCGATACGGGCCAGTCGGTCGGGTTCGTGGACGTGGTCAAGATCACCGGCTCAGCGACGACGATCAACACGCGAACGATCGGGACCGACGCGACCAACGTGGACAGTTGCGCGAACACGACCTGCGACTTGGAGTTCCGCGACGAGAACGGGAACCTCGTCGCCGAGAACCTCTCCGAACTCGCGGGCGCGACCGGCGCCCGCGGACTCGCTCGCCCGCTGGTCCCGCAGCGCTACCGGCTCGCGATCACCAACGGGACCTTCGTCGTGGACGATTCGGGCGTGGTGACGCCGACCGAGGTCGCGGATCAGGCCGACCTCGTGTTAGAGAAGCCGACGCTCCACGACGAGGTCGAAGTGTTCACCAGCATCGACCCGAGCGCCCTCGACGAGGAGCCCGAGACCGAATCGCTCGCGGCCCTCCGGAAGAACGGCCTTGACCGCACCGCGGTGACGAAGGGGAACCGAGTCGTCCTCGGATTCGAGTCGACCGGCATCTGGGGCGCGCTGTCGCACTTCGCGGCGGAGAACTCCGCGGGGCCGCTGGAGTCGGGACAGACGGTCGACACCGAGGTGCTGACCGATCTGCTGGAGGAGGAGGACGGCGTGTCGCTCCGGGTCCGACAGACCAACCCCGGCCGGAACGAACCGGCCGCCGAACTCGACCTGTCGCGCGCCGACCCGGAGGACGTCACGCTCCTCATGGCCGACGCGACCGAGTTGGAGGCCCCCGACGCGCCCGGGCGCTTCTATCTCGTGATCGACACGAGCGACGGCGACCACTTCACCGAGCCCGTGGAGGCGGGCGACGAGTTCGCGGTCGAGTTCGCGCTCGAAGGGGCCGAGGGACAGCGGTACGCCTTCGCCGACGACACGGAGCCGCCGACGGCGTTCGAGGCGGCCGACGGCGCCTCGGGGCAGTTCCCGTACTGGGAGACGAGTGACGAGTCAGTGCGCGCCGAGGCGTCGTTCACCGTCGCGGAACGGTACCTCCGGTACGACGCCGTCACCGACGACGGCGAGATCCTCGTCGAGGCCGAGAACGGCCGAATCACGGGAACCACGTCGCTGCTGCCGGTGCGCGAGCTGTCGGCGACGCTCGTGAACGACGCGTCCGACGCCCCCTTCCGCACCGAGTCGCCGCTCGAGATCTCGAACGGTAACTTCACGATCGACGCCGGCCTCGACGGCGTCTCGCCCGGGACCCGTCTGAACTACGAGCTGTACGAGGGGGCCACGCTCCGCGACAGTCGGACGGTCGTGGTCGTCGGCGACACCGACAACCCGGACCGGTTGGTGATCGACGACGCCCCGGAGAACGTCACGGTCACCGAAGATCAGAACCTCTCGTCGATCCGGGTCACCGCACGCAACACGGGCGGGCTCGCCGGGGAGGGGGAACTCACCCTCGGCGTCGACAACGGCAGCGCGACCGGCTCGTGAGGGGTACGCCTCGCGCCGAACGAGTCCCGGACGTTCGACTTCGGCTCCGTGACGGCCGACCTCGACCCCGGAACCCATCCGTTCACGCTGAGCCTCGACGACGACACCCACAGCGGCACTCTCGTCGTCGAGGGCGATCCGGCGAAGACGACGCTCGATGACGACGGGGGCGAGACTGCTGACGGTGCGGACAACGGAACTGACACCGACGGAAGCGGAAACGGTACGGACGCGAGCGGAAACGGGACCGACGACGGCGCGGGATCCGACTCACCCGACGACGGCACCGGATCGGACTCGGACGGCGAGTCGAACTCGACAGATGACTCCGACGGCGAGGGAGGGTCGGACGACACGACGGGTGACGACGCTCCCGCGGACGATTCGGCCGACGACGTGGGACTGATCCCGCTCCCGTTCGGCACGCGTGAGGCCTTCGGCGGCACGGTCCTCGTCGGCGCCGTCCATCTCCTCGGCCACTGGGTGTGACACCACCGCGGTGTGGCCACCGTGAACACTTCTTGGCGTCCGGGACGACCGGGCGCGACTGTCGTTTCGAGCGTGCGGCCGTTTCCACGCCGTCCGTCCGTGAGTTCTCAACCGTGAGAACCGCGGGGGAGCGATTAAGTGATCGCTGTGCCCCCCTTGAGATAACAATGGCTACGCGGGTGCTCATCGCCGACGACTCGGAGTTCATGCGGAACCTCCTCCGGGAGATCCTCGAAGGGGAGTTCGAGATCGTCGGCGAGGCGGAGAACGGCGTGGAGGCGGTCAACATGTACGAAGAACACGGGCCCGACCTCGTGATGATGGACATCGTGATGCCGATCCGCGACGGGATCGAGGCGACGACGGAGATCTTAGAGGAGAATCCCGACGCGACCGTGATCATGTGTACCAGCGTCGGGCAGGAGGAGAAGATGAAGGCGGCGATCAAGGCTGGCGCGGAGGGGTACATCACGAAGCCGTTCCAGAAGCCGAATGTGCTCGACGCCATCGGATCGGCGGTATAATGCGCGTCGACGTCCGCGCGCTCGGCGCCTGTAACCGCCTCGCGGAGCAGGGGGCGAAACAGGCCGCGGGCGCGCTCTCGGACCTGACCGGGACCGACCTCGCGGTGGAGGTGACGGGCGCGAGCGTCGCCAGCGGCGAGGATCTCGCGGAGTCGTTCGCCGGTCGGGAGTCGATCGGCGTGAGCGTCGGTCTCCGCGGCGGCCTCGACGGCGAGGCGGTCCTCGCGTTCGACGCCGCCAACGCCGACGCGCTGCTCTCGCTTCTGCCCGGCGGGCAGTCGATGAAGCGGAGCGCGGTGACCGAGGTCGGCAACATCGCGCTCGGCGGCTTCCTCGACGGCTGGGCGAACTACCTCGGTAAGGCGATCGACATGTCCCCACCGCGGTACTTCGAGGCGGACGGCGCCGCGGTGCTGCCGGACGGCGCGCTCGCGGGCGACGGCGTGTTCCTCTTCGAGAGCCGACTGGACGCGACGACGACGGACCTCGACTTCTCGATCTACATGCTGCCCGATTCGGGCCCCTTCCGCGACCTCATCGTCGGCAAGACCGCGCCCGCCGCGGCGGCCGGCGGCGAGGCGAACGGCGGCACGTCGAGCACGGCGGTGCCGTACGAGTCGCTGTCGACGTTCTCCTCGCTGGCGAAGAAGGGGTCGGCGAACGCCGCCGACAACATCGCGATGATGACCGGGCTGGAGACGAGCGTCGACGTGAGTCGGCTCCGGTTCGTCCCGCTCGCGGACGTGCCGGCGGAGGTCGGGGACGAGCCGCACGCGGGCACGGTGTTCGAGCTTCAGGGCGAGCCGAGCGGGTACCTCGCGATCCTCTTCGAGGAGTCCTCGGCGGCGGCCGTCGCGGACGCGATGCTCCCGATGGAGACGGACGAACCGCTGGGCGAGATGGCGCAGAACGCGCTCTGCGAGCTCGGCAACGTGATGACGAGCGGGTTCATCGACGGGTGGGCGAACGTGCTCGGCACGTCGATCACCCACTCGCCGCCGGAGTTCGTCCACGACATCGGCGCGTCGACGATCAGCCCGCTCGTCGCGAAGCTGAGCGAGCGGCAGGATTACGGGTTCGTGATCGACACCGCCATCGAGACCGAGGGGATCCAAGCGCGCTGTGACGTGTACGCGCTCCCCGACGAGCGCGAACTGGCCCGGGCGCTCGACCGCCTCTCCGAGCCGTGACCCGCTCGCTCTCCGACGACCGGCCGGACGACCCGGCGGAGCGAACGGAGAGCGACGCGGTCGCCGACGCGGAGCCCGCCGCCGTCACCGGTGGTGCGGTCCCCGACGATCCCGGTCGGATCAAGGTCGGCGTGGGCGAACTCGCGGTCACCACCGACGACGCGGTTCTGACGACCAGTGGGCTCGGCTCCTGCGTCGCGGTCGCGCTCGTCGACGAGCGGGCGGGGGTCCGCGGTCTCCTCCACGCCATGCTGCCCGCGGGCGAGGGACGGACGACCGCGGTTTCTCGGCCTGCGAAGTACGTCGACACCGGTATCGACACGCTGATCGGAGCGCTCGACGACGCCGGCGCGGACCCTCGTCGACTTACGGCGAGAGTCGCCGGCGGCGCCGAGATGCTCGATCTCACCGACGCGGTCGGCCCGCGGAACGTCGAGCGCGTCTGGGAGGTGCTCGACGCCGCGGGAGTCACTGTCGCCGCCAGCGACGTCGGCGACGCGGTAGGCCGGACGGTCCGGTTCGGTCCGGGCGGTCGGCTCGTCGTCCGTGCCGCGGACGGTTTCGAACGGACGATCTGACGGGCGATCGCCCCCGGATATCCCGACTCTATTCCGCCGCTTTCCCAGCGTTTCGAGGCCGAAAGCGGCCGTATCACTCTCCGTGACGTGCCTTCTCACCGTTGATATTTTGAGGGGTGAATTGAAGTGGGTTCTGCGGGTCGTACACGGTAATGGGCCTCGAACTACCGGTGTGGGGAGCTCCAACCGCCGCCTGGGCAGTCGCCACGCTGGGGCTCGTCGGTGCGAGCGTCCTCGACAGGTTCCTCGACGACGACGGTTCCGACGACGACGGTTCCGGAGGTATGGACGGCGACGACGATCCCTTCGGCGGCGACATGGGCGGCGGAGGGATGGGCGGTGGCGGCGGTATGGGCGGTGGCGGCGGCGGCGGAGACGGCTTCGACGACTTCGACGGGATGGACGAGTGGGACGACGAGTTCGACGACGGTGGCGGGGGCGGCGGTGGAGGCGGCGCGGCCACCGACGAGCTCGAAAACCGGCTCGACGAGCTCGAAAACGAGGTCGCGTCGCTCTCCTCGACCGTCTCGACGGTTCGCTCGGAGAACGAGGAGATCTCGAACGCCGTCGACGACATTGAGGAAGACGTTCGTAACCTCCTCGACATCTACGAGATGGTCACCCGCGGGATCAACCCGTTCGTCGACGACTCCGGCGGCTTCGACAGCGTCGCCGGCGGCGGCGAGGGGTCGTTCGGAATCTTCGACGACGAGGAGGGCAGCGAGGAGGAGGACCTCGACGAGGACGTCGCGAACGCGGACGCTGACGGCTTCTTCGACGACGACCTCCTCGACGAGGAAACGGGAGACGACGGGTTCGACGACGAACTCGACGACGCCGATGACGACGACGAGTTCGACGACATCGACGGTGACGACGGGTTCGACGACTTCGACGAGGAGTTCGACGAACTGGACGAAGACAGCACGGACGACGCCGCGTCCGAGACCGAAACGGCGGACGACGGAGACGACATGAACGACGATGGAAAGAGTTTCAGCGAACTGAAAGAAGAGTACGACTCCGGGGAGGCCGACTGGGCCGACGAGGGCGACGACGCCGCGGACGACGACCCGTTCGACGACGGGGACGACTCGTTCGACGACCCCGGCGACGAAACCGACTCGTTTGACGGCGCCGACGACGGCTTCGGCGACGACCTCGGCGGCCCCGACGACGGCGTCGACTTCGACGAGCCTGCGGACCCCGATCCGGCGGGGGCGACCGACCCCGATCCGGCGGGCGGCGCCGAGCCGGACCCTCAGCCCGACCGTCGGCCCGGCGGCGACCCCGCCGAGGCGTCCGGCGGCTTCGAGTACGTCGGGGAAGACGACCTCTCGGGGAGCGACGGTCGCGGCAAGCCGTACCTCACCGAACTCCCCGGCGACTACGTCGGCGACCTCCTCGTGATGGAGTGGCTGGAGTTCCTCGTCTCCGAGAGCGACGTCACCGACGCGGTGCGCGCCATCAACTACTACGAGCGGATCGAGTGGATCGGTCCCGACGCCGCGGCGCGGCTCCGGGACTTCCTCTCCGGGTTCGGCACGATCGACCGCAACCTCGTCGACCGGCCGGGGACCGACCGACTCGTCCGCGAACACCACACCCGCAGCCTCCGGTACGTGACCCAGCTCAACGGCACCAGCAGCCACACGGTGCTTCTGGACCGCTGGGACGACCTCGCGGGCGGTTCGCTCGTCGGCGGGGCGCCGGTGAACGGTCGCCGCGGCGGCCGACCGAACTCCGGCCGCGGAGCCCGGAACGGTCGCGACGCTCACGGCGGGCGGGCCGATCGCCCGGCCCCCGAGCGGAACGGCCACGAGGACTCCGGCCGCCGGGACGCGCCCGCCGAACGCGAGCGACGGACGAACGGCGCGGACCGCGACGCGACGGAGCGCGACGACGCGACGACCGAGGCGGACGCGGACCGACGCGACGGTCACCGCGACGACCGGCGCGACCGGAACGGTTCCACGCGACCGATGAACGACCCGAATCCCCGTTCCGACCGCGCCGATCCGGCCGACGGAGGGTGGGGAGATGGGCGTTAGCGTCTCCGCGTCCACGGCCATCATCGTCGCGGGGCTGTTCTTCGCGTTCACGACGTTTTACCCCGTGGCGGCCAACGGACTCGACAGGGTGTCCGACGCCCAACACGGCGTCAACGAGCGCGCCCTCGAACGGCAGAACACTGACTTTTCGGTGACGAACGCGACGTACGACACCGCGACGTCGACGCTCACCGTCAACGCCACCAACGAGGGGTCGATCGGCCTCGTCGCCGCCGACGCGACGCTCGTGGTCGGCAACGAGTACGTCGACGTGGGCGGAGCGAACGCGTCCACCACGGTCGACGGCGACGCCGACACCGCGCTCTGGCTCGGCGACGAGACGCTGACCATCGAGGTCGCACAGGGCGACACGACCACGACGATAGGGGAGGGCACGCGGGTCGTCCTCGTCGTCGAGTCCGGCGTCCGCGACGCCGCGACCGTGACCGAGGTGAGCGCGTAGATGGCCAGCGTCCCCGTCTCGCACCTCATTCTGTTCATCGCCAGCTTGGTGATCGCCGCGGGCGTCGTCGGCACTATCACGACCGGCGTCGACCGCGTGAGCGCGGCCGTCGACGACGCCGGCCTCGACGCCACCGAACAGCTCCGGACCGACGTGACGATCATCTCGGACCCCAGCGCGGGGGTGTACAACGCGACCAGCGAGAACGTGACGCTGCTGATAAAGAACACCGGCACGTATCGGTTGGCGCCCGACGGCTCCGACCTCGACGTCGTCTTCGACGGCGCGTACGTCCGCCCGAGCGCGCTCTCCGGAGAGCTCGTCTCCGCGGACGGCGCGAACGCGTGGAGTCGCGGCGACGTGCTCCGGCTCACTATCGACGCCAACGAGATCGAGGGGTCGGGCGGGCTCGCCGACGGCGACCACCGGCTGTTCCTCTCGGTGAACGGCGACGAGGAGCTGTTCCAGTTCCGCGTGGAGGGGGGGTAACTGAGATGCCCCGCTCCGACAACCTCCTCTCTTTGGGTCTCGGCGAGCGCGACCGGCTCAACAAGGAGCTCGGTGGCGGCATCCCGCGCGGGAGCATCGTCCTCATGGAGGGCGACTACGGGGCCGGGAAAAGCGCCATCTCCCAGCGGTTCGCCTACGGGCTCGTCCAGGAGGGCGCCTCCGTGACGATGATGTCGACGGAGCTCACCGTCCGCGGGTTCATCGACCAGATGCACTCGCTGGAGTACGACATGGTGAAACCGCTCTTGCAGGAGGAGCTACTGTTCCTCCACGCCGACTTCGACTCCGGCGGCGCGTTCTCCGACGGCGACGGCGAGCGCAAGGAGCTGCTCAAGCGGCTGATGAACGCCGAGGCGATGTGGAACTCCGACGTCGTCTTCCTCGACACGTTCGACGCCATCTTCCGGAACGACCCGACCTTCGAGGCCTTGGTCCGGAAAAACGAGGAGCGGCAGGCCGCGCTGGAGATCATCTCCTTCTTCCGCGAGATCATCTCGCAGGGGAAGGTGGTAGTGCTCACGGTCGACCCCTCGGCGGTCGACGACGACGCCATCGGCCCGTTCCGTTCCATCGCCGACGTCTTCCTCGAACTGGAGATGATCGAGGTCGGAAACGACATCCGCCGGCAGATCAACGTGAAGCGGTTCGCGGGCATGGGCGAACAGGTCGGCGACACGATCGGGTTCTCGGTCCGTTCCGGAACCGGAATCGTCATCGAGAGCCGCAGCGTCGCCTGACACATGAGCGCTCGACGTACAGCCGGTCCGCGCGCGCGGACCGCGACCGCACCGACGAACGGGTGGAGTACATGACCGAACACGGCACCGCCAAACCATCCGAAGAGCTCCGAAAGGCCGCCATGCGGCGGCCGCACCTCCGGGAGCACCTCCGCGAGTTCAAACAGATCACCGGGGAGTTCCCGCAGTTCATCGACGAGCCGAAAGACGAGTACGAGTCCAACCGGCCGAACGTCATCTACCCGGTCGGCGGCCCCATCTACAGCCACATCTACGGCGACCTCGGACAGGACACGAAGTACTACGCCATCGAGCCGGAGGTCTCCGGTCCGCAGGCGGAGATACTCAACGAGGTGAAAAACCGGCTGCTCACCGTGAGCGGTCAACACACCGCGCCGGAGAACGAGGCGGAGTACGACGACCTCATCGAGGAGCTGTTAGAGGAGGTGACCCACGTCGACGACTCCTCGTCGGGGTGGCGGAAGGGCCTCTCGAAGCTGAAGAACTTCGGGAAGCTGTCGGTCACCGAGGAGACGTACGAGAACATCCGCTACCGGCTCAACCGCGACATCGTCGGGCTCGGCCCGCTCGAACCCGTGATGCGCGACCCGGCCAACGAGGACATTCACGTCATCGGCCCCAAGGAGTGCCACGTCGACCACGGCACGTTCGGCATGCTGGAGACGACGGTCGACTTCGGCACGCCCCAGGAGTTCGACAACTGGCTCCGCAACATGGGCGAACGGATCGGCGACCCGCTCTCCGACTCCGACCCCATCGTCGACTCCACGCTGCCCGACGGGTCGCGTATCAACATCATCTACTCCGACGACGTCTCCCTGAAGGGCTCCTCGCTCACGATCCGGCAGGGCGAGGAAGTGCCGCTGTCGATCAACCAGATCACCAACTGGGGGACGCTCTCGCCGGAGCTGGCGGCGTACCTCTGGCTCTGTTTAGAGAACGAGCAGACCGTCTTCGTCGTCGGCGAGACGGCGTCCGGGAAGACGACGACGCTGAACGCCATCCTCTCGTACATCCCGGACGATTCGAAGATATACACCGCGGAGGACACCGCCGAGGTCATCCCGCCGCACAGCACCTGGCAGCAGCTGTTGACCCGCGAGGGCGGCGGCGAGGGCTCCTCCGACGTCGACATGTTCGATCTGGTCGCCGCGGCGCTGCGGTCGCGCCCCGACTACATCATCGTGGGGGAGGTCCGTGGCGCTGAGGGGCGCATGGCGTTCCAGGCGGCCCAGACTGGCCACCCCGTCATGCTGACGTTCCACGCGTCCGACATTGTCTCGATGATCCAGCGGTTCACCTCCGAGCCGATCAACGTCCCCGAGACGTTCATGGACAACGCCGACGTGGCGCTGTTCCAGAACCGCGTGAAACAGGGCGATAAGGTTCTGCGCCGCGTGACGAGCGTCCAGGAGATCGAGGGGTACTCCAAGGAGATGGAGGGGGTCGTCACACGCGAGGTGTTCAGCTGGGACCCCGTCGAAGACGAGATCGTCTTCCAGGGGATGAACAACTCCTACGTGTTAGAAGAGCAGATCGCGACGCTGCTCGGGTACGCCGACACCCGCGATATCTACGACGACCTCAACTTCCGCGCGGAGCTGATAGAGCGGATGATACAGGAGGGAATCTTGGGCTACCACGAGGTGAACGACGCGATCAACTCCTTCCAGCGCGACGGCGTCGAGGGGCTTCCATTCGACATGCACCGGAACACGAGGTGATGACGGTGCAGGGCGCACTGACGGTGGGTGACGGGCCGACGACGGAGGCGAGCTAGCGATGGCGGTGAAACAGATGGGCGACGGGCTCGCGACGGCCGCCAAGCTCACCTCCGAGGTGATGGAGTCGTACGACCAGCTCGACATCTCGAAGGGGAAGTACGTCGGCCTCGTGCTGGTGCCGGCCGTGTTCGTGTTCCTCGGCAGCGTCGTCGGACTGGTCGCGTTGCCGCTCCCGTTCGCCGCCCGCGTGCCGATACCGATGTTCGGCGGGCTCGTCCTGTTCGCGGCCGTCATCTACCCGAAGATCTACCTCTCCAGTCTGGAGACGAAGATCGACAACCAGCTCCACCTCGTGATGACGCACATGACGGTGTTGTCGACGACGAACATCGACCGGATGGAGGTGTTCCGGACGCTGGCACAAGAAGAGGAGTACGGCGTCGCCGCCGAGGAGATCGGCCGCGTCGTCCACCTCGTCGACACGTGGAACCAGAGCCTCGACGACGCCTGTCGCCGCCGCGCCCAGGAAGTCCCCTCCGACGCGATGGCCGACTTCTTCGACCGGCTCGGCTACACGATGGGCGCGGGGCAGTCGTTAGAGGAGTTCCTCGTCTCGGAGCAGGACGTCATGCTCGCGCAGTACGAGACGCGCTACGAGTCCGCGCTCTCGAACTTGGAGGTGATGAAGGACCTGTACATGTCGATGATCCTCTCGATGACGTTCGCGCTGGTGTTCGCCGTCGTCCTCCCGATCCTCACCGGCAACGACCCGACCGCGACGGTGGCGGCCGTCATCGTGCTGTTCGTCTTCGTCCAGCTCGGTTTCTACGCGATGATCCGCGCGACGTCGCCGTACGACCCGATCTGGTACCACCCGGACGAGCGGGCGCCCGGCGACCTGAAGCTGTGGGGCTCGCTGATCGGCGGCGGCGGACTCACCTTCGTCCTCATCGGGATCACGGCGGCGGGGATGTTCGGCTACGGTCCCGGACTGCCCGGCCTCCTCTTTTTCCTCGACGACGTCAGGCTGCCGCTGTACCTCGCGGTCCCCATCTCGCCGCTCATCGTCACCGGGGTCGTCCTCCGGAACGAGGAGCAGGCGATCACCGCTCGCGACGGCGAGTTCCCGTCGTTCGTGCGCGCGCTGGGCGCGACCGAGAGCGCGAAGCAGTCGACGACGACCGACGTGCTGACGACGCTGCGGGACAAGAACTTCGGCAAGCTCTCGGACTCGATAGAGCGTCTCTACCGCCGGCTCAACATGCGGATCAGCACCGAGGGCGCGTGGCGGGCGTTCACGCGAGACACGCGCTCGTACCTCATCCAGAAGTTCTCCGAGATGTACCTCGTCGGCCGGCGGATGGGCGGGGACCCGAAGATGCTCGGCGAGCTGATCTCGAAGAACATGAACGCCGTCAACCAGCTTCGCGAGCAGCGCCGGCAGGCGGCGATGACGTTCATCGGGCTGCTGTACGGGATCACGGCGGCGGCGACGTTCGCCTTCTTCATCGGCCTAGAGATCGTCGCGATCTTGGCCGACCTGACCGCCGACTTCGGGCTCGACCAGATGGACATCGGCCAGATCGTCTACCCCGGCGCCTACGACATCCCGCTGATCGAGTACCTGCTGCTCACCGTCGTGCTGTTCAACGCGGCGCTCTCCTCGCAGATGATCCGCCGGATCGACGGCGGCAACCCCGCGAACGGCTACATCCACTTCGTCCTCCTCACGTGGCTCGGCGCGGTGACGGCCATCGCGACGCGGACGCTGGTCAACGCGATCCTCTCGATCTGAGCCGCGGCGCCGCTCGCGTCGCCCGCGCGCCGGCTACGACTCGAACAGCGTCGGCTCCGGGACGGACTCGTCGGCCGCGTCGCGCCACGAGCGCGACGGCGTCCACCCGAACAGCCGCTCCGCCTTTTCGATCGCGTACGCGCCGCGGTCGTCGCGGTCGCCGAGCGCGCGCTCGTCGACCGCGCAGCCCTCGGGGATCTCGCCGTACGACTCCCGGAGCAGGTCGAGCAGCGGCCGCCCGAGCGCGTTGTCGGCCGCGACGCAGTTGACCGCCTCGTGGGTTCCAGGGTCGACCGCGGGGTCGCCGCCGAGGAGGTCGGTGAGCGCGGCCGCGACGAGGTCGGCGACGTCGCGGGCGTCGACGTACGACCAGAAGTTACCGGCGCCCGCGTCGAGGTCGGTCACGTACTCGTCGGCGCGACAGGCGTAGTCTCCGGGGTACTGGATCCACGACGGGCGTATCGAGGCCGCGGGCACGTCGTGGCGGCGCGCGACCGCGCCCGCCGCCGCCTCCGCGGTCACCTTCGAGAGCCCGTAGGGGTCCTCGGGGCGGAGCGCGTGCTCCTCGGTCACCGGTAGCTCGTCCGGGAACGGCGTCGGATCGGCGAAGAAGAAGCCGTACGCGCCGTCGCTGGAGGCCTGAACGACCGGCGCGCCGGCCCGCCCCGCCGCGTCGAGGACGTGTTTCGCGGCGAGCGCGTTCGTCTCGAACACCCGCCCTTCGGGGTGGGTCCCGGCGACGGGGATCGCGGCCCAGTGGACGACGGCGTCGGGGTCGACGGCGGCGACGACGTCGAGGGCTTGGTCGCGCTCCGCGAGGTCGGCCGCCCGGAACGAGACGTTCGGGGCGGGGTCGACGCCGAGCCCGGGGTGGTCGTAGTCGACGACGACGACCTCGTAGTCGCCCGCGAGCCGGTCGACGACCCAGCGCCCGGAGGCGCCGCGGCCGCCGGTGACGAGGACGGTATCCATGTCCGTCCCTCGGCGAGCGTCGGAAAAAGGGCGTTGTTCGTCGTTCGGTCGGCATCGCATTCGCTTCCCACGCCGATCGGCGACCACGGCTTCCCGCTCCGGCAGGCTTTAACGCGCCGAACGGTAATTTAGGGGTATGGACTGGAAGACAGACTGGGGGTTGCGTGGACGGATGGCGTTCACGATGTTCCTCCTGTTCGCCCTCTACGTCGTGTTCGTCGGAGCCCTGACGGTGTACTTCGGCGACTTCCTCTTCCCGCTGATCATGCTCGGCGGGTTCTCGCTCGCCCAGTACTTCTTCAGCGACAAGCTCGCGCTGCGGAGCATGGGCGCCCGCGAGGTCGACCCCGACGAGTACCCCGACCTCCACCGCCGGATCGAGCGCCTGAGCCAGCAGGCCGACCTCCCGAAGCCGAAGGTCGCGGTCGCGAACACCCGCGTCCCGAACGCGTTCGCCACCGGCCGCAACAAGAAGAACGCGACCGTCGCGGTGACGACCGGCCTCCTCGACAGCCTCGACGAGGACGAGCTTGACGGCGTGCTCGCCCACGAGCTCGCCCACGTGAAGAACCGCGACGTGATGGTGATGACCATCGCCTCGTTCCTCTCGACGATCGCCTTCTTCATCGTGCGCTGGGGCTGGCTGTTCAGCGGCGACAACCGGCAGGGCGCGCCCGTCATCGTGGCGATCCTCGTGTCGCTTCTGGTATGGGTGGTCTCGTTCCTGCTCATCCGCGCGCTCTCGCGCTACCGCGAGTACTCTGCGGACCGCGGCGCGGCGCTGATCACGGGCAAGCCCGGCGCGCTCGCCTCGGCGCTGATGACGATCGACGGTCGGATGGACAAGGTGCCGAAGGAGGACCTCCGCGAGGAGGCGGAGATGAACGCGTTCTTCATCATCCCGATCAAGGCCGGCTTCGTCGGCAAGATCGCCTCGACGCACCCCTCGACGGAGAATCGGATCGAGAAGCTCCGCGAGCTGGAAAAAGAGATGGAGACGGCCTGAGACGGATTTCGATAGCAAACTTTCCTCGATCGTTTATACGCTGTTGACTGCGGCTCGACGATCACCACCACCGAAGCCCCAGTCGAGTCCCGCGCCGCTCCGCACAGCCTCATACCTCCCCAGCCTCGCGACTCGCTCGGGACTCCCTTCGGTCGTCTACTCGCTCGTCGCGTCCCTCGCGCGGTGCGGTTCGCGCCGCACCGCGGCGCTCACCGGCACGCGCCACCGCTGTCGGTTTATAAGTAATCACTGAAGAGTCGCGCCGCTGGTCGGTGCGAGCGGACTGAGGGGAGTAAGCCCCCTTCGGTTCGTCCCGACATTCGGCTGAGCGTCCGCGCCGTGGCCGGACTACCTTGTGGCGCGGACTTGCACCGGCGAGGATTCGCCGTTCCATCCGTTCCCGCCCGTCTAAACGTGGCAGAGCCACGCGCCCTCTCCGGGTTAACTCCCTTCCCTTGCGGGTCGGTTCGCGCGGGTCATCGGTCGGGGCGGGGGGTGTCGTTGCTGTTCCAGAGCCAGCCGTCTCCGACTCCGGGCGTGTGCCCGGTCGCCTGTCCGGCCGGTGGGGGGACTTTCCTCATGCCGGAGGCACGGGAGTCGGGCTCCCTCTGTCCGCCGGATCGTTACGCCCGCCGGCGAATAAGCGGTTCGATCGGGAGCGTTTCGGGTCGAGAACGACGGGTTTCGCCGGAGACGACGCGAATCCCGCGAGAACGGTGCCACAAGGGAAGCGTTCAAGTCGTCAGCAACGTAATGGACTCTCATGTCCGAGGCCCAGACCGTTCAGCTGTCGTACGACGACGGTGCACGAGCGGTCGAACTCGCGAGGGAGGCGGTCGAGTCGTTCGTTCGACACGGGCAACGCGAACAGCCCGGCAGCATGCGGGAGGCGTTCTACGCCCGCACCGGCGCCTTTGTCCGGCTCCAGTCGACCCGGGGGCGCGGCCGCCTCCGCGGCTGCGCCGGCGCGTGGGACACGTCCGACCAGCTCGGCCACGCTATCGTCGAGGCCGCCATCAAGGCGGCGTCGGGCGACTCCTGCGGCTCCGAGGTGGAGCCGAAGGAGCTCGACAACATCACCGTCTCCGTGTTCGTCGTCTCGAACACCGTCCTCACCAACGACCCGGCCGAGGACCTCGAGATCGGTACCCACGGCGTCGCCGTCGACAGCGGCAACGCCCACGGCTGGCTCTACCCGACGGTCCCCGTCGAGAACGGCTGGTCGGCCGCGGAGTTCCTCTCGCGCACCTGCCGCAAGGCGAAGCTCTCGCCGACCGCGTGGCAGGAGGAGGACACGATGGTGACGCTCATCGAGGGCCAGGTGTTCCGGGAGCGCGCCGACGGCGGCGCCGTCGAAGAGCTGTAACACCGGACTCCCGTTTCCTTCTCAGTCGTCCGACCCGTACCCGACCGCCTCCGCGTCCGCGAGCGCCCGCTCCGTCGCCGCCGACAGATCGAACGCCTCGTCGGCGACGACCTCGCCGTCGCGGATCACGGGTTCGAAGAGCGACTCGGCGCCCTCGGGTCCCGAGCGGTCCGCGAGCCCGACCGCGTGCGCGCCGTCCGCCGTGCGATACACGTCTTTCGCGCCCGAGAGCTTCCCCCGCTTGGCCGCCGGCTCGCCGTCGACGGCGACGAGGTCGAGCGCGAAGTCGACCGGGTCGGCGTTGGAAACGTACCCGCCGACGCCGAACCCGTCGACCACGTCGCGGAGCTCGCGGAGGTCGTCGGGGCCGAGCCCGCCCGAGACGTACACGTCGACGTCCCCGTGACCCCGCGCGTCGAGTTCCCACTGTACCTCGCGGACGATGTGTCTGAAGTCGCCGCGCCGGGAGCCCGTCGTGTCGAGACGGACGCCGTCGAGGTCGTCGCCGAGGGTCTCGACCGCGCGGAGGACCTCGTCGACCTCGTCGGAGTAGGTGTCACACAGCGCGATCCGGGGTGCGTCCGCGGGGACGCCCTCGTCGTAGGCGCGCCACGCGGCCTCCTGTGCGCCCCGCCCGAAGCAGATGGCGAGCGCGTGCGGCATCGTCCCCGACGCCTCGCGGCCGATCAGGTCGCCCGCGGCGACGTGCGAGAAGCCGTCGAAGCCCGCCACCAGCGCCGAGCGCTCCACCGCCGCGGTCATCGCCGGGTGGACGTGTCGCGCCCCGAACGAGAGCACCGACGACTCGGGCGCGGCGACCCGACAGTCGAGCGCCGCCGTCGCCATCCCCGACGCGTGCGAGAGGAAGCCGAGCAGCGACGTCTCCAGCCGCGCGAACTCCAGGTACGGCCCCTCGATCCGCATCACCGGTCCGCCGTCGAACAGGCGGCCCTCCGGGATCGCGTCGACGTCGACCTCGCGGTCGGCGAGCAGTTCGACGGCGTCGTCGAGTCCCGCGAACAGCTCGAACTCCCCGTCCGGGAACTGGTCCGCGGTCACCTCGGCGACGACGCGGGGATTCCGGCCCGCCGCCTCCAGCGCCGCCTCGGTCCGCTCGAAGTACGCGTCGGTCGCGCGGCCCTCTCGGATCGCGGCCGCGTCGACGATGTCGAACTCGCTCATGCCGGATGGTTCGGCTGCGGGGACGAAAAGCCACCCGTGTCGCGGCGGCGGCCAGTCCCCTCGGAGAACGAGCGCCCGGCTAGGTCGACCGCCGCGCGGACAGCCCGAGCGCGGTCACGAGGGCGACCAGCGCCGCGACGACACCGAACCCGGGAGCGCTGGCGCCGGTGTCTCCGTCGCTGCCGGTCCCGTCGCCGGACCCGTCGCTCCCGTTCGCGCCGTCCCCGTCGTCGTCGCTCGCCCCGTCGCCGCTCGTCCCGTCGCTCCCGTCAGTGTCGGTGTCGCCGCCGGTGTCGTCGGTTCCGTCGGTTCCGTCGGTTCCGTTCTCGCCGTCGGCGTCGGGGAGCGCGAGGTCGGCGTTCGGGCGGAGTTCGAGGACGCCCGCCGGCGAGGGCGCGTGGGTGATCGTCACGCTCGTCCCGTTGCGCACGACGGCGTACGCCCCGGGGAAGTCGCTCTCCCCGCCGATCTCGTAGACGGTCCCGTCCGCGAACTCGCCGTCGCCCCGGGCGGTCAGCATCCGGACGTAGGCGTCGCGGAACGCCGCGGCGTCGTCCGCGGTCTGCCACTCCGTCGCCCAGACGTAGCCGTCGCGGTCGCCGTTCCGGTAGGGGTACAGCTCGTCGCCGGCCCACCCGTCGGTCACGGGGTGCGCGTAGTTGTAGACCGCCCGCGTCTCGAGGTTCGCCTCGGTGTCGAGGTGGATCTGGACGTTCTGCTGGGCGGTCGCGTCGGGCTCCAACACGGCGTGTCCGTACTCCAGGCTCTGGTACCAGAACATCACGAACATCGACGCCTCGCCCGCGGTCTCCGCGCCGTCGACCCCCTGGTCCGGGTACGTTTCCCAGCCGCCGGTCGCGGCGTCCTGGAACGTGACGTTCCCCTCCTCGTAGTCGGGGTTCCGGTGGATGACCTCCGCGGTCGACTCGGGCGGGTCGTTCATCGTCGCGTTGACCGCCGCCCACCCGCCCTCGTCGCGGAGCTCGCGGACGTACAGCGCGCCGTCGCCGTAGGGCTGGAGGACGGTCTGGAGGATGCCGAAGTTGAACTCGGCCCCGGAGCCGCCGCCCCCGCCGCTCTCGGGCGCCTCGGCGCAGGTCCAGTTGTCCGCGCAGCGAGCGGCGTACCGCTCCTCGACGTGGACCGCCTCCCCCTCGATTATCCCGTCGACCGCGAGGTCTCCGTCCTGCGTGACGCCGACGTATCGGGGTCTAGTGAGGTCGTGGTACTGGTCTTGCATCGCGTGGAGCAGCTCGTGTGCGAGCGTCGAGGGGTCGATGTCGGGGGACTCGCCGTCGGGGACGACGATGACGATCCGGTCTTCGGCCGGCGAGTAGAAGCCGGAGACCGCGCCGCCGAACACCGAGTCGATCTCGTCGTTCGCGTCCGTCTCGTCGCCGACGACGAACAGGGCCTCCCACACCTGATCGTTCCAGCGACGGAACGCCGCCGAGCCGTTCCCGCCGCTCGCGGTGTCGTTGGCGTACTCGCTGCGCGTCACCGTCTCGACCGGCACGTCCCGCTTGAAGGGGCGCTGTCGGACGTGCTCGACCCGGGCCATCGTCAGGTCCGTCAGGGCCTCAAGCTGGGTCTCGTTGAGGCCGTCGGTCTCCGCGAAATCGACCGACTCCTCGTAGTGGGTCCCGTTCCAGCAGCCGACCAGCTCGGTGCCGTCGCCCGGATCGCACTCCTCGGCCGACGCGGAGGGAACTGCGTCCGACGTCACGGGGCCGTTTCCGGCGGACGCGGCGGGGACCGCGCCGGCGTCCGCGGCGGCGACGCCGGCGGTAAACGCGACACACAGGACGGCGAGCGCGGCGACGGCCGCAGCCGCGGTCGAGAGGGTGAGAACCCGTCGCATACGAATCGTATCGGACGCCTCGGTAAGTAGTTTGTCGCTTCCTTCGGCGCCGCGGCCGGCGGATTTTTCGACGCCCGGTCGACCACGACCGCGTCGGATTCCCGCCGTCTCCCGTAGGCGCGGCGGCCGGTCGGTCGTCGCCCGCGCTCGCGGGGGACGACGGTTTTTGAGGGGTCCGTCCCAACTCCCGGTATGGCGTTCGATCCGACCGAGACCGCGGTTGTCGTCGTCGACATGCAAAACGGCTTCTGTCACCCCGACGGGAGCCTCTACGCCGAGCCGAGCGAGGCTGCGGTCGAGCCCGTCACGGCGCTCGTCGAGCGCGCCCGCGACGCCGGCGCGAGCGTCGTGTACACCCGCGACGTCCACCCGCCCGAGCAGTTCGACGAGGCGCACTACTACGACGAGTTCGACCGGTGGGGCGAACACGTCGTCGAGGGGTCGTGGGACGCCGAACTCGTCGCCGACCTCGACGTGCGCGACGACGACCACGTCGTCGAGAAGCACACGTACGACGCCTTCTATCAGACCGATCTGGAGGGGTACCTCGACGCGCACGGAATCGACGACCTGCTGATCTGCGGGACGCTCGCGAACGTCTGCGTCCTCCACACCGCCGGCAGCGCGGGGCTCCGGGACTACCGCCCCGTCGTCGTCGAGGACGCGCTCGGCTACATCACCGAGGAGCACCGCGAGTACGCCGTCGACCACGCCGACTGGCTGTTCGGCGAGACGGCCTCCCGCGACGAGGTGGCCTTCGCGTCGGCGTAGTCAGCCGATCCTCGCTCCTTGGAGTCGGTAGCCCCTGCCATCACCGCCGGTTGCCCCCGTCGCCGCCGGTTGCCCCGCGTGATAATCGGCGTGTAACCCTTTTTACCGCTCACCGGAACCGCGAGGTATGGACATCTCTCGGCGAGGCGTGCTCGGCGGCCTCGGCGCGGTCTGTGCGGTCGGCGCCGTCGGCTTCGCGGGCGCGGCGACGGTGACGGACGGCGAGGCGCTCGGCGGCATCGGCGGCGACGGCCCGGCTCCGGCCGGCGAGTCGAACGCGGGCGACGAGGGGCCGGAATCGGCCGCCGTCGACGCGGACGCGCCGTTCGTCGCGCGGCTGATCGGGGACGACGACACGGACGCCCTCCTGTTCGACGCGAGCGACCTCGACCGGGTTAAGGGCGTCTTCGCCGAGGACGGGGAGTTCCTCGTTCAGGTCGTGCTCTCCGACGACGGGATCGACTCGCTTCGGCGCCGCCTCGACGAGGCGGGCGCGACCGACGACCCGGCGGCGTTCGTGGTGTCGATGACGCTCGACGGCACCGAGGTCAGGCGCGTCGAACTCGACCGGGAGACGGTCGACGCCCTCACCGACTCCGAGTGGCCGGGCGTGTTGACGCTCCCGTTCGGCGAGGAGTCGGTGGCCCGATCGGTGTACGACCGACTGGCGGACGACTGACCGATCCGCTTCCGGGTCGACCTCGACGACTGACCGAGATCCGCTTCCGTCTCGACCTCGACGACTGACTGGTCAGGTGGTACAGCGCGGTCGATATCGGACAGGGTTTTCTCCCTCGCCCACGTCCCTCCGCCGTGAGCGACGACCCCCCGGAGAACGGCGGTCGCCCGTGCCCGGTCTGCGAGACGCCGATGTACCACCGACACTGTAAGTACGTCTGCCCGTCGCACGGCGTCGTCTACGACTGTAGCGACACGTTCTACTAAGCGATCAAACGGCGTTCCACTGAGCGGTCGAACGGCGTTCCACTACGCCGCCGGTCAGTTCGCGCACCGCCCCGAGGCGGCGCCAGAACCGTCGGGAGCGACCGGGGCCCAAACTGTGTCGTGCGAACTGTTATGTTCTTGGAGGCCGACTTTTCTTCCATGATGGGCGACCCGTACCTGACCCTCCGCGCCGGCCGCTCGGGGTCAACATGGTAGACCAAACGCAGGTTGCCCGGAGCAAGCGGATCCAGCGGCGCACCGGGAAGACGTTCCACGTCGCCACCCGGCTGCTGCCGAAGCGAATTCGCCATCCGACGTACGTGCTGTACGGGTTCTTCCGGATCGCCGACGAGGTCGTCGACGCCGAGGACACCGCGCCGCCCGCCGAGCAGCGGACCGAACTCGACCGGCTCCGGTCGGCAGCGCTCGGTGAGGAGCCGACCGACGACCCCGTGTTGGAGGCGTTCGCGGAGGTGTGCGAGCGCAACGACATCCCCGACGGGGACGTCCACTCGTTCGTGGACGCGATGGAGAGCGACATCGACACCGACCGGTACGAGACGTACGCGGACCTGGAGGCGTACATGGACGGTTCCGCGGCCGCCGTCGGCCGGATGATGACCGCGATCATGGACCTCGACCCGGAGGAGGAGGCAGTGGCGCTCCCGCACGCCACGAAGCTCGGCGAGGCGTTCCAGATGACGAACTTCCTCCGGGACGTCCGCGAGGACGTCGTCGAGCGCGACCGGATCTACCTCCCGCTGGAGACGCTGCGGCGCCACGGCGTGACCGAGGAACAGATCCTCGACTTGGAGTTCGACGAGAGCGTCGCGGCCGCGATCCGCGAGGAGATGACCCGCACCGAGCGCCTCTACGAGGAGGGCGTCGCCGGGATCAAGTACCTCCCCGAGGACTGCCAGCTCGCGGTGCTGCTCGCGGCGGTGCTGTACGTCGACCACCACCGACTCATCCGAAACCTCGGGTACGACACGGTGTCGACGACCCCGGAGCTGTCGCTCACCCGGAAGCTGTCGCTGCTCGTCCGCACCCGCTGGAAGTGGCAGTGGAACCGCGACCCGGAGGCGGTGTTCTACGACATGTGTACGGAGTTCGACCCCGGCCGCGAGCACCACGGGCACGGCCCGCACGGCACGGGCGTCCCGCAGACGGACTGAGCGGTCGCATGGACCGCTCCCGGTTCGTCTCGTTCGCGTTCGCCGCGTTCGGCCTCGTGTTCGTCTCCTTCCTCCTCCGCGGCACGACCCGACTGGTGGCGCCCTACGGCGTCGCCGTCGCCGTGTCCGCGCCCGTCCTCTTCGCGGCGGCCGCACTCTTAGCCGCCTTGGTCGTCCTCGCTCTCCTCGACGTGACCGGAATCCGTCGGCTGGAGTGAGTCGGGAGGGCGGGCGTCGCTCGGCCGGCTGTCGGGTCGACTCTGCGGTCGGTTCGCTCCGCGGTCGGTTCGCTCCGCCGTCGACCGAGTCGGAACGCCCTTGCCCCGTCGCCTCCGACGACGCGTATGGACGTACGAACCGTCGCGGACCTCTCGCCGGCCGAGCGCCGCGCGTTCTTCGAGCGCGACGCCGGGGTCGAGGGGGTCCGCGAAGACGTGCGCGGGATCGTCGACCGAGTCCGCGAGGAGGGCGACGTCGCGGTCCGCGAGTTCGCCGAGGAGTTCGACGGCGTCGCCGTCGGCAACATCGACGTGACGGACGCGGCCGAACGGGCGCACGACGAACTGGCCGACGCTGACGACCCCGTCCTCGACGCGGTCCGCGAGGCGGCCGCGAACGTGCGCGAGTTCCACGAGCGCCAGCGCCCCGAGGACTGGCGGGACGACTTCGGCGGTCGAGAGCTGGGGCGGCGCTTCCGCCCGATCGACCGCGTGGGAGTGTACGTGCCCGGCGGCGCGGCCGCGTACCCCTCCAGCGCGCTGATGGGGATCATCCCCGCGGTCGTCGCCGGCGTCGACCACGTCGCGGTCGCGACGCCGCCGGCCGACGAGTTGAACCCGGTCACCCTCGCGGCGATCCACGAGGCGGGCGCCGACGCGGTGTACCAGGTCGGCGGCGCGCAGGCGATCGGGGCGCTCGCGTACGGGACGGAGACGGTGACGCGGGTGCAGAAGGTGGTCGGCCCGGGCAACAAGTGGGTCACCGCCGCCAAATCGATCGTTCAGGGCGACGTCGAGATAGATTTCCTCGCCGGCCCGAGCGAGGTGCTCGTGCTCGCCGACGAGACCGCCGACCCGGAGCTCGTCGCCGCCGACCTCGTCGCGCAGGCCGAACACGACCCGAACGCCTCGGTCGTCGCGGTCACCGCCGACCGCGACCTCGCCGACGCGGTCGCGGTCGCGGTCGACGAGCAGGCGGCCGAGCGCGAGCGCGAGGAGACGATCCGCGCCGCGCTCGACAACGAGGCCTCCGGCGTCTTGTGCGCGCGGTCGATGCCCGAGGCCGTGCTGTTCGCCGAGGAGTACGCCGCCGAACACCTCTCGATCGTCGCCGCCGACGACGAGGCGCTCCTCGATCGGATCACGAACGCCGGCTCCGTCTTCCTCGGCCCCTACTCCCCCGTCGCCGCGGGCGACTACGCCGCCGGGACGAACCACGTGCTGCCGACGAACGGCGGCGCGAAGCGCTACGGCGGGCTCTCCGTCGACACCTTCCTCCGGTCGTCGACGGTCCAGCGCCTCAACCGCGACGCGCTCGGCGACCTCTCGGAGACGGTCACGACGCTCGCCGACGCGGAGGGGTTAGAGGCCCACGCCGAGAGCGTCCGGAAGCGGTTCGACTGAGAGGGCGCTCCGCGGGGGCGGCCGACCCGCACGCTCTCTACGGCTGGCCCGTCCGCTGGCCGGGTTTTCGCGGTAGAAACGGTTATCTCACGCTGCCGCGTCTCGGGTGACATGATTCCGTCGCCCGCGGCGCTGTCTGGTGGATTTACGGCGCTGTTCGAGGGGTTCTCGGCGGTCGAGGCGACGGTCGGGGTCCTCGTGGTCTCCGTCGTCGCCGCCGTGGGGATGGAGTTCGTCGTCCTCCGGGTCGCCCGGCGCTACGTCTCGCACACGGACACCGGCTACGACGACATCGTCATCGCCTCGCTGCGGGCGCCGCTCGTCGTCACCGCCGCGCTCGTGGGCGTGTACGTCCTCACGCAGGTCCCCGCGGTGCGGGCGTCGGTGATCGTGGAGCCGCGGCTGCTCGACGCCGTCTTCGGGCGCCCGTCGCTGTCGGTGATCGTCCTCGTCTGGGCGTACGCAGCGAACACCGTCGTGAACCGGGTCGTCGCCGCGGTCAACGCGGAGGGCGGACGGTTCGACTTCGCGCCGGTCTTCTCGAACGTCTGGACGCTCGCGGTGCTCGTCGGCAGCGTCGGCACCCTCCTGTGGCTGTGGGGTATCGAGATCACGCCGCTGCTCGGCGCGGCGGGGGTCGCGGGCATCGCGGTCGGCTTCGCCGCGAAAGACACCGTGGCGAACTTCTTCGGCGGGATCGCGCTGTACTTCGACGACACCTACAAGATCGGCGACTACATCGTCCTCGACGACGGGACGGCCGGAACCGTGATCAAGGTCGGCGTGCGCTCGACGACGCTGCTCACCCGCGACGAGGTGCTGGTGACGGTGCCGAACGCGGCGCTCAACGCCGCGAAGGTGACCAACGAGTCCGCTCCGCAGCGCCGCCGCCGCGTGCGGATCCCGATCGGCGTCGCCTACGGGACCGACGTGGACGAGTTCGAGGCGCTGGCGCTGGACGTCGCGGCGGCCGAGCCGCTGGTCCTCGACTCGCCGAAACCCCGGGCGCGGTTCCGCTCGTTCGGCGACTCGGCGCTTCAGTACGAGATCCTCTGCTGGGTGAACGGGCCGACCCGACGCCGCCGCGCGCAACACCAGCTCAACCGCGCGCTGTACGTGGCGCTCGGCGACGCCGGGATCGAGATCCCGTTCCCGAAACGAGACGTGGCGGTCACGACAGCCGCCGCGCCGTCGCCGGCGGACGGCGAGTCGGCGCGGGGCTCGGACGCCGGTGCGCCCGACTCGGACGTCGGAGCGCCCGGATCGGACGCCGACGCCGCGCCCGCCGACTCCCGCGCAGAGACGTCGTGAGCGGGCGTCTCCGAGGGCCACGGCTGTCGATCGAGCGGATCGCTTCCGCCGGCAGGGTTTTGAGTGTCCGTACCGAACGCGTTCGCATGAGTACCGAACCGGCCGACACCGGGACCGAAGGAACCGACCCGGCGATCGAGGTGACCCCCGACGCCGCCGAGGAGGCGCTCTCCCTTCTGGAGGGCGAGGGGCTCGACACCGACGTCGCG
The DNA here is from genome assembly GCF_005435165.1 of Halorubrum sp. GN11_10-6_MGM. Taxonomy (GTDB): domain Archaea; phylum Halobacteriota; class Halobacteria; order Halobacteriales; family Haloferacaceae; genus Halorubrum. The sequence goes on along the minus strand of NZ_SGUC01000005.1, from coordinate 118,671 downwards.
GGGTTGCGGCTGTTCGTCCAGCAGGGCGGCTGCGCGGGGCTGTCGTACGGGATGCGCTTCGACACCGAACCGGAAGCGGACGACCTCGTCGTGGAACACCACGGACTCCGGGTGTTCGTCGATCCGGCGAGCAAGAACTACATCGGCGGGAGCACGCTCGACTACGAACACGGCCTTCAGGCGGCCGGGTTCGAGGTCGAGAACCCGAACGTCGTCTCCGAGTGCGGCTGCGGCGAGTCGTTCCGAACGTAGCGGTCCGCTCGCGGTTCGAGTTTTCTCTCTTTCCCCGGACTTCCGAGTCCGCCGCTTAAGTCGCTCGGGGGTATACGGGTCGCCATGACTCTGGAAGCGTCGACGACGCCGAGCGGCGAACGCGTGTACACCGACCGGTCGCGCACCGAGCGCGGCGCGGACGGCCCCTTCTACCTCGTGTTCGCGGACGAGGCGGGCGAGTCGCGGTGGGGGTTCCGCTGTGGCAACTGCGGTTCGTTCGACACGGCGATGGACACGATGGGCCGGATTCAGTGTACCGAGTGCGGGAACCTCCGCAAGCCGGACGAGTGGGACGCGGCCCACGAGTGAGCCTCCGGCAGTCGCTTCCGGCGAACGAACGGTCGGTTGAAGCGGCGTCTCGACGGTTCTGATGGCCGTCTCGGACGGACGTCCGATTCTCTCCGCGCGAAATCGTGGGAAAGTTTATCACGGATGGTGCCGAACTTCGAGGTAGATGGCCACTGCGAGCATCCCCCCGACGACCGAGGCCAGAGACGTCTTCCGCGAACTGGGTTACACCGTCTCCGAGGGCGGACGAGAGTTCGTCGCGGAACGCAAGTGGCGGCGCGTGTTCGTGACGGTGCTGTGTCTGGACGACGACGATCTCGACCCGTATCTCGCAGACGGGGGCGACGCGCCGCGGCTCCGGTGTTTCGTCACGTGGCGCGACCGCGCGAACGACCTCCAAGAGCGGCTCGTCTCCGCGAAACCGCCCTACGACTGGGCGGTCATCGGCATTGAGCGCGACGGCGAGGAGTTCGCGGTGATGGAAGGCGCGCCCGGGAGCCCGTAAGGCCGGTCCGAGAGTCCGCCGACTCGGCGCGAGAGTCCGCGCGGGCGGTAACGCCGTCTCGCGGTCGCTCCTCGACGCGTATTTTTAACTCCCCGTGCGTCGTATCAGCACGTGACATGGTCTTTAAGAAGATCACGCTGATTGGGACGAGCGAGGAGAGCTTCGACGCCGCGGCCGACGACGCCATCGACCGCGCCGAGGACACCCTCGACAACGTCTACTGGGCCGAGGTCGAGGAGTTCGGCGTCGAGTTAGACGGCGCGGCCGACCGCGAGTATCAGGCCGAAGTCGAGGTCGCGTTCGAGCTGGAGGGCTGAGAGACCGGGCGGCCTGCCTCGTTTTATTACTGACCGATCGCCGCGCACACCGCCGAATCCCCAGTCGCTCGGCTGTACGATGGTGCGGGTGATAACCGGTCGAGCGACACGAACACCCCCGAAGCCCCAGTCGCGAGGTGGACGCACGCTCGTTGCGCTCCTCACTCAGTCGCTGTCGCTCCTTCGTTGCGGTGCTTACGTCGCCTGCGCCCGCCTCGCGACTGCCCCTTCGAATCCCGCCCCGCACGGCACCGCACCTCACGCCTCCCCAGCCTCGTCGCTCCCTCCGGGCTCCCTTCGGTCGCCCTCCGTTCGCGACTCCCTCGCGCGTGCTGGCTTCGCGCCCTGACGGGCGCTCGCAGGCACGCGCCGACCGCACCGCGGTTCGTTTATACGTTCTCACGCGCCGGTCACCTATTTATCCGCCCGCGCCCACGACCCGGCAATGACCGCGTCACGCGCGCCGGCCGAGCCGACGGTCCGGGAGTTCGAAGCGACGGTCGAGTCCGTCGACGACCGCGAGGTCGTCCTCGACGAGACGTACTTCTACCCCGAGTCGGGGGGACAGCCCGCCGACAGGGGCACCCTCGACGGCCACGTCGTCGCCGACGTGGTCGAGCGCGACGGCGCGGTCGTCCACCTGCTCGACGGCGACGCGGCCGTCGACCTCGCGCCCGGCGACGAGGTCGCGGGCCTGATCGACGACGCCTTCCGCACCTACTGCGCTCGGGCGCACACCGCCTCGCACGTGCTGTACGGCGCCGCGCGTCGGATCGCCGACGACCTCGGCTACGCCGGGTTCGACATCTCGCAGACGAAGGTCCGCGTCGACCTGACGACCGCCGAGCCGCTCGGCGACGAGGACCTGATCGAGCTGGAGCGGCTCGCCAACCGCGCCGTCTGGGACTCGCTGCCCGTCTCGTGGGCGACCCACTCGGCCGAGGCGGCCCGCGAAATCGACGGCATCGCGTTCAACACCAAGACCGAGGAGGGCGCGATGAGCGGCGACGCGGTCCGAGTCGTGACGGTCGGCGAGAGCGACGACCCTTGGGACGTCGCCGCCTGCGGCGGCACGCACGTCTCGAACACCGCCGAGATCGGCCCGGTCGCGGTGCTGGAGCGGTCGAACCCCGGCGAGGGCGTCACTCGCGTCGAGTTCGCGGTCGGCCCGACAGCCATCGACGAGCTCGGCGCGGTCCACGCCGCGGCGCTCGACGCCGCGACGACGCTCGACGCGCGCGTCGGCGACCTCCCGGACGCGGTCTCCCGGCTCCGCGACGAGGCCGACCGGCTGGAGTCGGACCTGCGGGACGCCCGCGAGGAACTGCTCGGCGCCCGCCTGCGCGACCTCCCGGTCACCGAGGTCGACGGCGCGCGGTGGGCGATCGGCACCGTCGACGACGCCGACCCGAACGAACTCCGGGAGCCGGCGACCGAGGCGATCGCGGGCGACGACGCCCCCCACGCCCTCGCCGCGGTCGGGACCGGCGACGCCCCGTTCGTCGTCGTCGCGGCGGACGGCGACGCGGTCGACGCCGACACCGAAATCGACGCGGGCGACGTCGTCGGCGCGGTCACCGACGAGTTCGGCGGCGGCGGGGGCGGCGGCCCGACGTTCGCGCAGGGCGGCGGCCTCGACGCCGACCCCGAGGCCGTCGCGGCGTGGCTCCGGGAGCGATGACCGGGAAGCTGGGCCCCGACGCGCTCGCGGCGGCGCTCGCGGCCACCGGCGCGGCGGACCCGGCGGTGCGGCAGGGGCCCGCCTACGGCGAGGACGCGGCCGCGATCGACTTGGCCGGCGCCGCGGGGACGCTGGTGGTCGCGGCCGATCCCCTCTCGCTGGCGGCCGAGTCGGTCGGAACGTTAGCGGTCCACGTCGCCTGTAACGACGTCGCCGCCAGCGGCGCCGACCCGCGGTGGCTCACCCACACGCTCTTCCTGCCCGACGACGACCCGGACCGCCTGCGGACCGTCGCCGAGCAGGTCGACGCGACGGCGCGCGATCTCGGGGTGTCGGTCGTCGGTGGCCACACCGAGGTGCTCGACGCGCTCGACCGCCCGCTCTGTTCGATGACGGCGATGGGAACGACGGACCGTTTCGTGTCGAGCGGCGGTGCCGAGCCCGGGGACCGCCTCCTGCTCACCAAGGGCGCGGGGATCGAGGCGACCGCGATCCTCGCGACCGACTTCCGCGAGGAGTGCCGCGAGGCGGGGGTCCCGGCCGCGACGCTCGACGCCGCGGCCGACTTCCTCGACGAGGTGAGCGTCGTCCCCGACGCCGCAGCGGTCCGGGACGCGGCGACCGCGCTCCACGACCCGACCGAGGGCGGTGCGGCGACCGCCCTCGTCGAGACCGCGTCGGCGAGCGAGACCGTCTTCGCCGTCGACCGCGACGCTGTCCCGGTCCGTCCCGAGACGCGGGCCTGCTGTGACGCCCTCGGCGTCGACCCGCTCGCGACGTTCGGCTCCGGCGCGCTGCTGGCCGCGGTCCCGCCGGAGCGGGTCGACGACGCGCTCGGCGTGCTCGACGCGGTCGGGATCGAGGGCGCGGCGATCGGTTCGGTGGAACCCCCGACCGAGGCGGCACCTCCCGGAACCGTCCGGATCGACGGCGAGACGCTCTCCGAGCCGCCCCGAGACGAGCTGTACCCCCTGTGGGAGGCGCGGGCGTAGACGCTTTCCACTCGCCTCTCCTTCCACTCGGCCTCGCCTTCCACCGGCCCCGCTTTCCACCGGCCTCGCCTTCCACCAGCCCCGCCTTCCACTCGGCCGATCGCTCACCTTTTTCGGTGAGGGTCCGAAGGCGGTGACATGACCGGAGCACGCGTCGGCTCGGCGCTCACCGACGAACAGCAGGCGGTCCGCGACCTCGTCGCGGAGTTCGCGGCCGAGGAGGTCCGGCCGACCGCGGCCGAGGCGGACGAGACGGAGACGTTCCCGGAGGACGTGTGGGACGAGCTCGCGGAACTCGGCCTGACGGGGCTGACGGTCCCGGAGGAGTACGGCGGGTTCGGTGCCGACGAGACGACCTACGCGGTCGTCAACGAGGCGCTGGCGCACGGGTCGCTCGCGGTCGCGACCGCCCTCTCCGTCCACTGTCTCGCAACCTCCTGTATCGCCGAGTTCGGCACGGACGAGCAGCGCGAGGCGTGGCTCCCCGAGATGGCCGAGACCGGGCGCCCGGTCGGGATGTTCTGTCTCTCCGAGCCGCACGCCGGCTCGAACCCGGCCGAGATGTCGACGACAGCGACGTACGACCCCGAGACCGACGAGTACGCCCTGAACGGCGAGAAGCAGTGGATCACGAACGGGAACCGCGGCGGCGTCGCGATCGTCTTCGCGAAGGTTGACGACCCGGACCGGGAGCCCGATGACGACGCGATCACCCAGTTCCTCGTCCCCGCGGACACCGACGGCTTCGAGGTCGGCAAGAAGGAGGAGAAGCTCGGGCTCCGCGCGTCGGACACGACCGGCATCAGCTTCGACGGCTGCCGGGTCCCGGCCGAGAACCGACTCACCGAGCCGGGGAAGGGGCTCTCGGCCGCGTTCCGGACGCTCACCGAGGGCCGGATCGGGATCGCGGCGCAGGCGGTCGGGGTGGCGCAGGCCGCGCTGGACGAGGCGAAATCGTACGCGACCGAGCGCGAGCAGTTCGACCGCCCGATCGCCGACATCCAGACGATCCGGCACAAGCTCGCGGAGATGGCGACCGACGTGTCGGCGGCGCGGCTGCTCGTCCGCGAGGCGTGTCGACAGGCCGAGGCGGGCGAGGACTACCGCGTCGCCGCCTCGAAGGCGAAGTACCGCGCCAGCGAGGCCGCGATGTCGGTGACGAACGAGGCGGTCCAGATCCACGGCGGTTACGGCTACACGACCGAGTTCGACGTCGAGCGGCTCTACCGCGACGCGAAGATCACGGAGATCTACGAGGGGACGACCGAGATCCAGAAGACGATCATCGCCCGGGGGGTGTTCGGCGAGTGACCGACCGGATTGGCCCCCGGCTCGCCGGCTACGAGGCGGTCGTCTACGACCTCGACGGCACGCTCGTCGAGCTCGCGGTCGACTGGGGCGCGGTCGCGGACGCGGTCCTCGACGCGTACGCTGAGCACGCGCTCATCCCGCCGACCGAGGAGCTGTGGGGGCTCCTCGGCGCGGCCGACGACTACGGGATCCGGACCGAGGTCGAGGAGGCGATCGCGCTCCACGAGCGCCCCGGCGCCCGCGACTCGACCCGCCTCCCGCTCGGCGACCGACTCGCGACGCCGACCGCCGACCGCGCCGCCTCCCACCCGCCGGCGGGGGTCTGCTCGCTCAACTGCGAGGAGGCGTGTCGGATCGCGGTCGAGACGCACGGCCTCGGCGACGCCTTGGTCTCGGACGCGATCGTCGGCCGCGACACCGTCGAGACCCACAAGCCGGACCCGGAGTCGCTGCTCGCGGCGATCGACCGGCTCGGCGCCGCCCCCCAGGACGCGCTGTTCGTCGGCGACTCGGAGACCGACGCGGTCGCCGCCGAGCGCGGCGGCGTCGATTTCGCGTGGGTCGCTGACCTGCTCGCCGAGTGACGGTCCGTCAGAAAACCAGAACGAATCGGGCGCTTCAATCGGGTTTTTCGGCTTCGTCCGGCTCCGCAGCGCTCTTGCCCGCGTCCTCAGCGTCCGCCTCGTCGGTGTCGCCGCTCCCGTTCTCGCTACTCCCACTCTCACCGCTCCCGTTCTCGCTACTCCCACTCTCACCGCTCCCGCCGTCGCCGGCCTCGGTCCGCCTCGCGTACAGCGCGACGGCGACGGCGGTGACGAACCAGATGGGCGCGCCGACCCGGACCGCGAACGCGGCGCGCGCCCCCCACGAGTCGAGGGTGACGGCGGTCGACAGCAGGGCCACGACGGGGGCGCCGACGAGGATGGTGACGACGAACGTCGTCTGCATCACCCACGCGTAGTCGACCCCCTCGTACTCGGCCCGCTCGACTGGTTGCACGCCACGGACTCCGCGGCGGAGCGGCAAATCGGTGGCGGTCGTCGTCGGCAGAACGCGGCGTGGGTCGTCTCCGGAACCCGGGGGAAGTCGGCGCCAGCGCCGTCGCTGCCGGTCCGCCGGGGCCGCCGGTTCGTCGGGGCCGCCGGTTCGCCGTCGCGCTCGCTTTCCGGTTCCCGACGATTTTACGGCGTCGCGGGGGTGACTCCGAGGCATGACCACGACGAGGGGACTGCGGGACGGCGACGATCCGATCACGATGCTGACCGCCTACGACGCCCCGACGGCGGCGATCGTCGACGAGGCGGGAATCGACGTCATTCTCGTCGGCGACAGCATGGGCAACGCCGCCCTCGGCTACGACTCCACGCTCCCCGTCACGTTCGACGAGGTCGCGAGCCGGACCGCGGCCGTGGCGCGCGCGACCGACGACGCCCTCGTCGTCGCCGACATGCCGTTCCTCACCTTCGGCGTCGACGAGGCCGAGTCGGTCCGGAACGCGGGCCGGCTGCTGAAGGAGGCGAACGCCGACGCGGTGAAGATCGAGAGCGGCCCGCACACCGTCGAGACGACGCGCAGGATGGCGGAGGTCGGGATCCCCGTGATGGCGCACCTCGGCTTGACCCCCCAGCACGTGAACCGGCTCGGCGGGTACACCCGGCAGGGGACCGAGCAGGACGCCGCCGAGGAGATAATCGATCTGGCGGGCGCCCACGCCGACGCCGGGGCGTTCGCGCTCGTGTTGGAGCACGTCCCGTCGAACCTCGCGGGCGCGGTGACGGAGGCGCTGGAGATACCGACGATCGGCATCGGTGCCGGCCCCGACTGCGACGGACAGGTGCTGGTGATCAACGACGCGGTCGGCCTCGGCGAGTGGTCGCCGCCGTTCGCGAAGCGGTTCGGCGACGTGCGGACGGAGATGGTCGACGCCGTCGAGACGTACAAGGAGGCCGTGACGAACGGCGAGTTCCCGGCGGAAGAGCACTCGCACGTCGAGGAGGAGTTGGACGACCTGTACTGAGCGCTCGATACCACGCACCCGGCGCCGGTTCGGAGACGATCGAAGTCTCGGCCGCTCGTTTATCAATCGCCGGTCGACGTGAATCCCTCCGAAGCCCCAGTTGCGAGGCGGGCGCACGCTCGCTGTGCTCCTCGGTCGCTCACTCCGTTCGCTCCCTGCGGTGCTTGCGTCCCCTGCGCCCGCCTCGCGACTGCCCCTTCGAGTCCCGCCCGAACCGCCCCGCACAGCACCTCACGCCTCCCCAGCCTCGTCGGACCGGCGCAGTCGCGCCGGTCCGACTCCCTCGCGCGCCTGCGCGCGCCAGTGTGACAGTCGAGCGGTCGCGTCGTCACACTCCCGTCCCCGTGAATCGCTCGCTCAAAACGGCAGGAACCCGAGCACCGCCGGCATCGCGTCCGGACCGACCTGCGTGACGGTGACGTAGAGCACGGTGAATATCACGGCGTTGTGGAGGCCGTGGAGCAGCGCGGGAACGACGAGGTTCTCGGTGTACTCGTACACCGCGCCGAAGACGAGGCTCGGGACGAACAGGATCGCGACGGTCGTGAGCCGCGCCGAGAGCCCCCCGGTCAGCGCCATCACGTGGATGGTCGCGAAGATCGCGGCCGAGAGCACGATCGACGGGGCCGCCGGCAGCGACTCGCGGAGCCGCCCCTGAACGACGCCGCGGTAGAGGATCTCCTCGCAGGGCCCGATGACGAGGAACGAGGCCGCGATGAACAGCGGAATGATCGTCGGGTTCCCCATCGCCAGCTCCGCGCTCTGGTTCGCCGCCGTCTCCGTCCCGAGCAGCTGGACGATCGTCGAGACCACGAGGACCAAGAGTAGGATCACGACCCAGCTGCCGAGGACGATCCCAATCTCCTTGAGACTCGGTACCCGGACGCCGAGGTACGAGACGATCCGCTTCCGGTCGAAGCCGCGCCACGAGAGGTAGCCGACCGCGAGCCCGCCGAACGCGACGTACTGGCCGAGTATCAGCGTGAGAACGACGCTCGCGACCAGCGAGAGGCCGCCGGTCAGCGAGTCGATCGCGAAGACCGCGACCCCGCTCGCGAGCGCGATGACCGGTCCGAGAACGCCGAGGAGCAGCGCCGTCGCGACCGCGACGACCGGCGACCCGCCGGACCGCCCCGGGCCGTCCGCGTCGTCGACGGCGTCCGGTCCGGCGTCGTCGAACTCCTCGGAGACGCCGCCGTCCGGAACCGGGTCGCCGCTGGAGGGTGCTGTCATTGTCTCGCGTAGGGACCGCCGGGCAAAATGGTTGTCCGTGTCGGAACCGTCGGCCGTTCCGAAGGCTGGCGAAGGCCGTCGCGGGCCCCCACCGCTAGCGGTGGAGCAGTTCGTACCACAGCACCGCCGTGACGGCCCGCCCGTCGCGCAGTTCGTCGTCGACGACCGCGGCGAGGAAGTCGTCGTACGGGACCGTCTCGACCGCGATCGACTCGTTGTGGTCCAGATCGCGGTCCGCGCTCGGCTCGCAGCCGGTCGCCAGCACATGGTGGTGGACCGCGTTCGCCATCCCGTTCGTCGGCTCGACGGTCGTCAGCCGCTCGAAGGAGTCGGCCTCGTACCCGGTCTCCTCGGCGAGTTCGCGGGCCGCGGCGCGCTCGATCGCGTCCGTCGTCGGCTCCCGTCCCCCCGACTCGTCGCCCGCCGCCCCGTCTTCCGGCTCCATCGTCCCGGCCGGAATCCCGCGGTTTACCCGGCCGACGGCCTGTCGCCACTCGTCGATGACGACGACGTCGCCGTCGGGCGTCAAGGGTAACACCACGACCGCCGGCGGCTCGTCGACGTAGTGGAACCCGTCCGTCTCGCCGTCCGGGAACCGCACCTCGTCCCGGCGCACGTCGAATCCGGGGCAGGCGTAGTCGACCGCCGAGTCGAGCGTCTCCCACGCGAGGTCGGCCGCTTCGTCGTCCATGGATCGCCGTCGTCGCTCGGCGCGTAAATACCCGGCACCCACGCGGCTCGGGTGCGCCCGGCGGCGCCCCGCCCGGCCCGGATCATCCCCAGTCGCCGAGCGACGCCTGCCCCTCGTCGGGCTCGCGCCGGTCGGCCCCGGACTCCGACTCGGCCTCCCCGTCGCCGCGCGCCGGCGGGCCGCCGACCCAGTCGGTGAGCTTCCCGCCGTCGCCCCCGCGGTCGGTTCGGCCCGAGCGTCGTTCCCCGTCCTCGCGGTCGTTCTCTCCGGCTTCGAACCCGCCGAGCGTCGCCTGGTCGGTCTCGGCGAAGTCGAGCTTGGAGACGCGCACGCCGAGCTTGCGGACGCGGGTCTCGTCGAACTCCCCGAGGAGATCCAGCGCGACCTCCTCGACGAGGTCGGGGTCGTCGACGGGGCCGGGCAGGCTCCGGGCGCGGGTGTTGACGTCGAACGGCGGCTCGACCGCCTTGATCCCGATGGTGCGGTAGAGGCAGCCGCGCTCGCGGGCGCGGCGGGCGACGTCCGCGGCGAGCGCCGAGACGGTCTCGCGCTTCGTCGCCTCGTCGGCGGTCGTCGGCAGCGCGGACTCCCGCGAGAGGCTCTTCGGGAGGCCGGTCGGCGTCACCTCGCGGTCGTCGTCGCCCGCGGCGCGCCGGGAGAGCTCCGGCCCCCGCTCGCCGAGCGCGTCGGCGAGGCGATCGCGGTCGGCCGCGGCGAGGTCGCCCGCGGTCTCGATCCCCATCTCGGCGAGCGTCCGCTCGGTCACCGGGCCGACGCCGTGGACGTCGGCGGTCGGCAGCGGCGCGAGGAACTCGGCGACCGACCCCGGCGGGACGACGACGAGGCCGTCCGGCTTGTCGGCGTCGCTGGCGACCTTCGCGGCCGACATGTTCGGCGCGACGCCGACGCTCGCCGGCACCCCGGCCTCCCGCTCGATCCGGTCTTTGACGTACCGAGCGTACCCCTCGGCGAGCGTCCGCACGTCGGCGGGGCCGGCGGCGCCGCTCGGCGGCGGGTCTGCGGGGTCGGAGTCTGTCCCGTCGCCTCCGCCGTCGTCGTCCCCGCCGCCCCCCGCCACCGCCCACGAGGTCCGATCGGTGACGTCGAGGTACGCCTCGTCGATGCTCACCTCGCGGCGGGTGTCGGCGCAGTCTCGGAGCACCGACTTCACCTCGTCCGCGACCTCCTCGTAGAAGTCGAGGTCGACGGAGAGGTACCGACCGGTCTCCCCGGGGTCGGGCGCGTCCGGGTCGTCCGGGTCCGCGGCCTCGCGGCGCGGGAGCAGCTCCAGCGCCTCCGAGATCGGCATGGCGCTGTCGACGCCGAACGCGCGGGCCTCGTAGCTCGCGGTCGCGACCGCGCCGATCGACTCCCCCGGCTCGTACCCCATCCCGACCACGACGGGCTCGCCGGCGAGGTCGGGGCGGCGCAGCCGCTCGCAGGAGGCGTAAAAGCAGTCCATGTCGACGTGACAGACCACGCGGTCGGGCGCGTCGTCCCCCTCGTCGTGAGCGAATGTGTCCAGCGCCATCGTTTCCCCCGCTCGTCGCGTTCGGCTCCGCGCTCCGCGGCCTTAAGAATCCGCCACGCGCGCCGGAAGTGAAACGAGTCGCCGAATTCTGGCTCCCGGCTCGCCGCCGCTCACTCTCTGCCGCCTCTCGCCCTCACCGTCGACGCCGCAGATCCAGATCCGATAGCCGGGTCGGTAGTCGTTTATTCCGCGCGCCCGTTCACGTGCCTATGCCCGCAGCGATCGACGTGCTACACGTCGACGACGACCCGTCCGTCCTCGACCTCGCCGAGGCGTACTTCGAGCGGGAGCTCGACGCGGTGGCGGTGACGAGCGTGACCGACCCGGAGACCGCGCTCGACCGGCTCGACGAGAGGCAGTTCGACTGTATCGTCAGCGACTACGACATGCCCCCGATGGACGGACTGGAGTTCTTCGAAGCGCTGCGCGAGCGCCACCAGAAGGTGCCGTTCGTGCTGTACACCGGGAAGGGATCGGAGGAGATCGCGAGTCAGGCGCTCAACGCCGGCGTCACCGGCTACTTCCAGAAGGGCGGTCCCGAGCAGCTCCGTCGGCTCGCGAACCGCGTCGATCAGGCGGTCGACGAGTACCGGACGAAGGAGATCGCCGAGCGCTACTCGACGGTCATCGAGGCGCTCGGCTACCCCGTCTACGTCGTCGACGGAACCGGCGTCTTCCGGTTCGTCAACGAGCCGTTCGCCGAACTCACCGGCTACGACCGCGAGGAGATAATCGGGAGCAAGCCGGAGCTGATCAAAGACGACGCGGCCGTCAAAGAGGCCGAGGACCGGCTCGGCACGATCCTCTCCGACGACGGGCCGGACGTCCAGCACTTCGGCGTCGACATCGTTCCGAAGGAGGGCGAGCCCGTGCCCTGTCGGGACCACATGGCGGCGCTGCCGTACGACGGGGAGTGTTTCGAGGGCAGCGTCGGTATCCTCCGCGACGTCTCCGACGAGCGCGAGCGCCGCGAGGAGCTGGAGACGAAGACCCGCGCGCTCGACGAGGCGCCGGTCGGGATCACCATCACGGACCCCGAACAGGAGGACAACCCGATGGTGTACGTCAACGATCGGTTCGTCGAGATGACCGGCTACGATCGCGAGGAGTCGATCGGCGTCAACTGCCGGTTCCTCCAGGGACCGGACACCGAGGAGGCGTCGGTCCAGCAGCTCCACGACGCGATCGACGCCGAAGAGCCGACGAGCGTCGAGCTGTTGAACTACCGGAAAGACGGGACCGAGTTCTGGAACCGGGTGAGCATCGCCCCGATCAGCGACGCCGACGGGACCGTCACGCACTGGGTCGGATTCCAAGAGGATATCACGGCGTTCAAGGACCGCGAGGCGGCCCTCGAACGCCAGAACGACCGGCTCGACTCCTTCGCGAGCATCGTCTCGCACGACCTGCGGAACCCCCTCAACGTCGCGCAGGGACGCGTCCAACTGGCGCGCGAGGCGTCGGGCGACGCGGAGAACCTCGACGCCGCGCTCGCCGCGCTCGACCGGATGGAGTCGATCGTCGAGCGCACGCTCGCGCTCGCCCGCGAGGGCGAGACGGTCGGCGACCCGAAACACGTCGACCTCGCCGACGTCGTCGTCGACAGCTGGTCGACCGTCGACACGGGGGAGGCGACGCTCTCGGTCGAGACCGACCGCGAGGTGCTCGCCGACCCGGACCGCCTCCGAAACCTCTTCGAGAACCTGATGCGTAACGCCGTCGACCACGTCGGCGAGGACGTCTCGATCCGCGTCGGCGACCTCCCGGACGGCTTCTTCGTCGAGGACGACGGACCGGGGATCGACCCCGAGATCGCCGGTTCGATCTTCGACCCCGGCGAGAGCGGCGCCGCGGGCAACACCGGGTTCGGCCTCGCGATCGTCAAAGAGATCGCCACCGCGCACGGGTGGACGGTCGAGGCGACGACGGCCGAGAACGGCGGTGCGCGGTTCGAGGTTCGCGGCGTCGACAAGCGGACGCCGGCGACCACCTGACCCCCCGACGCCGCCGGCGACCTCTCCCCCGCCCGGCTTAGTCTCGCCGGCGACCTCCCGACTCGGTCGGTCTCGCGGGCGACCCGGGATCCGTCCGGAACCGGATCGACTCCCGCCGTTCACAAGCGCCTTTATTCTCCGCTCCGAACCCGTAGTGAATGGGGTCGCTCACCGATATCGCCGAGACCGACCGGCGCGTGATCGTGCTGGCGCTCGCGCGGATGGTCGGCGCGGCCGGGAACTCCTTTCTCATCGTCGTCCTCCCGCTGTACATCACCAGCGACCTCGTCGATATCGAGTCGCTGCTCGGCGCCGAGGTCGGCGTCGGCGCGGCCGCGGTCACGCTGACCGAACCCCTGCTCATCGGGATCGTCCTCTCGCTGTTCGGCTTCCTCAACAGCCTCTCGCAGCCGTTCACCGGACGCCTCTCCGACCGCGTCGGCAGGAGACGACCCTTCGTCCTCGCCGGCATCCTCCTCCTCGGCACCGCGAGCGGCCTGTACACGGTCGCGACGAGCTACCCGGCGCTCGTCGCGCTGCGGGCGATACAGGGGCTCGGGGCGGCGCTCATCATCCCCGCGACGGTCGCGCTGGTGAACGAGTACGCCGCGGGCGACGCCGACCGCGGCGGGAACTTCGGCGTGTACAACACCTTCCGGCTCATCGGATTCGGCTTCGGTCCGGTCCTCGCGGGCGCCGTCGTCGAGGCCGGCCCGTACGACCTCTCGCCGGTCGGGCTCCCGGTCCTCGACGGTTTCGACGCCGCCTTCGTCGCAGCCTGCGCGGGGGCGTACCTCAGCTTCGCCCTCGTGTTCCTGCTCGTCCGCGACGCCGACGACACCGCCGAGGCGGGCGACGACGTCTCGATCCGGGTCCGCGGCGAGGACCGCCTGCTCGACCCCGTGTTCACGCTCGGGCTCGCCACCGTCGCGATGGGCGCGTGCATCGCGTTGTTCGCGACGCTCCAGAACCAGGTGAACGTCCGGCTGGACCAGCCGCCCGTGTGGTTCGGCGCGCAGTTCGCGGCCGTGACGATCGCCAACGTGATCTTCCAAGTCCCGGTGGGACGCGCCAGCGACCGGATCGGTCGCCGTCCGTTCCTCGTCGCCGGGTTCCTCCTGTTGATCCCGACGACGCTCTTTCAGGGGATCGTGACGGAGCCCGCGCTGATGATGCTCGTCCGGCTCGGGCAGGGGGTCGCGGTCGCGTGCGTGTTCGCCCCGTCGCTCGCGCTCGCCGGCGACCTCGCCCGCGAGGGCGAGTCCGGGACCACGCTCTCGGTGCTCACGATGGGGTTCGGCTTCGGGGTCGCCCTCGGCCCGCTGGCGTCCGGGTGGCTCTACGGCTTCGGCTTCGTCGTCCCCTTCGCGGTCGGCGCCGCGGCCGCCGCGCTCGCGCTGTTCGCGGTGGTCACGCAGGTGGAGGAGACGCTGGACGTGGAAGACGAGCCGGCCGCGGCGGCGGGCGCGGACTGAGCGAGGGAGACGGCGAAAATCCGCCCCCTGCGCTCGTTTCGCGAGCCGTCAGCACTCAATTTCAGCGTAGTACACGCCGACGCCGTTCTCGTCGACGGTACTGAATACAGAGACACACTCGTCGTCCTCACGGTCTTGCGCCAAACTCTCCGTGGACAGACTGGCTTCGTCGATCGAATCAGCAGCTATCGTGACTTCCAGGTCTCCCTCACCACTCATCCAATCCTCCTCTAAATGTACCCCATCGGTCGATCCGCCTTGCTTCGGGCTAAATTCGAACGTATCTTCGTATACCGTCTCGTCGACTCGCTCCGCAACCACCGTAACCTCCACACTTTCCTCCCGCAGATTCACCACGTCTATCTCGCGAATTTCCACCCGCGGTTCGTCGTCCGAAACACAGCCGGCAGTGAGGGCCACCGCGAGGGCTCCGAGGACCTCACGGCGTCTTCGTTTCGACATTTTAGTTTGTATTTTGCGATGGTCATATAAATATGCGGCCAGCCGAAAATCATCCGTTCCGGCGAGCACTGTATGACACACCAGTCCGATTAGCAGACACGTCCTACCGGCTCCCGCGCAGTCAACAGAGCCAAACCGGTCGCGGCCGAACCGCCCCACGTGTCCGGCGACCGCGTCCGCTGCGTCGACTGCCGCGAGCCGATCCCGACCGACGCGCGGATCTGTCCGCACTGCCGCGCGATCCAGCCGTCCCCGCTGCTGGATGTCGGCGTGGTCGTCGCCGGCGTCTTCGCGCTACTGTTCGGGGTCGTCCTCGCGGTGATGACCGTCGGGACGAGCCGCTTCCTCGGGTTCGTCCTGCTCGTCGTCGGCTTCGGCCTCGCCGTCGGCGGGTACACGCGCTACCTCGACCGGCAGGCGGCGAGCCGGGCGCGGTGAGGCGGTCGCCACGCGTCCGGGAGCCATCCCGTCGCCTCTCTCTCGACAATTTAAGTACCAGCGACCGCCACGGTAGCGTATGCTCACCCCACTCAACGGCGGTCTGGTCCTCGCGGGGCTCGCGCTCGCGTTCGTCGGCGCGGCGGTCTCCGTCTACGCGGTGACGCTGACGGGGCTGCTCGTCGGCGCCGGCGCCGGCTACCTCCTCGCGCCGAACGTCGTCGGCCTGATCGCGGTCGACGGCGCGGTCCTGACCGCCGGCGCGGTCGGCGTCGGCGGCCTCCTCGGCGGCTTCCTCGCGTACGCCGGGCTCTCGTTCGCGGTGCTGGGGATCGGCGCGGTCGTCGGCGGGTTCGCCGGGCGGTTCGCGGTCGGCCCCTTCTACGCGGCCGACGCGGCGGGGATCGAGGGGACCGCGCTGCTCGTCGGCGCGACGCTCGCGGGCGTCGCGGTCGGCGCGCTGTTCGGGTTCGTCCTCACGCGCACGACGCTCGTGGTCTCGACCGCGCTCATCGGCGCGGCGTTCGCCTCGCGGTCGCTCACGCCCGCGGCCTTCGAGACGGCCGCGGCGGAGACGACGGTGGAGCCCCTCCTCTTCGACCTCTCCGCGCCCGCGTTCCTCGCGGTGTTCGTCCTCGGGGCGCTCTCGCAGCTCGGCCTGTTCCGGTTCGGCTACGTGACGAAGCTGGTCGGACTGCTACCCGGCGCGCGTCGGTGGACCGCGGGCGACGACCGCGACGGCGACGCGAAGGGCGCGTGATCCCTTCGTAGGGCCGATTTCGGCTACTCGTACTCGTAGAACCCGCGCCCGGTCTTCTTCCCGAGGTCGCCGGCCTCGACCTTGCGCTTGAGGAGGTAGGCGGGCTTGTAGCGGTCGCCGAGCTCCTCGTGGAGCGTCTCGCTCGCGTCGAGCGCAACGTCGAGACCGATGTGGTCGGCGAGTTCGAGCGGCCCCATCGGAACGTTCGTACCGAGCTTCATTCCGCGGTCGATGTCGGCCTTCGAGGCGACGCCCTCGTCGTACGCGCGGACCCCCTCGTTTATCCACGGCATCAGGATCCGGTTGGTGACGAAGCCGGGCTTGTCGTCGGCCTCCCACGTCTCCTTGCCGAGGTCCTCGGCGAACGCGTGCGCGAAGTCGACGACCGCGGGGTCGGTGCGCTCGCCCACCACGACCTCGACGCCGTCCATGATCGGGACGGGGTTCATGAAGTGGAGGCCGACCACGTCGCTCGCGCGGTCGGTCGCGCTCGCGATCGTCGTGATAGAGAGCGTGGAGGTGTTCGTCGCGAGGACGACGTCGTCGTCGGTGACGCGGTCGAGGTCGGCGAACACGTCCCGCTTCACGTCGAGGTCCTCGATCACGGCCTCGACCGCGACGTCGACGTCCGCGAGGTCGTCGAGGGCGGTCGTCCCCGCGATCCGGTCGCGGATCGCCGCAGGCTCCTCGTCGAGCGCGTCCTTTCCGGCCAGCCGGTCGAGGCTGTCCTCGACGCTGTCGAGGCCGCGTTCGACGTACTCGCGCTCGACGTCGCGCATCACCACGTCGTAGCCCGCCGTCGCTGCGGCCTGTGCGATCCCGTTGCCCATCGTGCCGGCCCCGACGACGCCGACGACTTCGATCTCGGAGAGCGTTCGCATGAGGACCGGTGTCGCGTCGCGGGAAGTAAGTATTGCGCCTTCGAGAACGACGGCCTTGATTCGTTGCGGAATACTGATAATTAACTATCTGAGTAGTAATCATTGGGAGAAGTTATTTCACGCCTAACTCACTTCAACGGCGCTGAGACGCGCGAACGCGTTTCTTTACGGCCGCTAAAACGACCATAGTACTTTTTACCGATGTGATTGAACTACGAACTGATGCTTCCTCACGCCGCCGACTCCATCTCGCGCGACGGCAAGTCGCTCATCCTCGCGTACGACCACGGGATCGAACACGGCCCGGTCGACTTCGAGCCGAACCCCGACACCGCCGACCCCGAGCGGATCTTCGAGCTCGCCACCCACGAGGCGGTCACCTCGCTGGCCGTCCAGAAGGGGCTCGCCGAGGCGTACTACCCCGACTACGACGAGGAGGTGAACCTCCTGTTGAAGCTCAACGGGACCTCGAACCTCTGGCGGGGCGAGCCCGACAGCGCGGTCAACTGTACCCCCGAGTACGCGGCGGAGCTGGGCGCCGACGCGGTCGGGTTCACCGTCTACGGCGGGTCGAACCACGAGGTCGAGATGGCCGAGGAGTTCCGCGAGGCGCAGGAGGGCGCCCGCGAGCACGACATGGCGGTCGTCATGTGGTCGTACCCGCGCGGACAGGGGCTCCGCAACGACGGGAGCCCGGACGTGATCTCGTACGGCGCGCGGCTGGGCTTAGAGCTCGGCGCCGACGTGGTGAAAGTGAAGTACCCCGGCTCCGCCGAGGCGATGGGCCACGCCGTCGAGATGGCCGGCCCCGCCGACGTGGTGATGTCCGGCGGGACGATGCGCGACGACGAGGAGTTCCTCCGGAACGTCTCGAACGCCATCGACGCGGGGGCGACCGGCATCGCCGTCGGCCGAAACGTCTTCCAGCGCGACGACCCCGAGCGCATCCTCGACGCCCTCGAAGCCGTGATCTTCGAGGAGGCCGATCCCGGCGAGGCGCTCGCCGTCGCCGAGAGCGCCGACTGATGGCCGACCCGCACGCCCCCCGCGCCGACGGCGGCGACCCCGACGTCGACGCGACCGTCGAGGCGGTGTTCGACGCGGTGGCGGCGACGGCTCCCGAGATCCGCGCCGCGCTCCCCGGCCGCCGCGTGGAGGCCGGGACGGAGAACGCCTCCGGCGAGTCGGTGCTGGCGGGCGACCTGTACGCCGACGAGCTGCTCGGCGAGGCGATCACCGCGATCGACGGCGTCGGCTCGTTCGTCAGCGAGGAGCGCGAGGAGGCGGTCGACGCGGGCGGCGCGGTCGGGAGCGACGACGCGGGAGGCACCGACGCGGCCGACGGCGGCGCCTACGCGGTCGCGATCGACCCGCTCGACGGCTCCTCGAACCTCCGGTCGAACAACGCGATGGGGACCGTCGTCGGGATCTACGACGCCCCGCTGCCGGCGAGCGGCCGCGACCTCGTCGCCGCCGGATACGTCCTCTACGGCCCGATCACGACGATGATCGTCGCCGACGAGTCGGGCGTCCGCGAGGAGGTCGTCGAGCGCGACGGCGGCGACGAGGACGGGTCGGCGGTTTCGCGCTCGGTCGTCGAGGCCGACCTGACGCTTCCGGAGACGCCGACCGTCTACGGCTTCGGCGGGCGCGTCCCCGACTGGCCGAGCGACTTCCGCGCGTTCGCCCGCTCTATCGAGGACGACCTGAAGCTCCGGTACGGCGGGGCGATGGTCGGCGACGTGAACCAAGTGCTCACCTACGGCGGGGTGTTCGCGTACCCCGCGCTGCGCAGCGCGCCGGAAGGGAAGCTGCGGCTCCAGTTCGAGGCGAACCCGATCGCGTACATCGTCGAGCGCGCGGGCGGCGCTTCCTCCGACGGCGCCGGGTCGATCCTCGACGTCGAGCCTGAGGCGGTCCATCAGCGCGTCCCGCTGTACGTCGGCAACGAGGCGCTGATCGAGCGGTTGGAAGCGGCCGTCGGCGACGACTGAGCGCCGTCGCGGCCGGCGGGACGCGCCCGTCGGAGCGCGGTCGGTCGCCCGGTCCGGGCCGAATCCCGCATGGAAAACTGTTTAGGACTCTCCGCAAATCTTGCGTCCATGAAAGTCCACGTCGGCGCGTCGGCGACCCCCGAGGAGGCCGAGGCGATAGCGGTGTCGCTCGCGGAACACCTCGGCGTCGACGTCGACGTCCACGTCGGCGACGGCGAGACGCCGGTCGCCAGCGCCGAACCGCCCGAGACGAGCTATCCGCTCGACGACGACCTCGGCCCCACGGACCGCGAGCGCGACCTGCGCGACGAGATAGCCGACATCCGCGAGGGCGGCCCGGAGAAGTACCGCGACCGGCTCTCCGAGCAGGGGAAGCTGTTCGTCCGCGACCGCCTCGACCTCTGGTTCGGCGGCGAGGGCGGGACTCGGGGGACCGGCGACGCGGACGCGGCGGACGGCGACCCCGCGGGCGTGAAATTCGAGGACGGGAAGTTCGCCGCGTTCGACGACTGGCACCCGAGCGCGCCCGCCGGCGACGACGGGGAACGGAACGAGGCGGGCGGCGACCGACTGCCGGGCGACGGCCTCCTGACGGGCGCGGCGGAGTTCGAGGGGCGCGACGTCCACTTCATGGCCAACGACTTCACCGTGAAGGCGGGGTCGATGGCGTCGAAGGGCGTCGAGAAGTTCCTCCGGATGCAACAGCGCGCGCTGAAGACGGGGAACCCCGTCCTCTACCTGATGGACTCCTCCGGCGGCCGTATCGACCAGCAGACCGGTTTCTTCGCCAACCGCGAGGGGATCGGGAAGTACTACTACAACCACTCGATGCTCTCTGGCGCCGTGCCGCAGATCTGCGTCCTCTACGGCCCCTGTATCGCCGGCGCCGCCTACACGCCCGTCTTCGCCGACTTCACCGTCATGGTGGAGGAGATGTCCGCGATGGCGATCGCCTCGCCCCGGATGGTCGAGATGGTCACCGGCGAGGAGATCGACCTGGAGGAGCTGGGCGGCCCCCGCGTCCACGCCGAGGAGTCCGGCTCCGCGGACCTGATCGCGCGCGACGAGGAGCACGCCCGCGAGCTGGTCGCGGACCTGATCGGCTACCTCCCCGACCGGGCCGGCGAGAAGCCCCCGAAACGCGAGACGAAGCCGCCGAAGTTCTCGCCGGCGGGGATCGACGAGCTGATCCCCGAGGCGCCGAACCGGCCGTACGACGCCCACGACCTGCTCGACCGGATCGCGGACGCCGAGTCGGTGTTCGAGCTGAAGGAGGGGTACGGACCGGAGATCGTCACGGCGTTCTGTCGGATCGACGGGCGCCCGGTCGGCGTCGTCGCCAACCAGCCGACCGAGCGGTCGGGCGCGATCTTCCCGGACGCGGCGGAGAAGGCCGCGGAGTTCATCTGGACCTGCGACGCCTACGAGATCCCCCTCCTGTACCTCTGTGACACGCCCGGCTTCATGGCCGGCTCGCAGGTGGAGAAGGACGCCATCTTGGAGAAGGGGAAGAAGATGATCTACGCCACCTCCTCGGCGACGGTCCCGAAACAGACCGTCGTCGTCCGGAAGGCGTACGGCGCGGGCATCTACGCGATGGGCGGTCCCGCCTACGACCCCGAGAGCGTGATCGGGCTCCCCTCCGGCGAGATCGGGATCATGGGCCCGGAGGCCGCGATCAACGCCGTCTACGCCCGGAAGCTCGCCGAGATCGACGACCCTGAGGAGCGCGCCGCCGAGGAGGAGCGCCTGCGCGAGGAGTACCGCGAGGGGATCGACGTCCACCGGATGGCGAGCGAGGTCGTCATCGACGAGATCGTACCCCCCTCCGACCTCCGCGCCGAACTGGCCGCGCGGTTCGACTTCTACGAGGACGTTCGGAAGGACCTGCCGGACAAGAAACACGGGACGGTGCTGTGACGTGATCGACGCCGGGGTCAAGGCGCCCGACTTCATCGCGCCCGCCGTGGTCGGGGCCGAGGCGGCGGAGATCGCGCTGTTCGACCTAGTGGAGGCGCACGACGCGGTCGCGCTCTGTTTCGCGCCCGCGACGTTCGTGCCGACCTGTACCGCCGCGTTCGCCGCGGTCCGCGACGCCGGGTGGCACGGCCGCGACGACCTCGCCGTCGTCGCGCTCACGGGCGACTCGCTGTACGCGGCGTTCGCGTACGCCGACCGGTTCGCCCTCCCGTTCCCGGTCGTCGCGGACTTTCACGGCGGCGTCGCCGAGTCGTACGACCTCCTCGCTGACTCGTGGGAGGGTCACTCCGACATCCCGCGGCACGCGACGGTCGTGATCGACGGCGAGTGGACGGTCCGGTTCACCGCGGCGACCAAGGACGCCCTCGACCGCGCCGACCCCGCGCCCGTCGAGCGCGCGACCGAGACGCTCCGCGAGATCGGGATCGACGTCGAGCGACCCCGGGTGGAGTACGACGGGGAGTGGGCGCGGTGACGTCGTCGGGGGCGACGCTCAATTCCGGCCGTCCGCCCGGCCGCGTCGCCGTGGTTATTTGACGCCCGCCCGCCCAGACCCGGGCATGGACGCCGCCTTCGCGGAGTACCTCGACGAGTTCGCGCGCCGGGACTGGGAGACGCTCGACCCCGACGCGGTCACCGATCCCGTCCGAGTCGCGGTCGTCGGTCTCGGCTGGTTCGCCCGCGAGTGGGCGCTGCCCGGGATCGAGCGGTCGGCGTACACCGAGGCGACCGTCGTCACCGACGTCGACGCCGACGCGGTCGAGGCCGTCGCGGCCGAGCGCGGCCTGACCGGCGTCACGCCCGAGGCGTTCCGGTCCGGCGCGGCCGCCGACGAGTACGACGCCGTCTACGTCGCGACGCCGAACGCGACGCACTTGGAGTACGTCGAGGCCGCCGCGGAGCAGGGGAAGGCGGTCCTCTGTGAGAAACCCCTCGAAGCGACGCTCGACCGCGCGCGCCGGCTCGTGGCCGCGTGCCGCGACGCCGGCGTCCCGCTGATGGTCGGCTACCGGATGCAGACCGACCCGGCCGTCCGGCGGCTGCGCGACCTGCTCGACGCGGGCGTCGCCGGCGAGGTGATCCACGTCCACGCGACGATGTCGCAGACGATGCTCGGCGAGCTCGGCGGCGACGCCGACCAGTGGCGGCTCGACCCCGAGCTCTCCGGCGGCTGTGCCGTCATGGATCTGGGGGTGTACCCGCTCAACACGACGCGGTTCGTCCTCGGCGCGGACCCGGTACGGGTGTCCGGGCGGACCCGGTCGGAGCACGAGGCGTTCGCCGGCGTCGACGAACACGCCACGTTCCGGCTGGAGTTCCCGGGCGACGTCGACGCCCAGTGCTCGGTGAGCCAGAACGCTCAGCACGCGAGCCGGCTGGAGGTCACCGGCACGGAGGCGCGGCTGATCTTAGACCCGGCGTTCTACGAGCGCGAGGACCGCGGGTTCGCCGTCGTCCGCGACGGCACTCGGGTCGACCTCGACTTCGAGCAGGTCCACCAGATCGAAGCGGAGTTCGCATACTTCGGCCACCAGCTGCTTGCGGACGAGCCGTTCCACGCCGACGGCGAGCACGCGCTCACCGACGCCCGCGCGCTCGACGCCGTCTACGAGTCGGCCGAGACGGGAGCGCCGGTGGCGCTCGGCGACGAGGCGTAACCTCGCCTCGCTACTGCTCGATCCCGTACACGTCGCTCGTCCAGTCGCGGGCGGGCGTGTCGTACACCGGCGCGTCGCGGTCGCGCTCGTCGAGGCGTCGCCGGTCGGCCTCGTCCAACTCCCAGTCCGTCTCGGCGTTCGCCCGGACGTGGTCCGGCGTCGACGAGCGCGGGAGCGGGACCACGCCGCTGTCGATCGCCCACCGCACGACGACCTGCGCCGGGTGTACCTCGTACTTCTCCGCGAGCTCGGCGACGACCTCGTCGCCGAACACGTCCGTCCGCGCGAGCGGGGCCGCGGCCTCGATCACGGTGTCCGACTCGCGGCAGTAGTCGACCAGATCCGGTCGCTGGAACCACGGGTGGAACTCGATCTGGTTCACGGCGATCGGCACGTCCGAAATATGGTGCGCGCAGCTCAGCTGATACGCGCTGAAGTTCGAGACGCCGACGTCGCGGACGAGTCCCCGGTCGCGAAGCTCCGCCATCGCCCGGAGCGTCTCGCGCAGCGAGATCGCGGGGTTCGGCCAGTGGATCAGGTAGAGGTCGAGGTAGCCGGTGCCGAGGCGGTCGAGCGACGCCTCGCACGACTCGATCACCGACTCGTAGTTGAGGTTCTTCGCGAGCACCTTCGAGGTGAGAAACACGTCGTCGCGGTCGACGCCGCTCGCCGCGAGGGCGTCGCCGATCGCTCGCTCGTTGTGGTACCCCTCGGCCGTGTCGATGTGCGCGTAGCCCGCGTCGAGCGCCGCGCGGACGCTCGCCTTCGTCTCGTCGTCGTCGAGGTCGTACGTGCCCAGTCCGAGCGCCGGCATCTCGGCGCCGCTCGGGAGCGTCTTCGTTGGTACGGTCACGCGAACGCCTTCGCCGGATCGCCGATTGAAAGTACCGGTCGGGGAACGATTTCCCGACGAAAGGGGTGAAGCGGTGCGGTGGCGCGCGCCCGTGAGCGCCCGCCGGGCGCGAACGGCGATCGTGCGAGGGAGTCGGCCGACCGCAGGGAGGCCGACGAGGCTGGGGAGGCGTGAGGTGCTGTGCGGTGCCGCGAGAGGACCGATCCGTGCCGGCCGCGACCGACAAGAATCCCTCTCAGATTCGACTCAAGTAATTAGGAACGGCACCGGCCGAGACTCCCGCGAGCGCAGCGAGCGGGAGTCAGGCCGGGGCGCGACTGAAAGGAGTGCACCGGCCGAGATTTGAACTCAGAATCAGACGTGCTCGCTCGCGGCTCCGCCGCTCGCTGCGCGCGACTGATAGCGTTCAAATCTCTCTCGGTGATTTTGCTCACTTCGTTCGCAAAATGCACCGGCCGAGATTTGAACTCGGGTTGCAACCATGGCAAGGTTGCGTGATACCACTACACTACCGGTGCGTGCTTCGCATCCGATCGTAGCCCGGGTCGGAGATATAAGGGTTCCGAACGCCGGTCGGCGGAAGGGTCATCGGCGTCGCGCCCCGACCTCGATCCGAACCCGAACGATGGCCGACCCCTCCGACCGCATCGACAGACGCACCGCCCTCCGCGCGACCGGCGGCCTCGCCGGGGTCGCCGCGCTCCCGACGCTCTCCGGCTGTCTCGGCGGCGAGACCGGGAGCGACCCCGACGCCGGCGACGATCCCGACGGCGACGACCCCTCGCCGGACGACGGCGCTGAGGTGGAGTACGCCGTCGAGACCGTCGCGGACGGGTTCGAGAACCCGTGGGGGCTCGCCTTTTTGCCCGGCGACGGCCGCCTGCTGGTCACCGAGCGCCCGGGTCGGCTCTCGCTCGTCGACCCCGAGTCGGGAGAAACCGAACCGGTCGCGGGCGCGCCCGAGGTGGTCGCGGAGGGGCAGGGCGGCCTGCTCGACGTCGCGGTCCACCCCGACTACCCGGAGGACCCGCGCGTGTACCTCACGTATTCGGCGAGCGCCGCCGACAGCCCGGCGGGCGACGGGGCGGACGGCGCGACGACCCACGTCGGCGCCGGCCGGCTCTCGCTCGACGGCGACGGCGCGCCCGCGCTCGACGGATTCGAGGCGATCTTCGTCGCCGAGCCCTTCCGCGACACGGCCCTCCACTTCGGCTCGCGCGCGACGTTCGGCCCCGACGACGCGCTGTTCGTCACGGTCGGCGACCGGCGCGACACCGACTTCGGCCCCGACCACGTCTCGCAGGACCGGTCGAACGAGCTGGGGGCGACCCTGCGGCTGACGCCGGACGGCGACCCTCACCCCGAGAATCCGTTCGCGGACGAGTCGGCCGCGTCAGACGCCGTTTACAGCTACGGCCACCGGAACCCGCAGGCGATGACCGTGCGACCCGAGACCGGCGCGGTCTGGCAGTGCGAGCACGGCGAGCGCGACGGCGACGAGATCAACGTCGTCGACGCCGGCGGCAACTACGGTTGGCCGGTCGCGAGCGAGGCCTGCCGCTACGGGACCGACGAGCCCCTCGCTCCGGGCCACGACGAGCGCGACGGCGTGGTCGCGCCGGTCCACTACTGGCCCTGCGGCTCCGGCGGCTTCCCGCCGAGCGGCGCCGTCTTCTACGACGGCGACGCGTTCCCGGAGTGGCGCGGCGACCTCTTCGCGGGCACGCTCGCGGCGCGGTACCTCGGGCGGTTCACGGTCGACGGCGACGGTCAGGACGCGACCGTCACCGAGCGCGGCCCGCTGCTCGACGACCGGGAGTGGCGGATGCGCGCGGTCGCGGTCGAACCCGCCACCGGCCACCTCTTCGTCGCGGTCGACGCCGGCGACGCGCCGGTCGCACGGATCGTCCCGGTCTGAACGCCGCCACCGGTCCGGCGTGCCTCCGACCACCGCGGTGACGGTTGTCACGATCGAGCGGCCAGATCCCCCGTCACACCCCGTGTGAACGCGGCACAGCCCGAAATCGGGACCGCTATCCTTTTACGGTGCCGTCCGGAATCGAGGTGTACAGTCTCGCCACGATGCGTACCGAAGACGGGCTCACGATCTGTGTTCCGTCTTCGCTCGTCCGGGAGGCCGAGGACGACCGCGAGGCGACTCGCAAACTCGGCTACGTCGCCCGTGCGGCGGCGGTGTTCCGGGCGGATCGGCTCGTCGTCTTCCCCGACAGGGAAGGCGAGGGTCGACGGGGTGGGGAGTACGTCCGCACCGTGCTGGGGTACGCCGCGACGCCGCCGGAGCTCCGGAAGGACCTCTGGGGGCAGCGCGACGAACTCCGGTACGTCGGCGTCTTACCCCCGCTCCGCGTGCCGTGGCGGACCGGCTCGACCCCTAGCGGGGAAGAGTCGAAAACACAGGGACTCGTGACCGAGGTCGGACCTGAAGGCCGCGTCCGGGTCAATTCCCCGCTGCGGGAACACCCGATCTCCCTGCTCGTTCCCTCCGGAATGGAGGTCGAGCAGGGGGAGCGCGTCA
The DNA here is from genome assembly GCF_005435165.1 of Halorubrum sp. GN11_10-6_MGM. GTDB lineage: Archaea > Halobacteriota > Halobacteria > Halobacteriales > Haloferacaceae > Halorubrum. The sequence goes on along the minus strand of NZ_SGUC01000005.1, from coordinate 92,801 downwards.
CCATCAGGGTCTCTTCGAGAGAACCGGTCCGCGCCCGCATCACCGGGAAGCCGGAGGTCGGCTTCCAGGTCGTGGCCGCGGACCTGTCGGAAGCGCTCGCCCGCGACGGCTTGGCCGTCGCGACGTCGCGACACGGGGAAGAACTCTCCGTCTCGCGGCTCGGCGACCTCGTCTCGGACGCGCGGACGGCCGGCGGCTACACCGTCGCCTTCGGCGCGCCCGAGCGGGGGCTTCCGGAGATGCTCGGGCTTTCGCCCGACCGCATTCGGGCGGCCGTCGCCGACGGCCGCTCGGTCGAACCCGATCCGGGGTTCGACCTCTGGCTGAACACGATCCCGGCACAGGCGAGCGAGGTCGTCCGGACGGAGGAGGCTCTGTTCGCGACCCTCGGCTCGCTCACACTCACGGAGTAAACACATGCCACAACCAAGCCGACCACGAAAAGGCTCGCTGGGCTACGGCCCACGCACCCGCGCAGACAGCGAGGTGCCGCGCATCCGTTCGTGGCCAGATGACGATGGGGCCCCTGCGCTGCAGGGATTCGCCGGCTACAAGGCCGGGATGACCCACGTCATGATGGTCAACGACGAGGCGAACTCGCCGCGTGAAGGGATGGAGGAGGCCGTCCCCGTCACCGTCGTCGAGACGCCGCCGATGTACGCCGTCGCCGTCCGAGCCTACGAGGACACGCCGTACGGACAGAAGCCGGTCGAAGAGGTCTGGGCGACCGAGTTCCACGAGGAGCTCGACCGCGCGCTCGACCTCCCGGCGGAGGACACCTTCGAGGAGGACGCCGACGAGCTCCGCGCGCTGCTCGACGACGACGTCGTCGACGACCTGCGCGTCATCACGCACACGGCGCCCTCGGACCTCTCGAACGTTCCCAAGAAGAAGCCCGACGTCATGGAGACGCGCGTCGGCGGCGGCTCCCTCGAGGAGCGCGCCGACTTCGCGCTGGACCTGGTCGCCGAGGGCGGCGCCCACGAGTTCGGCGACGTCTTCCGCGCCGGCCAGTACACCGACGTCTCCGGCATCACGAAGGGGAAGGGGACGCAGGGTCCCGTCAAGCGCTGGGGCGTCCAGAAGCGGAAGGGCAAACACGCCCGTCAGGGATGGCGGCGCCGGATCGGCAACCTCGGTCCGTGGAACCCCTCCCGCGTCCGCTCCACCGTGCCCCAGCAGGGCCAGACCGGGTACCACCAGCGCACCGAGCTCAACAAGCGCCTCATCGACTTCGGCGAGGGCGACGACGCCTCCGTCGACGGCGGCTTCGTCAACTACGGCGAGGTCGACGGCGAGTACGCGCTCATCAAGGGCTCGCTGCCCGGTCCGGACCAGCGTCTGCTACGACTCCGCCCGGCCATCCGGCCGAACGACCAGCCGCGCCTCGACCCCGAGGTCCGGTACGTTTCCACCGAATCCAACCAGGGATAACCAATGAACGCAACAGTACACGACCTGGACGGCGACGAGGCCGGCACGATCGATCTGCCGGCCGTCTTCGACACCGCGTTCCGACCGGACCTCATCGGTCGCGCGGTCGGCGCCGCTCAGGCAAACCGGAAGCAGGCCTACGGGGCCGACGAGTTCGCCGGGCTGCGGACGCCCGCCGAGTCGTTCGGCTCCGGCCGCGGGCTCGCGCACGTGCCGCGACAGGAGAACGTCGCTCGCCGCGTCCCGCACGCCGTGTCGGGGCGCGCCGCGCACCCGCCGAAGGCCGAGAAGGACCAGTCGAAACAGCTGAACGATAAGGAGCGACAGCTCGCGATCCGGTCGGCCATCGCGGCCACGACCGACGCCGAGCTCGTCGCCGAGCGCGGCCACGCGTTCGACGAGGACCTCGACCTCCCGCTCGTCGTGAGCGACGAGTTCGAGGACCTCACCAAGACCCAGGAGGCCCTGGGCGTGCTCGAAGCGGTCGGCGTCGACGCCGACATCGCTCGCGCCGAGGAGGGCCGCTCCGTCCGCGCCGGACAGGGGAAGGCCCGCGGCCGCAAGTACCGCCAGCCGAAGTCCGTCCTCGTCGTCACCAGCGAGGAGCCGTCCCGCGCCGCCCGCAACCTCGCGGGCGTCGACGTCGCGACCGCGCGCGAGGTCAACGCAGAAGACCTCGCGCCGGGCGCGCACCCGGGCCGACTCACGCTGTGGACCGAAAGCGCCGTCGCGGAGGTGGCCGACCGATGAACTCGATCATCGAGCATCCGATCGTCACCGAGCAGGCGATGAACGAGATGGACTTCAACAACAAGCTGCTGTTCCTCGTCGACGTGGACGCGACCAAACCGGAGATCAGCTCCGAGGTCGCCGAGCGCTACGACGTGGGCGTCGTCAACGTGAACACGCAGGTGACGCCGCAGGGCGAGAAGAAGGCGGTCGTCACCCTGTCCGCGGACGACGACGCGACCGAAATCGCCTCGCGCATCGGGGTGTTCTGAGATGGGACGACGAATCCAAGGACAACGGCGCGGACGCGGCGGCCCGACGTTCCGGGCCCCCTCCCACCGTTACAAGGCGGAACTGTCGCACAAGAAGCTCGAAGACGTGGACACGGTCACCGGCGAGATCGTCGGGATCGAACACGACCCGGCCCGCTCGGCCCCCCTCGCGGAGGTCGAGTTCGAGGACGACGACCGTCGGCTCGTGCTCGCGCCGGAAGGCGTGCGCGTGGGCGAGACGATCCAGGTCGGCGTCTCGGCGGAGATCAAGCCGGGCAACACGCTCCCGCTGGCGGAGATCCCGGAGGGCGTGCCCGTCTGTAACGTCGAGAGTAACCGCGGGGACGGCGGGAAGTTCGCGCGCGCCTCCGGCGTGTCGGCGACGCTTCTCACCCACGACCGCGACGTCGCGGTCGTCCAGCTTCCCAGCGGGGAAGTGAAGCGGCTCGACCCCCAGTGCCGCGCCACGATCGGCGTGGTCGCGGGCGGCGGCCGGACGGAGAAACCCTTCGTCAAGGCCGGCAACAAGCACCACAAGATGAAGGCGCGCGGCACCAAATACCCGCGCGTCCGCGGCGTCGCGATGAACGCCGTCGACCACCCCTTCGGTGGCGGTGGTCGCCAACACCCCGGTCAGCCGAAGTCCGTCTCGCGGAACGCTCCGCCCGGACGCAAGGTCGGTGACATCGCATCCAAGCGCACCGGACGAGGTGGCAACAAATGAGTTCAGACTACCGAACCGGCCGCGAGGGCAAGGAGTTCGCCTACCGCGGTCACTCGCTCGACGAGCTGCAGGAGATGGACGTAGACGAGGTCGCGGAACTGCTCCCCGCACGCCAGCGGCGAAGCATCGTTCGCGGTCTCAGCACCGAACAGCAGAAGCTGCTGGAGACGGTCCGAGGCCGCGACAAGGAGACGACGGCGGACGACCCGATCCGGACGCACCTGCGCGACATGCCGGTCCTGCCGGAGTTCGTCGGCGTCACCTTCGCCGTGTACAACGGACACAGCTTCGAGCGCGTGCAGGTCGAGCCCGAGATGATCGGGCACTACCTCGGTGAGTTCCACCTCACCCGAAGCACCGTCGAACACGGTCAGGCCGGCATCGGCGCGACCCGGTCCTCGAAGTTCGTGCCCCTCAAGTAACCCATGGGAATCAACTACAGCGTCGAGGCCGACCCGGAGACCACCGCCAAGGGGATGCTCCGCGACCGGCCCATCAGCGTGAAGGACAGCAAGGAGATCTCCCGAGAGATCAAAGGCGAGACGGTCGCCGACGCGGAACAGTTCCTCCGGGAGGTCATCGACGAGGAGTCGTCGGTCCCCATGCGCCAGCACAACGCCGGCGCCGGGCACCGCTCCGACATCGACGGCTGGGACGCGGGACGGTACCCCGAGAAGGCCGCCAAGGACTTTCTCAAGCTCTTGGAGAACGTCAAGAACAACGCCGATGAACAGGGGTTCGACGGCGAGGCGATGGTGATCAAACACGTCGCTCCTCACAAGGTCGGCGAGCGGCCCGGCCGGAACCCCCGCGCCGCGGGCGCGACGGAGTGGAACACCACGCTCGCGGACGTCGAACTGATCATCGAGGAGCCGGAGGCTGACAACTAATGGCTGACGAACACCAATTCATCGAGGACGGCCTTCGCCGTTCCCAGATCAACGAGTTCTTCGCGGACGAGCTCGGCCGCGCCGGCTACGGCGGGATGGACGTCGCCCAGACGCCGATGGGCACCCAGATCGTCCTGAAGGCCGAAAAGCCCGGCATGGTGATCGGGAAGGGCGGGAAGAACATCCGCAAGATCACCACCGAGCTGGAGGAGCGCTTCGACATGGACGACCCGCAGATCGACGTTCAGGAGGTCGACGAGCCCGACCTGAACGCGCAGATCGTCGCGGACCGTCTCGCGAACGCCCTCGAACGCGGCTGGTACTTCCGGAAGGCCGGTCACACGACGATCGACCGCATCATGGACGCGGGCGCGCTGGGCGCCGAGATCGTCCTGTCCGGGAAGGTCACCGGCGCGCGCTCGCGCGTCGAGAAGTTCAACCGCGGCTACATCAAGCACAACGGCGAGCCCGCCGAGGAGGTCGTCGACCACGGCCAGGGCGTCGCGGTGATGAAGCTCGGGACGATCGGCGTCAACGTGAAGATCATCCCGCCGGGCGCGACCCTTCCCGACGACTTCGACGTCCGCGAGGACGCCGAGGTCCCGGAGGTCGAGCAGGCGGCGGTCGACGCCGGCGACGAGGAGGGCGTCGAGGCGCTCCTCGAAGAGGAGCCCGAGGAGGTCCCCGACGTGGGTGCCGACGACGACGTCGACGTGCCCGACGAGGACCCGACGGAGGTCATCGACGAGGAGGTCGTCGAGGAAGTCGTCGAGGAGACCCAAGACACGGCCGCCGAGGCGACGGACGTCGCCGCGGAGGAGCCGGTCGGCGACGCGGAGGCCGACGAGCTCGACGAGCTCGACGAAGAGATCGAGTCCGAGGCGGCCGACCTCGTCGCGGAGATGGAGGCGGCCGACGAGGAAGACGAGGAGGACGAGTAAGATGGCGATCCTCTACACCGACGAGATCCGCGACATGACCGCGGCGGAGCGAGAGGTCGAACTGGAGGAGCTCGAGACCGAGCTGCTCAACTCGAAGGCGCAGCGGGCGGCCGGCGGCATGCCGGAGAGCCCGGGCCGCGTCAACGAGCTGAAAAAGACGATCGCGCGGATCAAGACGATCCAGGCGGAAGAAGGCGACTCCGACGAGGAACAGTAAGATGATCTCCCCCGACACCCTCGTTCGACACGAGCTCGTCGGCCTCCCGGTTCGGGTGGTCGACGCCGACAGCGACGCCCACGTGGGTATCGCCGGTCGCGTGCTCGACGAGACGTTCGGCACCCTCGTGGTCCGGACGGGGTCGGGGGACAAACGCGTGCCCAAGTCGGGCGCGACGTTCGAGTTCGGCGTCGTCGAGACGCCGACCGCTCGCACAGATGAAGCCGCCGGCGACGGACAGTCGCCGGGGTCCGCGTCCCAACTCGGGTCGGATACTACGGGGGTCCGCCCCCGTCAGTCTGGCCCGTCCGGGTCCACAAGCGTCGTCACCGGTGACGGCGCGGGTCCGGCGAGCCGACGAGGCGAGTGCAAAGACGCGGTCTACGCGACGGTGGATGGCGATCGGTTGCGATATCGACCCGCCGAACGCACCGAACGAGGTGCCACACAATGGCGATAGGAATCGACGTACCCACGCCTCCGGAGCCAGACAACCCGGAGGATTACGACTACGAGAAGTGCCCGTTCTACGGGCAGCTCTCCGTCCGCGGCCAGACTCGCGAGGGAACGGTCGTGTCGACGGATATGGAAAAGACCGTCATCGTCGAGCGAGAGTACGACGTGTTCGTACCGAAATACGACCGGTACATGAAGCGTCGCTCGCGCATCCCGGCCCACGTGCCGGGCGTGCTCGACTCGCTCGAAGTCGGTGACGAAGTGACGATCGCGGAGACGCGACCGCTCTCGAAGACGAAGTCCCACGTCGTCGTCGAGATCCTGGGTGATCAGTGATGGAGGCGCTCAAGGCCGACGTCACGCAGGGGCTCTCGAAGGGCTCGCTGATCACGTGCGCCGACAACACCGGCGCCCGTGAGCTGAAGGTGATCTCCGTGTCGGGCTACTCCGGCACGAAGAACCGCCACCCGAAGGCAGGAATCGGCGACAAGGTGACCGTCTCGGTCACGAAAGGGACCCCGGAGATGCGGCGGCAGGTGCTGGAGGCGGTCGTCGTCCGCCAGCGCAAGCCGATCCGCCGTCCGGACGGCACGCGCGTGAAGTTCGAGGACAACGCGGCCGTCATCATCGACGACCTCGAGGAGCCGCGGGGCACGGAGATCAAAGGCCCCGTCGCTCGCGAGGTCGCCGAACGATTCGGGAGCATCGCCTCGACCGCGACGATGATCGTCTAACTATGACGAAACAGCCACGCAAACAACGAAAACGGTCGGAGACCGCGCCGCTCCACGAGCGGCAGAATCAGGTCCGGGCCACCCTCACCGAGGATCTCCGCGCGGAGTACGGACAGCGGAACGTCCGCGTCAACGCCGGCGACACCGTCGAGGTGCTTCGCGGCGACGCGGCCGGGACGGAGGCGGAGGTCGTCTCCGTCGACCTGTCCGCCGAGCGGATCACGGTCGAGGACGTCACCGTCGAGAAGGCGGACGGGGAGGAGGTTCCCCGCCCCATCCCGGCGAGCAACGTCCGGGTGACGGAACTGGACCTCGAAGACGAGCGCCGCGAGGCGCGGCTCCAGGAGGACAACGAATGACGCGACACCAGAAGCGACTGTCGGTACCGAACTCCTGGCCGGTCGAGCGCAAGACGAACACGTTCACCGTGAAGGCGGGCGCGGGCCCGCACGGCGAGGCGGGCGTTCCGCTCGTCGTCCTGCTGCGGGACGTGCTCGGCTACGTCGACTCGACGAAGGAGGCGCGCTACGCGCTGAACAACGACTCCATCCTCGTCAACGGGGACGCGATCTCGGACGAGCAGCGTCCGATCGGGATGTTCGACATCCTGGCGTTCCCCGAGCGCGGGGAGTTCTTCCGCGTCTTCCCCGACGAGGGCGGTCGGCTCGCGCTGACCCCCGTCGACGAGGAGGCCGCGGGCAGCCGGCTCGGGAAGATCGCGAACAAGACCGTCGTCCCCGGCGGAGCCGTCCAGCTGACGCTCCACGACGGGACGAACGTTCGCGTCGACGACGACGCGGACTACGAGACGAACGACTCGATCGTCGTCGACAATGAGACGAAAGAGATCGTCGCCCACTTCGAGTACGAGGAGGGCGCCCTGGTCACCGCCGTCGCCGGCCAGCACGCCGGCCAGATCGGCGAGATCGACGACATCGACGTGACGCTCGGCTCCGGAGACAACACGGTCACCGTCGACAGCGACGACGGCGGCTACGAGACGGTCGAGGAGTACGTCGTCGTCATCGACGAGAACTTCACCGACGACGACGAGGCGGGTGATTCGGATGAGTGAAGCCGAGAGCGCCGACCACGAGATGCGCGAGCCGTCCCTCGAGAAGGTCGTCGTCCACATGGGCGTCGGGCAGGGCGGTGAACCCCTCGCCGACGCCGAGGAGATCATCGAGGAGGTCACGGGCCAGCAGTCGGTCCGGACCACCTCGAAGCGCACCATCGCCGAGTTCGGGATCCGCAAGGGCGACCCGATCGGCGTCAAGGTGACGCTGCGGGGCGAGGACGCACACGCGTTCCTCGAGACCGCGCTGGATCTGGTCGATATCGGCCGGAGCCAGTTCGACGACACGGGCAACCTCAGCTTCGGAGTCGAGGACCACACCGACTTCCCGAGCCAGGAGTACGACCCCAACACCGGTATCTACGGCCTCGACGTGACGACGACGATCGTCCGTCCCGGCTACCGCGTCTCGAAACGCGACAAGGCGACGGGGACCATCCCCGCTCGCCACCGGATGACAGCCGAGGACGCGGCCGCGTTCCTCGAAACGAACTTCGACGTCGAGGTATCCGAATGAGCGAAGCGAACAACGACACGGGCGAGCACGCCGCGAAGCGCACCGACTCCCGGCACACGTGCCGGCGGTGCGACCGCGAGCAGGGGCTCGTCGGCAAGTACGACATCAACCTCTGCCGGCAGTGCTTCCGCGAGGTCGCCCGAGACATGGGATTCGAGAAGTACAGCTGATCATGACGGGAAACGATCCATTCACCAACGCGCTCGCCGGCATGGACAACGCCGAGAGCGTTGGCCACCTGTCGTACACGGTAGAGCCCGCTTCGAACATCATCGGCTCCGTCCTCGAGGTCCTCTACGACCGCGGGTACGTCGACGGCTTCGAGTTCGTCGACGACGGGAAAGCCGGGAAGTTCGAGGTCGAACTGAAAGGCGCGATCAACGAGTGTGGCGCCGTCAAGCCCCGCTACTCCGCGGGCGCCGACGAGTTCGAGAAGTGGGAGAAGCGATACCTCCCCGCCCGTGACTACGGGACGCTCATCGTCACGACGAGCCACGGCGTCATGAGCCACTACGAGGCCCGCGAAGAGGGCATCGGCGGCCAAGTGATCGCATACGTCTACTAACAATGAACAGAGTCGAAATCGAGATTCCGGACGACGTCTCCGCCGAGACCGATCACCTCGAACTCACCGTCGAGGGGCCCAACGGGAGCGTCACGCGACGCCTCTGGTACCCCGACGTCGACGTTGCGGTCGAGGACGGCGCGGTGGTCATCACCTCCGAGAACGAGGACGCGAAGACCAACGCGACGGTCGGCACCTTCGAGAGCCACGTCGCCAACATGATCCACGGCGTCACCGAGGGCTGGGAGTACGCGATGGAAGTGTACTACGCCCACTTCCCGATGCAGGTGAACGTGGAGGGCGACGAGGTCGTCATCGAGAACTTCCTCGGAGAGAGCGCCGCGCGGCGCACCCCGATCCGCGGAGACACGGACGTACAGGTCGACGGCGAGACGGTCACGCTGACGGGCTCCGACAAGGAGGCCGTCGGGCAGACCGCCGCCGACATCGAACAGCTGACGAAGGTGACCGACAAGGACACGCGCGTCTTCCAGGACGGCGTGTACATCGTCGAGAAGCCCACCGGAGGTGCCTGATCAATGGCAGACGAACTGGAAGACATCAGCGGCGTCGGTCCCTCGAAGGCGGACGCCCTTCGCGAGGCCGGCTACGAGACGGTCGAGGACGTGAAGGCCGCCTCCCAGTCGGAACTCTCCGAGGTCGACGGCATCGGCAACGCGCTCGCCGCGCGTATCAAGGCCGACGTCGGCGGGCTGGAGGTCGACGAGGAGGCGGACGCGGAGATCGAAGACGAGACGGACGAGGAGGAGGCGGCCGACGAGGCCGACGCCGACGAGGACGTCGAGACGGAGCTTCGTCCCCGCGGACACGCCGACAAGACGCCGGAGCTGGACGACGAGACCGCTCGCGCGCTCGCACAGAAGCACCGCGAGGGGAAACCGCAGTTCAACCGGCAGGACTACCACAAGAAGAAGCGCATCCCGACGTCGTGGCGCAAGCCGCGCGGCGGGCTCTCCAAGCAGCGCCGTCGCATGAAGTCGAAGGGCCCGGTCGTCGAGGCCGGGTTCCGTTCGCCCAAGGCGTCGCGCGACCTCCACCCGAGCGGCTTCGAGGAGGTCCGCGTCCACAACACGGACGACCTCGAAGGCGTCGACGGCGACACGCAGGCGGTGCGTATCGCCTCGAAGGTCGGCGGTCGCAAGCGCGAACTGATCGAAGACGAGGCGGAGGAGCGCGACATTCGCGTGCTGAACCCGACCTACGTCGAAGTGGAGGTCGACGATGAGTGATCTGAAGGCGCAGAAACGGCTCGCAGCGGACGAGCTCGACGTCGGCAAGGGCCGCGTCTGGCTCGACCCCGAGGCACAGGAAGAGATCGCGGACGCGATCACCCGAGAGGACGTCCGCGAACTCATCGACCAAGGAACGATCCGCGCGAAGGACGCGAAGACGAACTCCCGCGGTCGAGCCCGCGAGCGCGCCGACAAGCGCTCGTACGGACACCAGTCGGGCGCCGGCTCCCGCAAGGGTCGCTCCGGTGCGCGACAGAACACGAAAGACGACTGGAAGGCGCGCATCCGCGCACAGCGGGCACGCCTGAAGGAGCTTCGCGACGAGGAAGACGTGCTCGACGCCTCCGAGTACCGCACGCTTTACAACAAAGCAAGCGGGGGAGACTTCGAGGACGTCGCCCGTCTCGAGGCGTACATTCGGACGCAGTACGGCTACGAGGTGACGGACTAATGGCGACAGGACCACGATACAAGGTGCCGATGCGGCGCCGCCGCGAGGTCCGGACGGATTACCATCAGAGGTTGCGCCTGCTGAAATCGGGCAAGCCTCGCCTGGTCGCCCGGGTGAGCAACGCTCACGTCAGGGCGCAGCTGGTGACCCCCGGACCGGACGGCGACGAGACCCACGCGGCCGCCTCCAGCGAGGAGCTCGGCGAGTACGGCTGGGACGCCCCCACGGGCAACCTCCCCAGCGCGTATCTCACCGGCTACCTCGCGGGCGCCCGCGCCGTCGACGCCGGCCTCGAAGAGGCCGTCCTCGACATCGGGCTCAACACGGCGACCCCCGGCAACAAGACGTTCGCGGTACAGGAAGGAGCGATCGACGCGGGCCTCGAGATCCCGCACAACGACGACGTGCTGGCCGACTGGTCGCGCACGCGCGGCGAGCACATCGCCGACTACGCCGAGCAGCTCGACGAGCCGCTGTACAGCGGAGCGTTCGACGCCAGCGAGCTACCCGAGCACTTCGACGACGTGCTCGCGACAATCCAGGAGGACCATGAGTAGACACAACGACGGCTGGGAACCGCGGACGCGACTCGGCCGCAAGGTACAGGACGGCGACATCACGTCGATGGAACAGGCGCTCGACTCCGGCCTCCCGCTGAAGGAGGCGGAGATCGTCGACCAGCTCCTCCCGGGGCTGGAAGACGAGGTGCTGGACATCAACATGGTCCAGCGCATGACCGACTCCGGCCGTCGCGTGAAGTTCCGCTGCGTGGTCGCCGTGGGTAACCGCGACGGCTACCTCGGCTACGCGCAGGCCCGCGACGATCAGGTCGGCGGCGCGATCCAGAAGGCGATCGACGTCGCGAAGCTGAACATCATCTCGGTCGACCGCGGCTCCGGGTCCTGGGAGGACCAGCCCGGCGGCACCAACTCCCTGACCCGAACGGCGAAAGGGAAGGCCGGTTCCGTCACCGTCGAGATCAAGCCCGCTCCGCAGGGGCTCGGCCTCGCGGCCGCGGAGACGGTCCGCAACATCTTGGAGCTCGCCGGCGTCGAGGACGCCTGGACGAACTCCGACGGCAACACGCGCACCACGGTGAACCTCGCGAAGGCGACGTTCAACGCGCTGGAGAACGCGGCGCAGTCTCGCACGCCCCAGCACGCCCGCGAAGTCCACTACGACGAGGTGAGCGAGTGATGCAGGCTATCGTCCAGCTCCGCGGCGACGTCAACCTCGACTACGGCGTCGAGGACACCCTCGACATGCTGAACGTCGGGCGCGTCAACCACGCGACGTTCGTCCCCGAGACGGACTCGTACCGCGGCATGATCACCAAGGTCAACGACGTCGTCGCGTTCGGGGAACCGAGCGTCGAGGCCGTCGCGCGAACGATCGCGCGGCGCGGCGAGCCCCTCGAGGGCTCGGCCGACGTCGACGACGAGTGGATCGACGACAACACCGAGTACGCCGACCTGGAGGCGCTGGCCGAGGCGCTCGTCGACGAGGAGACGACCCTGCGCGAGCAGGGCCTCTCGCCGACGCTACGGCTCCACGCCCCCCGCGGCGGTCACGAGGGCATCAAACACCCCGTGATCGAGGGCGGCGAGCTCGGGAAACACACCACCGAGGAGATCGACGGTCTCCTGGAGGCGATGCGATGACGAGTAAGAAACGACGACAGCGCGGCTCTCGCACGCACGGCGGCGGCACGCACAAGAACCGGCGCGGCGCCGGTCACCGCGGCGGCCGCGGCGCGGCCGGTCGCGCGAAACACGAGTACCACAACTACGGTCCGCTCGGTAAGCACGGCTTCAAGCGACCCGAGGACGCTCAGACGGAGGTCCTCGAAGTGAAGGTCCAGAAGCTCGACGAGGACGCGGCGCTGTACGCCGCGGACGGCCTCGCCGAGGAGGACGGCGACGCGTACGTCTTCGACGCGCGCGACGTCGTCGAGGACGGCCACGAGGCGGACGTTGTGAAGGTGCTCGGCGGCGGGCAGGTCCGCCGCGAGCTCCGCGTCACGGCGGACGCGTTCACGGCCGGCGCGGTCGAGCTCATCGAGGAGGCCGGCGGCGAGGCGACGCTCTCCGAGCGCGCCGAAGAGGCCGCTGACGAACCGGAAAACACTTCCGACGACGAGAACGACGAGGCGTAACATGAGCTGGAAGGAGGCCGCCGAACCGGTGCTCTCGCGGATGCCCGTCGTGGAGCGGCCCGCGGGACACGTCCCGTTCAAACGGAAGCTCACGTGGACGGCCGGGATCCTGATCGTCTACTTCTTCCTGACCAACATCAACCCGTTCGGGTTGGCGGTCGGGCAGGGGTCGGACTTCTTCGGGCAGTTCCGGTCCGTTCTCGCCGGCTCATCCGGGTCGCTGCTACAGGTCGGTATCGGACCGATCGTCACGGCGTCCATCGTCCTCCAGCTGTTGGGCGGTGCGAACCTCCTCGGACTCGACACGGAGAACGACCCGCGCGACCAGGTCCTCTATCAGGGCCTTCAGAAGCTGCTGGTGGTCATCGTCACCGCCCTCACGGCGGCGCCGATGGTGTTCACCGGCGGCTTCCTTCCGGCCGACGACGCGGTCGCGAGCGCGCTCGGTATCGGCACGTTCGGCGTCCAGGTGTTGATCTTCGCACAGATCTTCGTCGGCGGTATCCTCATCCTGTTCATGGACGAGATCGTGAGCAAATGGGGAGTCGGCTCCGGCGTCGGGCTGTTCATCATCGCGTCGGTGAGCCAGCAGATCGTCGGCGGCTTCTTCAGCTTCTCCGCGCTCGGCGCGTCCGGCTTCTTCGCGAGCTGGTACGGCGTCATCTTCGGTAACGTGCCGGTGTCGATGTCGCCGTTCACGGCCGAGGGGCTCCAGAACCTCCTCTTCGATCCGGGGAACATTCTGGCGCTTTTCACCACGGTGTTCATCTTCGGGATCGTCGTGTACGCGGAGTCCGTTCGCGTCGAGATCCCGCTGTCGCACGCCCGCGTGAAGGGCGCTCGCGGACGCTTCCCGGTGAAGCTCATCTACGCGTCCGTCCTGCCGATGATCCTCGTCCGTGCGCTGCAGGCGAACATCCAGTTCCTCGGGCAGATCCTCTCCTCACAGTGGGCGGGGATGCCCGCGGTGCTCGGCACCTACAGCGAACAGGGCCAGCCCATCGGCGGGCTGTTCTACTACCTGAACCCGATCCAGAGCCGCGGACAGTGGATGTGGTTCTTGGGTGAGATCCCGGCGTCCGTCGAGCCGTGGATGATCGCGATCCGGCTCGCCGTCGACCTCACGTTCATGATCGTCGGCGGCGCCATCTTCGCGATCTTCTGGGTCGAGACCACCGGCATGGGGCCGGAGGCGACCGCGAAACAGATCCAGAACTCCGGGATGCAGATCCCCGGATTCCGCCGGAACCCGCAGGTCGTCGAGAAGGTCATGGAGCGGTACATCCCGCAGGTGACCGTCATCGGCGGCGCCCTCGTCGGGCTGCTCGCCGTGATGGCGAACCTGCTCGGTACCATCGGACAGGTCTCCGGAACCGGGCTGCTGCTCGCGGTCTCTATCACGTACAAGCTGTACGAGGAGATCGCCGAGGAGCAGCTGATGGAGATGCATCCGATGATGCGCCAGATGTTCGGTTCGGACTAACCGTAATCTGCGAATCGGGGCCTCGACGGCCCCGAAAACATCTGTATTTTCTACATCTCACCGTTCCATGAGCGGCCGCGCCGGGGTGGTTCGCGGTGAGCGCGGCGTGTCAGCCGACCGGATTCGAGCGGGCCTCGCCTCGTTCGTGACGCGACGACCCGCGAGCGGACGCGGAAGACGCGCTCTTACACGCGGTCGACCACCGAGAGGGTAGCACGGTCACCACGGCGGCGAGTGACGTCCTCTAGACTGTGTGGCCGAGAGGTCACTCAATTAGATCCGCTACACTCACCTCTGACACCTGTCGTATCTGTGTGTACATTTTCAAACGCGTACTGGACGTGTGGTTCGTCGATGGAGGGGATATCGACGACTCTCACTTGCTCTTGTCGTCGCGGATCTCGTAGAAGGCGGTGTGGCTCCGCCCGGCGTGAAGACGGTACCTCTCCTCACCGTTGACGTTTAGCTTCTCACGATCGCCCGCTCCCGGTTTCGGATACGGCTCTGACTCCAGTTCTCGGAGGTCTCCTTTGACGATGCGCTGACTTTTGTCGTCGAGCGCCTAGTGGTACCCCTGAGCTTCTTCGGAAAGAGGGATGCCATAGCCTATCGAGCGACGTCAGCCGTCGCCTCGATCGATTGTTACACGAGTTCCCGGTCGTCGTCGAGATCAACTGCGCGCCCGAGCTCGTGTGAATGTAGCTCCACGTCGGCGGCATCGAGGGTCAGGAGGAGCCGGAGACGTTCCTTCCGATCGCCCGTGAGGGATTCGGCACGACGACCGCTGCGACGTCGCTGACCGCGGTCGCTCCGATTACGAGTCGTCGCGCCGCTCGGTCCCTTCGCCGTCTCCCTGTTCGTCCGTCTCGTCGCTCTCCTCTGTGTTCGCCTCGTTGCCCTCGACGGTCTCCTCCACCTTCTCGCCGACAGTCTCCTCGACGGTTTTCTCCACGGTTTCTTCGACCGTCTCCTCCACCTTCTCGCCGACGGTCTCCTCGACGGTTTTCTCCACGGTTTCTTCGACCTTCTCGCCGACCGTCTCTTCGACGGTTCGCTCTACGGTTTCTTCGACCTTCTCGCCGACGGTCTCCTCCACCTTCTCGCCGACCGTCTCTTCGACGGTTTCGCCAACCTTCTCTTCGACGGTTTTCTCGACCGTCTCGCCGACGGTCTCCTCGACTTTCCCCGTGACTTCCTCGCTGACAGTGTCGCTCACGTCGTCGGCGACCTCGCTGACCTCCTTGTTGACGGTCTCGCCGACGCTCTTTTCGACCTCCTTGCTCACCGTCTCCTCGACTTTCTCGCCGACAGTCTCCTCGACGGTCTTCTCGACCTCCTTGCTCACCGTCTCGCCGACGGTCTTTTCCACGGTCTCTCCCACCGTCTTCTCAACCTCCTTGTCGACGGTCTCGCCGACGGTCTTTTCCACGGTCTCTCCCACCGTCTTCTCAACCTCCTTGTCGACGGTCTCGCCGACGCTCTCTTCGACCTGTTTCCCGACCTGGTCCGCCACCTCGCGGGTCATCCAGTCCGGGTCGAACCGGGCCATCTTCCAGACGACGTGGACCACGTACGAGGCGAACACCCCGATCCCGAACGCGATCGCGATGTCGTTCTGCTGGGTGGTCGCGATGAGGACGATCGACAGTGCGATCAGCGCGCCGTACGCGATGTCGGTTATCGCGTCGACCCGCGCCGGACTTACCATCCTCGCCCTCCCGTGTCGCCGCCGCCTTCGCCCGAGCGTTCTCCCGTGACTCCGTTCATACGTTTCAGTTCCGCACCCACGGCGTAAAAGCCTCCCATTGTCGTTGCCGCCGACCGGCCCGCTCGCCGCCGAGGCGTTCCCGGCCCCGGAGCGCGGTCCTTTTAGTCCGGATGACCGAACCGGTCGTATGGACATCGAAGAGGGCGGACTCACCGTCTCCGTCCCGGAGGCCCGCGACGGCGCCAGCGAGGGCACCGGCGGCGGCGTCTTCTTCAACCCGACCCAAGAGCTGAACCGCGACGTGACGGTCGCGACGCTGCGCGCCTACCGCGACCGCGAACCCCGCGCGGCCTCGTACCTCGACGCGATGGCCGCCTCGGGGATCCGCGGCGTCCGCGCCGCGGCGGAGGGGTACGACGCCACCTGCGCCGACGTCGACGCGGACGCGGTCGACCTCGCCGCCGCGAACCTCGACGCGAACGGCCTCGACGGCGAGGCCGTACACCGCGACGTCAACGCCCTGCTGTACGACGAGGGCCCGTTCGACGTCGTCGACCTCGACCCGTACGGCACGCCGATCCCCTTCGCGGACGCGGCGTTCGCCAACGGCCGCAACCTCGTCTGCGTCACCGCCACCGACACCGCGCCGCTCTGTGGCGCCCACCTCAACAGCGGCATCCGCAAGTACGGGGCGGTGCCGCGAAACACCGACTACCACCCGGAGATGGGACTCCGGACGCTGATCTCCGCGCTGGTCCGGACCGCCGCGCGCTACGACAAGGCGGCGACGCCGATCCTCTCGCACGTCTCCCGGCACTACGCACGGACCTACCTCGAACTGGAGTCGGGCGCCCGCGCGGCCGACGACCGCCTCGAAGCCCTCGGCCACGTCGATCACTGCGAGGACTGCCTCTGGCGTGCCGCGACGCGCGGGCGCATCGCCGATCCGGTCGACGCCTGCCCGGAGTGCGGGAGCGACCGCGTCCTCACGGCCGGTCCGATCTGGCTCGGGCCGGTCGCGGACGCCGACTTCGCGCGCGCCGTCCGCCGCGAGGTGACCGACGACATGGGCGAGGCGAAACGCGCGCGGAAGCTGCTCGGGACCGTCTCGCGAGAGCTCGACACCCCCACGCACTACGACCAGCACCGGCTGTACAAGGAGTGGGGCGAGCCCGCGATCGGGATGGACGAGTTCGTCGAGCGCGTCCGCGGGGCCGGCCACGAGGCGAGCCGGGCGCACTACCGCGGCACGGCGGTGAAGAGCACGGCCTCGATCCCGGAGATGCGCGCGGCGGTGCTCGGCGAGGACGCGGACTGACGGGATCACACCCGCCTGTTTTTGTCGCCATCGACCGAAACGCGGCACGTGTCCAGACACTCGCGCACCGCGTTCGGCACGGCTCGGCGCGTCGCCGACCTCGCGGTCGACCGGCAGGTGACGTTCCTCGCCGCCGCGATCGCCTACTACGCGTTCGTCTCGCTCGTCCCCGCGCTCCTGCTCCTCGTCGTCGTCGCCACCGCCGTCTTCGGCGAGACCATCGCCGCGGAGCTGGTCGCGTCGACCGGCGACTTCCTCACCCCCGCCGGCGAGGAGGCGGTCGTCGCCGCCGTCTCCTCGGCCGGCGGGCGGACCGGCGCGGGCCTGCTGGGGCTCGGCGTGCTGCTCTGGTCGACGCTGAAGGTGTTCCGCGGGCTCGACACGGCGTTCGTCTCCCTGTACGGCGGCGACGAGACGCCGGGGTTCCTCAAGCAGGTCGTCGACGCCGCCTCGGTCGTCGCCGCCGTCGGCGTCGGCATCGGCGTGATGGTCGCCGTCGGCGCGTTCGTCGCGGCCGCGGACGCGGTCCCGCTGGTCGAGGCGGCGAGCGTCCTCGCGCTGCCGGTGTTCCTCGCGGTCGTCTTCCTCCCGATGTACTACCTCCTCCCGCAGCCGCGGATCGGCGTCCGCGAGGCGCTGCCGGGCGCGGCGTTCACGGCGGTCTGCTGGACGCTGCTCCAGGCCGGGTTTCAGGTGTACGCCGCGGGCGCCGCCCAGTATCAGGTGTACGGCGTGATAGGCGGAGTTCTCCTCCTCGTCACCTGGCTGTACCTCGCCGCCGCCGTCGTCGTCCTCGGCGGCGCGGTCAACGTGGTGCTCGCGGGCCGGAGCGCGGACGGCGAGACCCTCGGGAGCGAGCGCGACGCCGGACCCGTCGCCGCCGGGCCGGACCACGCCGCGGACCGGCAGTTACAACACGACCGCGGCCGACCCACGGGTATGAACGGCGAGTCGGATCCCGAGGGGGACGACGACGAGCGGCCGCGCGGCGCGCCGGACGTCGCCGCCCTCGAAGCGGAGGTCCGGGAGCTGCGGTCGCAGCTCGACGAGTTCGAAGACGACGTGGAACGCCGCACGGTCGACAAGCCCGAGGTCGAGTCGGAGCTGAAGCGGTACGTCCGCTCGCGGATGCGCCGCGGCCACGCGCGCGGCTGGGGTCCGTACCTCGTGTTGCTGTACGGGACGGTGCTCACCCTCGCCGCGCTGTCGAACCTCGACGGGCTGTACGCGGTCGGCGCCATCGTCGTCCTCGGGCTGTCGACGCTCGGCCTGTACACGATCTTCGTCGTCGTCGGCATCGGCCTCAACCTGATCGAGACGCCCGGGAAGGCGCTCGACTACGCCCGCCGTCGCGGCGATGACTGATCGAGTGATCGACGCGTGACCGGTCTCGTCCCGGCGGACCGAGCCGTCGGCGGCACCGCGCTCGCCGAGGAGCTTCCCGAGGCGGTCACCGTCCTCTTCGCGGCCGTCACCCACCTCGCGGACCCGTGGTTCCTCTTCGCGCTGCTCGCGGTCGGCTACTGGTTCGCGAGCGACGGCGTCGCGGGCTCCCCTCGCCGCGCCGGCGCGACCGCGATCGCGGCCGTCACCTGCGCGTACGCCGCGACGGCGCTCGGCAAGGCGTGGTTCGCGGTCCCCCGACCGCCCGGCGCGATGCCCCCCGCGGACGTCCCGACGTGGCTCCCCGCGCTGCTGTCGGGGTGGTACGAGGCGCAGGTGCTCTCGGACGGGTTCGGCTTCCCGAGCGGTCACGCCACCGGCGGCGCGGCCGCGTACCTCGCGATCGCGCTCCTGTACGACCGTCTCTGGACCGACCGCGCACGCTACCTCGCGGCCGTCGCGGTCGCCGTCGCGGTCGCGGCCTCCCGGGTCGTCATCGAGGTCCACTACCTCGTCGACGTGCTCGCCGGGCTGGTCGTCGGCGCGGGGACGGTCGCCCTCGCGCTGTGGCTCGCCGGCGACCCGCGGCTACGGCGCTCCGCGGGCACTGAGACGGCTGGCGCGGCGAGCGATCCGACCGCCGAACTCAACCCCGCCCCGGCGTTCCTGCTCGCGGCCGTCGTCTCGGCCGGCGCGCTGGCCGTCGCGGTCGCGGGCGGGTACCCCGGAGAGGTCGTCGAGGCCGGGATCGGGGTCGCCACCGGCGCCGGCGGCGCGATCGGCTGGCGGCTCGTCGACGGCGACGACCCGGCGGTTCCGGTCCGGATCGCGGTCCCCGCGCTCGCCGTCACCGGCGGGCTCTGGGTCGGCGCGTACTCGCTCGCCGGGACGCTTCCCGTGACGCTGGTCGCGACGACCGCCGCCGTGGTCGCCGTCGTCGCGCTCCCGGCGCTGCCCGACCGGATCGACGCGCTGTCCGCCGTCCGGAACTGAGCGCTCTCGCGGGCGTTCCCCGCGTCAGCGAGACGGTATCCAACTATCTGCGAGCGCGTGCGACGATCGGTTATAAAAAGCAGTGCGGTCGGCGCGTGCCCGCGAGCGGCCGGAGCTTCGACGGTTGACTCTCGGGCGCGCAACGAATACGCGAAAAGTGGAAATCGGCAGCGCCGACGAGCCGTGAAAGTTCGCCGCGCCGTCGCCTCAGAACGTCTCCAGGTAGCGGTCCTCCTCCCACTGCGACACCTGGGTGAGGTACTCGCTGAACTCCTGCGACTTCGCCTCGGCGAACTTCTCGGAGGTGTGGGGGCCGAGCGCCTCCTGAAGCACCTCGTCCGCTTCGAGCTCCTCGACGGCGGCGCCGAGGTTCGGCGGCAGCGTCTCGATGCCGTACTCCTCGCGCTTCTCGTCGTCGAACTCGTAGATGTCCTCGCGGACCGGGTCGCCCGGGTCGGCGCCGGTCTTGATCCCGTCGAGGCCGGCCGCGATGAGCGAGGCCATGCCGAGGTAGGGGTTACAGGACGGGTCGGGGCTGCGCACCTCGAAGCGCGCGGAGACGCCCGCGGCGTCCGGCACGCGGACGAGCGCCGAGCGGTTCGTGTCGGACCACGCGACGTAGATGGGCGCCTCGTAGCCGGGCACCAGCCGCTTGTAGGAGTTCACGGTCGGGTTCGTGACGGCCGTGAACGCGGGGGCGTGGTTCAGGATGCCGCCCATGAACTGGTAGGCCGTCTCGCTCAGGTTGAACTCGTCGTCGTCGTCGGCGAAGGCGTTGCCGTCCTCGTCGAACAGCGAGATGTGGCTGTGCATGCCCGAGCCGTTGATGTCGGCGATCGGCTTGGGCATGAACGTCGCGTGGAGGTCGTGCTGCTCGGCGACGGCGCGGACGACGGCGCGGAACGTCGCGATGTTGTCCGCGGTCGTGAGCGCGTCGTCGTACTTGAAGTTGATCTCGTGTTGGCCCTCGGCGACCTCGTGGTGCGAGGCCTCGATCTCGAAGCCCATATCTTCGAGGGTGAAGATGATCTCCTTGCGCACGTCGGACGCGAGGTCCTTCGGGGCCAGATCGAAGTAGCCGCCGTTGTCGTGCGGGATGGTGGTCGCGTTACCGTCCTCGTCCTTCTCGAACAGGAAGAACTCCGGCTCGGGGCCGATCGAGACGGAGTAGCCCATCTCCTCGGCCTCCGCGAGGACGCTCTTCAGGACCTGCCGCGGGCCGCCGGCGAACGGCTCGCCGTCGGTGTCGACGATGTCGCAGATGAGCCGCGCGGCACCGCTGTCGCCGTCGCCGTCGCTGCGCCACGGGAGGACCGCGAACGTGTCGGGGTCGGGAACGAGCCGCATGTCCGACTCCTGGATGCGCACGAACCCCTCGATGGAGGAGCCGTCGAAGTAGATGCCCTCGGTGAACGCCTTCTCCGCTTGGTGGGCGGGGACGGAGACGTTCTTCACGACGCCGAGGATGTCGGTGAACTGGAGCCGCAGGAAGTCGACGTTTTCCTCTTCGATCTCGTCGAGTACCGCCTGTTCCTCGGCCGTGAGGCCGCCGTCCGGTTTCGCGTGTTCGTCCGTCATGTTCTGGACGTTTCCTTCGTTATCTGCCAGTATAAAGGCCTTATCGCTTGGCGCATGAACCGCCGGACAGGCAAAACTGCTGGACGTTCGTAAAATTCTAAACCCCCGAAAGCGTGGTTGGGTGTGATGACGTACGAAAACCTCGACGCGAAGCTTATTAACTCGCTGCTCAGCAACGGCCGCGCGAGCCTCCGGAGCCTGGGCGACGAGCTCGACGTGTCTGTGACGACCGTTTCGAACCACCTCCGTGACCTCGAAGAAGAGGGCGTCATTCGAGGCTACACGCCCGTCGTCGACTACGACAAGCTCGGCTACGACGTGACGGCCGTCCTCCAGCTCAAAGTCGAGGGGAGCGCGCTGCCGGACGTGACGGAGAAGCTCCGGCAGGAGAAACAGATGGTGAGCGTCTACGAGGTCACCGGTGACTACGACGTGATCGCCATCGGGAAGTTCACCGACACGGACGGGATGAACGACCAGATCAAGTCGATCCTCACGGACGCGGACATCCGCGAGTCGAACACGAGCGTCGTCCTGAACGCGGTCACCGAAAACGAGCAGTTCGACCTCGACGTCGAGGAGTAGTTCGCTCGGGCGCCGTACTGTTCTCCCTCTCAGCTCTCCGCTCGCCGCCGCGCCGCCGCCTCCAAGACCTCCACCGCCGGGAGCGGCTCGCCCGTCAGGGCCCGAATGTACGCGCCCCCGGCGATTGAGACGTGCGAGAAGTCGTCTTCGTCCATGCCGTACATCTCGATGGCCCGCGAGGTGTCGCCGCCGCCGACGACCGAGAAGCAGTCCGTCTCCGCGATCGCTTCGAGGACGCCGACGGTGCCGTCGGCGAACCGCTCGTCTTCGAAGACGCCGAGTGCGCCCTTCACGAAGACGGCGTCGGACTCGCGGATCGCCGGCTCGTAGTCGGCGACCGTCGCCGCGCCCACGTCGAGGTACCCCGTCGTTTTCTCGTCGATGTCGTCGACGGCGACCTCGGCGCGGTCGCCGTCTTCTCCCTCGTACGCGAGGTCGCTCGCGAGCCGGATCGCGTCGCCGCGCTCGTCGAGGACCGACTCGATCAGCTCGCGGTTCCGATCCCACTGCTCGTCGAACAGGTCCATGTCGCCCACATCGTGACCGACCGGGTGGCCCGCGGCGCGTAAGAACAGCTCGCCAGCGACGCCACCGAGGAGGAAGCGATCGACGCGGTCGTCTAAGGCGTCCATCACGCCGATCACGTCGGTCGCCTTCGTCCCGCCGACGACCATCGTGACGGGGCCGTCGAACTCGCGGGTCGCGATCGCGGTGTTGGCCTCGTACTCCGTCTCCATCACGCGGCCCGCGTACGCGGGGAGGACGAGCGGGAATCCCACGAGCGAGGCGTGTTTCCGATGCGCCGCCGAGTACGCGTCGTTGACGTACGCGTCGAACCGCGGCGCGAGCGTTTCGACGAACTCCGTCTCGGCCTTCTCCTCGGGCGATTCCTCCGGCAGTTCGTCCTCGCACATCCGGGTGTTTTCGAGGAGGAGGACCTCGCCCGCCTCGAGCGCGTCGATGGCGTCGAGCGCGTCGTCGCCGTACGTGTCCGCCACGAACCCCACCTCGCGGCCGACGTGGTCGGCGAGGATCTCGGCGTGACCGGCGAGCGACGTGAAGTCGTCGCGGCCGGGCCGGCCCTGGTGGGCCATGAGGACCACGCGGTGGCCGGCGTCGGCCAGTTCGCGGACGGTCTCGGCGTGTCGCTCGAAGCGGCGGTTGTCCTGTGGTTCGCCGTCCTCGATAGGCGAGTTGAGGTCGAGTCGGACGAGGACGCGCGAGTCTGCCGGGAGGTCGTCGATGGTGTCGAAGGTGGCCATGGGTGAACGGTCGTCGATGAGATATTTAACAGGTGGTTCTCCGGGAGAACGTTGCCGCCCGGGCGTCGGGTCCCGCTCGCCGGCCGCGGCCGGGTGTTTAGGCTTCGTCCTGAACGTACGCGGCCATGTCGAGCATCCGGTTCGAGAAGCCGTACTCGTTGTCGTACCAGGTGAGGATCTTCAGCAGCTTCCCGCCGGCGATGACGTTCGTCGACCCGAGGTCGACGTAGCTGGAGAAGGGGAGCCCGACGATATCCGAGGAGACGACCTCGTCGTCGGTGTAGCCGAGCACGCCCGCGAGCGGCCCGGAGTCGGCGGCGTCGCGGAAGGCGGCGTTGACCTCCTCCGCGGTGACGGTCTCGTCGAGGCTGACGACGAACTCCGTGATCGAGCCGGTCGGGACGGGGACGCGCATCGCCATCCCGTCGATCTTCCCCTCCAGCTGCGGGAGGACCTCTTGGGCGGCGCCCGCGGCGCCCGTCGAGGTGGGAACGATGTTCTCGGCGGCCGCGCGGCCGCGGCGGCGCTTGCTCATCGGGCCGTCGATGAGCGCCTGCGAGCCGGTGTACGCGTGGACGGTGGTGAGGGTGCCGGCGTCGATCCCGAACTCCGCGTCGAGCACCTTCGCGACCGGCGTGATGGAGTTCGTGGTACAGGAGGCGTTCGAGACCACGTCGTCGCCGTCGTACTCGTCGTGGTTGACGCCGTAGACGAGCTGTTTGACCGGCTTCTCGCCTTTCGGCGGCGCGGAGATGATCACGGTGTCCGCGCCGCCGTCGAGGTGCGCGCTCGCGTCGTCGCGGGTGCGGAAGATGCCCGTACACTCCAAGGCGACGTCGACGTCGAGCTCGTCCCACGGGAGGTCCGCGGGGTCCTGAACGTTGAACAGCGGGACCGACGTGCCGCCGACCGTCAGCTCGTCGCCGTCGCGCTCGACGCCGTCGAGCCGGCCCATGACGGTGTCGTACTTCGCGAGGTACCCCATGTCGTCGAAGTCCATCACGTCGTTGACCCCGACGAGCTCGATCCGGGGGTGCTCCAACACCGCGCGGAACACGTTGCGCCCGATGCGACCGAAGCCGTTGAGTCCCACCCGCACGACCTCGTCGTCGCTCACGTCGTCGCCGGCAGACAGATACGATTTACTCATGTTCGAAAAAAGCGAGCCGCAACTACTTAAATCCGGCCCAGTCGCTCCGAGACCGTCATAATCGATAGAATTTGTTACGACCGGTACGGGCGTCGCGGCCGGCGGCGAGCGACCGCCGCGGTCCGTTCCCGCCCGGTTTCCTCCCGGTACCGGGCGGATACCGGCCGATACGGTGACCGACAGAAGGCTTATCGGGGTCACCGACCTCACGGGGGATATGGACAGAGACGACCGCGACGATCCGTTCGGAGACTTCTTCGAGGAGATCGAGCGGATGATGAACGAGATGGCCAATGCGGACGCCCCGTCGGCCGACGACGCGGGATTCGGATCCGACACCCACGTCGACGCGTACACGACGGAGGAGTCGGTGCGTCTCGTCGCCGACCTCCCCGCCGTCTCGAAAGAGGACCTCTCGCTGCGCTGCGACGGCGACGCGCTCACCATCTCCGCGGTCACCGACCGGCGCGAGTACGACGAGACGGTCGAGCTCCCCGCCCCCGTCGACGAGCACACCGCGGACGCGACGTTCAACAACGGCGTCCTCGAGGTCGCGTTCGACCGCGACGACGACAGCGCGTCGATCGACCTCGTCTGAGCCGCCGGCCGCTTCGGTTTTTCCAGCCGCCACTTTGCTTTTCCTCCGCCGGTTTTTCCTCCGCCGCTTTCATTCCGCGTTCGCCGTTCGTCGGATCAGCGTCGTGAGCCGGTCGTAGAAGTCGTCCTCGTACTTCGTCGCGGCGTCGACGGTCGGCCGCGCGTTCGTCTCGTTGACGACCAGCCGGTCGTCCGTCGCGAGCAGGTCGACGCCGAGGTAGTCGATCCCGAGCGCCGCGGCCGCGCGCTCGGCGAGGTCGCGGGCCTCGCTACCGAGGTCGACCCCGCGAGCGGTCGCGCCGCGGTGGACGTTGTGTTTCCACCGACCGGCCGCGAGCGCGTCGTCGTCGAGGACGCGCTCCACCGCACCGGCGTACGCGCCGTCGACGACCATCGCGCGGTAGTCGCGCGCGTCCGGGAGGAACTCCTGAATCAGGAACGACTTGTCGCCGGTGGCGCGGTAGTCGTGAACGAGGTTCAGATAGTCGACGACGCCGAGAAGCGAGTCGAGGTCGGTCGCGGTCGCGACGCCGACGCCCCGGGTCGCGGAGTTCGGCTTCACCACGACGGGGTAGGAAAACCCCTCGACGGCGTCGACGACGACGGACTCGTCGACGGGGTTCGAGACGAGCGTCGTCCTCGGCGTCGGGAGGCCGGCGTCGTCGAGCGCGGCGAGGACGCCCGCCTTGTTCCGCGAGGTCACGACCGCGTCGCGGCCGTTCACCCACGGGACGCCCAGCCGCTCGTCGACCACCGCGCCCTCCATCAGTCGGGTGGGGTAGACGAGGCCGACGTCGAAGCCGTCGAACTCGGCGGGATCGGCCGCGGGCGAGTCCTCTCCGCCCGACACCCGGAGCGACCGCTCTTTCGCCTGTACGTGCCCCACGTCGATGCCGCGGTCCGCGAGCGGCCCGCGCACGCGCTCGAACGTCTCCGCGTCGGTAGTCATCGCGAGCCGAAGCATAGCCGTGTTCCGGCTCGATCGGACTTAAAAACGGCGCGAGCGACCGAACCCCTCGGCGATGGCGCGTGCCGGCGAGCGGCCGACAGGCCGCGAGCCGCACGCGCGAGGGAGTCGCTGGCGGCCGGAGCGGAGCGATGGCCGCCAGCGACGAGGTTGGGGAGGCGTGAGGTGCGGTGCGGAGCCGGGCGGGACTCGAAGGGGCAGTCGCCGGCGCTACGCGCCGGCTGCCAGAGAATCTCCGATTCTCGCGACTGGGGCTTCGGCGGTGTTCGTGTTGACCTACTTCGGGTATTTATAAACGAGGGAGTGGAGATTTAGCGGCATTCTCCGCCGATCAAGGCGAAGCGACTTACTGTAGGTGGCCTTCCTCGCGGAGCTGTTCCGCCTCGCTCTTCTCGTAGCGCCACGAGATGTCGGCCTTCTCGTCCTGCCAGTCCCACGGCTCGACGAGGACGATGTCGTCTTCGCGGATCCACACGCGCTTTTGCATCCGGCCGGGGATGCGCGCGGTTCGCTCGTTTCCGTCCGCACAGCGAACCTTGACGCGGTTCGCGCCGAGCATCTCGACGACCTCCGCGAACACCTCGTCGTCGTCGGGCATCCGGAGGTCGTTCCGACCGTCGCCGTCTCCGTTGCTCATGCGTACGCGGCCATACGCGTTCGCGGAAATAAAAGGGCCGTTCTCCGTCGGGACCGAAACGGCCCTTTTACCTCCCGGGACCGCGGAGGCGACGGCATGCGCGACACGCTCGGACTCGAAGGCATCGCCGGCGTCCTCGTCGTCTTCGTCGGGGTCGGCATCATCACCGTTCGCGACCCCGTCATCGCCGGCGCCCTGATGGTCGTGCTCGCCGGTCTCGCGCTGATCGCGAAGGGGCTCGTCGACACGGCCATGCGGTCGTTCGGACTGAAGTAAGCCGAACGCCGTTTCACCGTCCTCCCGAAAGAGTCATAATCACCGGCCGTTCTCCTCCGGTATGGTCGAACTACCCGCCGTCGCGGTCGAGCTCGTCGAACTCCTCGCCGTCACCGTCGGTGCCGGCGCGGCCGCCGCGGTCGGCGTCGTCCTCGAACAGTTCGGACTCTCGGCGGTCTCGGGCGGCGAGCTCGTCCTCGGCGCTTGGGCCGTCGGCATGGGGCTGCTCGCGCTGTACGTGGGGCTCGTCGGACTCGGCTACGAGCAGGCGCTCCCGCGGCTGCGCCGGCTCGCGAGCGGCGAGTAGACACGCCCCTGTTGCGTCCGACAGCGACTCACAGCTCTCCGTCGGCCGCCAGCTCTCGGACCCGCGCCGCGCGCTCGCGGATCGACGCCCACTCCTCGTCACCCTTGTCGTCGACGTGCGAGTACATCAGCCCCATCCGGCCGGTGCCGCGCAGCGTCTCCTCGTTCTCCTTCAGGAAGTCCCAGTAGAGCGCGTTGAACGGACAGGCGCCCTCGCCCGTCGTCCGCGAGACGGCGTACCGGCAGTCGGCGCAGTGGTCGCTCATCCGGTTGACGTAGCTCCCCGAGGAGGCGTACGGCTTCGAGGAGAGCGCGTCGGTGCCGAACGACCCCATCGCGACGACGTTCGGCGTCGTTACCCAGTGGTAGGCGTCGACGAAGCCGAGGTGGAACCACTCGTTCAGCTCCACGGGGTCGGCGCCGTAGACGAGCGCGAAGTTCGACAGCACCATCAGCCGCTCGATGTGGTGAGCGTAGCCGAACTCGCGGACGTGACCGACCGCCTCCGAGAGACACCGCATGTCCGTCTCGCCGTCCCAGTACGCGGGCGGGAGCTCCCGCTCCTGTTCCAGTTGGTTCGCGTCGGCCAGCTCGGGCATCGCCTCGCGGTAGACGTGGCGCACGAACTCCCGCCAGCCGATCACCTGCCGGACGAACCCCTCCGCGGCGTTGAGCGGGACGGGAGCGAGCTCGTCGTCTCTCGCCGCCGCTCCCGGCGCCGCCCCGTCCGGGCTGTCTACGTCGGTTACGTCGCCGAAGTCGTCGAGAGACGTCGCCGTCTCTCCCTGCGACGCGCCGCGTTCGGCCGGGTCGTACCCGCCCGGCTCGACGCCCCGCGCCTCGTAGGCGCGCTCGACCGCCCGCACCGGCTCGCGCGGGTCGAGCAGTCCGAGGTTGATCGCGGGCGAGAGCAGCGAGTGCGAGAGGAACGGCTCGCCGCCGACCATCGCGTCCTCGTACCGGCCGAACGCGGGGAGCCCGTCGCGGACGAACCGGTCGAGCGCCTCCCGGGCTTCGTCGCGCGTGACCGGCCACGCGAACCCGTCCAGCGAGTCGTTCCCCCACGTGTCGAACCGCTGCCGGACCCACGCGTGGGTCTCGCGGGTCAGATCGTCCGGCTCGAACGCCGACCGCGCCGGCGGCTCCCAGTCGTCCGGCGGCGTCTCCTGATTCAAGTCATCGTAGTTCCACTCCCCGCCGACCGGGTCGCCGTCGTCCATCAGCACCCCCGTCTCCCGGCGGACGCGCCGGTACCAGTTCTCCTGTCGGAAGGTGCGCGCCGCGGTCCCGTCCTCGTCGAGGAGCGGCTCGCCGTCGCCGCCCCCCTCGTCCCCCGTCCACGCCCGCCAGTCGGCCGGGGTCGTCCAGAACAGCTCGTTGTCGACGAGTTCGAGGGTCCCCCCGCGCTCGGCCACCAGCTTACGGAGCCGCTCGCCCGCGCCGTGGCTCGCGGGACGCATGAGCCGCAGGGTCGGGGCATCGTCGCCGTCGCGGTCGACGCCGTCACGGTCGGCCCCGTCGCGGTCGCTCGCTTTCCCCCTTCTCGCGAGGAACTCGTCGAGTCCCTCGCCGAACGAGTCCGCCCGCACGTAGGTCACGTCGTGCCCGCGCTCGCGGAGCTCGTCGCGGAAGTGCCGCATCGCCGAGAACACGAGCGTTAGCTTGTGGGCGTGGTACGGCTTCCGGTCGGCGAACCCGTGGGCCTCGATCAGCAGGACGTCGTCGGCCGCGTCGAGGACGTCGAGGTCGTGGTTGAGCTGGTCGCCGAGCAGCCAGCACGTCGTCCGATCGCTCACGACGGAACCCACGGGCGCCAGCGTCATAGCTCCGCCGCCGCACGCGCCGGCCGCGGTCCCTCGACGGCGCGTCCCGCCGCCCCATCCGCGGCTTTTTGTCGTCCCGACGTGTCGGGCGACCCATGGACGACATCCTCACGAACTGGCTGCTCGGACTGATCGCCGCCCTCCTCGCCGTCCTCGTGCTCGACTCGACCGGCCAGTCCTTCCTCGATCCTCTCGCACCGATCGCGAACGTGCTCGCGCTCGTCACGTTCCTCGCGTTCGTCATCCTCACGGGCGCGTTCCTCGTGTACACCGCGTCGTTCCGCGACCTCTGATCGAGCTCGACGCCGAACCGTCCGTCCCGACCGCGCGCGTAGCTTTTTGTCCCGCCTCGGACTGATCGACCCATGGAGTACACGACGCTCGGGTCCACCGGCACCACCGTCTCGAAGATCTGTCTCGGCTGTATGAGCTTCGGCGACTCCGACTGGCGCGAGTGGGTCCTCGACGAGGAAGCGGGGAAAGAGCTGGTGGAGTGCGCGATCGACCTCGGGGTGAACTTCTTCGACACCGCCAACATGTACTCGGACGGAGAGAGCGAGCGCGTCCTCGGCGAGGCGCTCGACGGGTACGACCGCGACGAGTTCGTCGTGGCCACGAAGGGGTACTTCCAGATGGACGAGTCGAACCCGAACTCCGGCGGGCTCTCGCGGAAGGCGATCGAACAGGAACTTCAAAACTCCCTCGACCGCCTCGGTACCGACACGATCGACCTCTACCAGATCCACCGCTGGGATTACGACACGCCGATCGAGGAGACGCTCGCCGCGCTCGACGACGCGGTGCGGCGCGGCGACGTGCGGTACGTCGGCGCCTCGTCGATGTGGGCCCACCAGTTCGCGGAGTCGCTTCACACGAGCGATCGCGAGGGGTACGAGCGGTTCGCCACGATGCAGAACCACTACAACCTCGCGTACCGCGAGGAGGAACGCGAGACCCTCCCGCTGTGCGAGAAAGAGGGGATCGGCGTGATGCCGTGGAGCCCGCTCGCCCGCGGGTATCTGGCGCGCCCCCACGAGGAGGTCGACGCGACGCTCCGCGGCGAGACGGAAGAGCACCTCTACGCGCACCCGTACCGCGAGGGCGGCGGCCGGGCGGTCAACGAACGCGTCGAGGAGCTCGCCGCGGAGAAGGGCGTGAAGATGGCGCAGATCGCCCTGTCGTGGCTGTTCCACAAGGAGTGGGTCGACACCCCGATCGTCGGGACGACGAGTGTCGAACACCTCGAAGACGCGGTCGAAGCGCTCGACGTCGACCTCTCCGACTCGGACGTCGAGTGGCTCGAGGAGCCGTACGAGCCCGTCCGCGTCTCCGGCCACGAGTAGGGACGGTACCCGCTGACCGCCGGCGTTCGCGTCCTAAATCGTGTTTTAGGGATATGTCGGCAAGCTATTTGTGTGGTAGCTAATAACACACGCATATGAGCGACGACACCGATCGCTCCGCGGTCCGGTCGAGCACGGAGTACGCCCGCGCCCGGACGCGGTGTCCGAACTGCGGCGATCGCGTGCCCGCGGCCGGCCGGAACACGGAGGCGACGGAGTGTCCGAACTGCCACCGCATGGTTCGGACCTGACACCGGCGGGCGAAGACCGCACGCGGCCGCTCGCCGCCGACTTATAAAAACACCGTCGCGGACGCCACGACAACCCTTTTCGGCGGCGCCGCCGAACCGTGGCGCATGGCAGACGACGACGCCACCGACCCCGAGAACGGCGAGGCCGGCGAACAGGGCGACGGCGACGGCGAAGAGAAATCCTTCCGCGAGCGCGTCGAGGAGATCCGCGAGCGACGCGAGCAGGAGCGCGAGGAGGGCGACCGGCCCGAGCCCGAGGAGATGATGGGCGGCGGCGGCCCGCCGGGGATGGGCGGTGGCGGCGGCGGCAACCCCTTCGCGCAGATGATGTCCGGTATGATGGGCGGCGGCGGCCCCGGCGGCGCCGGCGGCCCGCCCGGCATGGGCGGCGGTCCCGGCGCGGGAGCCGAGCAGGGCGGCCGCGGCGACGACGCCGGCAACGAGGAACTCGTCCGCGAGGTGCGCCAGCTCCGCGACGAGGTCCGCGACGCCACCCGCCAGCTCCAGCGTATCGCGCAGGCGCTCGAAGACGACTGAAAAGCTGCCCGCTGCGTTTCTTTTAATCGGTACAGCCGTCGGCTCTCAGATTGTAAACTCTACGACACGATAGGGAACAAACTATTTATCTGAGGCGGCGTACGTCAGAATACGAGAGCTATGCCCGCCCACGAAACGAAATCCGCAGATTCCGTTCTCGCCGAAAAGACGGGTGAAACCGCTGAAAAATTCGCCGCGGATGAGAAGCCCATCCCGGAACTCGACGAACTCGAATCGGTCCCGGAAGAGGAGCGGTAGGCCGTTACTTGTTCTGCTGGCCGTACGTTTCGAGCAACTCCGAGGCGCGCTGTTTTAGAAACCGTTCGCAGTACGCTGGCGCATTTTCAACTGTTACTGCCGGGAAGCCGCGTTGAACATCCACTTTCTTTCCGTTCCGATACAGATCGAGGTGGAGCCGCTCAGACTCGATGTCGTGTCCCCACTCCGAGCCCGGATGGTGATCGAACCGCGCCACCTGACGCCAGTCGCGTTCCCCGTACCGATGCCCGACATTCTGCTCCAACTGAACGACGAACCAGCCGACGGTCCCGTCGGAAACACCTATTTCTAGATTGATCCGCGAGACGCCGTACTCAACGTGGACGACGTAGTCCACATCAGGATCGCTGTGACGGTGGTCCGGCGTCGAGTGTCCAGTCATAAAAGTCCGACAGCGCGCGCGTCCCTACGTCAACACTCCGACCAGCCGCACGACTCGCACGTCTTGCAGCCCTCGGAGTAGTAGAGGTTCATCCCGCCGCACTCGGGACACTCGGGCGACTCGCCCGCCGCGATGAGCTCCTGCATCGCGTCGTCCGCGCCCGTCGCGTCGGCTGCGCCGGCCGCCTCGGGCGCGTCGAGGGCGCCGTCGTCGGTCACCGTGCCGGCGTCGACCGCGCCGCCGTCGGTCTGGCTCGGGGGGCTCGCGCCCGAGGCGGCCTCCTCGACGTCGTCGAGGCTCTGCTGTTGGGGAATCCCCTTGTCGACGTCGTCGTCGAGGTAGCGCCGCAGCGCGGTGCCGATCGCGTCCGGGATCGACTGGATCTGCTCGCCTTTGTCCCACGCGACCTTCGGACTCCGGGTGCCCTGTAGCTCGTCGACGATCTCCTCGGGGTCGACGCCGGAGCGCAGCGCCGTCGAGATGACCTTCGCCAGCGCCTCCGTGAAGGAGTTGGTGTAGCCGCCGGAGTGGCCGATGTTCGCGAACAGCTCGAACGGCCGGCCGTTCTCGTCCTCGTTGATGGTGACGTACAGCTTCCCGTAGCCCGTCTCGACGCGCTGGGTGACGCCCGACAGCGAGTCGGGGCGCGGGCTGCGCTCGCTGTAGTCGATCCGCGGCTGCTCGGTCGCTTCCAGTAAGTCCGCGACCTCCGCGTCGATCGCCGCCCGAACGTCCTCGTTGTCGAGGAACGACTCGACGCCGCCGAACACCTCGTTGATCTGCTCGACGATCGTCTCCGCGGCCTCGCTCTCGTCGGCGAACTCCGCGTTCTGCGCGCGCGTCGTGAGTACCTGCTTCGAGCGGGTGCCGTCGCGGTAGTAGGTGACGCCCTTCCCGCCGTTCTCGTAGATGTACTCGAAGACCTCCTTGGCGTCGCCCAGCGTGGAGTCGTTGGGCGCGTTCACCGTCTTCGAGATGGCGGAGTCGACGCCCTTCTGACAGGCGACCTGAACGCCCGCGTGGTCCTTCGCCGAGAGGTCGCCGGTGACGACGAACAGCTCGCCGATCGCGTCCGGCACGGTGTCGAGTCCCTCGACGCCGTCGAACGCGTTCTCGGCCATCTGCGCCTGCGCCTCCTCCTTGACGGCGTCGACGTCGACGTCGTTGGCCTCCAGCGTGCGCAGGAAGTAGTCGTCGAACTCGACGAGCATCTCGTCGCCCTGGACGTCGTCGGAGACGTTCTTGTAGTAGGCGACGTTGTAGATGGGCTCGCAGCCCCCGGTCGTGTTGCCGATCATCGACGTCGTGCCGGTCGGGGCGATCGTCGTCGTGTTGTGGTTGCGAACCGGGAAACCGTCCTCCCACTCGTCGGCGTCGAGGCCGGTGTAGTGTTCGAACCAGTCGCGGTGTTCGGTCGGGTTCGCGTACTTCGAGTCCTCCCAGTCGTTGAACGTCCCGCGCTCCTCGGCGAGCTCGTGGGAGGCGAGCTTCGACTCGTGGTTGATGTGGGTCATCAGCTGCCGGGCGATCTCGTTGCCCGACTCGGAGCCGTAGCGGACGCCGAGCTGGATGTACAGCTGTGCGAGCCCCATGATCCCGAGCCCGATCTTCCGCATGTCGCGGACCTTCTGTTCGATCTCCGGCACCGGGAAGTCGGACATCGTGACGACGTTCTCGAGGAACCGCGTGCCGTACGCGATCCGCTCGTCGAACTCCTCGAAATCGATCGCCTCCTCGAGGAAGGCGTCGATCGCGGCCGCCTGGGAGTCGTACTCGTCGGCGTGCTCGTCGGACCAGACGCGCCAGTCCGGCGCGTCGAGGTCCGCGAGCGTCGAGAGATTGATGTGTCCGAGGTTACACGCCTCGTACTCCTCCAACGGCTGCTCACCGCAGGGATTTGTTGCGAGTATTCTATGGCTTGGATTTTTGTCTACGTCGAACGAATGTTCTTTGTTGATCCGTTCGAGGTAGACGACGCCCGGTTCCCCGTTCTCGTGGGCGCCCTCGATCATGTCGTCCCAGATCTCGGCGGCCGGGATCGAGAGCTCCTCGCCGACCTCGACGTGCTCGCCGAGCCCGAACATGTCGTAGAGCTCCTTCGTCTCCGGGGTCGCGACGTGCGGCTCCTCCGTTCGGGGGTTGGTGAAGGTGAACTCCTCGTCGTTCGCCAGCGCCTCCATGAAGTCGTCGGTGACGCCGACGCTGATGTTGAAGTTCGAGAGGTGTCCCTCGACCGCGTTCCGGAGGTGTTCGGGGACCTTCCCGTCCTCGTCGATGAGCTCGCGCGCCTCCTCTAAGGCGTCCGCGAAGGAGTTGTGCGTGAAGTCGTCGGGGTCGTTCAGGCGCAGCGAGTGGGCCAGCGAGACGTCCTTGTTCTTCGCGTGGATGAACTGGATGACGTCCGGGTGCGAGATCCGCATCACGCCCATCTGGGCGCCGCGGCGCGCGCCGCCCTGCGCGATCGTCTCGCACATCTGGTCGAACGTCCGCATGAACGTGATCGGCCCGGAGGCGATGCCGCCGGTGGAGCCGACCGCGTCGCCGTACGGGCGGAGCTTCCAGAACGCGTACCCCATGCCGCCGCCGGACTGGAACACCTCGGCCGCCTCCTTGGCGGTCTGGTGGATGTCGGTGATGTCGTCGCCCGGCGAGTCGACGAAGCAGGCGGAGAGCTGCTGGAGCTCGTCGCCCGCGTTCATCAGCGTCGGCGAGTTCGGCATGAAGGAGAGCTGCTCCATCCCGTCGCGGAACGTCTCGGCGGTCGCCTCGACGTGCTCGCGGACCTCGTCGGGCAGCTCGGGGACGACCGTCTCGTACGCGAACTTGTTGACGTTGTGGGCGGTCAGCGTCGCTTCCGCGTCGTCTTCGGCGGTCGTGCCCGCGCCGAACACGTCCTCGGCGAGCTCGTCGCGCCGCGGGTGGTCGGGCTTCAGCTGGTCGGGCGTGACGGTGACCTCGACGTCCTGCTTCTCGGCCTCGAAGACGGCCTCCGCGAGCGCGACGTTGCGCGCGACGCGGTCGAACAGCTCCTCCTGGTCTTCGATCGGTTCGCCGTCGGCGTTCTTGCGGAGGTAGCGCGCGGGCAGGATGTTCTGGTAGGCGTTGCCCGTGAGGCGCTCCTCCATGGTGTCGCCCGTGGTGCGTTTGATCGGCAGTTCGACTCCGTCGGCGGAGACGCCGTCGCTGCTCATTCGGCGGCCACCCCGCTGGCTTGGCGTGAGAGATGGGTCATTTGTAGTGTTGGTGTACTGGCGAGGCGGGCCCTTGTACGTTCGGATGTACGGACCCGACCGGCTCTACGTGTCCGATTCGATATGTAACGTCTGTCCGGCTCGTCTGACGCTAAATACGGTACGTCGGTTAGGCAGGGGCTCCGGACACATAAGCATAGGCAGACCGGAGTGAAACTGATCCGTAACCGAACGAACCGCCGTACCAGAGTGGGTTCCCACCGGAACAGAAGGGGGGTTCTCGGGCGTCGATCTCGACGATAAACTCGGATCTGACCGCCGCCGCGGCCGCCGTGCCGCCGCGGTCTCGGCCGCCCCCGGGGCGATCTTGCCGTGAAACTGTCACAATCGGATAACTACCCGCGGGGATCGGCCCACAAGCTTATGCCCGGCGTCGACGTGAGCCAGCACATGACCGCATCCGCACTCGCGCTCGCGGGGCTCGTCGCGCCGGCGCAGGCCGCGCTGCTCGGCAGCCAGGTCGGCCAGCTGCTCGCCGCCTTAGTCGCCGTCGCGCTGATCATCGTCGTCGGCAAGTTCGTGCTGAAGCTCGCGTGGCGGCTCGTCACCATCGGCATCGTCGTCGTCGCCGCGTTCTACGTCCTGTCGACGCTCGGTCTGGTCTAAAAGAATCGCGCGGGCGAAAACCCCCCGCCTACGGTGGGGGCCGCTCTACTGGAACGCGGCGCCCGGCTCGGCCTCGTCGCGCTCCACCTCGGACCGCCTGAACTGCCGTTCTATCTCCTCGTAGCGCTCCCGCGTCTCGGGAGTGACGCTCGGGTTCACCTCGCGCAGCGCGTCCTCGAAGTGGGCCATCGTCACGCGGACGTTGCCGACGGACTCGCCGACCTCCTCCGGGGTGACGCTGCCGATGAACTCCCGGGAGGCGTTCATCGACGCCTCGCGGGCGACCGCCTCGATGTCAGCGCCCACGTACCCCTCGGTCTTCCGGGCCAGCGCGTCGAGGTCGACGTCGTCGGCCAGCGGCTTGTTCCGCGTGTGGACCTCGAGGATCCGGCGCCGCGCCTCCTCGTCGGGGACGGGCACGTGGACGTGCCGGTCCAGGCGACCGGGGCGCAACAGCGCGGAGTCGATGAGGTCCGGCCGGTTCGTCGTCGCGATGACGACGACGTCCTCCAGTGATTCGAGCCCGTCGAGCTCCGTCAGCAGCTGGGAGACGACGCGCTCGCCGACGCCGGAGTCGCCGGAGTTCTTGCCGCGCTCGGTCGCGATCGAGTCGATCTCGTCGAAGAACACGATCGTCGGCGCGTTCTCGCGGGCCTTGCTGAACACCTCGCGGACGCCCTTCTCGGACTCGCCCACGTACTTGTTCAGCAGCTCGGGCCCCTTGATCGAGATGAAGTTCGACTCGCTCTCGTTGGCGACGGCCTTCGCGAGCAGGGTCTTCCCCGTGCCCGGCGGCCCGTACATCAGGACGCCCTTCGCGGCCTGCATGTCGAGCTCCTCGAACACCTCGGGGTACTCCAGCGGCCACTGGATCGTCTCGCGGAGCCGCTCTTTGGTGTCGTCGAGGCCGCCCACGTCGTCCCAGGTGACGTCGGGCACCTCCACGAACACCTCCCGGAGCGCGGAGGGTTCGATCCCCTTGATCGCCTCCTTGAAGTCCGACTCGGTCACCTGAATGTTGTTCAGCACGTCGGCGTCGATCTCGTCGCTTTCGAGGTCGATCTCGGGGCGGATGCGCCGCAGCGCGTGCATCGCCGACTCCTTCGCGAGCGATTCGAGGTCGGCGCCGACGAAGCCGTGGGTGTTCTCGGCGTACTCGTCCAAGTCGATCCCCTCGGCCAGCGGCATGTTCCGCGTGTGGACCTGAAGGATCTCCTTGCGACCGTCGCGGTCGGGAACGCCGACCTCGATCTCGCGGTCGAAGCGGCCGCCCCGGCGGAGCGCCTGGTCGATGGCGTCGACGCGGTTCGTCGCCCCGATGACGACGACCTCGCCGCGCTCTTCGAGCCCGTCCATCAGCGAGAGCAGCTGGGCCACGACGCGGCGCTCCACGTCGCCGCCGGCCTCCTCGCGCTTGGGCGCGATGGAGTCCAGCTCGTCCATGAAGATGATCGCGGGCGACTCCTCGGACGCCTCCTCGAACACCTCGCGGAGCTGCTCTTCGCTCTCGCCGTAGTACTTCGACATGATCTCCGGGCCGGAGATCGTGTGGAAGTTCGCGTCGATCTCGTTGGCGACCGCCTTCGCGATCAGCGTCTTCCCCGTGCCCGGCGGCCCGTGGAGTAGGACGCCTTTCGGCGGGTCGATGCCGAGGCGCTTGAACAGCTCCGGGTGCCGCATCGGCAGCTCGATCATCTCGCGGACCTGTTCGAGCTCGTCGTCGAGTCCGCCGATGTCCTCGTAGGTGACGTCCGGGCCCTCGCCGGTCCCGCCCGCGGTGTCGCCGCGGTCGGCGAGCTCCTCGGCGGAGATCTCGGAGATCGAGATGTCGGTCTCGTCGGTGATGACGACCGTGCCGCCGGGGCTCGTCTCGGCGATCTTCATCGGGACGGCCTGCGACTGGCCGCCCATCAGCCCGAAGCCGAGCGAGGTCCGGATCGTCTGGCCCTCCGTGACGGGCTGGCCGGAGAGCTTGTCGCGGATGAACGGGGCGATCTGGCCCCGCACCCGCAGCTGGCTCGGGAAGGCGATCGTCACCGCGTCCGCCCGCGAGACGTCGACGTCCTCGACGGTCACGCGGTCGTCGATCCCCACGTCGGCCTCCTGCCGGAGCCGGCCGTCGATACGGATCACGCCGGTCCCGTCGTCCTCGGGGTAGCCGGGCCAGACGCGGGCGATCGCGGCCCCGTCGGAGCCCTCAACGCGAACGATATCTCCGCCGGAGAGCCCGAGCTCCTCGGCCGCGACGCGGTCGATCGCCGCGAGGCGGCGCCCGGCGTCCTTCTGTTTCAGCGGCTTGACTGTGAGCTTCATCGCTCGCCCTCCACGGTGAGCACGCCGTTGTTCACGACCGCGTCGGCGGCCGTTCCGGGCAGCTCGAACTCCGATTCGACCGGTCCGTCCGGTCCCTCCACGACGACGATCGCCGTCCCGCCGACGGTGTCGACGCTGACGTCCGCGTCGTCGACGCCGAGATCGGCGGCGACGATCCACCCGTCGTCGTACTCGTACCGACGCAGCAGCGCGCCGTCGCCGGTCGATCGGGTCTGTCTGTGATTCATCCTAACCACGAGTTAGTCGCATAGCTATTTAAATCTGTCGCGTAGAATCGCATGACGTGAGTGTGATTTTCTCCTATCGGTAGTGTAGCGGTTCGGGGCAGATCACCACCCGATCGGTCGCCGTCCGGCGGTCGACCACGCGTCCCGCTCCCCCTCTCGACGACGCGTCCCGTTCGCCGTCTCGACCACGTGTCCCGTTCGCCGTCTCGACCACGTGTCCCGTTCGCCGTCTCGACCACGTGTCCCGTTCGCCGTCTCCACGACGTGCCGTGGGTTCCGACGACGTACCGTGGATCCCAACGGCGCGCCGCGGGTCGCGAATCGCCGTCCGCGGTCCGGCCCCGCCGGCGTTTATGCCGCTCGGCGTCGAACCGGCCCGACATGGAACGGATCACCCACGACGGTCGCGCGACGGCGTTCCGCCGCTTCGACCGCGGCGGCGACGGGCCGACGGTCTGTTTCGTCCACGGCAGCGGCGGTACGAAGGATGTCTGGAAGTCGCAGGCGCGGCTCGCCGACCGGTTCCCGGGCGTCGCCGTCGACCTCTCCGGACACGGGGACAGCGACGACGTCTCGACGCCCGCGGGGCCCGAGACGCTCGACGCGTACGCCGACGACGTCGTCGCCGTCGCCGAGGCGACGGGGGCGACCGTCCTCTGCGGAAACTCGCTCGGCGGCGCGGTCGCGCTGTGGATCGCCCTGGAGCGCGACCTCGCGCTCGACGGCCTCGTCCTCGCGGGCACGGGCGCGAAGCTCGCGGTGGCCGAGCCGCTCCGCGACGCGCTCGCGACCGACTTCGACCGAGCGGTCTCGCTGCTCCACGAGCCGGACCGACTGTTCCACGACGCGCCCGCCGAGTACGTCGAGCTCTCGGCGGCGTCCATGCGCGCGTGCGGGCGAGCGGTCACCGAGCGCGACTTCCTGACCTGCCACGATTTCGACGTTCGGGACCGACTCGACGAGATCGGCGTCCCCGCGCTCGCGCTCGTCGGCGCGCACGACGGACTCACCCCGCCCGCCTACCACGAGTACCTCGCGGATGAGCTCGCGGGAGGCGAGTGCGCCGAGCTCCCCGACGCCGCCCACCTCGCGATGCTCGAACGCCCGGCCGCGTTCAACGACGCGCTCTCGGCGTTCCTCGACGGTCTCTAGGACGCCTCTCGGCGGCTTCTAGGACGTCCCTCGACGATCGGTCGCGTCGAGCGCGCGGCAGGTCTCTTCCCGCCGCGTAGCCGCCTTTTTAGGTCGTTGCGCGTCCCGGGGACGTATGGTCGACAGCGACGAACGAGACGCCGAGACGGCCCGGCCGGACGGCTTGGGGGAGGAGGTCGACTCTGCGCCCGCCGACGCCGCTCCCGCTAACCCCGACATCGACGACCTGCTCGCGAAGCTCGACGCGCTCAGCGACACCGTCGACGAGGCTCACGAGCGAGAGAAAGTACGACAGACCATCTCCCTCGTCGAGCGCATGCCCGGCACCGGCGCGCTCGCCGAGCGGATCACCAAGTACACCTCCCGAGACCTCGCCGAGTCGTTCGTGGGGGCGGTGCTGTTCGCCCTCCCGCTGCTCGTCGAGGGCGGCGTCTTCGAGATCGCGGCCTGGTTCGCGGCGACGACCGTCGCCGGCGTCCCGGTCCTCCTGATCGGCCACGTCGGGTTCATCTTCCTCGCGACCGCCGGACTGCTCTACTTCGCGGACTTCCGGCAGATCGCGATCCGACACCCCATCTTCGGCGTCATCCCGCGTCGGTACGCCGGCGTCCTCCTCGTCTCGCTGGCCACGTCGGCGGCCATGCTGCTTTTCTGGGGTCGGCTCCACGAGGGCGATCCCACCGCGCTCGAACGCCTCGGCCGGATCGCGGTCGTCTGGGCCGCGGCCGCGTTCGGCGCGGGGCTCGGCGACATCCTCCCGGGCGAGTCACAGGGCGAGGACATCGGCCCGCTCGACCTCGACCCGTTCGACGACGACTCTGGCGACGCCGCCCGCGGTCGCGGTTCCGACGACCGCGACCGGACCGACTGATCCGGGACGGGACAGACGGATCCCCCGCCGACCCACCCCCCTTTCCACAGGTTTTTCGCCGCGGCGACCCTACGAGATCCCATGTCAGCGCTACGTGACGCGCTCCGGGACCTCCCGGACGCGGTGTTTGCGGACTTACTCGAGTCGGACGACGGGTACGTCCTCGTCGTCGACCTCCCGGGCGCGACCGCGGAGACCACCGAGGTCCTCGTCGAGGACGGGCGCATCGAGATCGAGGGGCGCCGCGACAAGGCCGTTCCCGACGGGTTCGAGTACGTTCGCGAGGACCGCCCGCTGTTCCTCGACGCGGAGCTCCCCCTCCCGAGCGACGCCGACGGCGCGGGCGCGGACGCCGAGATCGACCGCGGCGTCCTCGAAATCTCGCTCCCGAAGCGGGAGCGAGACGTCTCCCGGACCATCCCCGTCGACGACGCGGACGAGGCCCCCGACGACGACGGGGCCGGCGCCTGACGGGTGGTCACGCTGGTCAACCTTCGCGCCTACTGGCGGTTCGTCGTCGTCCTGCGGCGGTTCTCGCCGCTGATCCTCGCGTACTGGCGTGACCGGCGGCGGTACTTCCTGTTCGGCGGGAGCCGCGAGGTCGACGCCGAGACCCAACGCGAGCGCGCAGCGATCCTGCTCGACATCCTGCTCACGCTCGGGCCGACGTTCATCAAGCTCGGACAGATCCTCTCGACGCGCCCCGACATCCTGCCGCCGGCGTACATCGAGGTGTTGGAGGGGCTTCAGGACGACGTGCCCCCCGCGCCGTGGGCCGAGTCGAAGGTCGTCTTAGAAGACGAGTTCGGTCCCGTCGACGACGTCTTCGACGAGTTCGACCGCGACCCGATAAGCGGCGCCAGCCTCGGGCAGGTGTACACCGCGACGTACGAGGGCGACACGGTCGCCGTGAAGGTCCGTCGCCCCGGCATCGAGTCGCTCGTCGAGGCCGACCTCCGGACGATCCGCTGGTCGATCCCGCTCATCAAACGGTTCACCGGCGCCGGGCGGGCGTTCTCCTTGGAGAACCTCGCCGACGAGTTCGCGAAGACCATCCGCGAGGAGATGGACTACGCCCGCGAGCGGACGATGCTGGAAGAGATCCGCGGCAACTTCGCCGGCGAGGACCGGATCCGGATCCCCGAGACGTACGAGTCGATGTCCGGGCCGCGGGTGCTCACGATGGAGTACGTCCCGGGGACGAAGATCAGCGACATCGACGCGCTCGACGAGGCGGGCCACGACCGGACGGCGGTCGCGGAGACGCTTCAGGAGGTGTACCTCCAGATGATCATCGAAGACGGCGTGTTCCACGCCGACCCCCACCCGGGGAACCTCGCGGTCGCGGACGACGGCGCCGTGATCTTCTACGACTTCGGGATGGCCGGGCGCGTGGACCCGTTCGTTCAGGAGAAGATCGTCGAGTTCTACGTCGCGGTCGCGCGACAGGACATCGACGCCATCCTCGACACGCTCATCTCGATGGGGACGCTGTCGCCGGAGGCCGACCGCGAGGTGATGGGCAACGTGATGGAGCTGGCCATCGCCGACGCCAGCGGCGAGGACATCGAGCAGTACCAGGTGAACCAGATCATCGAGCAGGTGGAGTCGACCATCTACGAGTTCCCGCTGCGGCTCCCGCCGAACCTCGCCTTGGTCCTCCGGGTCGCCACCGTCGTCGAGGGGGTCTGCGTCACGCTCGACCCCGAGTTCGACTTCATCTCGACGGCGACGGAGTACCTCCGCGAGGAGGGGTACTACGAGCAGACCGCCCGCGACCTCGCCGAGGACGCCGGTCGCCAGGTCCAGAAGACGACCGAGGCGCTGTTCACCGTCCCGCCGAAGGCCGACGAGTTCCTCGACCGCGCCAACCGCGACGACCTGACGGTCAACGTCGTCTTGGAGGACGACACGAAGGTGTTAGAGAAGCTGGCGATGCGGATCGCCTACTCCGTGCTGCTCGCCGTCGGCGTCCTCTCGGCGACGATC
Source organism: Halorubrum sp. GN11_10-6_MGM (assembly GCF_005435165.1). Classification (GTDB taxonomy): domain Archaea; phylum Halobacteriota; class Halobacteria; order Halobacteriales; family Haloferacaceae; genus Halorubrum. The sequence continues at coordinate 51,100 of NZ_SGUC01000005.1, read as the reverse complement.
CTCTACTCGTTCGCGAACAACTGGCGGCTCGCGGCGGTCGTCCTCGCGCTGGCCGCGCCGCTCGCGATCGCCTTGTACCGGTCGTTCCGAAAGAAGCGCGGGCTCCGCACGACGCCGCAGTTCACCCGGCAGGGGATGAAGAACCGCCGCAACGACTGAGTCACGGACGTTCGGTCGACTCTCCCGCCGGCCGACAGATCCACACGTCCTCCGCTTCTTCGACGACGTAGTCCCGCGCGTCCAGCCACTCGCGGAGGCCGGCGGAGCCGGCGTCCGCCGAACTTCCGCCCGTCGAGCCCCTATCGGCCGAGCCCTCGTCCCCTGAATCCCCGTCTACCGTTCCCGACTTGTGGACCTCCACGACCAGCAGCGGGCGGTGGGTCGCGAGCGTCTCCGCCGCGCCTCGGAGGACCGCCCCCTCGCGTCCCTCGACGTCGACCTTGATCGCGTCCGGCGGCGGGACGGGGTCGGCGTCCGCCGCCTCGCCGGCCGTCGAACTCCCCGCCCCGACCCCTTCGACGAGGTCGTCGAGGCGCCGGACCGGCACCGACTCCGCGGCCGCGACCGTCGCCCCCCACCGGGTCGCCGACTCGCGGTCGAACGCGGAGCACTTCGAGAACGTCGACCGGTAGAAGGTGAGCGTCGCGTTCGCGTCGCCGACGCCGGCCCGCCGGAGGTTGATCGGGTCTCCGGGTCCGTACCGACCACCGGGCCCGTCCCGCCCGCCGAGACCGTTCCGCTCGGCGTTGCGCGCCAGCCGGTCCGCGCTCTCCCCGTTGGGCTCGAACGCGACCACGCGCCGGTCGGTGTCGCGCGCCAGCGGGATCGCGTGTTCGCCGACGTGCGCGCCGACGTCGAGGACCACGGCGTCGTCGGGCAGCCGGTCGAGCGCGGCCAGCCCGGGGTCGTCGCCGTGCGGGTTCGTCGGCTCGTAGCTCCAGTAGGTCCCGGCGACCGTCCGCTTCGGCGTCGCGACGCCGAGCGCGTACGTCAGGTCGGCGATCCGGTAGAGGCTCCGGTAGCCGAGCCGTTCGACCCGCGTCCACAGCCGCGACACGAGCCCGGTCATCGCGGCCTCACCCGCCGACGACCTGGATCGGCACGAGGAGGAAACAGAGCGCACCGACGGCGAACGTCGCGGCGCCGACCGCGAGCCGCGAGGCTCCTATCCCCGCCTCGTCGGTCGGGTCCGCCGGGCCGTTGAACGCGATCACCGTCGCGAACACGCCCCAGAACGCCCACAGGCCGACCGACTCGTTCAGCCCGAGCCCACGCCAGAAGTAGAGATAGGCGGCGATCCCGAACAGCGCCCCGGGGACGAGCGCCGCCACCGTCTCCTGCCGCGACCCGATCATCGCCCGGACCATGTGGCCGCCGTCGAGCTGGCCCACCGGGAGGAGGTTCAGGAGGGTGAAGAACATCCCGACCCACCCGCCGATGACGACCGGGTGGGCGGTGAGCCGCGGGTCGCCGTAGCTCGTCGGCTGGCCGAGGGCGCCGGCGATGAACTCCAGCAGTGGCGGGTTGTTGAATCGGATCACCGCGCCCGAGGAGTTCGCGAGCTCCGCCGGCACCCGGATCGGGTCGAGCGACAGCCCGATCGCGGTCACGGCGACCGTCGCGACCAACCCCGCGATCGGTCCGGCCGCGCCGATGTCGAACAGCACCTTTCGCGAGGGCATCCGGCCGCGGATGCGGATCACCGCGCCGAGCGTGCCGAACGGGAAGATGAAGGGGATGACGTACGGCAGCGAGACGGGGACACCGTGGTACCGACCGGCGGCGTAGTGACCGAGCTCGTGGGTCATCAGCACGCCGAGGACGGCGGCCGTGAACGGCCACGCCTGAAGCAGCGTCAGGGGGTTCGACTGTATCTCCGCGAGCGGGACGTAGTACCACCCGTACGCGCCGACGAACAGCGTCGACAGTATCGTGGCGGCGAACATGGCGACGTTCACCCACGGAACGCCGTCGCGGCCGCGGTCGAAGGGCGTCGCGACGACGACGTGTCCTCCCTCGACGACCTCGACGTCGACCTCGTAGCCCGCCTCGCGGAAGTGCGGGGTCAGCTTCCGCAACAGCGTCCGCTCCGGAACGTACGACTCGCCGCGGTATCGCACTCGACCGTCCTCGCGGCGGACCTCGTCGATCCGAAAGAACGTCCGGAGGGGCTCCGGACGCGGCGCGCCGTCGCCGGCCGCCGCCGCGTCCTCGTGTTCTGGCATCGTCACGTCGTAACTGGTCGGCGAGTATAAACCCCGCGTCGGCGGGAACGGGAACCGGAAACGCGAACTGGTCGTCCGCTCGGTTCGAGCGGCGGACGCGCACGCGGTCGAAAGTCGTCGAGTCGGGGACCGAGCCGCCGGGTCCGATCCGGCGGCGGGTGTCGGGGTCGGTGCGGCGGCGGGTGTCGGGGTCGGTGCTGTGTGCGTCGGTCGGCGGCGCGAGTCCGTCAGGCGGGCTCGACGCGCCAGGTCGTCGCGCCCGTGTACGACCACTTCTCGACGGTGAGTTCCGTCGCGGAGTCGCGGAGCTTCACCATCAGGGCGCCAATCTCCTTCGGCGAGAGGTCGACGTCCTCGGAGATGAACTTCCCTTTGAAGTACATCTCACCGTCTTGGGCGCGGTCGAGCAGGTACTGCTTCAGCCGCTCTTCCTTGCTGTGGTCGTCGTTCGCGCTCGCGTTCGTGGAGGGGTTCGCAGTCGCGCTCATGGTACACCTCACGCTTACTGCCGAAGGGTGTTATAAAGGAGACACCGTTGGGCGGTGTTCAGGGGCTTTCAGAGCGTTTCACGGACCACCGACGCGCTAAAACGTGTCTGACAGACTCTTCATAACCGTTTCAGATCTCTTTAGACATTTTATAATCTGTTCTGAAGAAGTTTTTCGGATCGTGTACTCGGGCGACCGAGTAACCATTTTGCCGCCGGTTCGGCGGGCATGTAGCGGAAAACGTTGCTCTATTCGGACCGCCAGGCGCGGTCCGCGTGGTCCCGCGCGGTCATCTCGCGGGCGCCCGTCGGACAGTCTCGCTGGCGCCCGCCGCCTCCGATCGCCCGTCCGCCGCCTCCGATCGCCCGCCCGCCACGGCCGATCCGCGCCGCTCAGTCGCGCCGGTGGACCCAGAACGTCTCCGACTCCGTCGCTTCCTTTTTGAATATCGGCACCTCGTCTTTCAGCCGGTCGATCCCGTCCTCGACCGTTCGGAACGCATCGCGACGATGCCCGGCGAGGACGACGACGAACACGATGTCCTCGCCCGCCTCGATCACGCCGGTGCGGTGGTGCATCCGCACGTCGAAGACGCCCTCTCGGTCCGTCAGCTCGTCGGCGATGTCGTCCATCCGCGCTTCGGCGACCCCCTCGTACTTCTCGAACGCGAGGTGCGTCGTCCGGTCGTCGTCCGGGGTGTCGCGGGCGCGCACCCGACCGGTGAACGTGGCGATAGCCCCCGACCGATCCGCGTCTGCCGACGCCTCGACGCGGCGTACCAGCGTCTCGCGTGTGACCCACGGCTCCGCGTCGTCGAGGTCGGCGACGAGCCCGTCGAGGTCGACCTCGTCGGCTCCCGTCGCGGTCGCGAGGACGGTCCCCGGGACGCCCTCCGGGTCCGGGTCCGGACCGAGGAGGACCGCGGGCACGCGCAGCCGTGACTCGCGGACGGCCAGCAGGTAGTCGTGGTCCGGGGCGAGCCCGTCGAGGAGGTCGTTGAACCCCTCGACGCTCCCCCGGCCGGCCCAGTTCCCGTCGGCGTCGAAGGCGATATCCGTGTCCGCCTCGGGTCGCTGCGCCGGGTTCACGACACCGCCGTCGGCGGTCGGGCCGGTCCGATCCGGCTCGCTCCGTCTCGGTTCGCCGCGCCGCTCCCCGCTCGCATCGCCGCCTCGGTCGAGCGAGTCGCCGTCGCGCTCGACGACGGCGACTCGGCCGTCGAGTCGCGCCGCGAGCCGACGGGCCAGCTCAGTGGCCCCCTCGCCGACGATCGAAATCGGTCGCATACCCGAGAGCGGGTCGCGACCGGCTTAGGCGTTTCCCGGTCGCCCGACCGGTCGGGAGCTCCGGTGGGGACGGTTCCGCGCGCGTCCCCGCTTGACAATCCTTAAGCCCGCGACAGGGGTATTCGTCGCCAATGAGAGTCGTCGTTTCTGTCGGCGGAAGCGTACTCGCGCCGGACCTCGACCCCGCGCGCGTGGCCGCGTACGCCGAGGCGATCGAACGGCTGGCCGCCGACGGCTGCGAGGTCGGGGTCGTCGTCGGCGGCGGCGGCGTCGCCCGGGAGTACATCGAGACGGCCAGAGAGATCGGCGCCAACGAGGTCGAACTCGACCGGCTCGGCATCGGGACGACCCGGCTCAACGCCCGGCTGCTGATCGCCGCGCTCGGCGATCGCGCGAGCCTCGCGCCCGCTACCGACACCGAGGAGGCGGCGGCGGCGCTCCGCCGCGATGAGGTCGCGGTGATGGGCGGGGTGACGCCGGGACAGACGACCGACGCGGTCGCCGCCGCGTTCGCCGAGTCTGTCGACGCCGACCTGCTCGTGTACGCCACGAGCGCCGACGGCGTGTACGACGCCGACCCCAACGCCGACCCCGACGCGACCCAGTTCACGTCGCTGTCGCCGGCCGAACTCGTCGATATCGTCCTCCCGATGAGCCGCGACGCGGGCGCGTCCGCGCCCGTCGACCTGCTCGCCGCGAAGCTGATCGACCGTGCCGGTATCCGGTCGATCGTCCTCGACGGGACCGATCCGACCGCCGTCGTCGACGCCGTGTTGCGCGGCGACCACACGGGGACCGACGTCGTTCCCGTCGACGGCGAGGCGCCGAGCTACTGGACGGAGGAGCGATGAGCGCGGACGACGCTGCCGACGAGCCCGCGACCGGAGACGAGGCGGCCGACGCCGCGACCGCCGCACCCGACGACTCCCCGCACATCCTCTCCGAGCAGACCGCGCTCGGCGAGGGCGCGGCCGACGACGCCGGGGGCGACGACGTCGAGGGCGCGGCGGAGGGGCCCGCCGAGACGTTCCGCGCCTTCTGGGCCGACGTCGTCGCCGACGAGATCGAGGCGCGCGACCCCGACGAGCCGATCGTGATCAAGGGCGGCGTCTCGCCGTCCGGCGTCGCGCACCTCGGGAACTTCAACGAGATCATGCGCGGCTACTTCGTCGCCGAGGTGTTACGCGACCGCGGCCACGAGGTCCGGCAGGTGTTCACCTCCGACGACAAGGACCCGCTGCGGAAGGTCCCGCGCAAGCTGGCGAACGCGGACGGCGAGATCGTCGGCCTCGGCGAGGTCGACGCCGGCGCGCTCGGCCGCAACCTCGGGAAGCCGTACACCGCGATCCCCGACCCGTTCGGCGAGGCCGAGTCGTACGCCGCCCACTTCGCGGGGCTGCTGAAGGCCGACGCCGACCGGCTGGACGTCCCCGTCGAGATGCTGTCGAACACCGAGCTGTACGCCGACGGCGCCTTCGACGACGCGCTCCGAACGGTCCTCGGCGACGTCGAGCGCGTCCGCGAGGTGCTCTCGCCGTATCAGGACAAAATTGACGACGAGTACGTCCCCTTCAACCCCGTCTGCGAGGCGTGCGGGAAGGTGACGGAGACGGTGACGGCGATCGACCTCGATCGCGAGACCGTCGACTACGTCTGTACCGACATGGACGCCGGCGGCAACACCATCGAGGGGTGCGGTCACGAGGGCACCGCGACGTTCCGCGAGGGGAAGCTCCCGTGGCGGCTGGAGTGGCCGGCCCAGTGGGGCGTCCTCGGCGTCGACTTCGAGCCGTTCGGGAAGGACCACGCCGAGGGGTCGTGGCCCTCGGGCGTCGACGTCGCCCGGAACGTCTTCGGCGAGGAGCCGCCCGTCCCGATGGTGTACGAGTGGTTCACGCTCAACGGCGAGGCGTTCTCCTCCTCCGAAGGGAACGTCGTCACCGTCCAGGAGCTGTTGGAGCTGCTCGAACCCGAGGTGTTGCGCTACTTCTTCGCGCTCCACCCGAAGAAGGCCCGCGACCTCGACGTCGAGCGGCTCGACCAGCTCGTCGACCGCTTCGACCGGTTCGAGCGCGCGTACTTCGGCGAGGTCGACGACCCGGACCTGACCGCCTTCGCCGAGCGCGCCTACCCGTTCGTCGTCGGCCGCGCGGACGACCCGCCGACGGAGAAACCGATCCGACTGCCGTACACGTTCGCGGCGGTCCTCGGCATGGTCGACGACCCCGAGCTCCGCGAGCGCCTCGCCCGCGACGAGGGACACATCCCCGACGACGCCGACCCCGACGCGGTCGACGCCGCGCTCGCCCGCGTGGAGCAGGCGCGGAACTGGGCCGAGCGGACCGGCAACGAGTACGATTACCGCCTTCAGACCGACCTCCCGGACGTCGAGTTCGACGACGACGTCGCGACCGCGCTCGACGACCTCGCCGACTTCGTCGCCGACGGCCACGACGGCGAGGAGATTCAGGGGGCGATGTACGAGACCGCCCGCGACCACGACGTCGAGGTGAGCGACTTCTTCGCGGCGGGCTACCGCCTCTTCTTTGACGACACGCAGGGGCCGCGCCTCGGGGAGTTCCTCGGAGAACTGGAGCGCGACTACGTCGTCAATCGGCTCCGCCGGGAGGCGTAGATGCCCGAGGACCGCTCACTCGACGACTTCGCCGAGGCCGCCCCCGCGGGCGGTGAGACCGCGGAGGCCGGCGGGGACGACGCGGAAAGCGACCCAGCTGAATCGGAACGGGACGCCGCTGACGCGAACGCCCTCACCGACGCGGACGACGTCACCCCCGCGGTCGCCACCTCGACGTGGCACACGGACGGCGCCGACTGCGACCGCTGCGGCGAGCGAGTCCAGCGTCGGTGGCGCGAGGAGGACGTCTTCGTCTGTGCCGACTGCGCCTCGTGGTAACCGTCCCGATGCGCCCGTCCCGGCCCTCGGCGGTCAAAGCTTAAGCCGTCGGCCGTCGAGGTGTTCCGTGCGGAGAAAATTCGTTTGGTGTTAACTCAATATAAATGAAATCTTTCTCGGAACTACTCTACGGACGGTCGGCGGCCGCTATTACGGTGACGTACCTGCTTCTCGGAGCCGTGTCCGCGGTCGCTATCGACCTCGCGGCCGCGTCGGCGAACGGGACCGCGGCCGGATGGACGCCGTGGCGCCTCGCCGGGGACTGGCTGTTGGTCGCCGGCTCCGGCGGGATCCTCTACGGTGCGGTCACTCACCACCGCAGCCGGGCGGAGGCCGCCCGGCGGGACCTCGAAACGTCCAATCAGCAGCTACAGGTTTTGAGCCGCGTATTCCGTCACAACGTGCGAAACGACCTCAACGTGATCCAGGGGTACACCGACCTCTTGGCCGACCGGATCGACGACGAGCGGAGCCGGGAGTGCCTGGAGACGATCCGACAGACGACCGACGACGTCGTCGAGATCAGCGAGAAGCTCAGGGTGATCGAGGACGCGTCGCCCGAGCCGCCGGACGGCCGCGTGGACCTCGTCGACGCGGTTCACCAGGCCGTCGACGGCGTCGACGCCGACGGCACCGCGGTCACCGTCGAGGCCCCCGCCGAGGCGTGGATCCGTGCCGACGACTCGGTCGCGTTCCCGATCCGCGAGGTGTTCGAGAACGCGGTCACCCACAACGACGGGGAGACTCGGCGCGTGGCGGCGACGATCCGCGAGAACGGAACGACCACCGCTCTGGAGGTCACCGACAACGGCCCCGGCATTCCGCCCGACGAACGCGCGGTGTTACAGGCCGAAGAGGAGACGCCCCTCTCGCACGCGAGCAGCATCGGGCTGTGGCTCGTCAAGTGGATGTGCGAGACGCAGGGAGGGACCGTCCAGTTCGACGCGACCGACGACGGCACCACGGTCCGGATTCGGTTCGAGTCGGCGTCGCGGCCGGCTACTCCAGTTCGGTGATCGTCACGGCGTACACCGCGCCGCAGTTCCCGCATTCGACGTGGACCCCGCGGCTCGCCTCGCCGCGGGTGAACTCGGAGATCTCCTCCGAACACGAGCACTCGAACTGTACCTTCATTATTCTCTCTTCTCGCTCCTCATATTTAAAAGAACCCGACACGGAATCAGCGACGAAAATTGGCGCGTGCGACGCCGTGACCCACGGTCGGTTCGTCGAACGCTCGCCGCCGCGGTCGCCGTCAGTTCTCGTCAGTCGTCGTCGACGATCACTTCGACGGGGCCGTCGTCTTCGGCGGCGTCCTCGTCAGAACCGCCGGACGGAGCGCTTCCGGCGGACTGCTGTTGCTGGTAGTAGAGCCCGCCGGCGACCGCGAGGACGATCCACGACCGCCAGTTGGCGAGGTTCAGCGTGTACCCGATGCCGAACGGCTTCTCGACGAGCATCCCCTTCCCGGGCTGCCAGTACGACGAAAGCAGCCGCCCGAGGCTCGGACGTTCGAAGTTGTACGGGATTCCGAGAATCTCTCCCGACGACGGTTTGTCTGCCATGTCGTCTACTCTATCGGCCGGGACCATAAATCGTTGCGACGTCGCTCGTCGGCTACGTGTCGAGCCCGGCCGCGAGCCGCGGGACCGGCCCGGCTACCGATAGCGGCCGCGGCCCGCCACGTCCCGAAGCCGGTCGAGGACCTCGTCGTCCCCGACTGCCTCGTATCCGGCCTCGAACGCCGCGATCAGCGGGTCGGGGTCGGTCGCGGTCGCCCGGATCGACCCCTCGAACACGTGGAGGTCCATCGCGTGGTCCTCGACGTGACCGGTGTGGTAGCCGAGCCCGAAGTCGATGAGGTACGTCTCGGGGCCCGGGTCGGACTCCCCGCTCTCCGATCGAGCCGCGACACCGCCGCCCGACACCCGCACGTTCCGCGTCGTCGGGTCGCCGTGGACCATCCCGGCGCCGTGAAGCCGGGCGAGGTCGCGACCGACCGCCTCGGTCGCCCGCTCGTCGAGGGCGGCCGCGAGGTCGCACTCGCCGACGTGTTGGAGGGTCAGCGTCGCGGCCGCGAGGTCGACGTCGTACACGAGCGGCGTCGGGACCCCCGCGCGCCGCGCCTCGCTCGTCAGGCGCGCCTCCGCGACCGTCCGGTCGCGCCGGAGCGCCTCGTCCAACTCCGGGTGGCGGTACGACTTCTCGACGCGCCGCTTGACCACGCGGCGGTCCCCCTCGGCCCCGACGACCGTGACGGTCGCCTCCGCGCCGCGGCGGGCCGCGTCCGGGTCGCGTCCGGTCGTTCCGTCCGCGGCCGTCCCTCCCTCGGTCGGCCGCGCGACCGACTCGCCGCCTCGCCACGTCACCGGCACTTGGTCCGGACGGAAGTTCGGGTCGACCGCGGACTCCGGGATCGCGACGGTGTCTCCCGCCGCGGCCATCTTCGCGCCCAGCACGGCGATCATCCCGGCGTTGTCGCGGAGGAACCGCGGCTCCGAGGCGTGGAAGTCGGCGCCGCGGGCCTCGCACATCGCCGCCAGCATCTCGCGGAGTCGGTCGTTCTGCGCGACGCCGCCGCCCAACACGAGCTCGTCGGCCCCCGTCAGCGACAGCGCGCGCTCCGACACCTCCGTCAGCATCGCGAACACGTGCTCCTGAAGCGAAAAGCAGATCTCCTCGACCGGAACGCCGTCGTCCGCGGCGTCGTTGGCGGCCGAGCTGATCCCGGAAAACGAGAAGTCCATCCCCTTGACCACGTACGGGAGATCCAAGAGTTCGGCGTCGGCGAGCGGTCTCGTCTCCGCGCCGCCCTCGGGCTCCCCCGTCTCAGATCCGCTCGCGGTGGCTGCGAACTCCGCGGCCGCCGCCTCCACCTTCGGCCCGCCGGGGTGGCTCCACCCGACGTGGCGCGTGAACTTGTCGATTGCGTTGCCGACGCCGGCGTCCATCGTCTCCCCGAGGACCCGGTACCGTCCATCGTGGTAGCCGAGCAGGTGGGCGTTCGCCCCCGAGGCGTTCAAACAGACGGGGTTGTCGAACCCGGAGCGGTGGCGACCGATCTCTAGGTGCGCCACCATGTGGTTGACGCCGACGAGGGGGACGCCGAGGGTCCCGGCGAGCGACCGCGCCGCGGTCCCGACGATCCGGAGGCAGGGACCGAGCCCCGGGCCGCGAGAGAAGGCGACGGCGTCTATCGCGTCCGGGCCGTACTCCGCTTCGGCCGCGGTCAACACTTCGTCGACGACCGTCGGGACCGCCTCGGACATGTGTTCGGCGGCCTCGCGCGGGTGAATGCCGCCGCTGTCCGGCTCGTAGGGGTCGGATTCGATGAGAACTGAGTCGGTCTCGGCGTCGTACAGCGCGGCGCTGGCGCACCACGCGGTACCCTCGATGCCGAGAACTCGCATCCGGCGGGGTTACGCTTCCTCGGCGTCCGCCTCTTCGCCGCCGATCTTGTTGCGTTCGAGCATGTGGTCCTGCTCGACCTCCAGCGCGTCGGCCGCGGAGTCGTACACCTTCGCGTAGCCGACCGTCTTGCGCATGCCGAACTTCGTGTCGAGTTCGTGAACGACGACCTCCTCGGAGTCCTTATCGAGCTTGGCCGCGAGCGAGTCGCGGACCGACAGTCGCGAGGGGGTGGCCTCTTCGTGAGTCGTCTCGAAACGGATGTCCGTGCGGTGCAGCATCGGGTTCTCCTCCTCGGAGATGATATCGACGTCCATGGTTCAGTTGGGCGTATATCCCCTCGAAAGCTGTAAAAGGATTTCGAAGCGGGGGTGTCGCCGCCGAACCGCCCACCGACCGTCGACCGAGCGCCCCGCTCGGCGTCAGGGTTTCAGTTCTCCGGTGCGTGAGTCTTGTTACCACGCGGATGTCCGACGACCGCCGATCCGACCCGACCGACCGCTCGCGGTACGAGCTCGTCCGAGCGGCGAACGTCGTCGTCCCGCTGTCGCCGATACGGAAGGCGCGCATCTGCGGCGCGCTGGCACTCTCTGGGTCGCTCACGGCCCCGATCGTCGCGACGCTGCCGCCCGCCGTCCGAGAGGAGAGCTTCTCCGGCCCGCCGCTCGCGACTCCGCTCGGCGTCGCGGCGGTGGTGCTGGTCGGCACGCTCGCGGCCGGCGGGGCCGGACTCGGCCTCGTCGAGCTCCGGCGCCGCCTCGCACGGCGCCCCGAACCGAGCGGGGACAGCGTCTGGACGTTCCTTGCGGTCGAGGACGCGCTCACGGGCGTCGGATTCGTCACCGGCGGCCTCGGCGTCGGTGTCGGCCTCGCGCTGCTCGCGAGCGGACACTGGGGAGTGGAGGCGGTCGAGCGCCTCCACCGGAACGGCATCGAGCCGTACCTCCCGCTGTCGGGGCTCCCCGTCACTCCAGTTTCGGTGACCGCGGTCGCGCTGCCGGTCGGCGTCGCCGTCCTCGCGGCGACGGTCGTCGTCGACCGCGAGTAGGCGTCCGCCGGTCAACCGACCGTCAGTTCGACTCGCGTCCGCCGATCCCGTCCGGGTCGACGCCGAGAACGTCGTACGCGGCCGCGGTGTCGCCGGTCAGCCCCTCGAACAGCTCGCGCGCCCGCCGCCGGCTCTCCGGCGTGATGGCGACGCCCACCATCCCCTCGCCGGGCTGGCCGTAGACGACGGTCGACCCGAGCGGCGCCGCGAGCATCGCCGGCAGCGCCGCGAGGTCCTCCTCGCCGGTCACCTCGATCGTCACCGGCTCGTCGGCCGCGAGCGCCACGGCCAGGGCGTCGAGCAGCGCCGCCGACAGCGCCGCAGCGGGGTTTTCAACCGTCATGCGTCGCTCTTCGGTGGCCGCGAGCACCGCCTCGATCTCGTCGCGGACCGCCTCCCGCTCCGTCTTCCCGTCGACGAGCGCCACGTCCGGCGCGCGACCGGCCTCGCGGAGGTGGTAGGTGACCACGTCGCCGACCGCGATCAGTCGCGCCGGGCCCTCGTCCGGCGAGCCGTGTCGCTCGCGAGTCTCGTCGACGTCAGCGAGCAGCGCTTCGGCGTCGGTCGTCACCGGACCCAGCGGCTCTTTGAACGCGTCGCGGAGCGACTCCGGCAGCGTGAGAAGCGGATCGGATTGGTCTGTCATGCGTCGCGTCGGGCGTCTCCGGGCGGCGTTACCGCACCTTGAGCGCGTACGCGCCCGCCTCGGTGACGTTCATCTCCTCGGCGATCTGGCTGTTCTCGGGCTTGGTGATGACGACGTAGCCCGCCCAGTCCTCCGTCAGCGACGACGACCCGCAGAGCGCGCAGGTCTGTGCGTCCGGGTCGTTGACGTGGTGGCACTCCCGACACGCCAGGCGGTCCTCGGCCATCAGTCCGCCTCCTCACCGGTCTGTTCGCGGTGTTTCCGCTGCCCTTCGAGCCACTCGTGTTTACCGAGCCCGGGCTGTTTCGCCGTGAGCCCGATCTTCGAGTCGCGGGGGTTGCGCTCGTCGATGCTCTTCGTGACGACGCGGACGCGCACCGCGTCGTCGACGCCGAGCGTCTTGTCGGAGTCCGACGAGGCGAGCTGCTGGTTCGCGCCGTCGAACGTGAGGTACTCGTCGGTGATCTGCGAGACGTGGAGCAGCCCGTCCACCGGACCGATCCCGACGAAGGCGCCGAACTCCACCGTCTCGACGACGGTGCCGTCGGCGACCTCCTGCATGTCGGGGTCGTAGGTGAGCGCGTCGAACTCCGCCTCGTAGTAGACGCCGGGGCGGTTGTGTAACACCGCGCCCTCGCCGATGTCGTGAACCTCGATGACGCTCACGACGCTGCCGACTTCCTCGTCCATCCGTCCTTCCAGCTTGTCTTGAAGCAGGGCTTTCACCCGCTCGTCGGTGACGTCCGCCAGGTGCTTCGGCGGGACCTCGACCGTGTCCTTGAGTCGAACTCGTTTGTACATGTTGTTGGTTGTCCGCGGCCGCTAGGGTTCCGTTATCGCCAGTGTGTTCCGACCCCTTAAACCGATTACTGGTGCGTCCGCGGCCAGCACCCGGTTCGCGAGGGGTCCGTCGACCGTGACGACGGCGTCGACCCGGCCGGCCGCGGCCAGGGCGACGAGCGCGTCGTCGGCGTACGATTCGTCCGTCTCGACCGTTTCCGCCCGCTCCGCGAGGTCCGCGCCGACGCTCGCGGCGGTCGCCTCCGCGCCGTTGCCGCCTTGGAGGGCTTCGAGCTCCGCGATCACCGTCGCCGGAACCACGGTCTCGTAGCCGCCGAGAAGGCGGTCCAATTCCTCGAACAGCCGAAGATCGGCCTCGACCGGCGCCATCAGCGCGCTCGCGTCGAGCGCGACGACCGGCGGACCGGCGCGGTCCTCGCCCGCGAAGCCCTCGGTTCGGGCGTCGCCCGCGGGCGCCGACTCCGGGCCGTCCGCGCGGGCGTCGTCGGACACGCTAGGCGAGCGTCCCGACGCCGATGAGCCGCCACCGCGCGCCGACGCGCCGGTTGATCGCGATCTGGGAGCCCTCTTCGGCGCAGACGGGGCGCTTGAGGCTCACCTCGCACTCGCCGTCGCGCGCGCTCGTCACGGCGCCGACGGTCGTGGCGGTCCCGACGGTGAGCATCAGCGGCTCGCCGGTGCTGATCTCCTCGATGTCGCTCTCGCCGCTCTCGTCGTCCTCCTTGCCGACGACGCGGTCGAGGAGGTCGACGGTCATCTCGAACTCCTCGCGGGTCGGGGGGAGCGTCCCCGGCTCGCCCGCGACCTGCCCGGCGAGCGCGTCGCCCTTCGTCAGGCTCGGGTCGAGGCCCGTCCCGACGCCGAGGAGGCCGCCCGGTCGGGCGGTCTCGACGTCGCGGTTCCCGGCCTGAAGCGACCGGACGGTCGTTTCGAGGGGGCGCCACTCGGTCTGGCCCTCCTCGTCGACCTCGCGACCCGGCCGGATCTCCAAGCCGTCGCCGACCGACAGCTCGCCGCTGACGAGCGAGCCGCCGACGACGCCGCCCTTGAGTTCCTCGGCGGTCGCGCCCGGGCGGTTGATGTCGAACGAGCGGGCCGCGTACATCCGGGCGTGCTCGCTCGGGTCGCGCTCCGGGGTCGGGATCTCGGACTCGATCGCGTCGATGAGGAGGTCGAGGTTGACCTCCTGTTGGGCCGAGACGGGGACGATCGGCGCGTCCTCCGCGACGGTGCCCGCGACGAACTCCTGGATCTGCTCGTAGTTGTCGACGGCGCGGTCGCGGCTCACGAGGTCGACCTTGTTCTGCGCGATGACGATGTTCTCGATCCCGATGAGATCGAGCGCCATCAGGTGCTCTTCCGTCTGGGCCTGCGGGACGTCCTCGGTCGCGCTCACGACCAGCACCGCGCCGTCCATGATCGAGGCGCCCGAGAGCATCGTCGCCATCAGCGTCTCGTGGCCGGGCGCGTCGACGAACGACACGGTCCGGATCGGCTCGCTCTCGGAGCCGTCCTCGCACTCCTCGTCGACGGTGTAACACTCGGGCTCGTCGACGCCGGGACAGCGACGGAACGTCGCGTCCGCGTACCCCAGCCGTATCGAGATGCCGCGTTTCATCTCCTCGCTGTGCTGGTCGGTCCACGAGCCGGACAACGCCTGTACCAGCGTCGTCTTCCCGTGGTCGACGTGACCGACGAGACCGATGTTCACCTCCGGTTGTGTGTTGGCTTCAGTCACTGTTGGACCTCCTAACGGAGTAGTCTTACCCGAATTTCGCCCCGTGCGAGTGATAAAGTTGCTGTTATAGTGGCGTCAGAACCGCCGACGACCCCGACCGGCGAAGCGTATCGGCGGCGAAGTAGTATTTAAACGGAAGAAGTGACCGCGGCGGCGTCTTATAAATACCTCCCGCGGTTGCGGTGGCGCGTGCCTGTGAGCGGTCGCCCCCGGCGACCGCGAGACAGCACGCGCGAGGGAGTCGGTGGTCCGGAGCGAAGCGACGGACCACCGACGAGGCTGGGGAGGCGTGAGGTTGCGGTTGCGGTGTAGTAGGGGGCTTCGGGGGTGTTCGTGGCCGCTCAGGGAGTCGTTCCCTGATAAACACCACCCGTCCCCGACTGGTTCACCTTCGACGCGACTTTACAGCCGACCCGCGTATCTACGCCCGACATGGGATACGCGTGCCCCGTCTGTGACACCCCGCAGCGCGACGGCGAACACCTCGCGCACCACCTCGCGTTCACGGCGATGCTCCACGGCGGCGACCACGAGGCGTGGCTCGACGAGCGCGTCGCCGACTGGAGCGACCGGGAGCCCGCCGACCTCGCGGCCGAGGTGACTCCGCACGCCGACGAAGCGGAGTACGAGGAGGTGTTCGAGGACACCGTCCCCCGCGGCCGCCCCGACGTCGGAATGGGGTCCGGCGGGCACGCGGCCTCCTCGACTCCCGATCACGGCGGCCACGACCACGCCGGTCACGATCACGACTCTCCCGCGGACGCCGGGATGCCGACTCCCGAACAGGTCGACGACCCCGCGGTCGCCGAGGCCCTCCGCGAGGCGCGCGAGATGACCCGAGAAGCGACGGACGAGGCGACCGACGCCGACGCCGCGGACGCTGCGGACGAAGTCCCCGCCGACGCCGACTCCCCGGACGACAGCGACGCGGCGGACGCCGACGCTGACCTCGCCGACGAAGCCGCCGACCGCGACGCGTAACGGAACGCCCTTTTCCGCCCCCGCTCAACTCCGTGTATGGAGACAAGAGGCACGTTCGCTCCCGAGACGCGGGCCGACGCGCTCGAACGCTACGAAGAGGTCGGGCCGGTCGCGCAGGTCGTCGTCCGCGAGGCGACGAAGGCGATGTCGTTCGATAGCGACGAGTACGACGAGCGCGTCACGCCCGAAGTCGTTCAGACCGCGCGCGACGCGACGTTCGCCGAGCTGCTCGCTGTCCACGTCGGCGAGGGCGGCGAGTTCGACGCGTGGCTCGCGGACAGCGAGTTCGACGACGAGGACGTGACCCGGATCGGCTCCGAGAACGTCGACAACGTCGTCTGGCACCCGATCCCCTTCGCGGACACCGTGATCGCGGCGACGTATCAGGACGAGCCGGACGCGGCGGCCAGCACCCTCCGGCGCAACGCCTTCGGGCGCGTCTACCGCGAGGAGTTCTACGAATCCGGCCGATAGGCCGACCGCGCCGACCGTTCGACGCCGCGTCGACCGAATTTCGAAGCGACGGCTTTCCGGAGTGACTGATTTCCGGAGCGACCGCTCACCGAGACGAACGAAACCGCAGAACCGGACCGGTGCGTCGCCGGCGGCGACGCGGGGTCGACGCCTTACAGGCGACCGACGTTCTCGACCGTGACGGACTCGACGTCGTCGACCTCGGAGAACGCCTCCTCGACGGCCTCGGTGCCGCCCGCGCCGTCGGGGACGATGACGGTCGGCAGGAGCGCGACCAGCCCGAACGCGACGTCGTCGCGTTCGAAGCCGCGGATCTTGGCGCCCTCGGGGAGCGCCTCTTCGAGGCGGTCCTGGAGCTCGTCGAGGTCGATCTCGGGGCTGTTCGGCATGACCTTGATCTTGGCGGCGACGTCGCCCATCTCAGGGCCCCCGGAAGCCGCAGTCGTGGCACTCGTAGAGGTTGCTCTGCTTCCGGCACTTCGCGCACCGGTAGATCGTGGCGCCGCAGTCCGGACAGGAGAACTGCGCGGCGTTCATGCCGGACACCTGAATCCCACAGGAGACGCACTGCGGGGTGGCTTGGGAGTCGCTCTGGCTCATACACGTACTCACCGGCGGCGACTTTTAACCGTTGTTCTTTGCCCCGGAACGGGTCGTGCGCCCCGGTACCGTCCCGCTCGAATGAAGTCGGGCCGGCCGCGGGCGGTCAGTTATCCCCTTCGACGACCCGTCAGCCGACGATCAGCGGCCCGATCAACACGCCCATCAGGTGGACGCGCCGCGCGCCGACCCGCGGCGGGACGAGGCCCAACGCGCCGGCGACGAGGAGGACCCCGACGCCGAACGCCCCGGCGAACGCGTACGACACCACGGCGAGCAGCCCCAGCACGCCGACCGAGAGCCGGGTGTAGTCGGCGTTGCCGACGGTCCGGAGGTACGGGTCGCCGACCAGCACGACCAAGGCGAACCCGAAGCACGCCGCAATCGCGGCCGCGACGAGGAGCATCGGCAGCGCGAACGGCACGCCGGCCCGGTCGACCGCGACGGTCACGCCCGTCCGCGGGGTTCCGAGCGCCACCAGCGCGAACAGCGCGAAGATCGTGTTCGCCGTGTTCGCGCCGCTCGTCGCCACGACGAACCCGCGGTCGGCCGACTCGCGCGGCACCGCGGGCATCGCGGCGACGGCGGCGATGGCGGCCGAGACGCCCGGCACGTAGCCGACCACCGCGCCGGCGAGCGAGCCGGCGCCGGCGCTCGTCCCGAGGTCGCGCGCGTCCATCGCGATCCGGGGGTCGGCCTGCGGCGGGACGCCGTCGCCGCCGAGCGCGTCGACGAGGACGGGAACGCCGAACAGCCCGGCGAACAGCGGCGCGAGGACGCCCCCGGTCGACAGCGGCGCGGCGGGGTCGGCGTCGAGCGTCGCGAGTCCGAGCGCGGCGCTCGCGAGGAACGCCAACAGCCCGCCGACCGCGGCTCGCCGCGACGACTCCGTGAGCACGAGCAGGGCGACGACGCCGCCGAGCAGCAGCGGGAGGTGCGCGCGCAGCACCGGGTACCACCGCACCATGAGCCACGTGATCGGGACCGCCAGCGGCACGGCGAGCGCCACCGCCAGCCCGGAACCGAGCGCGGAGAGCCGGACCGCCTCGCGGCCGCGCCCCGCGATCACCAACCTGTGTCCGGGGAGCGCGGCGACCGCGGTGGCCGCGTCGGGCACGCCGAGCGCGAGCGCGGGGACGATGTCGAGGAAGGAGTGGACGACGCCCGCGCCGAGCATCGCGACGCCGACGAACAGCGGGTCGGCCGGCACCGACGGCGCGAACCCGGCGAGCAGCAGCGCGAAGTTGTTGGCGTGAAGCCCCGGGACCAGCCCGCTCGCGGTCCCGAGCGCGACCCCGCCGAGCAGGAACGCGAGCGCGCCGGCCGCGAACGCCGGGTCGACCACCGGCCGCACGAGCGCGTCCATCGAGGCGGGATGGCCGCGGCTCCGGACTTAAACCGTCGGGGCGGACGCGGTCGAATCAACTCCCGACCGCCGCCGGAGTTCACTCGTCGCGCGCGCTCACCAGCAGCGCAACACCGGTTATCGATATCGTCGCGCCGAAGACGATGAGGCCGAGGTACGCGACGGCTATCGTGCCCATGTCCTGAATGGCAGCGTGGTATCGATCGGTCGCGTGCGCGAACAGCAGCAGGGTGCCGAGTGCGCTCGTCGCCAGCCCGAGCGCGCTTACCGTCAGTCCGGTCTTCCTCATGTCACCGACTCACCCGTGGCGCCGCGAGTTCGCACCCCAGTCCGGCGACGAGGCTGACTCCGGCGAGGACCCCGAACGCCCGCGAGGGGGAGGCGTTCGTCCGCGGCGGTTTGAACAACGGCGCCAACGGCAGCGACTGGACGCCCGTCGCGAACAGGAGGGATATCGCTCGCTTCATTCCCGTCTGTCTGCCGCCGGAGAGAACGTAAAACCGGCGGACAAGCTCGACGGGTTCGCGCTCCGGTCCCGAGAATACGCGTCGTTCGAACCGAGCGGTTACGCCGTCTGCGCGTCGTTCGACTTCTTGCGCGTGACGTAGCCGGCGATCCGGTTGCGGACTCCCTTCGACTCGACGGTCGTCAGGGCCGTGACGCTCTCCTTGTTCGTCTCGAAGTCGGTGTTGAACGAGTCGGGATACCGCTCCAGCAGGACGTTCCCGAGCTGCTTGATGTACTTGGGTTTGATGGCCATACCGAGCGATACCGGAGGGCCGAACTAAAAGGGTTCGTTCCGCCGCGAGCGGCCGCGAGCCGGAGTTGCGGCGGGTTCCTACGGCTCGTCCGAGCGCTCCCGCCACCCGGTCGCCTCGTCGATCCGCGCGAACGCCTCGCGCTCGGCCGGCCCGCCGCAGCGCTCGACCACGTCGGCGAAGTAGCGCAGCCGGTCGAGCAGCTCGGCGGCGTCGAACCTCGGCACGTCGAGCCGCGAGGCCGCCACCGTGGCGTCGACGACCGCGCCGAACCCGCGATTCACCGTCGGCACGCGCTCGCTCAGGATCTCGGACTCGACCGGCGTCAGCTCCCACGTCCGAATCGTGGTGTCCCCCTCGGTCTCGGCCGCGACCTCCTCGGCACGCACCTCCACCCACGCGTCCGCGCTCGGCAGCACCGCCTCGTCGACCTCGCGGACCGTCAGCGCCGCGTCGACGAACGTCCGCGGGTCGACGGTGAACTGGACCACGCCGCCGCCGCGTTCGGCGAAGTTCCGCCACGTCCGGGTCCGGCCGTAGGTTCGCGCGGTGACGGGACCGGCGGGCTCGCCGTCCGCGTCGGTCTCCGGCGCGTGGAGCCCGAGCGCCGCGACGTTCCACCGGTCGTTCGGACCCAGCGTCGTCACCACTGACTCCGTGACGCCGCGGAGCGGGACCGGCCAGCCCTCGGGAGCGGCGCGTTCAGGGACGGCATCTCCGTGGTCCGCCGTCCCGTCGCTCACGGCGGCACCTCCGCGCCGCGCCGGAGCGCGACGAACAGCGCCGCGCAGGTGAGGTCGGCGGTCGTGCCGGGGTTGATCCCCTCCGCGACGAACTCCTCGGCGAGCGACTCCGCGGCGTCGAGGTCGGCGCTGTGAACGGCGTCGACATCAACCGCGGTCACGTCGCCGAGCGGGCCGCTCGGATCGCCCTCACCGGTCTCGTCCGGCCGCAGGATCGCCCTCGCTCGCCCGCTCGCCTCGCGGGCCGTCTCCGCCCCGCGCGTCGACGCGACTAGGGTGTCGGGTTCGGCGGCGAGCAGTCCGAGGAACGCCCGAGCCGCCCGGTCCGCGAGCGGCCCCTCGTCGGTCAGGATCCACTCCGCCGCGCGGAACGTCCGCGGGAACCCCTCGACCCACTCCGCCGCGTTGCGGTCGGGGACGCGGTCCGGGTCGGTCGAGTCGGTCGTCGCTCCCGAGTCGACCGACTCCGCGGACAGCGCCAGCACGTCGCGGAGGGTCGCGTCGCGCTCGCGGAGCGCGGGTTCGGCGTCGCTCCCGCGGCGCACGTCGAGGTCGGCCGCGCCTTCGGGCGGGTCGTCGACGGCGACGTCGACGGCCTCGAACGCGCGGTAGAACGCGACCGCGTCGTCGACGGTCGTCGCGCGACAGACCGCGTCGAGGTCGGCCGGGGCGAGCTCCCGGCCGGGATCTGCGGCCGCCCGGACCAGCGGGACGAGCAGGAGCAGGCAGCCGAACTGCGTGTTCGTCCCGGCGCGCGCGGCCATGCCCGACACGGCCCGCTCGAAGGCCTCGCCGATCGGGGGCGGCGCCCGGCCCTCGCTCTCGGGGACCGTCGCCGCCAGTTCGAGCCCACGTCGGGCGCCGACGGCGCCGCCGAGGAACGCCTCGAACCGCAGGTCGTCGAGGTCGCGCCGCCGGTCGACGTTCCCGGGCTTCGGCGTTCCGGCGACCTCGACGAGGAGCGCGAGCGTCGCGTCGTCGACCGGATCGGTCGCTCCGGCCGACGGCGCCGTCGCGTCCCGTTCCGGCGACGAGCCGCCGGTCACGGCCGGGCCCCCGGTTCGGGACTCGACTCGTCGGTTTGCTTCCGCAGTCCTCCCGCCCGCCACTCCGCCACCGCGTCCGCGACGCGCGCGAGGACCGGTGGGTCCTCCGTCGGGCGTCCCACGCTCACCGCGTCGGCGCCGTACGCGGCGTACTCGGCCACCGTCTCGCGCCCGCGGATGCCGTTGTTGGCGACGAGCGTCAGGTCGGCGAGGCCGTTCGCGTCGTCGTCGGGCGCCGCGGCGACCGCGGCCGCGAGGTCCGCGAGCACCGCCTCCGAGTCCATCGCGTCGACGTGGAGCCAGTCCGCGCCGGCCGCGGCGACCCGCTCCGCGACGGCGACGAGGTCGACGCCGGGCACCTCGGCGCGGACCTTCACGCTCGTCGTCGCGCCCGTCTCGGCCGCGGCGGCGACGTGCTCGGCGAGGCGGTCGGGATCGCCCAGCAGCGACTCGCCGCAGCCGACCGCGCGCAGCTCGGGCTGCCGGCAGTGGGCGTTGACCTCGCAGACGGCGCCGCGGTCGGCGCAGATCCGGGCGACCGCTCTGACCGGCTCCGGGGTCGCGCTCCGGACGTTGATCCCGGGCCGAACCGGCGCGTCCGCGACCGCGTCGAGCTGGTCGGCGACGAACGCGAGCGGGTCGGCGGGGAGGAACTCGTCGCGGCCGCGCGCGACGAGGTCGCGGGCGGCCGCCCGGCTGGGGGAGTCGAGCGCGACCCCGCCGAGGAGCGCGACGTCGACCTGCCCGGCCGCGGCGCAGGCCCACTCGGCGTCCGCGGCGCCGCTGAGGCTCGCGGCGACGAGGAACGGGTCGCCGCCGCGGGCGGGCACCTCGCTCTCGGCGGCACGCTGGGTCACTCCGCGCCCTCCCGCGGCTGCGACGCGTCCGCCGCGTCGCCGCCGGCCGCGTCGTCGCCGGCCGCGTCGTCGCCGACCTCGCGAAGCGCGCGCTCGCAGGCACGGGCGACGCGCTCGGCGTCGTCCGCGTCGTCGATCCGCGTGTCCGTGCGCTCGACGCGCCGGTCGAGTTCGGTCGGGTCCGCCTCGTCGAGGACGAACGCGTCCGCGAACGGGTACGCGTCGGCCACGCCCGCCGTCGAGGGCTCGCGCCCGACGCCCGCCATCAGCTCCGCGGCCGGGCCGGAGAACACCTCGTCGCCGACGAACGGCGAGACGGCGACGACGGGCGTCTCCCGGAGCGCGCGCTCGAAGCCGGGAAACGCCAGCATCGGCCCGAGGCTCGTCACGGGGTTCGACGGGCCGATGACGACCGGATCCGCGAGGGCCTCCAGCACCGCGTCGGTCGGCTCGGCGTCCTCGGCGCCCCGGAACTCGACGTCCGCGACCGCGGGCTCGCCGCGGTGCGCGACCCAGTACTCCTGGAAGTGGAGCGTCTCGCCGGCCTCGGTGTGGATCAGCGTCGCGACCGGGTCGTCGGACATCGGGAGGAGGTCGACGTCGAGGTCGAACGCGTCCGCGAGCGTCCCCACCGCCTCGGTGAGCGACTTTCCCTCGTCCAGCAGGCTCGTGCGCGTGAGGTGGACCGCCCGGTCGCGGTCGCCGATCTCCATGAACTCGCCGACCGCGGAGAACCGCCGCCAGCGGGCGATATCGCGGCCCGCGGTCTGGGCGTCGTCGTCGAGGTATCGGGGCGCGCCCGGCTCGCCGTCGATCGCGTCGCCCGCGGCCGCGGCGAGCCGGGACAGCTCCTCGTGGGTCGCGGTCGTGTCGCCGTCGATCCCCCACCACGTCTCGCGGTCGAGGACGCCGCCGCCCGCGAACAGCACGGTGTCGACGTCCGGGCAGACGAGGTGGCCGCCGAGCTCGACGTCGTCGCCGGTGTTGGCGACGACCGCGGTCTCGGCCGACTCGAACACCCGGGCCGCGCCGTCGAGGAGCTTCGGCGTGCCCGTCCCCCCGGCGAGGAAGGTTACCATACCGGCGCAAGGCGACCCCCGGATTTGTATCCTCGCCTCCGCGGGCGACGACCCGACGGCCCGCCGCGTGCGGCCCCGTCGCCATCCGGTCCGACGGTCTCCGGCCAAACAACTATTCGCGTGGGAACGGTTGGGTACCACGATGAGTGCCGGAGATCGCGCCCCGGCGGCCGAGCTCGGACTGCTGGACGCGACGATGATCGGAATGGGGGCGATGATCGGCGCCGGGATCTTCGTGCTGACGGGGCTCGCGGCGGAGATCGCGGGGCCGGCGGCGATCCTCGTGTTCGTGTTCAACGGGATCGTCACGGCGTTCACCGGACTCTCGTACGCCGAGCTCGCGGCGTCGATCCCGAAGTCTGGCGGCGGGTACGCCTTCGTCCGCGAGACGTTCGACGACCTCCCCTCGTTCCTGATGGGGTGGATGCTCTGGTTCGCCTACATGATCGCCGGCGGCCTCTACGCGCTCGGGTTCGCGCCGAACTTCCTGGAGCTGCTCCACGTCTACGGGATCACCGCGGCGCCCGGCGAGGTCGGCGCCCTCGCGGTGCCGCTGCTCCCGGTGTCGGTCCCGGCGGCCGTGGGGCTCGCGCTCGTCGCGGTCGCGCTCCTCGTGACGGTCAACGCCCTCTCGACGGCCGCCAGCGGCAGCGCGGAGACGATCTTCACGGCGGTCAAGGTCGCCATCCTCGTCGTCTTCGTCGCCTTCGGGTTCCTCTCGGCCGGCGGCGGCGGGGAGACGAGCTTCACCTTCCAGCAGTTCGACCCGCTGTTTCCGGCGGGGAACTCGGCGTTCTCGATCCTCCCGGCGATGGGACTGACGTTCATCGCCTTCGAGGGGTACGACCTCATCACGACCGTCACCGAGGAGGTCGAGAACCCGCGCGAGAATATCCCGCGGGCGATCTTCTACAGCCTCGGCGCCACCGTGATTGTCTACGCCCTGGTGGTCGTCGTCGCCATCGGCACCCTCGGCGCCGAGGGGCTCGCGGAGGCCGGCGAGGCGGGGATCGCGGCGGCCGCGACCTCGTTCATGCCCACGGGCCTCCCGATCATCCAGAACGGGGGCGCGCTGATCGTGTTCGGCGCGGTCTTCTCGACGCTGACGGCGCTGAACGCGGTCGTCATCGCCTCCTCGCGGGTCGCATTCTCCATGGGCCGGGAGGGCCAGCTGCTCCCCCGGATCGGCCGCATCCACCACCGGTACGGCACGCCGTTCCTCGCCATCCTCGTCAGCGCGGTCGTGATGCTCGGATCGGTCGCCCTGCCGACCGAGAGCGCCGGTAACGTCTCCAGCCTCTTCTTCCTGCTCTCGTTCATCGTCGTCAACGGGGCCGTGATCAAGCTCCGCCGCGAGCGACCGGACATGCGCCGCCCGTACGAGATGCCGTACTACCCCATCCCGGCCGTGCTCGGGATCGCCCTGAACCTCCTCCTCACCGGCGTCCTCGTGGTGTACCTCGTCCGGACCGACCCGCTCGCGCTCGCGTTGAGCGTCGGCTGGATCCTCGCCGGCGTCCTCGCGTACTACGCCCTGCGGGGTCGCGGCGAGGGACCCGCCGCCGATCCGACGGACAGTTCTAATGCGGAGGCCGGTGACGGCTGATCCATGGACGGGAACTTCCGGATCGTCATCGCCGGCGGCGGTCGCGTCGGGAACCGGGCCGCCCACATCCTCGACGACAGGGGCCACGACGTGACCGTCATCGAGCGGGACTCCGAGCGGGCCGCGGCGCTCAGCGACGACTACGTCGCCACGGTGATCGAGGGCGACGCCACGCGGCCGGGGGTCCTCGAACAGGCGGGGTTAGAGCGCGCCGACGTGGTCGCCGCGCTGACGAGCCAGTCGGGGACGAACCTCGCGGTCTGCCTGCTGACCCGCGAGCTCGCCCCGGACACGCAGACCGTCGTCCGCACCGAGAGCGAGCCGGGCACCGAGTTCGACCGCTTCGTCGACGAGGTGATCTACCCGGAGCGCGCCGGTGCGCGCGCGGCCGTCAACGCCATCGAGCCCGACGTGAGCGCCCTCGAAGACGTCACCGGCTCCCTCGACATCCTCGAACTCCACGTCGCCGAGGGGGCGCCGGTCGCCGGGCGCTCGCTCGACGAGGTGGCGCTGCCCCGCGGCAGTCTCGTCGTCTCCGACGCCGCCGGCGACACGCTCGCCGGTCCCGAGACGGTGCTTTACCCCGAGGAATCGTACCTCGTCGCCGTCGAGCCGTCGGTCGTCGACGAGGTGCTGAACCTCTTCCGCGGGTAGGCGCCGACGGGACGCGCCGACCCGCGGACGGGGCGACGCGCCGACCGGCGGAGGGAGCAACGCGCCGACCAACAGACCGGGCGACCCGGCGCCCTGTCGCTCGCCTCACTCGTCGAGCGCGACGCTCGTCTGCATCCCCTCGGTGTTGAACGCGCTCCCCGCGGCGTCCGCGCCGGTCGCGTCCGGGTCGAGGACGATGACGCCCGCGCCCGATCCGGTGATCGACTCGAACTCGTCGATCGCCCGGTCCGCTGCGGCCTGCGCGCCGAGCCCGTCGTCGAGGTGGTCGACGGCGCGCCGCGAGAGGGTGACGCGCGCGATGTCCTCGCCCGCGCCGGTGGCGCTCGCGCCGCCCGCCTCGGTACAGAAGAACCCCGAGCCGACCTGCGGCACGTCGCCGACGCGCCCCGCCAGCGCGAACGACCGCCCGCCGGTCGAGGTGACGGCGGCGACCCGGTCGCCGTCGGTCGCGACGGCGCCGACGGTGTCGTGGTCCGGGGCGCGGCCCGACTCGCCGCTCGTCGCTCCGTCGCCGTCCGACCGCTCGCCCGCCTGATCGTCGCCGGAGCCGAAGCGCGAGGCGAGCCAGTCGAGGTGCTCGCGGGGATCGCCTCGGGGCGGGTCCTCGGCCTCGTACCGCTCGCGTTTCTCGTCCGTGAGCAGGTCGACGCCGGTCTCGACGCCGAACTCGTCGGCGAGCTCGACCGCGTGCTCGCCGGAGACGAAGACGTGCGGCGTCTCCGAGCGGACGACGCGGGCGACGCTCGCCGCGTGTTCGACGCCGGGCATCGAGCAGGCCGCGCCGATCTCGCGGTCCGAGGTCATCACGCCGGCGTCGGTGCGGACGACGCCGTCCGACTGGACCGCGCCGCCGACGCCCGCGTTGAAGCGGGGGTCCGATTCGAGGACGCTGACCGCCGACTCGACCGCGTCGAGCGGCGTCCCGCTCTTGGCGCCGCGCGTGGCCGCCTCGTCGAGGACCGCCTGTCTGGGCTCCGGCTCGTCCGGGGCGCCGCCGGCCCCGCCGTGAACGATGACTCGCATACCGGTGGCACCCGCGGCGGCCACATAAGCGCCCGGAAGCCGGCGACCGCGGGGGTCGCGACGCGACCGCGACGGCCCGACGGCGGTCGCCTCGCGGCCGCCCGGGACCCCGGACGCACGCCGGCGCCGCAAGACCTATTCCCGCCGCTCGGCGATCCGAGGGCATCGTGACGACAGCCGACGCCGGTGACGCCGACTCCGGAGCGGGCGCGGTCCCCCGGCTCCGCGCCGCGCTCCGACGCCGGTTCGGGGTCGACGCGCGCGCCTTCGCCGCGTTCCGGATCGCGCTGGGGGCCGTCCTCCTCGTCGACCTCGCGCTCCGTGCGCGAAACCTCGGGGCCTTCTACACCGACGCCGGCGTCCTCCCCCGCGCGGCGCTCGCGGGCGCGTACCCCCTCGGCGCCCGCCTCTCGATCCACGCCGTCTCCGGCGAGGCGTGGGCGGTCTCGCTGCTGTTCCTCGTCGCCGCGGCCGCGGCCGCCGCGCTCGCGGTCGGCCACCGGACCCGCGCCGCGACCGCGGTCTCGCTGGTCCTGCTCGCGTCGCTTCAGGCCCGGAATCCCTTCGTCCTCAACGCGGGTGACACCCTCTTGCTCCAGCTGCTGGGCGCCGGACTCCTCTGCCCGCTCGGCGCTCGGTGGTCGCTCGACGCGGTGCGGCGCCGGGAGACCGAGGCCCCGGAACCGACCGCGGTGGGAGCGAGCGGCCGCGTCGCCGGTCCCGCCGCGGCGCTCCCCCTGGCCCTCGTCGTCGTCGTGTACGTCTCCAACGCGGTCGTGAAGCTCCGCGGGACCGCGTGGCCCGCGGGAGAGGCCGTCGAGCGCGTCTTCCGGCTCACGTACCTCCACGGCCCGTTCGGCGGCGTCGTGCCCGAGTGGTCCCCGCTGCTCGCGGCGGCCACCTACGGCTGGCTCGCGCTCGTCGTCGCCTCGCCGCTGCTCGTCGCGGCCGCCGGTCGGCTCCGGGCCGCGCTCGCAGGGACGCTCCTCGCGGCGCACCTCTCGATGGCCGTCACGCTCCAGATCGGCGTCTTCCCGCTGGTCTCGGCGGCCGCGCTGCTCCCCTTCTTCCCGCCGTCCGTCTGGGACCGCGTCGAGCGCGCGGTCGCCCCGACCGCCGACCGGCTCCGTCGCGGCGCGGCGGACCGGCTCCGGTCGCCGGGGCCGACTCCGGAGGGCGGGCCGGTTCGCGCCGTCCGCGAGCGGGCCGCGGCCGCGGTGCCCGTCCTCGCCGCGGCCCTCCTCGTCGCGCTCGTCGCGTGGAACGCGATGGGGCTCGGGCTCGTCGAGACCCCGGACCCCGTCGCGTCGGTCGCCGACCCGACGGAGGGGGGCTGGGACATGTTCGCGCCGAACCCGCCCGCGACCGACGCGCTCGTGCTGGCGACCGCGACGACCGACGACGGCGAGCGGCTCGACGCCCTCTACGGTGACCGCGTCGCGCGCGACCGACCGCCCTCCGACGCCCGGGCGTACCCCACCGCGCGCTGGCGGAAGCTCCTCACGCTGCTCGCGGACGACCCCGAGCCCGACCGCGTCGAGCCGCTGCTCGCACATCTCTGCGACCGCGCCGCAGGGCTCGCCGACGCCGAAAGCGGTCCGATCCGGTCGGTCACCGTCTCGGCGG
This sequence comes from Halorubrum sp. GN11_10-6_MGM, assembly GCF_005435165.1. Classification (GTDB taxonomy): domain Archaea; phylum Halobacteriota; class Halobacteria; order Halobacteriales; family Haloferacaceae; genus Halorubrum. The sequence continues at coordinate 23,712 of NZ_SGUC01000005.1, read as the reverse complement.
TCGACGTGGACGTCACCGACGGGGAGACGCGGGTCGACGAACTGGGGACGCGCTCGTGTCCGGGGTCGTGAGCCGCGGCTCGACCGCCGTTGTTTATACGTGAACCGCACGAAGCGGGGGGCGTGACAGCTTCGGAACCGACCGACCCCGCGCCGGTCTCGGTCCTACTCCCGACCGTCCGCTGGACCGACGCGTGCGACGAAGTGGCCGAGCAACTGCGCGGTCCGGGGGCGTTCGACGGCGAGAACGGAGGCGACACCGGCGGCGATGGCGGCGGTGGCGGCGACCGCGCCGCCGACGAGCTCCTCGTGATCTGCGACTCGCCGGACGACCCGGTCGCGGCGCGCCGCGGCGACCTCCCCGACCGCGTCCGCCTCCTCGTCGCGGGCGAGCCGGAGGGGTGTTCCGGGAAGGCGAACGCGATCGCGGCCGGGATGGAGGCCGCGGCGAACGACCGGATCGCGTGGACCGACGACGACTTTCATCATCCGCCGGAGTGGCTGGCGACGCTCGACGCCGACTACGACCGACGGGGGCCGACCACGGAGGTCCCGGTGTTCGTCGGCGAGGACCCGCTCGCTCGGCTGTTCGAGCCGGCGTACGTCATCGGCGGGACGCTCGCGGTGTTCGCGGCCGGCGTCGCGTGGGGCGGCGCGGTGATATTCGAGCGCGACGACCTCCGCGACGGGGAGGCGGCGTTCCTGCGCGACCTCCGGCGGACCGTCAGCGACGACGGGACGCTCACGGAACACGTCGACGTCTCGGCGGTCGACCGGACGCGCCACGTCCCCGCCGGCGGCTCGCTCCGGGGGTCGCTGGAGCGGTTCGTCCGCTTCCTGACGATCACTCGGTACCACGCCCCGGCCGCGACCGCGTTCAACGCCGTCTTCGGCGTCGTCATGGCCGCGCTCTGTCTGCTCGCGCCGTTCGCGGGGGTGTCGCTCGTCACGGCGCTCGCGGGGGCCGCGTACGCCCGGTTCGGGATCCGCCGCGCGACGTTCCTGCTCGCGGCGCCCGGCGTGCTGATCGCCCCGCCGCTGATGGCGTACGCATTCGCCCGCCGAACGTTCGTCTGGGGCGGGCGGCGCTACCGCTGGCGGTCGCTGTTCGACGTCGCGGTCGAACCGGTCTGAGCCTCGGTCGGCGGGGTCCCCTCGGCGAGGCATCGCGGGACGCGTCCGCGGGGCGTCACGGGACGAGTCGGCGAGGCATCGCGGGACGCGTCCGCGAAGCGTTTCGCGGGCCGGCCGGCGAGAACCGGCAAGCCCTGCGAGCGCGACGCTCACGCCGAAAACGGCAGGCACTTTAGGGGGCCACATGAATCCACGAACGTTCATGAGCTACGACAAGGTCGACGTCCCCGACGACGGCGAAGCCATCACGCTCGCCGACGAGGAGACCGGCGAGCTGAACGTTCCCTCGAACCCGATCATCCCGATCATCCACGGCGACGGGATCGGCACCGACGTCGGGCCGGCCGCACAGCAGGTACTCGACGCCGCCGCCGAGGAGACGGGCCGCTCCATCGAGTGGATGCGCGTCTACGCCGGCTCGTCCGCCCGCGAGAAGTACGACGAGAACCTCCCCGAGGACACCGTCTCGGCCATCCGCGACCACCGCGTCGCGATCAAGGGCCCGCTGACGACGCCGGTCGGCGCCGGGTTCCGCTCGCTGAACGTCGCGCTCCGGCAGACGCTCGACCTGTACGCGAACGTCCGTCCCACCTACCACCTCGAAGGCGTCCCGTCGCCCGTCAAGAGCCCCGAGGAGATGGACATGGTCACCTTCCGGGAGAACACCGAGGACGTCTACGCCGGCGTCGAGTGGGAGGCCGGCACCGACGAGGTCGAGCAGGTACGCGACTTCCTCGAAGACGACATGGGCATCGCGGACGTCATCCACGACGGCCCGGTCGGCATCGGCGTCAAGCCCATCTCCGAGTTCGGCTCGAAGCGCCTCGTCCGCGAGGCGATCGACTACGCGGTCGCCAACGACCGCGACTCGGTCACCCTCGTCCACAAGGGGAACATCATGAAGTTCACCGAGGGCGCCTTCCGCGACTGGGGCTACGAGGTCGCCGAGGAGGAGTACGGCGAGGACGTCATCACCGAGGACCAGCTCTGGGAGGAGCACGACGGCGAGCGGCCCGAGGGCACCGTCGTCGTCAAGGACCGCATCGCCGACAACATGCTCCAGCAGCTGTTGACCCGCACGGACGAGTACTCCGTCATCGCGACGATGAACCTCAACGGCGACTACATGTCCGACGCCGCCGGCGCGCAGATCGGCGGCCTCGGCATCGCGCCGGGCGCCAACTTCGGCCACGGTCGCTGTCTCGCCGAGCCGGTTCACGGCTCCGCGCCCAAGTACGCCGGCGAGGACAAGGTGAACCCCACCGCGATGATCCTCTCGGGCCGCGAGATGCTCGACTACCTCGGCTGGAAGGACGCCGCTGACCTCGTGCGCGACGCCGTCGAGGAGACCATCGCGTCCGGGAAGGTCACCTACGACCTCCACCGCCAGATCGAGGGCGGCGAGAAGCTCGCGACCAGCGAGTTCGCCGACGCCGTCGTCGAGAACATCGAAAAGCTGTCGTAAACGGTTCCCTACGCCGGAAATAACGGATCTCCGGGAAGATCGGATCTCCGGGACGATCGACGAGCTGGCGGAAGCCAGCCGACTCGCGATCGAGTGGCACCCTCGTTTTTCCCTCTCGGCGACCGTGTGAGCCACTCGAAGGCACGGGCCACCCCGGGACGGTCGAAATGGGTCGCCGCTCGCTTAGCCCAGCCGCTCGTCGAGGATGAGCCGCGTCTTCGTCGATTTGACCTCGTCCATCTCCCTCGCTTGCGTGATCAGTTCGTTGACGGCGCGCGTGTCGACCGCGTCGACGACGAGGACGATGTCCTCCTCGCCGGACACCTGCCAGACGAAGTCGACCTCCTCCCACTCCACCATCCGCTGGCCGACCGCGTCGGTGTTGACGTTCATCTCCACCGAGATCTCGATCATCGCCTTCACGTTGCCGGTGCGGGTCGTGACCGTGAACCGCTCGATCACGCCCTCGTCGGTCATCCGGTCGACGCGGTTGCGCACGGTCCCCTCGGAGGTCCCCACCCGGTCCGCGATCTCCGTGTACGGGGTCCGCGCGTCCCGCCGCAGGATCGAGAGAATCCGTCGGTCGAGGTCGTCCATACTCCCCGTCTCTCTCCCGCCGCCTTACTCGTTACGAATATCGTAACGAACCTTCGAACGACGCATTTATTAGCCACTGCGCGTACGTTTCTCGTAATGTCGGACGCCTACATCGCGCTGGCCGACGGCCGCGTGCTCGAAGCGCGCGCCCGTGCGCCGGGGCGGACCCGCGGCGAACTGGTGTTCACGACCGCGTACACCGGCTACGAGGAGTCGCTCACCGACCCCTCCTACGCCGAGCAGGTACTCACCTTCTCGTACCCCCTCATCGGGAACTACGGCGTCCGAACCGAGCGGTTCGAGTCCGAGTCGGTCCAGCCGCGCGCGGCCATCGCCCGCGAGCTGACCGACGACGTCGCCGACTGGCTCGCCGGGGAGGACGTCCCGGCCGTCGACCACGTCGACACCCGCGAGATCGTCACCACCGTCCGCGAGGAGGGCACGATGGCCTGCGGGATCGCCGCCGGTCCGGATGCGACCCCCGAGGACGCGGTCGACGAGATGGAGGCGTGTAAGCCGATGAGCGACCACGTCGACATCGGCGCGCAGGTGTCGGTGACGGAGCCGACCGTCCACGAGGGCGGCGGCGACGTCGACGTGGCCCTGCTCGACTGCGGCGCGAAGGGCTCGATCATCTCCTCGCTCACCGAGCGCGGCGCGGACGTCCACGTCCTCCCGTACGACGCGACCGCCGAGGACGTGGCCGCCGTCGACCCCGACGTGCTCTTCGTCTCGAACGGCCCGGGCGACCCGGAGAACTTCGTCGCGGCCCAGGAGGTCGTCGACGACTTCGCGGGCGAGCTCCCCCTCGCGGGGATCTGTCTCGGCCAGCAGGTGATCACGAGCGCGCTCGGCGGCTCGACCGAGAAGATGGCGTTCGGCCACCGCGGCGTCAACCAGCCCGTCAAGGACCTCCGCACCGACAAGGTCGTGATGACCACGCAGAACCACGGCTACACGGTCGACGACACCGGCCCGCTGGAGGTGACGCAGGTGAACGTCAACGACGACACCGTCGAGGGGCTCGACAGCGAGGAACTCGACGTGATCACCCGCCAGTACCACCCCGAGGCGAACCCCGGCCCGCACGACTCGCTCGGCTTCTTCGACGAGGTGCTCGACCTAGCGACCTCGTCGCGCCGCGTCACAGCCGACTGAGCCGGCGGTCCCCCGTCCTGTCGCTGCCGCGCCCTTCCGACTGACCGTTCGGAGTACCACCCGGCCGACGCCCGCGACGCGCGCCGACCCTCGCCGACGCTTTCTCTCACGGTCTCTACACGCGCCCGGACCGGCGACGTTTTCTCCCGTCCCCGCGCACGGTGTCGTATGCCAACCGAGATCCTGCTCACCAACGACGACGGGATCGACGCCGTCGGGCTCCGGGCGCTCGCGGACGCGCTCTCCCGCGACTACGACGTGACGGTGGTCGCGCCCGCGACCAACCAGTCCGGCGTCGGCGGTGCGCGCTCATGGTGGGAGACGACGGTCGACTACACCGAGACGGACCGCGGCTACGCGGTCGAGGGCACCCCCGCGGACTGCGTCGCGGTCGCGGACGTGGCGCTCGAACTCGACCCCGACGTCGTCGTCTCCGGCTGTAACCACGGGCCGAACATCGGCGCGCACATCCTCGGGCAGTCAGGGACCGTCGGCGCCGCGATGGAGGCGTCGTTCCTCGGCACGCCCGCGGTCGCGGTGTCGCTGTACGACCGCGGCAACCTCCCCGTGCCGCCGACGCTCGACAACGGCGACTTCGCGCTCGCCGGCGAGGTCGTCGCCGACCTGATCGACCGCGCCGAGGCCGGGAGCGGCGGCGACGGGGAGGGCGCCCTCGAACTCCCGTTCGGCGCCGACGTGCTGAACGTCAACGTCCCGGCCGCGGACGACGAGGCGGCGGCGAACCCCACCTATCGGCTGACCGAGCCCGCACGCGGTTTCGACGTGATCGAGTTCCGCCCGGGCGAGGAGGGACCGGACGAGGAGAACGTCCCCGAGGGGTGGGAGTTCGGCGAGCGGCGCGGCGAGATGGGGATGGAGCTCCGCGACCGCTTCTGGCGGGAGTTCCTGCGCGGCGACGTCCCGGACGACCCCGGGTCGGACCGCCGCGCGGCCGTCGAGGGCGAGGTGAGCATCTCGCCGCTGTCGAGCTCCCGGTCCGTCGCGGGTGAGAAGGCGGGCGAGCTCGTCGAGTCGGCTCGGGGCGCGGAGACGGGCGCCGATTAGCTCGACGCCGGGTCGCCGGCAGCGGGGGACGACAAGACTCAGCGGCGTCGGGGAGGTCGTCGGCCGCTGCCGGCGAACTCCGCGGCGAGGCGCCCGAGGTACCACACGACCACGAGGCCGAGGCCGAATCCGGCTCCGGCCGCGGCCAGGAGCTGGACCGGCGACGGGTCTAACTGGAGGGCGATAAGCGGCGGGGAGACCGTGACGATTCCGAGCAGGACGAGCCTGATCTTCCGGTTCCCGGCGTCTCGCTCCGCCTTGGAGATGGGTCCTACCACCGCGATCCCCTCCGCGTTCCGACGACCGCCGACGCGACGCTCATGCCCCGACCACGGCCCCGGCGACCATCAAGGCGACGAACCGGCTCGTCCGGCTCCGACGCCTCGTCCTCGCGACGACCGATCGCTCCGGTGGGCTCCGCTCGCAGAAAAGCCTCTCGACCGTTCACGCCGGTAGCGGGCCGTTTCCGGCGTGAACGGTCTGGGCCGTTTAAGCCCATCCGGCCGCTCGTCTCTGGTGCCCCTACCCGCCGTCCCGGGTCGACGGGAGCTGCGGCCGCCGCCGTCGCGGACCGCTCCCGTCTCGGACCCGTCGGCGCGCACTCGCTTCGACGACGCCCGGGACCCGCCCCTCCCCGCCGTTTCGCGGCGTTTTTGACCCGACCCCGAGAAGTCACGATCATGGACGACGAACTCCGCGAGCGCGTCGCGGCGGCCGGCGAGGCCGCGGCGCTCTTCAACGCGCTCAAGCACGGCAGCGACCCGGACGTGGGCGCGATCATGGGTCCGATCATGGGCGAGAACCCCGAGTTCCGCCCGCACGGCGACGAGATCCCGGGCGTCCTCGCGCCGGTCGTGAACGAGGTCGGCGAAATGGACGAGGCGGCCCGCCGGGAGCGACTCGGCGAGCTCGCGCCCGAGAAGCTCGCGGAGCTTGAGGCGGATGACGAAGCGGACGAACACGTCCTTCCCGACCTCCCGAACGCCGAGGAGGGAGAAGTCGTGATGCGCGCCGCACCGAACCCGAACGGCCCGTGGCACGTCGGCCACGCGCGCATGCCCGCCGTCATCGGGACGTACAAGGAGCGCTACGACGGCGAGTTCATCTGCCGGTTCGACGACACCGACCCGGAGACGAAGCGGCCCGATCTGCACGCGTACGACGCCATCCTCGACGACATCGAGTACCTCGGCTTCGAGCCCGACCGCGTGCTGAAAGCGTCCGACCGGCTGGAGACGTACTACGACCACGCCCGCGAGCTGATCGACCGCGGGGGCGCGTACACCTGCTCGTGTTCCGGCGACGAGTTCTCCGAGCTGAAGAACGCGGGCGAGGCGTGCCCGCACCGCGAGAAGGACGCCGAGACGGTTCGCGAGGAGTTCGCGGCGATGGTCGACGGCGAGTACGGCGCCGGCGAGATGGTCCTCCGCGTGAAGACCGACATCGACCACAAGAACCCCGCGCTGCGCGACTGGGTCGCCTTCCGGATGATCGACACGCCGCACCCGCGCGAGGAAGCGGCCGACTACCGCTGCTGGCCCATGCTCGACTTCCAGTCCGGCGTCGACGACCACCTCACGGGCGTCACGCACATCATCCGCGGCATCGACCTTCAGGACTCCGCGAAGCGCCAGCGGTTCGTCTACGACTACTTCGGCTGGGAGTACCCCGAAGTCCTCCACTGGGGCCACGTTCAGGTCGACGAGTACGACGTGAAACTCTCCACGTCGACGATCAAACAACTGATCGCCGACGGGGAGCTGACGGGGTGGGACGACCCGCGCGCGCCGACGATCCGGTCCATGCGCCGCCGCGGGATTCAGGGGCAGGCCTTGGTCGACTCGATGACCGAGCTCGGGATGTCCACCTCCGACGTCGACCTCGCGATGTCGTCCGTCTACGCGAACAACCGCGACCTGGTCGACGACGGGGCGAACCGCTACTTCCTCGTCCGCGACCGCGAGGACGCCCCCGCGGTCGAACTCCCGATCGTCGACGGCGACGCGCCCGCGCCCGACGCCGGGCACCCGCCGCTCCACCCCGATCACCCGGACCGCGGCGACCGCGAGGTGCCGGCCGGGCGGATCGCGATCGAATCGCCGGACCTCCCGCCCGAGGGCGAGCGCGTCTGGCTCAAGGGGTACGGCTGCGTCCGCTACGAGGGCGACGAGCTGGCGTTCCTCGACGCCGACATCGACGTGGTCCGCGAGGGCGACGTGGACGTGGTCCACTGGGCGCCGGTCGAGGAGGGGCTCGACACGCTCCTCCGAACCGTCTCCGCCGACGTCCGCGGGGTCGCCGAGCCCGCGCTCGCCGACGTCGACCCCGACGCGGTCGTCCAGTTCGTGCGCGTCGGCTTCGCCCGGATCGACGCGTTCGACCCCGAGGCGACCGACGAGGAGGACGGCCCGAACGGCTCCGAGGATCTCGTGGCGTACTACGCGCACCCGTAGTCGGCGTTCCGCTACCCGACCGACGGAGGGGTTCCCGTCCGTCCGACCGAATCTTCTCGTCGCGGAGTTTAAACCCGCGACCGTCGAACCACGGGTAAGATGGCCATCGATCCGAACTTCGAAACGAACCGCGAGCGGGTCGGCGAGGAGGACGGCGTCGCCGTCTGGGGCCCCGTCGAACCCCCCGAGAAGCAGGGGATTCGGGGCACCCACGTCGCGGTCGACTTCGACATCTGTCTCGCCGACGGCGCCTGTCTGGAGGACTGCCCGGTCGACGTGTTCGAGTGGGTCGACACGCCCGGCCACCCCGAGTCCGAGCGGAAGGCGAACCCCGCCGACGAGGACCAGTGTATCGACTGTATGCTCTGCGTGGACGTCTGCCCCGTGGACGCGATCGACGTCGATCCCGGGCGCGAGAACCGGATTTAGATATTCGCGTGCGCTGACGCGGCGTCAGCAGTCTGGATTTCCGCCGTTCGGTACGATGTAGTTGCTGCTAAGAACGCGACTGTCGAAGCCCCAGTCGCTCGCTACGACGCAGTCTCCACTAGGAACACGACCGCCGAAGCCCCAGTCGGGAGGCAGACAGACGCTCGTTGCGCTCCTCGTCGCTCGCTTCGCTCGCTCCTGCGGTGCTTACGTCGCCTCTGTCTGCCTCCCGACTGCCCCTTCGAGTCCCGCCCATCCGCGACCGCACAGCACCTCACGCCTCCCCAGCCTCGTCGGCGGCTCCCGATGGTCGCCGCCGACTCCCTCGCGCGTGCGATTCGCGCCCTTCGGGCGCTCGTCGGCACGCGCCACTGCGTCGATCACTCGCGGGTCGCGTGCCTGTGGTCAGTCGTCGACGAATCGCTCCCGCTCTTCAAGCGCGAACTCGGTGCCGTAGCGCTCGACGAGGGGGACGGCGGCGTCGCCGAGCGCGCGCATACACGCGCTCGTCGAGACGTAGTCGAGCTCGTCGGCGACCGCTTCCCACGGCCGGCCCTGAAGCACCTTCCGGACGAGCAGCCGCTCTTCGCGCCCGTTGAGGTCGGTCCCCTCGATCAGCGCCGCGATAGCGAGGTCGCGGAACGCGCCGGGCGCGCTGTCGTACATCCCCGGGCCGACCGAGGCCCCGACGACGGAGCGCCACTCGGTCTCGGTGAGGTCGACCGAGACCGGTGCGGAACACGCCCGCAGCGCCCCGCGGACCACGTCCGGGTCGACGTCGCGGTGCGCGTCCGAGAGCCCGTCGCGCTCGCGGTCGCGGAAGGCGACCGCGTGGCGGTCCAGCAGGTCGCGCCCGGCCGCCGTCTCCGGCCGGAGCATGACCGCGGAGTACTCGCCGGAGGCGTCGTTGCGAGTCGTCGAGAGATGGACGGTCCGGTAGCTCGCCCGCCGCCAGAAGCGGAGCAGGCGCGGCGTCGCGCCGTAGCCGACCGAGAAGTAGTCGACGGAGCCGTCCTCGCCTTCCGGGCCGTCGCCGCCGAACTCCGCGTGGACCTCGTCGAGGAGCCGCGAGCCGAACCCCGCGTCCCGGAGCGCGTGGTGGGTCGCGATCCGGACCGTCCGCAGCCCGCGCGGCTCGGCCGCGGCCTCGTCGCGCAGCTGGCTCGTGAGCACGTCCGGCACCATGTTGCCCCGGACGCGCTCGCCCTCGTACATCCCGCGCCGGGTCTCGGCGTCGAGCCCGCCCTCGCGCGCGAGCAGCGCGACCGCGACGACCCGGCCGTCCGCGACGAGCGCGCGCGCGGCGAGGTTCGGCGCGTCGAGCAGCCGCGCGAGGTCGTTCGGCTCGGTCCGGTAGTGCGCGGCGACGAGCAGCCCGAACGCCTCGCCGAGCAGCGTCTCGTCCGCGAGCAGGTCGTCCGGGTCGAGCGCGCGGTAGCTCGCGTCGCCGACGGACGCGCCCGAGACGGCGGCGTCGACCGCGGGCCGCGCGTCGAGCAGGAGCGCGCGCGACGCCCACGCCTCCACGGGGTCGTCTCGCGCGTACCGGATCGGCTCGTCGAGGCGCACGTCCCGCACCGCGAACCGCGAGTCGAGCAGTCGCTCGCGGAAGCGCACCGCGAACCCGCGACCGGCCCCCTCGTAGCCGTGGACCGTCGTACAGAACGCGACCGCGGGCGCGTCGAGGAACCCCTCCAGCAGCCGCACCGGGAGCGCCGCCGCCTCGTCGACGATCGCCGCGTCCGCCTCGCCCGCCTCCGCCGCGGCGGCCGCGGGCGGCAGGAAGCGCACGCGACCTCCGGCGGGCGTTCGGAGGTCGCGCTCGCCTCCCTCGCCGTCGAGGTCGATATCTGCCGCCTCTGTCGCGATCAGTTCTCGCGCCCGAGCGAACACCTCCGCGGCGTTCCGGAACGCGGGCGCGGTGACGAGCACGTCGCGGCCGGCGAGCGCGAGCGCGCCCGCCGCCAGCCCGGCCGCGCTCGACTTCCCGCGTCCCCGGTCCGACTCGACCACGACGGCGGAGCCCGGTTCGGTCAGCGCCTCGAACGCGCGCAGCGCCCGCGCCTGGTCGGCCGTGCGGCACGCGCGGTACGCCCCCGCGGCGAACGTCGCGCCCGGGGGCACGCCCCGCGCATCGCTGGGGTCGACCGCATCGTCGCCGTCTTCCGCGTCTGCCGCCTCCTCAGCGGCCTGCTCCCCGGTCAGTCCGTCGCGTTCGACGACGTCGCCCTCCGGGTCGTCCCCGAGCGCGACGAGCGCGATCCCGGGGTGCGTTCGGAGCGTCGAGACGAGGCGCTGGCGGAAGCGCCCGGTCACGTCCTCGACGCGGTACGGGGGCACCGCCAGCGAGTCGTCGAACCGGTCGCGAACCCCGGGCCACTCGTCGAGCGGGGGCGTCAGGAGGACGAGGAGGCCGCCGCCGTCGACCGCGCCGACGGCCCGGCCGAGCGCGTTTGGAGCGAACCGCTCGTGGCAGTCCACGACGACCGCCTCGCGGGTGCGACCCAGCAGCTCGTCGGCCCCTCGGGGACGGTGTTCCTCGAACCGGAACCCCTCCCGCGTCGAGACGATCGAGACCGTCCCGTCGTCGAGACCGAGCGATTCGATCGCGTCGTAGGCGCCGTCGATCGCGCGGTCGCGGTCGCCCGCGAGCACGAGGACGCGCCGCTCGTTCGTCCGCTCGGCCTCGGCGCGCAGTTCGCGCGCGACTCCCGCGATCATCTCCGCTCGTCGTTGCCGAGGCGCGCGGATGTGTCTTGCCCTCCGCGCCGCTGGACCCGCGTGCGAATCGGCTCTGCCCGCGAAGGCGGGAGGCTTACGGACGCTCGGCGCGTCGCTCCGGGCATGACCACGGTCACGCTCATCGGGACGCGGCTCGCGGACGTGGGCCGCGAGTTCGTCTACGAGGGGGAATCGACCGACTGCGAGGGGTGTCCCTACCGCGGCCAGTGTCTCAACCTCTCCGAGGGAACCCGGTACCGAGTGACCGGGATCCGCGAGAACGCGCAGACGCTCGACTGCGCCGTCCACGACGCGGGCGTCCGCGCGGTCGAGGTCGAGCCCGCGTCGGTCCCCGCGAACGTCCCCTCGAAGCGCGCGTACGCCGGGAGCAAGGCGTCGCTCGCGGGGCCGTGCCCGCACACCGACTGTCCGAGCCACGGCTACTGCGTCCCCGACGGCGCCGACTTCGACGAGGAGCGCGTCATCGATCAGGTGCTCGGCGAGCCGCCCCATGAGACGTGCGCGCTCGACCGCGACCTGACGCTCGTGGAGTTCCGCGCCGAGGAGTGAAAGAACGGTCCGCCGCTCTACCGCTGTCCGCCGCTACAGCGACGTGATCGCGTTCAGCGTGATCCGGATCGCGCGCTCGACGTTGTCTTTCGCCTTCTCCGGCAGTTCGTCGTCCGAGTCCGCGCCCTTCTGCGTCCCCGCGACGAGGTTGCCGTCGACGGTGCAGATGGCGCCCGCCGCGAGCCCCTTGCGCCGCGCGAGCGAGAAGACGGTCGCCGCCTCCATCTCGATCGCGAGCAGGTTCGCGTCGTTCCAGTCCGCGACGTACTCGTCGTCCTCGTTGTAGAACGCGTCGTCCGAGACGATCGGCCCGACGTGGATCTCCTCGTCGTTGTCCTCGGCCGCCCCGACGAGCCCGGTGAGCACGTCGTAGTCGGGAACTGCGGGGTAGTTCGCCGACTCGTAGCGCTTGCTCGTCCCTTCCTCTTTGGCCGCGCCGGTCGCGACCACCATGTCGCCGACCTCCATGTCGGGCTGGAGCGCGCCACAGGTGCCACAGCGGACGAACGTCTCGACGCCGACGCGCGAGAGCTCCTCGACCGCGATCGCCGCCGAGGGGCAGCCGATCCCCGTCGAGCAGATCGTGAGGTCGACGCCCTCGTAGCTCGCGTTGACGACCTTGTACTCGCGGTTCTGCGCGACGACCTCGCTGTCGTCACACAGATCCGCGATCCGGTCGACGCGCCCGGGGTCGCCCGGGATGACCGCGATCTCGTGGACGTCGCCCTCCTCGACCAGCAGGTGCGGCTGTTTCGCCATACGCGCGGCAACAGCCGCCGCGCGCAAAAACGGACCGGTCGGCGGGCGGGTGAGACGCCGCCATCGATATTTGATATCGCGAAATGTAGTTTACGAGTGGTCGAGACGCCGCCGCTCGCGTCTCGATCCGTCGAGTTCCTCGGCGGGTCGATCGCGAACTCCGCGACCAGTCGGCCGGCCGGATCGGTCGGACGAACCGGCCGGTTTTATCGCCCGAACGCGCGATCGCAGACCCATGACCGACGCGGACGCTTCTGCCGACCTCGGCTCGACGCTCGGTGCCCTCACAGTCGCCTTCGTTCTCGTCACGCTCGTCGCGGGGACGCTGCTCGACTTCAACTGGACGCAGGCGGTGCTGCTCGGCGGGTTCGCGGGCGTCATGGCCGTCGCGTCGGCGTGGCTGACGGAGCGGCGGGCGGGCGACGACTGAACGCGTTCGTTTCCGGACACCCGGCCGCACCGCCCCGAGTATCGCGACTGAGAGGTCGACGGAGGCTTTTATACCCGCTCGGCGACGACACCGGACAATGCGATTCAGTCGCGACCGTCGGGGCCAGTCGGTCGTGGTCGGGACGGTGATCCTGTTCGGGTTCCTGATCGTCGCTCTTGCCAGCTATCAGGCCCTCGCCGTGCCTGCACAGAACAATCAAGCCGAGTTCGATCACAGTCAGGATCTACAGTCGGACATGCAGGACCTACGGGCGTCGCTTCTCGACATCCGCGCGGCAAGTCGGAATCCGTATCAGCGCCCTGTTCGCGTTTCTCTCGGATTTCGATACGACTCGCGTCTGTTCGCGGTCAATCCGCCCTCACCGAGGGGAACGCTGGCGACGCAGGATCGAGGGCCGATCGACATTCAAGACGCGAGGGTCGTTCCGAGCGACGCGGACCGCTACGAGAACACGACTCCCCTGTTCGAGCAGGAACACGACACTCGACTGCTCACGTACCGTCCGGGATACAACGAGTATCAGAACCCCCCGAGAACGACGTTCGAACACTCGCTCCTGTACAATCGATTCGAGGGGGCCAACCGAACGGTGACCGGACAGCGGACGGTGGACGGCGACGATCGGCAGCTGCTGCTCGTCGCGTACAGCGGCGACCTCGACAGGCAGAGATTTTCGACGACTATCGACCCCGAAACGCTGGACGGGAGAACTCCGACGATCCCGATCGAGGGTGAGACCAGCGACGATTTCACGGTCACTCTCCCGACCCATTCGCCGACCGTATGGACCGACCTGATCGGCGAGACGACGGACGAGGGCGAGGCCGATGCCAGAGTCGTCGGCAGCACGGCTCAGTCCGTCACTATCGAACTCACCGGCACGTGGGACCTCCAGATGGCTCGCGTCGGCTACAACGTCAATTCCGTCGACGAAACGCCGTTCTCGAACGTCACACATGTCGACACGGCCTCGGATGTCGCCGGGAACCTCTCTAGGACGTTCGACGTCGAGTGGGGCGGTTCTGGAACCGCGCTGTCGAACGACGGCGTGTCGTACGACGCGAGCCGAGACAGACTCTCGGTCAACCGCAGTCAGGCCGGCTCCGTGATCGCCGTGAACGGGAGCGTCCGAGCCGACGACGAACCAGTCACCGGCAGCCTCGTGGATCTCTCGACGACGGACCCGTCGATCGCGGGGTTCTCGGACGATTCGGTCACGAGCAACGCCGGCGCATTCGATTCGTCTCTCGATATTTCGTCGAACGGGACGGCTCGACTGTTCGCCGCGTCGGGCGATGACGTCGACGGCGTCACGCTCGATGTCTCCGGTAATCCGAACGAAGCGAGCACGTCGATCGACGTCCGTATCGACGACCTCTCGCACGTGAACGAGAACAACGGGCGGTTCATCACCTCGTTCGAGGTCGTGAATCCCGGTAACGACTTCGAGCGCGTCGAGGTCGAATACGACTACCTGAGCGGCGGTGGGCAAGACCAGACCGACTCGATTACTGCCCCGCGTGGCCGCTCCGAGTACACCGCCGGCGGCACCGCGAACGGGGAGTTCGAGATCACGCTCACCGCGTTCGGAGTGGACTCCAGCGGTAACGAGTTCGCACTCGCCAGCCGCACGATCACGGCCACGGCCGACGCTACCAATCCCGTGGAAGACGACCTGGGAACCGGCAGTTCCACGTTCGATTCAACGACTATTACCGACCGCTCGAACCCGGGCCGGGGCCCCCGATATCGGATCGAATACACGGTCAACGATGCCGGTGAATACACCCGTACCGACGCGTACGTGGTAAGCGTTAGTCCCAACACCGGGGGACGCGACGAGGGACAGAACACTGCGGTCAGCGGACAGATTGACCTAGATCCGTACGGCAACAACTCCGAATTCAAAGTCGTCGCGCTCGTGGTAGACGACGACGGAGTGGTCGTTGACGCGGTAGTCGTGGAGGACACGGCCGACGGGAACGATCCGAATTGACGGCTTCGGCCGTTGCTGCCGTTGGGTTCCACGATCGACGTACTCGGCATCGACAAAGCCATATGCCGGCCGCATGAACGACCGTGTATGACCGCAGTCGGGATCGATGGCGTCGAGATCTGGACCGGAAAGCTCAAGCTCGACCTGCCGGGCACGTTCGCGCCCGAGAAGGGTGACGATCCGGAGAAGTACACGAAGGGGCTCGGGCTGACGAACTCCTCGTTCCCCGACGTGTACGAGGACATCGTCACGATGGGCGCGAACGCCGCGAAGGGGCTGATGGACCGGAAGGGGCTCGAACCCGAGGACGTCGGCCGGATCGACGTCGCCACGGAGTCGGCGTTCGACCACTCGAAGCCGGTGTCGACGTACATCGCGGGCTGTCTCGAACAGGTGTACGACGGCGACTTCACCCACGCCAACAAGGGCGAGCGGAAGTTCGCCTGCCTCGCCGGCACGCAGGCCATCGACGACGCGTACAACTGGATCCGCGCCGGCCGCAACCGCGGCCGACCGGCGATCGTCATCACGACCGACACGGCGCTGTACGCCCGCGGCGACCCCGGCGAGGCGACGCAGGGCGCGGGCGCCGTCGCGATGCTCATCGACGAGGACCCCTCGATCGTCGAGCTGTCGACGGAACAGGGATACGGCTCGAAAGACGAGACGGACTTCCTCAAGCCGAACCAGCAGTTCCCGAGCGTCGACGGGAAACGCTCCGTTCAGGTGTATCTCTCCCGGATGCGTGAGGCCTTAGAGGACTACGAGTCCGTCACCGACGATATCGAGCTGGAGGACTTCGCGTACGCGCCGTTCCACACGCCGTTCCCCGGCATGGTCCGGAAGGCGGCGCTGTTGGCCTACCGGCACGTCATCCGCGGCACGCCCCACGAGGACGCGCTCGCCGACGAGATCGGCCGCCAGCCCCGCGAGGACGACTACGACGACCGCGAGGCCTACGAGGAAGCGATCCGCGGCTACATGGACGACCTCAAGACCACCGAGCAGTACCAGTCGTGGTACGACGCCGCCGTCGAGCCGACGCTCGGCCTCTCGCGCGAGGTCGGCAACTGGTACACCAGCTCCGTCCACATCGCCCGCGTGAGCGCCCTTCGCGACGCCTTAGCCCGCGACCGCGACTTCGTCGGCGAGACGCTGCTCGTCGCCTCCTACGGCTCCGGTGCGCAGGCAGAGATCCACGCCGAAACGGTCCGTGAGGGGTGGCGCGCGGAGATCGAGGGGCTCGACGTCGACGCCCAGCTCGACGCCCGCTACGACCTCACGTGGGACGAGTACGAGGACGTCCACGACGTCCACGAGTACGACGCCGACCTCGGCCGCGAGGTCGAGGAGTTCACCCAGCCCGACGGCGAGTTCGTCTTCACCGGCTGGGGCCGGATGAACGAGCGGCAGTACGAGTACGTCGAGTAGGGCCGCGGTCGCCCCCGACCGACTTTTCGACGATCCGCGAGTCGCCCGCAGCGGCCCGCAACCCCGTGAAAACGGCTCACACGGGCCGTACGCGATACGATGGTTTTAAACGACGCTGGCGTGAATCGACACCCAATGGTAACCATCTACGACGTGCCGGCCGACGCCCTCATCGAGGCGGTCGCCGCGCGACTCGAGGACCGGATCGACGAGCCCAACTGGGTCGAGTTCACCAAGAGCGGCGCCGGCAAGGAGCTCCCGCCGGAACAGGACGACTTCTGGTACGTCCGCTCCGCGAGCCTCCTTCGTAAGGTCGCCCAAAACGAGCCGATCGGCATCGAGCGGCTCGCGACCGAGTACGGCTCGAAGAAGCGCGGTTCGAACCGCTACGTCGTCCGTCCCGGCGAGCACGAGGGCGGCTCGCGTAAGCTCATCCGCTCGGCGCTTCAGGCGCTCGAAGAGGACGGGCTCGTCACGACCGCCTCCGGCGAGGGTCGCCGCCTCTCGGACGAGGGCGAGGCGTTCCTCTCGGAGGTCGCGACCGAGGTCTTCGAGGATCTCGACCGGCCGGAACTCGAACGCTACGCGTAGATCGTTTCTGCCGCTCGTTTTCGCCGAAACTCGTTAGCGACGCCCGCGCTCAGCGCCGCTGCGACGCCTGTTTCGCGGCTTTTCCTCTCCCTCCCCGTTGCTCGGTAGCATCGGGCGATCGATAGCCGATGTATTTCATAACGCTATATCGAATTTGTTCGACACCGACGACCCCCTTCCGTGCGAACGTGGTTCCGACTCTCGCGCGGTCGAGCGGGGAAGCGAGAGCGCTCCTCGGGAATCGGCGACGGAGAAAGGGTGGGCCGCGGGCGTCGTCCGAGCGATTGGTCGCGCTATCCGGTGTTCTTCATCCCGGCGGCGATGCCGTTGACGGTAAGCCGCAGGGTGCGTTCCTCCTCGTCGGTGCGGTGGGTGCGCCCGAGCAGGTTCGCCTGGAGGAGGTTGAGGGGGTCGACGTAGGGATTCCGTCGGTCGAGGCTCTCTTCGAGCCACTCGCGGCGGAGGAGTCGGTCGCGGCCGCTGATCTCCAAGACCAGCTCGCGCCCGCGCTCGTACTCGTCGACGAGGTCGGGGAAGAAGCGCTCGCGGAGGTCGTCGTCCGCGAGGTCGGCGTACTCGGCGGCGATCTCGGGCTCGGTGCGCGCGAGCGCCAGCGAGGCGTTGTCGAGCGTGGTCCGGAAGAACGGCCACTCGTCGAACATCTCGCGGAGCGTCTCCATCCCCGCCTCCTCGCCGACCTCGTCGAGATAGGCGTCGATCCCGGAGGCGATCGCGTACCAGCCGGGGAGGATGAGCCGGGTCTGCGTCCACGAGAACACCCACGGGATGGCGCGTAGGTCCTCGACGCTGCGCTCGCCCGAGCGCGAGGCGGGCCGCGATCCGAGGTTGAGGTCCTCGACGACGCTGATCGGCGTCGCCTGCTCGAAGTAGGAGACGAACCCGTCGGCGTTCAGCAGCTCGCGGTACGTCTCGCGGGCCGCGGGCGCCATGATCTCCATCGCCTCGACCCAGCGGTCGGGCACGTCCTCGACCGGCTCCTCGTTCGCCTCCTTCCGGGCGCGGATCTGCGCGTCGAGCATCTGTTCGAGCTCGCGCTCGGCGATCCGCGGGTTGGCGTACTTCTCGGCGATCGCCTCGCCCTGCTCGGTGAACTTCACCTGTCCGGTGACCGTCTCGTTCGGGAGCGCGGTCAGCGCCTCGTTCATCGGGCCGCCGCCGCGCGAGATGGAGCCGCCGCGGCCGTGGAACAGCCGGAGGGTGACGTCCTCCTCGCGACAGAACCGGGCGATCCGGCGCTGGTTCTCGTAGAGGTCCCAGTTCGCGGCGAGGAACCCGTTCTCCTTGTTGGAGTCGGAGTAGCCGAGCATCACCTCTTGGACCTCGCCGCGCGCCTCCAGCGCGGTCGCGTACGCCTCGTTCTCGAAGAGCGTGCCGAGGATGCGCTCGGCGCCGTTGAGCGCCGACTCGGTCTCCAGGAGGGGGACGACGTCGACCGCGCAGTGGTCGGGGAGGGAGACGACGCCGACTTGGTCGGCCAAGAAGAGCACTTCGAGGACGTGGCTCGGCTCCTCCGTCATCGAGATGCAGTAGGTGTCGATCGCCTGCTGGCCGTACTCCTCCTGCCACTCCGCGAACGACTGGAACCGTTCGAGGACGCGCTCGGTCGTCTCCGAGACCTCGCCCGGTTCGTCGACGTCGACGACCGGCTCGTCTTGGAGGATCGCCTCGGTGAGGAAGTCGACGCGTTCGGATTCGTCCATCCCGTCGTAGTCGACGCCCTCGACCGCGACCGCCTCGGCGACGGCCTCGGTGTGGTTCTCGCGGTGGTCGCGCAGGTCGAGCGACGCCAGCGTGAGCCCGAACGTGTCCACCTGCCGGCGGAACGGCTCGACGAAGGACTCCAGCACCGACTCTTGGCCGTCCTCGCGCAGCGACTCGGCGATGACGTCGAGATCGTCGAGGAAGGCGTCACCGTCGGGGTACTCGCCCGGGCGGACGTCGTTGACGCGGTCGAGGCGCTCGCGCATCAGCCGGAGCTTCTGCCGGTACGGCTCGTCGGGGTAGCGCTCGCGGGCCTCCTCGACGACGGTCGGGAACCGCTCGGCGTCGGCCGCGAGCGACCGCGCCAGCGCGTCGCCGTCGGCGTACCGGTCGCCGTCCTGGCTCAGCACGGCCGAGAGCCGCTTACAGCGGTCGCGGTACTTCTCGACGGCGACTTCGCGCTGGCGTTCGAGCGTCTCATCGGTCACCTCGGGGGTGACGAACGGGTTGCCGTCGCGGTCGGAGCCCGCCCACGAGCGGAACTCGAAGAGCTTCGGGCAGTCGACGTCGTCGTACTCCTTCGAGATGGTCTCCTCGAACTCCTCGTAGGCGTCGCCGACGACGTCGAAGAGGGTGTTCTCGAGGTACCACTGGACGTTCCGCGCCTCGTCTTCCGGCTCGGGCGCCCGCTGGCGGACCTGCCTGGTCCCCCACAGGCTGGTCACCTCGGCGGTGACGTCGCGCCAGACGGCCCGGCGCTCGCGGTCGGTGAGGTTGCGCTCGTCGAGCTCCCCGAGGTGGTTCGCGATCGAGCGGAGCTTGGACTTCACCGTCGACCGCCGGGCCTCCGTGGGGTGGGCGGTGAACGTCGGCTCGATGAGCACGTCGGCGAGCAGCGCCTCCAACTCGTCGGCGTCGACGCCGGCCTCCGCGAACTCGGCTATCGTCGCGTCGAAGGAGTCGTGGAGGGCGGTCCCGTCGTCGGCGTTTCGCACCGCGCGGACCCGCTCGCGCTCCTCGGCGAGGTTGATCAGCTCGAAGTAGGTGGTGAACGCGCGGGCGACGACCTCCTCGCGAGTCGACGAGAGGTCGTCGACCGCCTCGTGGAGGGCGTCGCGGTTCGCGGCGTCACCCCGTCGGTAGCCGATCGCGGCGTTCCGCAGCGTCTCGACCGTCTCGTACGCCTCGGTGGAGGCCTGCGCCGCGAGGACGTCCCCCACCAGCGCCCCGAGTTCTCGAACGTCCGTCCGCACGTCCCGATTGTGCAACTCCATACCACGCACACTGCGGTCGCGGTCGGTTAAAACCGCGGTCTAGACGAATGTTTGCCTCGTTTCCGAGTTAATTCATTCACGAACGTTCCTGTTCGTTCGTTGACTGAGTCCCGCGGTCGGCGGCGGCTCCGACCGGCGGCTCGGCCCCGCCGTCGCAGAGCGCTCGATTCTCACGCCGGTGGAGGGTTCGTCACCCTTTTTACCGATCCAACCGCAGGTGCGTGTATGAGTGCGTCCGACAAGTATCCGTCTGAGTCCGGGCGGCGACGCTTCGTGAAGGGCGTCGTCGGCGGTGCGGCCCTCGCGGGGGTCGGCGCGATGGGGTCGGCGACCGTGAACACGCTGACGACCGCCGGTGGGGTCGGCGGCGGGTCGACGGTCGCGACGACCATCGCGCACACCGGTGGCCCTGCGCCGCGCGGTCTGCCGCAGATCCCGGTCCGAGTCACGGACGAGGGGTACATCGAGGGTATCTGGCCCGAGACGACGACCGTCACGCAAGAGGGACAGGAGATCGAGGTCGCCCAGCAGGACCTCGGCGGGAAGACCTACGCCGGCGCGTGGTTCCAGTACTGCGGCGTCGAGTCGCAGGAGAACGTCCAGCCGAACTTCGAGTCCGACAACCTGTTCCGCTCCGCCAGCGGCCCGCCGTACGACTGGCAGTCGAACACGTACTCCGGCGGCGACCGGATCCACGTCGACGACTTCTCGGACTACGAGGAGTGGGGCAACGGGATCGGCAGCGAGGGCGTCGGCAAGCCCGCGTCGGTCACGTGGCGCTCGGAGGACGCCGACACCAACCTCAACGCGATCGTGATCCGCTCCCCGGAGATCGAGGAGGCGGCCCAGAACGACGAGTGGCTTCAGGCCTCGACCGATCAGGGGTTCATGGCGTACCTCAACGTCTGTACCCACTTCTGCTGTATCCCGGGGTACAAGGTGTTAGAGGAGTCGGCCCGCTACGACGCCGCCGACGGGACGTACTGCGTCTGCCACCAGTCGACGTACGACCCGTTCACCCTCGAAGAGGCGCTGTTCATCGCTCGGCCGCGGCCCGAAGAGTAACTCGCGACTCTTCCGTTCTCTCGACCTCTTCCGACTTCTTCGGACCTCTCCCAACCTCCCGACCGTCCTTGGGGCCGCCGCGCTTTTCACTTCGCTCGCCCGAGAGGGCGACATGAGCGACGACCCCGCTTCCGACGAGTCCGCCGCCGCCAGCGCCGAAGCCGCCGACGCCGCGGGCGACGATTTCGAGGCGGAGCTCACGCGCGCCCGAGAGCTCCTCGACGGCGACGACATCGACGCGGTCCACGTCGGCGTCGTCCGCGACGGCGAGGTCGACACCACGTTCGCCCAGCGCACCGACGACGACCCCGAGGGGGCCGGTCTCCGGGCGCTCGCGCTGCTGGCCGCGCACGTCAGGCTGGTCGCGGGCGAGGCGGGCGTCGAGCCCTCCACCGTCGCCGGCGACGCCGCGACGCTCGCGGGGCAGGTGGAACAGCTCCCGACGGACACGGACCAGATCCCGGACGAGTAGCGGCGCGGTTCCGGCCGGGTCAGGATTCGCTCGCGCGAATCCGGCGGAGCTGGTGAGCCACGCCGGCGAGCGCGACGAGGAGGACCGCGAGGTTGAAGAGGGCGAGCGCCACGGACTGGTAGGCCGGATCGAACCACGTCCGGATCGCGTTCCCGGTCTGGCTGTAGAAGCCCCACCCGGCGATCACCGCCAACAGCGACAGCGCGGCCAGCCCGACGCGGTCGAGCAGCCCGCGGAGGCCGTCCGTCGAGAGGCCGCCGAACCCCGAGGAGTCGGCCGGCTCCGTCCGGTTGCTCGCGTCGGCTCGGTCGGCGTCCGTCCCCGTGCGGTCGGTCGTGTCGGTGTCGTCTGTCATTGGCTGTGGTGAGTCGCGGTCGCCGTCGTCGGTCGTTCGGTCGTTCGGCCGTTCGGTCGCTGGGTCGTCGGTCGCTCGGTGATCTGTCGGTCGGTCGTCGGCCGCGTCGTCGCGCGGCGGTCCGTCCGTCATCGTCGCCTCCGCGCGGTCAGGGCCGCGACGACGAGCGCGACGAGCGCGACGAGCGGGCCGAACCCGGGCGTCGAGCCGTCGGTCGAACCGTCGGGGCGCGAGGCGCCGTCGGACCCGTCGCCGCCCGCGGTGTCCTCGCGCTCGAAGTCCTCGACCGAGAACGCGACGTCGCGGACCGTCTCGTTCGCGGTGATCGTCTCCCGCGGGTTCAGGTTCGCGACGCCCCGCGTCTCGTCGACGAGCACGTCGTCGTCGAACAGCGCGGCGTCGACGTAGTAGTTGTACCCCTCGGGGACCTCGACGGTCGTCGTCACGGTAGCGGTGCGGCCGGGGCGGACGGCCCCGACCGTCTCCGTTGCCTCGGCGGCGATCACGTTGGACTCCGCCTGTCGGAGGAGGAGGCGGAGGTCGACGTCGTCGGAGGCCTCGTCGCCGCGGTTCGTCACCGACACCGACGTCGACAGCGTCGCCGTCTCGCCGTCGACCTCGACGACGCTCACCGCGACGGTCGGCCAGACGGCGCCCTCGGTGAAGCCGACCTGCGTGTCGGCGTAGTCGGGCGTGAGCGCCGCGACGCCGGCGACGCGGGTGGTCTGCTGCTCGCGACGCTGGCCATCCGCGAAGACGACGGTCTCGACTCGGTAGCCTCCCTCGCGCTCGACGGTGACGGTGCCGTTGACGGTGCGTTCGCCCTCGAAGTCGACGTCGCCGACGTCGACGGTGGTCTCGTCGACGAGGAGGCCGGACTCGGCGCCGATCGCGCGGTGGCGGACGGTGACGTTCGCGACCGTCCCGCCGCGGTGGCGGAGGTCGGTTCCGAGGCGGAGCTCGGCGGTCTCGCCGCGGACCTCGCCGGGCGCGACGGTCGCGCCCGCGATGTCGACCCGGCCGGGCGGCTCGTCCGTCGCTCCGGGATCGGTGAGGGCGCCGGGCGCGGCGACGGCGCCGACCGCGCCCGCGACGAGGAGCGCGGCGGCCGCCGTCAGGAGGGCCGTGCGGGTGTCCATATGCGACCAGTTACGAGCGTGATATAAGTGCTTTGTCCAGCCGTCGGCTCGAACGGCGGAAAATCAGCCTCAGAGGACGCGATACCGTCCGTTCGACTCGGTGACCTCGCCCCGGCGCGCGAGTCGGGCCAGGATCTCGCGGGCCGCCTCGGCGGGCACGCCGTGGGTCGCGGCGCGCTCCACGACCGCCGACTCGGTAGGCTCGTCGACGGCGTCGACCGCGTCGCGGACGACCTCGGTGCGGCTCCGCGAGCCGCTCCCGCCGCCCTCGGCGCGCTCGCCGGCAGCGTCGACCGCGTCGGCGTCGAGGCCGGACGCTTCGAGATACTCGCGGTCGTCGAGCCCGGCGTCCTCGACGGCGGCTTCGAGGTCGGAGACGTGGTCGACCTCGGCGAACGCGGCGCTGTCGCCGCGCTTCTTCGCGAGCAGCGCCGAGCGAGCCTGCCGGGCCGCCGCGCGGTCCTCCGACTCGAAGAAACGCTTGAGCTTGGCGGTGCGGTGAGTTTTCCCGCACCGCGAGCAGCTCGCCGTCTCGCTCGTCTCCGGGTCCGTGACCAGCCACATGTTGGCGCACTCGTTGCAGCCGACGACCGCGTACATGCGCCCCGATTCGACGGCCCCGAATTTGAACCCTCGGCTGTACGTCGTCGTACTCTTTTATACGTCCCGGATTGACACAAACACCACCGAAGCCCCGGTCGCGAGGCGGTCAGACGCTCGTTGTCGTTCGAGACGCCTTTAGTGATAGCCGAAAAATTTGTAATATTAGAGTGTAAGTACGAACTATGCCTGGACCGTCGAAAGATCACCTCGAACATCTGAGTGAAGAGGAACTCGATGAGGCGATCGATCAAGCTCAATCTGAC
>NZ_SGUC01000059.1 GCF_005435165.1 Halorubrum sp. GN11_10-6_MGM | reverse complement strand
GCTGTGCGGGGCGGGACTCGAAGGGGCGGCCGTGAGGCGGGCGCAGGCGACGTAAGCACCGCAGCGAGCAGCGCGAGCGAGGAGCGCAGCAAGCGTGCGCCCGCCTCACGGTCGGGGCTTCGGCGACCTTCGCCGCGCCGGTAGCAACGGAGGAGCGACCGAGCGGTTCCGGGTATCGCTCCCGCTTATTCCACGACCGCGAGCGCCACGCCCTCGACGTCCCGAACGCCGACCACCTGATGTCGCCAGCCGTCCCCGGCGTCGACGCAGAGCGTCCCGGCGCCGGTGACCGCGACCGAGACGCCGGGGCCGTAGCCGAGCGCGACGGCCGCCTCGTCCACGGGCAGGTCCGCGACCGCCCACGTCTCCTCGCCCCACTCGCCGTCCGCGTCCGAGTGGACCAGCAGGTCGCCGTCGACGACCGCCGTGGCGTGTCCGTCGCCGTCGGCGGCGACCGCGTCCGCGGCGCCCTCCCGGACCGTCATCCAGCCGTTGCCGAGCCAGTAGAGCCCCGACCCGGTCGCCGCGAGCGGCATCCCGGTCCCGGACACGTCCCGCGCGTCGTCGAGGCCGACGGCCGCGATCTCGGCGTCGGTGTCCTCACCGTCGACGACCCGAAACACGCCGTCCGCGGCCGCGACGAGTCCCCCGTCGACCGCTCGCGGGTCCGACACGGTTCCGAGCCGCGCCGTCGACGCGACCGCCGTCCCTCCTGTCTCGAACTCGACGCGCTCGATCGCGCCGTCCTCGCGCGCGACGAGGAGCGCGCCGGCGCCGTCGCCCGCCGATTTCGCCGCACCGGGAGAACCGACCGCCACCGCCCCCCTCTCGTCGGCGAGCGCGAACTCCGGGTCGTCGCCGACCGCGGCGACGGCGAGCCCGTCGGGCGTGGCCGCGACGACGAGGTCGGCCGCCCCGTCCTCGCGGGGGAGCACGGCGACGTCGCGGGCGGGGTCGCGGGCGACCATGTCGAACGCGCCGATCTTGTCCGCCGACAGCGAGACGCGGACGACCCCGGTCCCCGTCGCGACGTACGCGTCGGTGCGGCCGGCGCTGCCCGCGTACACGCGCTTTTCGTCGATCGAGATGTCGTCCTCGGCGGGAGCCATCGGGAGAGGGTTCTCCGCGGCGGGACATAAGCCCCCCGCGAGCGTTCCGACGGCCATTTGACCGCCGATCGCGTACGTCGGGTCGTGCAACCGGTCGCCGCCGACCTCGCGACGCTGCTCGCGGACGTGGTCCCCCGGCTGGCGCGGATCACGGCGTTCATCGCGGGGGGCGTCTTCGCCGCCAACGTCGCCGTCGCATTCGGGCTGGTCCGGTACGTCGCCGGGCTCGCGGGCTGGCTCACCCGGCCGGCGAACCTCCCCGACGAGGTCGGCACGGCGATCCTCACGACCGCGGCGTCGACGACCGCGGGCTACGCGACGCTCGCGGAGTACCGCGAGTCCGGGCTGCTCGACGACCGGGCGACGCTCGTCGCGGTGACGATGAACACGTTCTTCGGCTTCGTCCAGCACGTGTTCACCTACTACGTCCCGGTGTTGATCCCGATCCTCGGCGTCACCACCGGCGCCGTCTACGTCGGCGCGCGCGCCGGCATCGCGCTACTGATCACCGTCACGGGCGTCGTGGCCGGCGGGCTCCTCCTCTCCGAGTCCAACGTCGACCGGTCCGCGCTCGACGACGTCGACGCGACCGGCCCCGAGGCCGACGACCGCACCGACCGCGAGCGCGTCCGCGACGCCGCCGGGAAGTCGTGGCGAACGCTCCGCCGGATCGTCCCGCGGCTCGCGGTCGTGTACACGCTCGTCATCTGGCTGGTCGCGACGTACGACGTGGCGGCGCTGACGAGCGTCGCGGAGCCGATCACGGGCGTGCTGGGACTGCCCGGCGCCGCGGTGCCCGTCGTCGCGGTGTTCACGCTGGACACGACCGCGGGGGCGGTGACGCTCGCCGAAACGGAGGCGGGAGTCTTCACCACGCGGACCGCGGTCGCGTCGCTGCTCATCGGGAGCATCCTCTCCTTTGCCGTCTCGACGTTCCGGCGCTCGATCCCGTTCCAGTACGGGATCTGGGGCCCCTCGTTCGGCACGAAGGTGATCGTCGTCAACACCGCCCTGAAGCTCGTCTTCATCTCGGCGACGGTCGCGCTGCTGCTCGCGCCGGTGTGGTGAGGGCGCAGGCGGTGCGGTCGCTCGGAGCGGCCGGTCGCCGTGGGACCACCCCGTCGGCGCCGCCCGAATCAGTAGGTTCAACACCGCCCCGGACCGATCGGCGCGCATGGCGCTCGAAAAGGACGTGGACTGTCCCGCGTGCGGCGAGACCCGTTCGTTCTACCGGACCGCGGCGATGACGCTCCACCTCGGCGAGAAGACGAAGTGGCGCTGCCCCGACTGCGGCTACGGCTACGTCGAAATAAACGGTATCGACACGCTTCCCGCCTGACCCGGTTTCTCCCCGTTCCCGTTCTCGGCCGCGCCGACGTCGCAACACTCAGTAGCCCGGGGGCTGAGCCGGATACTATGAACCGAAGACGGCGGCGGTCCACGGAGGCGAGACGGCGTGGTCGGTGAGGCGCGGAACCCCGAGAGCGACGTCGGTCCGCTGGACGGCGTCACCGTACTGGACCTCTCCCGCGTCCTCGTCGGGCCGTTCTGTACGATGCAGCTCGGCGACCTCGGCGCGGAAGTGATCAAGGTCGAACGGCCCGGACAGGGCGACCAGACGCGGACGTGGGTCCCGCCGGCGTTCGGCGAGGGCGAGGGGAAAGAGAGCGCCTACTACGTCAGCGTCAACCGCAACAAGCGGTCGATCCAGCTGGACCTGACGACCGAGTCGGGCCGCGCGGTCGTCCGCGACCTCGCGCGCGAGGCCGACGTGCTCGTCGAGAACTTCCGCGTCGGCAAGATGGCCGACTGGGGGCTCGACTACGGGGACCTCGTCGACGAGAACCCGGGGCTCGTCTACTGCGCCATCTCCGGCTACGGCGAGTGGGGCCCCGATCGCGACAAGCCCGCCTACGACATCATGATGCAGGCGCGGGGCGGGTTCATGTCCTTCACCGGCGTCGAGGGCGGCCCCCCGGTCCGGATCGGCGTCGCCCTCGCCGACGTCGGCGCCGGGATGTACGCGACGCAGTCGATCCTCGCGGCGCTGCTGGAACGCGAACTCGGCGACGGTCGCGGCCAGAAGATCGACGTGAGCCTGCTCGACGGGCAGGCCGCCTGGACCAGCTACATGGCGACGAACTACTTCGCCAGCGGCGAGCCGCCGGGGCGGATGGGGAGCAAACACCCGAACATCGTCCCGTATCAGGCGTTCGAGACGAGCGACGGCTACGTCGTCGTCGCCTGCTCGTCGGACCCGTTCTGGCCGCCGCTGTGTCGCGCGATCGACCGCCCGGACCTGCTCGCCGACGAGCGGTTCGAGACGAACGAGGGGCGCGTCCGCCACCGCGAGGAGCTCGACCGCGAGCTGGGAGAGACGTTCGCGTCCATGACGACCGCGGAGGCCGAGGCGACGCTGGAGGAACACGACGTGCCGGCGAGCCGCGTCCGCGACGTGAGCGAGGTGTTCGCGGACCCCCAGATCGAGGCGCGCGGGATGGTCGCCGAGGCGGAGCACCCGACCGCCGGAACCGTGCGATTCCCCGGGTCGCCGATGCACTTCTCCCGGACCCCGACGACCGTCCGCCGCCACCCGCCCGCGGCCGGCGAACACACGGAGTCGCTGCTGCGCGAGTACGGGTACGACGACGGCGACCTCGACGAACTGCGGGAACGGGGCGCGATCTCGGAGTAGACCTGAGTGCGCACGTCGTGGGCTCGGCCACGCGACGAAAAAGACGGAACGAGACGGGGCGGCGCTACAGACGAGACGAGGCGGCGCTACAGTATCCCCGCCTGCTCGGCGCGCGCGACGATGCCGCGGGCCATCTTGTCGGTCGCCTCGTCGACCATCTCGCCGTCGACCGAGACGGCGCCTTTGCCCTGTTCTTTCGCCTCCGCGTAGGCGTCGACGATCCGCCGGGCCTTCTCGGCCTCCTCCGGCGAGGGCGCGAACGTCTCGTTCGCGGGCTCGATCTGGCTCGGGTGGATCGCCCACTTGCCGTCACAGCCCAGCTGGCTCGCCCACCGACAGGAGTCGCGGAACCCCTCCGCGTCCTCGATCTCGGCGTAGGGACCGTCGATCACCTGTAACCCCTGCGCCTTGGCCGCGTGGGCGATGCGCGCGAGCTGGTAGTGCCAGTAGTGGCCGGGGTAGCCGCCGCCGGAGCCGATGGTGAGCCCGGCGGCGCCGACGTTGGCGGTGTAGTCGCCGGGGCCGAACACGAGCGACTCCAGTCGGTCGCTCGCGCGGGCGATGTCGGCGACCTTCGTCATCGCCTCCGGCGACTCGATCTGCGCCTGGAGGCCGATCCCACCGACCGGCAGGTCGTTGTTCGCCTCGACCTGCGTCAGGAGGTTGTCGACGGTGGCGACCGTCTCCGGGTTGTTCGCCATCGGCACCATGATTGTGTCGAGGTACTCGCCGGCGCGTCCGACAACCTCGATCACGTCGTCGTAGAACCACCTGGTGTCGACGCCGTTCATCCGGTAGCAGGGCCGGGTGTCGGACCAGTCGTACTCGATCAGCCCCTCGATGACGTTCTCGCGGGCGTCGACCTTCTCCGCGGGCGCGACGGAGTCCTCCAGGTCGAGGAACGCCTCGTCGGCGCCGGAGTCGGGCGCCCGCTCGATCATCTTCGGGTCAGAGCCCGGGGTGGCGAGCTGGCTCCGCCGGAGCGTGACGTCGTCCGGTCCGCCCATCAGTCGTCGCCCCCCGAGGCGGTGATCGGGTCGTTCTCCTCTTCGGTGAAGCCGGCGGAGTCCTCGTGGCGCTGTCGCGCCTCGGGGTCGAACTCGGCCTCGATGTCCTGGTACCGCGGGACGAAGGAGAGCTCGTGGTGGCTCTCGGTCTCGTGGCCGATGTACCGGTCTTCGAGGTCGAACTGGGCCTGTTCGTCGTTCTCCGCGATGTTCTCGAAGTCCTCGTAGGCGGCGTGCGCGCCCGAGTGAAGCCCGTACAGCGTGATGAAGATGTACTGGTACCCCAGATCGCCCAGCTCCTCGAAGGTGAGCGGGTCCTCCTCGGCGCCCCACTCGAACGACGAGGAGTAGTTGAAGGCGAGATCCAGATCCGGGTGAGTCTCGTGGATCGTCTCGGCGTACTCGACTGCGTCCTCGCGGGACGGGTCGGGCATCTCGGGCCAGACGAGGTCGACGCCGGCGTCGGCGTAGATCCGGCCGCGTTCGAGGTGTTCCTCCCAGTCGCCGTTGGCGGAGCCGTACGCGTCGGTGCGGGCGATGATGACGGTGTCCTCGCTCTGCTTGGCGTCGACCGCGGCCTCGAACCGCGACCGCGCCTGCTCGCGGGAGACGATCTGCTTGCCCGCGATGTGGCCGCAGCGCTTCGGCGACGTCTGGTCCTCGATGTGGACGGCGGCGACGCCGGCCTTCTCGTACTCGCGGACCGCGCGCCGGACGTTGTGGACGCCGCCGTAGCCGGTGTCGCAGTCGGCGATGACGGGGAGGTTCGTCGCCTCGACCATGCGCTTGGCGTTCTCGACCATCTCGGACATCGTGACCATCTCCAGGTCGGGGAAGCCGAACTGGCCGAGGACGGTCGAGTAGCCGCTCATGTAGGCCGCGTCGAGCCCGGCCATCTCCGCGAGGCGGGCGTCGAGCGCGTGGTAGATCCCGGGCGCGAACGTGTACTCCTGCTCCTCGAACATTTCGCGGAGCTTCCGGCCGGCCGGGTTGTCGATATCTCTCGTGAAGACGTCGTCGTCGAGTTCGTTGGGGTTCATCGGGTTACTGCGTGGTGGGGTCGTCTGCGGTCCGGTTCGACGCGTTCCGGCGCTCGGCGGCGGGACGCTGGTCGGTACGGCGTTCGTCGTCGGCGCGGGCCGCGGGCGCGAACGCCGCGGGGTCCGGCCGAGGACCGTCGCCGGTCCCCGTCATGGGGACGAGGCGGCGGGACGCGTCGTCGCGATCTGGTCGGGCCGGACGATCGCGGTCGCGGCGGGTCGCGTTCGCCGTCATCGCGAGCCCCCGTCCGTCCGGGTCCGCGAGGCGGGACGCAGGTCGGGGACCAGTGGCGCGTCGCGCTCGCCGTCCGTCGGCGGCCGGGTCGGGCGGCGCGTGCCGGTCGGCCGCCGGATGTCGGTCGCAGTCGGCTGCCGGGTGTCCGTTCGCGGCGGCGAGCCGGGAGTCCGCGTCCCCGTCGCGCGGCGGGTGGTGATAGTCGGAACCAGCGGCGCGCCGGCCTCCTCGGTGAGCGGGATGCGGCCGGGGATCGTCCGCGGAGAAGTAGTCGGCGAGTCGGAACCGGTCGTTCGATCGGTCGTGCTGTCGGTGCGTCGGGTCGTGTCGTCGGGCGTGTCGTTAGGTGTCGTCATCGGGTCGTGTGGGCGGTTGCGGCGGGCGTCTGGTGATCGAGTCGGTGCGGCGGGTCGCTGCGTGTCCGTGTACGGATACTGCCATTGCGACCGGTACGATTCGGAGGAGGATAATAAACATAATGATTGATAATGATAATATTCGTTAATGTGTTTTACTCGTTTAAATGTCGAATGACAACACGGGTCACGATAGGGGCGAACGGCCGCGGTACGCGGCCGACGGCGCCGACCGAACTCTCGGCGCCTACCAGACTCTCGGCGCCGACCCGGACCGATCGCTTATTGGGCTCGCCGTGCGGAGCGTCGGGCAGTGAACGAACGCGACGCCCTTCGGGCCCTCGCGGCCGACCTCCCCCACGCGGGCGACGACGCCGCCGTCGTCGACGGGACGGTCATCACGACGGACATGCTCCACGAGCGGACCGACTTCCCGGCCGGGACGACGCGGTACACCGCGGGCTGGCGCGCGGTCGGCGCGTCGCTGTCGGACGTGGCCGCGATGGGCGCGGCCGCCCGGGCCGCCGTCGCCGTCTACGCCGACGAGGCGTTCGACCGCGAGGAGCTCGACGACTTCGTCGCGGGCGCGGTCGACGTCTGCGAGGCGGTCGACGCCGAGTACGTCGGCGGCGACCTCGACGAACACGTCGAGTTCACGACCGCGACCACCGCGGTCGGGGACGTCACCGACGCCGGTCCCGTCACCCGCGACGGGGCGCGGCCCGGCGACGCGCTCTGCGTCACCGGCGAGTGGGGGCGGTCGGCGGCGGCGCTGCGGCTGTTTGAAAGGGACTCCGACAAGGCGGTCGAGCGCGCCAACGAGCTGTTCCGGTTCACGCCGCGCGTGGCCGACGGGCTGGCGCTGGCGGGGACCGCGACCGCGATGATGGACTCCTCCGACGGCTTGGCGCGGTCGTGCCACCAGCTCGCCGAGGCGAGCGGGGTCGGGATCGAGCTGGAGCGGGGGGAAGTTCCGGTTCATCCGGCGGTCGAGGAGGTGGCCGACGACGCCGACGAGCGGTTCGAGCTGGCGGCGCACTTCGGCGAGGACTTCGAACTGCTGTGTGCGGTCCCTGAGTCTGAACTGGCGGCGGCGCGGGCGGCGTGTCCGGCCGGCCTGACGCGGATCGGGAGGGTGATCGAGGAAGGGGAGAACGAGGACGAGACGCGCGTCACGGCCGACGGCGAGCCGTTGCCCGACCGCGGCTACACGCACGGCGACGAGTGAGCGGCGGGCCTCGGCGGCGTCAGTTCGTCGCTCGATACGCCTGTCCGCCGCGAACGAGGCCCAGGAACGCGAGGAACAGGTGGAGGGCGAAGAGTGTCCCGAGACCCCAATTTAGCGCGCTGAGAACGGCGAACGCGAGCGCGAGGACGCCGACGAGTAGCATAACGAGCGAGTACGCCCGCAGTCTCCGGGCGATCAGGCACACGCCGGCGACGCCGACCAACGAGAAGAGACTGCCGAGGGGGTACGCCGCGGGCTGAGAGAAGGCGTAGACAAATAGCGCTCCGAAGAGTGCCACGACGGTGAGCCCCACGCTCGTGCGGTCGAGACGCAACCCCTGGTTGCTCACGTTCGTGCTACCGTAGCACACCTGAAAAGGTCGGGTGCTTTCTGGCGGATTCAGGTGGCAGTCACCGGTTCAGAACATTGTGGGCCTGAAAAAGCGAGCCGACAGAGTCTCTTCTCGGTTGCGGGCAGGTCGACGCGAACGCCCCCGAAGCCCCGGCCGTGAGGACTGCGCAGGCGACGGCAGGACCGCAGCGAGTGAGCGGAGCGAACGAGCGAGGACCGCACCGAGCGTGCGCAGTCCTCACGGCCGCCCCTTCGAGTCCCACCC
>NZ_SGUC01000058.1 GCF_005435165.1 Halorubrum sp. GN11_10-6_MGM | reverse complement strand
GCCCCACCCCACACCGCACAGCACCGCAGCCTCACGCCTCCCCAGCCTCGTCAGTCGCCGTCGCTCCGCTCCGGCGACTGACTCCCTCGCGCGTGCTCCTCGCGCCCTACCGGGCGCTCGCAGGCACGCGCCACCGCAGACGATAAGAGTCGTCAGTTCGTTACCGGATGAACTCGATCGCAGCGCCCTGTCCGAAGCCGACGCAGAGCGTCGCGAGGCCGCGTTCGGCGTCGCGCTTCTCCATCTCGTGGAGGAGCGTGACGGGGAGGCGCGCGCCGGACGCGCCGAGCGGGTGGCCGAGCGCGATGGCGCCGCCGTTGACGTTGTAGCTGTCCGCGTCGATACCGAGTTCGCGCCGCGAGTACTCACACTGGGAGGCGAACGCCTCGTTGAGTTCGACCAGATCGTAGTCGTCGATTTCGGTGCCCGCGCGTTCGAGGAGGCCACGGGTGGCGGGCACCGGGCCGATCCCCATCACGGTGGGGTCGACGCCGGCGACGTTGTTCGTCCCGACCTCCGCGAGCACGTCGAGGCCGTGCTCCTCGGCGAACGCCTTGCTCGTGACGACGGTCAGCGAGGCGCCGTCCGAGATCTGCGAGGAGTTCCCGGCCGTGACGGTGCCGTCGCCGGTGAAGGCGGGCGACAGACCCGCGAGCTTCTCGGCGGTCGTGTCCGGGCGGATCCCCTCGTCTTCCTCGACGAGACCGTCCTCGGTCTCGACGGGAACGATCTCGTCGTCGAACCGACCCGACTCGGTCGCCTCGGCGGCGCGCTGCTGGCTGCGGGCCGCGTACTCGTCTTGCGCCTCGCGGCTCACGTCGTACTCCTCTGCGACCTTCTCGGCGGTCATCCCCATCTGAAGCTGGAAGACGTTGTACTGCTCCGACAGCTCCGGGTGGAGGTGCTGGTAGGAGTCGCCGTCCATCGGGACGCGGCTCATGTTCTCGACCCCGCCCGCGATGATACAGTCGCGGTTGCCCGCGGCGATCGCGTCCGACGCCGAGATGATCGCCTGCATCGAGGAGGCGCACCAGCGGTTGATCGAGGTCGCGGGCACCGACTCGCCCAGCTCGGAGAGGAGGGCGATGACGCGCGCGACGTTGTTGTCCTGCTCGGTCCGCTGCTGGGCGACGCCCCACATCAGGTCGTCGACGTGGTCGCTGGTCAGCCCCGTCTCGTCGAGCGCGTGGTCGATGAGCGTCGTCGAGAGGTCTTCGCTGCGGACGTCCGCGTAGACGCCGCCGTCTTTCCCCTGCGGCGTTCGGTAGGCGGCCGCGATCACCGGCGTGGTCTCGTCTGTCATGAAAGATAACACGACAGACCGCGTATTAAAACGCCGTGGAACGAGCGAGAATCGATCCGAAGTTTATCGTTTATTTTCCAACAGGCTCTCGCCGGTCATCTCGGCGGGCCGTTCGCGGTCCGTCAGGTCCAGCAGCGTCGGCGCGATGTCGCACAGCGACCCGTCCTCGCGCACGCGCTTTCCCCCGTCGTCGCCGTCGGGCGTCAGGTAGACGAACGGCACGGGGTTGAACGTGTGAGCGGTATGGGGATCCTCGGCCGTGCCCATGTCGTCGGCGTTCCCGTGGTCGGCGGTGACGACCGCGTGCGCGCCAGCGTCGGCGACCGCGTCGAGCAGTCGGTCGAGCTGTTCGTCGACGGCCTCGACGGCCTCGACCGCCGCCTCGAAGTCGCCGGTGTGGCCGACCATGTCCGGGTTCGCGTAGTTGAGGACGAGCAGGTCGGGGTCGTCGGCGGCGATCGTCTCGACGGCCTCGTCGGTCACCTCCGGGGCGGACATCTCCGGCTGGAGGTCGTACGTCGGCACGTCCGGGCTCTCGACGATGCGCCGCATCTCGACCGGGAACTCGACCTCGCGGCCGCCGTTGAGGAAGTAGGTGACGTGGGGGTACTTCTCCGACTCCGCGATCCGGAGCTGGGTGCCGCCCGCGTCCGCGACGACCTCGCCGATCGTGTTCGCCGGGATCTCCGGCGGGAACGCGACCGGGAACTCGAACGTCTCGTCGTACTCGGTCATCGTCGTCATCCGGATCGCGGGCTGATCGAGGTCGAACCCCCACTCCGGACGGGTGTCCGTCAGCATCCGCACCAGCTGGCGGGCGCGGTCCGCGCGGAAGTTGAAGAATATCACCGCGTCGCCGTCGGCGAGGGCGGGCTCGTCGGCGACGAGCGTCGGTTCGATGAACTCGTCGGTCTCGCCGCGGGCGTGCGCCTCGCTGGCGGCCGCGACCGCGCTCTCGGCCTCGTGGGGCGCCTCGCGGGAGACGATCGCGTCGTACGCCTTCCGCGTCCGCTCCCAGTTCTCGTCGCGGTCCATCGCGTGGTACCGGCCGGTCACGGTCGCGACGCGGCCCGTCCCGCGCTCGTCGGCCTTCGCCGTCACGTCGGCGAGGAACTCGTCGGCGATCTCCGGCGCCGTGTCGCGCCCGTCGGTGAACGCGTGCGTCGTCGCCGGGACGCCCGCGTCGGCCGCGGCGTCGATCAGCGCGAGCAGGTGTTCCACGTCCGAGTGGACGCCGCCGTCGGAGACGAGCCCCATGAAGTGGACCCGGCCGCCGGTCGAGGCCGCGTGGTCGAGCGCGTCCGCGATCGCGTCGTTGTCGGCGAGCGAGCCCTCGGCGAGCGCGTCCGTGATCCGGGTGTACGCCTGTTTGACGACCCGCCCCGCGCCGATGTTGAGGTGGCCGACCTCGGAGTTGCCCATCTGTCCCTCGGGGAGCCCCACGCGCCGCCCGTGGACGACGAGGCGGCCGTCCGCCCCGCGCTCCGTCGCCGCGTCGAACGTCGGCGTGTCGGCCGCCTTCACGGCGTCGAGGCGGTCGTGGTCGCCGAGCCCCCAGCCGTCGAGGATCACGAGTGCCGTCTCCATACCCGAGCGTGCCGCCGGGCGGGTAACTACCCTTCGGTGGGCGCGACACCGCGCCGATCGACCGTCACGGATCCGGTCGCTCGCGTCGACTTCCGCCGCTCCGTCCCGGGATCGACGTCGCCGGAAGCCAACCTTTTATCCGCTGAACGCTAACCACACGTTAATGGACTCCGCGGTACTGCTCGATCTCCTCGGCAACGAGAACCGGCGGCGCATCCTCCGGCTTCTCGCCACCAAGCCGTGTTACGTCACGGAGATCTCGGAGTACCTGGACGTGAGCCCGAAGGCGGTCATCGACCACCTGCGGAAGTTAGAGGAGGCGGGGCTGGTCGAGTCGACGACGGACGACCAGCGACGGAAGTACTTCCGGATCGCGCGCAGCCTCCGCTTGGAGGTGAGCGTCTCGCCGTACGGCTTCGGCGCGAAGAGCGCCTACCCTGCGAAGAACAGCCTCGACATGTCCGGCCGGTGTCCCCACCTCTCGATCGAGGCGCCCGACGGGTCGGGCTCGACCGGCGACCTCGCGGAGCTCGCCGAGGAGTTCGCTCGGCTCCGGAACCTCGACCGCGAACTCTCGCTCGCCCAGCGGTGGGTTCAGGGACGCGTCGAGGACACGCTCGCCGAGATCGACGAGCGACTGGGCGGACAGGCCGACAGCCGCTTCTTCGCCGCCGTCATCGCCGCGGTGGTCGAGACCGACGGCACGCCCGCGGCGGTCGCCGACGAGGTCGGCGCCCGCGAGTCGACGGTCGAGGGGGCGCTCCGCCGGCTCTCCGACGTCGGCGTCGTCGCGGGCGACGACGCGGACGGGTACCGGGTCCGCTGACCGGCGCTCTCTCCGGGCGAATCCAGCGAACCGGGCCGCTTCCGGAAGCTTTTGGCGCGACGCCGGGAGAGGGCGGACGTGAGCCGTCTCAGAAACCTCTCGCTGTTCCTCGTCCTCGCCGCCGTGTGGGGGTCCGCCTTCGTCGCGATCAAGGCGGGGCTGGAGTACTTCCCGCCGGTGCTGTTCGCGGCGCTCCGGTACGACGTGGCGGGCGTGGTGATGCTCGCGTACGCGGCGTACGCGGTCGACGACCCAATCCCCCGCGGCCGCGACGCGTGGCTGGAGGTCGCCTCCGGCGCCGTGTTCATCATCGCCGCCTACCACGCGTTCCTGTTCGTCGGCGAGACCGACCCAGCGGTGACGAGCGCCGTCGCGGCCGTCATCGTCAGCCTCTCGCCGCTCTTGACCACGGTGTTCGCGCGCGCCGTCCTGCCCGCGGAACGGCTGACCGCCGTCGGCGCGTTCGGCCTCGCGATCGGTCTCGTCGGCGCGGTCGTCCTCGCGAACCCGGACCCCGCGAACCTGACGGGCGGCGGCACGGTAGCGAAGTTGCTCGTGTTGCTGGCGGCGGCCTCCTTCGCGCTCGGGTCCGTCCTCTCCCGCGCCTCCGAGGCCGACATCGAAATCGAGACGATGGAGGCGTGGGCGATGCTGCTCGGCGCCGGCCTCACCCACCTGGTCTCGCTCGCGCTCGGCGAGTCGGTCGCCGACGCGGTCTGGACGACGGAGTCGCTGCTCGCCTTAGGCTACCTCTCCGTCGTCGCCAGCGGGCTCGGGTTCCTCATCTACTTCGACCTGCTCGACCGGCTCGGCCCGATCGAGATCAACCTCGTCTCCTACGTCGCGCCGGTGTTCGCCGCCGTCGTCGGCCTGCTCGTCCTCGGCGAGGCGGTCACCGCCACGACCGTCGCCGGCTTCCTGATCATCTGCGTCGGCTTCGCCCTCGTGAAACGCGACGCGATCCGCGAGGAGCTTCGAACGGCCGGCCTGACCGGGTGAGCGTCGCGGTCGCGCTGGCCATCCTGCGGCCGATTGGGCGAGCGCCGCGGTCGCGTTGGGCGCCCGGCGGCCGACCGCGCGTGACAACCCCTCGCAGACCGTCGGTGGAGTTTATCGGTTCCCCCTCGTCGGCGCCGGTATGTTTCCCGAGACCATCGAAACCGACCGACTCCGACTGGAGGCGAACGGTCCCGAGAAGGTCGACCTCGACGCGTGCTACCGGATCTGCTCGGCCGATACCGGCATCGACGAGATAGCCGAACACGTCACGTGGGACCCCCACGAGACGAAAAGAGAGACGCTGGAGTTCCTCGAACGCGGCCGCGAGCGGTTCGAGGAGGGGGAGGCGGCGAATTACGTCATTCGCCCCCGCCAGGGCGAGGACGGCGCCGGGGAGATCGCCGGCTTCGGCGGCTTCGAGGTCGACTGGGAGAAGCGCACGGCGGTCCTCGGCACGTGGCTCCGCAAGCGGTTCTGGGGTCGCGGCTACTCCGGCGAGCGCGCCGCCGCGCTCGTCGAGGTCGCGTTCGACGACCTCGATCTGGAGGTCGTCGCCGTGGGTCATCACCCCGACAACGAGCAGTCGCGGCGGGCGATCGAGAAGTACGTCGACGCGCTCGGCGGGCGGCGCGAGGGTCGCCTCCGCAACGCGCTCGTCTTCACCGACGGCGGCGTCCACGACGAGGTGCGATACACGATCTCGCAGGCGGAGTGGCGCGAGGCGACCGCCTGATCCGAGGCCGGTTCCGGGACGGCAGGCTCCGGAACGGCGGGTTCCGGGATGGCCGGTTCCGTGATGGCTGGTTCCGGGGTGACCAGCTCGGGAAGACGGTTTCTCGGGGCGACGATTCCGGCCCGAAGGGGCGTTTCAACGCCGAATACGGTTGAATTTCGAACACGTCTCCGACCAACAAACACTTACGGCGCCCGAAACGATACCGGGCGCATGTCCTCGTCACCATCCGGTGGAACGAACGCGACGACGGCGTCGAACCCGAGCATCGCGCGGGAGGCGGCCGGCGGCGCGGTCGCGGGCGTCGCCGCGTATCTCCTCGGCTATCTGTCCGTCTACGTCACGCAGAGCGGGCGGATCGAGGAGGGGCTGTCGGGGCTCAACTTCCTCGCCGAGCTGTTCGGCGGCGACCCGATCTCGGCGTGGCAGGTGTCCGGCTGGATGTTCTACAACGCGCACTTCGTCGAGACCGTGTCGCCCGCGGTGTTCGGCGGGACGTCGTCGCGGAACCTCCTGATGGAGTCCGAGGGCGCGGGGTTCCTACTCCTCGTCCCGCCCGTCCTGCTCCTCGTCGCCGGCCTCGTCGCGGGGCGGGTCGCTGGCGCCGAGTCGCCGCTCGACGGCGCCCGTTCGGGGGCGTTCGTCCTCGCGGGGTACCTCCCGCTCGCGCTCGTCGGCGCCTTCCTCTTCCGGTACGCGGTCGGCGACGGGAGCGTGGCGCCCGACCTCGTCACCGCCGTCCTCCTCGCCGGGGCCGTCTACCCCGGCGTCTTCGGCGCGCTCGGCGGCGCGGGCTCGTCGCTGCTGAGCGACTGAGTCAGTACGCCTCGTCTTCGGGGTCGAACCGGTCGCCGTACTCGCGGACGGGGTCGACGGGCTGCCCCTCGTCGGTCTCGGGCGCGACGTAGTCGATGAACGACTCGACGTCCGGCTCGCGGACGCGCACCTCGACGTCGATCTCGCCGAGCTCGTCCGGCTCGCCGACCGCGAAGTTGACGACGCCTTCGAGCGCCGCCTGCTTTTTCAGCGCGAAGGCGAACCCCTCGTCGGTGCGGTTCTGTCGGAAGACTCGGCGGGCGGTGTCGAGGATCTCCTGTTCGTGGAGGACGTCGGAGAAGGCGTCGAGGCTGTGCGTCTCGGAGACGAGCCGCCCGTCCTCGTGGACCGGCTCGGCGTCGGGGAAGACGTTCCGGACCGCGTCCGCGACCCGGTCGGTGACCTCCGTGTCGTTGACCGGCGCCTCGATCCGGACGTCGACGCTGTAGATCACGTGCCGTCACCCCCGGCCTCGGCGGTCTCGGTGGCGTCGGTCGTCTCGGCGGCCTCGCCGTCGTCGACGCCCAGCACCTCGCGGACGCGCTCGCGGAACGCCGCGAGGCTGTCGGTGTTGTCGATCTCCACGTCCGCCCGCTCCAAGGTTTCGCCGAGGCCGAGGTCGAGCTCGCGTTCGTCGCGCTCGCGGAGCGCCGCCATGTCCGCATCGGAGTCGTCGCGGCCGCGCTCGCCCAGCCGCTCGGCGCGCAGTTCGAACGGGGCGTGGATCGCGACGAGGGTGAAGTCGTCGCCGAACGCCTCGCGGAAGCGTTCGAGTTCGACGGTCGAGCGGAGGCCGTCCACGAGGACGGTGCCGTCGTCGCGGTCGCTCTCGGCGGCCGCCTCCCGGATTCGCGGGAGCGTCCGCGCGGCGATGGCGTCGTCGCCCTCCTCCTCGCGGAGCGTGCCGGCCATCCGGCCGTGGTGTTCCGCCGGGTCGAGCCCGCGGCGGCGGCACTCGGCGCGGATCACGTCGCCCATGACGACGACGGGGATGTCCGCCGCCGCGGCCACGTTCGCCGCCTCCCCCTTGCCGCTGCCGGGGAGGCCGACGGTTCCGATGACGTTCATTACCGGCGGCTACTCCGCTCGCGGACTTAGGTCTGCTGTTGGCCCGCGGGCGGTGCGAACCGCGGGCGTTTTTTAGACTGGGGGATCAGGTGCGAATGAGGGCACGTAGCTCAGCCAGGATAGAGCGTCGGACTTCTAATCCGATGGTCGTGGGTTCGAATCCCACCGTGCTCGCTCCCTTTCCGTTATTTTTCTGAGATGAGATGGCATATTTAAGAGTAATTAGGTGGAATATGGCTGTATGGTTGAATCAGAGTATGTTGAGTTCACGATACCATACCTGCTCAAATTGAAGGACAGTTTTGAAAAGAATCCAGAATGGCGGTTTGAAATCGAGCGAGAAGGACAAATAGCCGAACTTCGGTTTAAGAAAGAAAAGTCGTCTGATTTTGACTATACGGCATTCCCTGAAGGAGATCGCTCTGGGAATCTTTGCTGGACGAAAGTACAAGTTAGATTTCCGGGCGGTTTGAGTCAAGAAAATAGGACGAATGATGGACTATTAATTGAGGCATCTCAAAAGTCGATAAATCGATTTTTAGAAGTCTACCGGGCAGTTATGGAAGACGAATGGATTCGTGATTTAGCTTTCCAGAACATTGTTGAATTTACAGTTTATTGGGGTTTTGATTCAAAAGTCGAGAGTAAGACAGTATATGTTCCCAATGAAACATTTGGTGAATCCGGAATCGATTCTGAGACGAGAGATAAAATACAGATGTATCTCAACGAAGATATCCGCATTAATCCACCTAAGAAGATGGATCTCGACACACAGGAGAAACTACATCGAGGCGAGTACGAGTTAGCAGTTATTAATGCAGATAGAATGTTCGAATTCTGGGCGGTGAATGTGTTTGTGTATTTAAAGGAACTTCGAGGAACTTCATCAAATGAGGCTGTTGAGCTTGTGACAGAAAACAAATTTACCAATGTCATTGGGAGTTTTGTACGTGTTTACCCTGAAGACTCAACAATCGGAGCAGCTTGATCCCGTGAGATCATCTCGTTGTCGCGGACAACTCGCCTGAGTTCGTCGTAAGGATTGCGTCCCTGCTGGCGCCACGTCGCCAGCA
>NZ_SGUC01000057.1 GCF_005435165.1 Halorubrum sp. GN11_10-6_MGM | reverse complement strand
CGCGTCAGATCTTGAAACGTATCGAGAACTGGTCTGTTCGATCTTTCACGACTACGCCGATCGGATAAGCT
Source organism: Halorubrum sp. GN11_10-6_MGM (assembly GCF_005435165.1). Taxonomy (GTDB): domain Archaea; phylum Halobacteriota; class Halobacteria; order Halobacteriales; family Haloferacaceae; genus Halorubrum. The sequence continues at coordinate 8,417 of NZ_SGUC01000057.1, read as the reverse complement.
TCGCAAAGTCATGGATTGATCGCTTCTTATCTATTCAAAAGTTATGACTATCACTACAGGCGACCGCTCGTCGGCACGCGCCACCGCATTTATGAATCGCGTCGCCGCTATCGGTTCGTCAGGTTCTTGACTCGGTTCCGCCTACGCAGGTTTGCGCGCGGGTTGCCGAGCCAGGCCAAAGGCGTAGCGCTTAGGACGCTCGCATAAATGTCCTGACATAATCGATTCATCCCGCGCACACAATCGCGCTCCCCTCTTGTGGTTTTGCTTGTGTACGACTATGACCGCGAGCAAACACGAACGCTACACCATCGACGTCGAAGGGGGGCGAACCCTCAACTTAGTACCGAGTGAGAACGCCGAACAGCTCAACGAACAGCAGCTAGTCGATTATGGTGAGCTCCGCCAGAGGTTTGTCAAATGGCTCAGGACACGGGCGAAGGACCCCGAGCGGATGGAGGGATACTCAGACTATACTGTGTACGAGACCGCTTACAAATGCGCTCGATTTGATCGATGGGTATGGAGCTCCGAGGGGCGATATACACACCCGCCAACGACCGAGCACGCAGATCAGTACATCGACGACGTCGTCGTTTATCGTGATGTGTCGAATGCAACCAAAGGGAAGACCGAGGAGGCGCTCGCGCGATACTACCGGTGGTTGTCAAACACGACACACATCGACGAGTGGGAGCACGACCAGCGTTTCCGGAGTGGTGGGGACGATGCTCCGAGAGACTACTTAACGAGGCGAGAGCGACGCCTAGTGCGCGAGCAGGCGCTCGATGACGGTGGATGGAAGGTACCAGCGATCGTGTGCGTTAGCCTCGATGCGGCGCTCCGACCAGTGGAGGTTGGCCGCGCGACGACCGACTGGTGCGATATTGTCAACTCGATGCTCAGGATTCCCAAAGAAGATTCGAGTAAAAATAAAGACAACTGGCGCACGGCGCTGACGACACGATCGGCGACAGTGCTAGATCACTGGCTCGATGAACGCGCGGAACTCGAAAAGTACGACGACACCGATGCGCTCTGGCTATCGCGTGAAGGGACGACGTACGGCAGCCGGTCTCTCGCGCGCTTACTCAGCCGACTCTGCGAGCAGGCGGGCATCGAGTCGCGTGGAAGAAGTCTGACTTGGTATAGCCTGAGGCACAGCACGGGCACCTATCTAACACACGAGCGAGACCTCGCAGCGACCAAAGCCCAGCTGCGTCACAAGAGCGCTCAGACCACCCTCAAATATGACAATGTACCCCCGGAGCAGAGAAGAGAAATTCTCGATGATATCTGAGTGAACCGAGAGGGCGTCGCACACACGATCGTGTCGAAGGGAATTCCGGAAACGCCCCCTCTCGTATTTAGTTGTAGTCACGGCACACACGGTCGTGTGTGAGCGATAGCTCTTGCACCCCCAACAGTCGCACTCCCATCGAAGCCAAACGGCGCTTGAGCATCCCGGGTAAATCCCGCTCAGACCAACACACACTTTGGGACGAGATCGTGTATAAATACCGCAGCAGAAACCCCAATCGAGCGACGCAGAACGCTCTAAAAAACTTAAGAATCCCTCAGCTACACTGCCATAATTTTCGGTTTTTCGTAGCAGTTTTTGACGCGGTGGCGTCGGGTTTTTGCAATAGTTTTTACCCGCATATGAGCAGTCTAATACGCGATGAAAGAAAAAATAATCTGGGTCAACGGACTCAACGAGGAGGCAATCGAGGAGCAGTATAGCACGTGCGAGCAGTACCTCTGCGAGACGACCGATCTCGGATTTGGGGACGATGTCGCGGGATGGGTCGCCGAAGGGTCGCGCTACACCGCGCGAGCGGAACTCAATAACAGAGACCCAGACCGTCTCCCAGACGTCTCTATATTGATCCGGAGGCCGACCGTCGAGCTTCCCGACGACGAGCCAGGCTTCTTCAAGCACGTCCGCGACGTCATGCGCGGCGATAGCGAGCGAGAGGTTATCGTCGCCGACCCCGCGTCAATCAGTGGCGGCATCATACACGACATCACCGAGTCGGGGGCGACCGTCACGATCGCCGACATCAGAGTATCGTTTCATACCGGCGCGACCCTAGACGACATCAAGCGCACGCTAACCATCCACCGCGACGCCCTGACGACCGATGACGGGGCTGAGATCATCGAGGAGCAGTGGAGCGGCGGACGCCCGCCGCTCGGGACACGTGTCGATGCGGGGCGGCTCGTGAAGGCCGACAATTACGACGACGTCCGTGTTCAGTTGCAAATGGTCGCTGCGGGCGACAAGACAGCGACCGCGGCAGCCGATGAACTAGGGTGCGCTCGGGGAACGATAATCAACGCAGGCGAGCGAGCCGCGATGTACCAGCTCCCCCAGCAGTAGACGGGAGCTCCTTTCTTGTCAATCCCACGACGACGCGACACGATCGTGTATGGTGCGGGCGATGTTATCACAGTTGGCGACGAGACGGCAACCGCACAACAACCGCAAAAATCAGCGGGGACCGCACTGGCTTCAACAACAGCACAGCACCAGCACTTTATTTCGATAAAACTCCGGTTTATTCCGAACACTACCACACCGACTTTCTTGAAATAAATGCTCGATGTGGTAGAGATCTCTACATACAGAACGTCTAACCCTTACAAACAGTACCCTACCACAGCGAAAGCCATATAGAGAATATTCAGAATTTGCGGATTGAAAATGGGTGTTTCATAACCAGGGTGTAGTGGTTCGCATATGCTGTGGTCGGTGTGGTAGAGCACCGATATCGTACCGTTGACTATCTTAACACACGGTTCTGTTACCACATCGACCGGTTTGAGGGGGTGTTTTGCGGTGTTGTCGGTGGAAGGCCTGTGCGGTCCCCGACAGCATCTGCTGTAGTTGTAGTTGCCACACGGAGTTTTATAAATATTCGATCAGGTGATCGAATCTAGCGTCACTTTTGTCGAACATTGACCGATTGTTGACGAGGTTTTATACGTGTAGCATAGATAGTACGAGATAAGCGCTTCAGAGGGCATTCGGCCAATCTTGTCGTAAAAGACGAGGGGTCGACGCGGTGTGACGCGCCGCCCTTTGAGGTGTGAGCACCCCATGAGAAACTACGGTACTAACGCTGATAAAACGGATGGCTTCGCTCTGAAGCCAGTACGAGTTGTAACGCGCGACAACCGGGAAATCGAAGCGGTACACCACGTTGTGAACAGCGGCGAGCAGACGCTCGGGCTGTATATTGCCGAGCGAGAGGGCGGCATCGACCTCAAGGTCCCCCTCTCGAATGTAGCTGTAATTGCGAAGAGCGCAGCTGGCGCTCGTGCAATTGGCGATATAGAGAGCGCAGAGAACAACGAATTAGCGGCAGACGGAGGTATCTGATATGACACGAGTATCTAACGACGACGAGCGGGACGCTAGTAGCGAGCAGATGAACATCGGCGACTTTGAAGAGCAGTTGGTGACGGACGGCGGCGAACCTATCGACGACACCGACAGCGAGGAGGCGCGTGCCCGCGTTCGACGTCTTGGAGACGGTTCGAACGGCAAGGACCACTACGATCGTGTGAGCGCGGACGGCGACGACGCCGACCGAGAGCTCGTGACGGATGGCGGTCGGGAGCCCCACGAAGTGATCTACTGTAACTACTGCGAGGGTGGTATGAGCGTGCCACTTGGCGACATCCCCGACGACCCGATGTGCCGCTCGTGTAAGAGGGCACGCAAACCGAAGCCGTCCCCGAGCGAGGTTAGTCGTGAATTTGACGAAGCATCCGTCTCTGAGGGGGATCGAGTACTGTACGACGGGGATGAGTACCTCTTCGCGGCCAAGGGGCCGTGGACGTACGCGCATCTCACAAAAATCGGGCATGCCCCGGACTGCGTGACCAAAAGCGGTCCAAACACAACAATCGACAAGCTCTCACCAGTCGATGACCCCGACGCTCTGCGAGAGCGGTACGAGGATTATGAGCCCGCCGACACGAACGACGGGAAAGAACTTGTCACGGACGGCGGCGAGCCTGTCGTGCCGGATGATAACGAGGCTGTGGATACAGATGAGGTACACAGCAACTTCGAAGAAGCCGATGTCAGCGGCTCTGAGCATCCCAGTACCTCAGACGACGACAACACACACAATCGTGACGGTGAAGACGGTGAAGATAGCGATGACGGTGATGTTGTCAATGACGGCAGGCCCGCGGACGACGCGGACGACGCGGACGATGACGGAGATTGGGACGTGGGAGGCATGGATTTGTCCTTCCCACCTGAGAGCGACGACGACACACACGATCGTGTTGAGTACGCGGAGCATCCCCCGGCGGACCTGCCGGGTGCCGGGGATGACTCTCCCGCGGCCACGGACGTCGATTTGTCTATCGACAAGGGCGTCGACCCCGACGACGTATCGACGCCGAGACCCGTTGTACGTACGGTGAAGGCACGTTCGCTGTCATACGACAAGACGCCCGACACTGTCCGATATCGGGTGTTCGACGGATGCGGAGACGACGAGTGTGACGTCGGCGACAGCGACGGGGTCGGGCGCGATGAACTCGATTACCGCCACGATGTCGCCCCACGGAAGCGCGCTGTGGATGCGTCTGATTTGATGTCTCAGGACGATATTGATGAGTTCAACGAGAGTTTAGACGACAAATCCGACGGCGACACCGAGGGTGTGGAAATTACTCGGACAACATTGTATGGTGTTGTCGTGAAACGGATATCCGAAACCGGCGAATTCGGCAATATGACCGGGTTGATGGTCCGGATAGCGGACGAGACGGGTGTCATCGACTGTGAGATAAATCCGAACATGCCGCAACTCGATGAATTCGAGCAAAATGACGAGATCGTGGTCACGAACGTCGAGCGCGCGAGCGACGACTCGGCGACGATGACCACGACCGCCGACAGTCAAGTTGTCAATGTTGGCGAGGGTGTTTTCGACACGGTCACGCGAGGACTTGAGGAGGAGACCCAGTTGGCGCGTTCGGATGAGATATTCCAAGAGTCGTCGAATAAGACCGAGGCAAGTTCGCGGATAGCAGATATAATCTGCGATGAGTGGACAGTAGAGCTCCCGCGCGGCAGCGATAAGCTCATGATGTACATCGATGACGAGGATGCAGCCGACTATGGCCTGTTCAAGCCCGGTGAGACGTATTTGGAAGAGATAATCGACGACAACCTCCCTGCGACAGAGTGTGGCCCGCAGCGGATATCTATCATCCTATCGATGGTCAAACACCGGTCATACGTCGAAGAAGACGCGTTTTGGACCGGTGCGCCGGATGTAGTCGCGCGAAAAAAGTCTGTGGCCTGTGAGAACGGTGTGATAGACCTGCGAACGGGCGAACTGCACGAACACGGGCCTGAGTGGCGCGCGACGGAGAAAATCCCAATCGAGTACCACCCAGAAGACTACGATGGTCTCGGGGAGGGGCTTGATTGGTTCATCGATGATGTCACCGAAGACGCCGCAGACCGCGAGACACTGTTGTATTCGGTCGCTCACATGCTACATCGGTCGTATCCCGTAGAAGCCATATTTATGCTGATCGGGCCGGGTGCAAATGGAAAAACTGTGTGGAACACAGTGCTGCAGCGACTCATCGGGTCGGACAACACCGGCCAGATATCCATGCGCCAACTCACCGATCCGGATGAGTCGTTCGGGACGAAACCTTTGCTCAACAACCACCTCGCAGTAGACGACGACGCGACAGACGTGTCCGCGACGTCGATGGAGCTGATGAAGAAGCACAGTGGGAGCCGTGAGGGGAGCATCAACATCAAGAACGAGAAGGTTGATGGATATCTAAATTACGCGACAATGGTGTTGTTGTCAAACGACCCGCCCGTGTTGATGGACGACTCTGACGGTGCGACTCGCCGGATGTTCCCGGTCGTGATGCCCCACAAGTACACCAACGACCCGAACGACGAGCACAAAAATCGCATCGATAGAGACGAGGTACTCAACGAAATCGCCTCGAAAGATGAACTCCGCGGCCTCCTCGTTGAGGCAGTGGACTATGCACAACGCATGCACCGCGACGGCAGCATGGAAGTCGGTCGTTCCGAGGAGGACCGCGAAGAGATATACGAGTCGTACAGTGATGCAATGGTCAGATTTTGGGAGGAGTGTTCCGCGCCAGAGGAGGGCGCTCGCGTGCCCAAGAGCGTGATCTACGAGATTTATGTGAATTGGTGCGAGCGGAACAACAAAACCCCGAAGAGCCCAGGTGGTTCGAACGGCTTTTGGCCGCTCTCGAAGCGCTCGCACGCACGATCGTTCAAGACGGGTGCTTGGATGGGCGATGAGCGGGCAATCGAGCACGTAACCTTATCGGAGAAGGCGCTTGAGTACGCTCCTGAGTGGGTACTGACCGATTGGGGCGACGACATTACAGCGACTGAGTCGCCGGCCTCGCGTGAGCACGAGAAGATCCGTAAAATCGCAGACCTTAGCGGTGGTCACCGGTCAACGATAGGCAAAGTCATCGACACCAATGACCACAGAACGCAGTCAGGACACGCGGTGAAAATCACCATTGAGGACAACACGGACATGATCGAAGTCACAGACTATATCGACGGCACGGAACATGAGTCTGTGTTTGACGGTGTGAGCGAGGGAGACCAGGTGAAGATACTCCGTGGGAGTGTGAAACAGCAATACGGGAAGCCTGAGATGACTATTACAGGCGCGACTGAGGTGCGAGTCGCACCGCGTGGCGAGTTTGATTTCGAGGAGATGGACGACCTGCAGAGCGGAACTGAACGACTGAGTGTCACGGAAGTCGTCATCGACGCGCTCGACGACGGCGAGGGAGCCTCGAAGAAGGCTGTCATGGACCGCCTGACCGGGCGCTTTGGACTTGACCCACGTACGGCAGTGGATAAAATCAAGTCGCTCTTAGCTACCCGGCGCGCGGTCGATCCGGGGGACGGGCGACTCAGGCTTATCTCAGACAGTCGGGTGGTATACGAGTCACTTGACACGGAACGTGACAGTGGTCGCACCTCGCAGCACGATCGTGTGAGCACGGTCAAATCTGTCATCGAGCGCGTCGATGACGGCGACGGTGCGAGTGAACTTTCGGTCATCGGCGAACTCGCCGGTGAACACGGCATGGCCCCAGAGACCGCCGAGGACCAGATTGCGTCAATGAAGTCGTCAGGCAAGCTCGAAGCGCCAGCGGACGGCAAGCTCCGACTTGTCAACCCGAAGGAGGGGGCCTGAGATGACACGAACAGAGACGATTCCCATGGCGTTGAAGTGTAAAATAAACTGGTGCGTGAGCGATATCGAGCAAATTCCCGGGCCGAACGCGGAACCGTGGCGTTGGAGTGATGTCTTCGTCGCGCGAGGCGGCGGGGTCGGTTACGCAGACCCGAGTATCGGCGTCAAACTCCGCGATGCGGGATTACTTGTCAAGCAATCGGACGGGCGATATCAGACATCGGAGAAGCTAAGCGTATTCATGGAAGAAGAGCACGGGGTGGACATGTCTCGCCCGGTCTTCGGATTGACAACAATGCCTGATCCGGTTCCCATCCCTGCCTCGCAGAGTCTATCGGAGACTCAGAAGCCTCACTACCAAGCTACAATCGAGGAGTACACTGGCACGCCTGCTAGCGGGACTCCTGGGCTCCGCAAGAATGAGGGTTGATATCGAAGTTATTGAAAAATACGTGCGATCTGATAATTTATCGAGGAGATAGTCAGGAACGACAGGCCGGTGGTTATACACAAACTCCGAGAAAGAATCAATACTCCGCTCTTATCCACGTGCCGTGTGTAGAGATGCTAAATACAGAGAACTCCTTGAGTTTGAGGTGATATTGGCGGGTGAACAGCACCCATATATTAGAGAAGACGGGGCGCAGTAGGAGCTTGGGGCATTCGATGACACACACGATCGCGGGTGCCAGTACGCTCTTTCGGAGGCAATTGTGGATACAGCTACCCGTTGCGTGGCCCCATTGTCTCTGGGTAATATAATTGTGAAATCACACGTTCTCAACCCATTCAATATACACGGAATCGCAAGACAGCTCCTTATGACAATGCGCTACATGAGGGCGTTGGGCTAAAATATAAATGGCAGCCACTTACAGTTGATACGATGACTACTCTCTCTGATGACGAAGTCACAATTTCAAGTGACAAGATTGAACAAATTCGGGAGCGCGTACTGAAAGCAGAAAAAGAGAAGCTCCACTTAGATTTGCCACGCGGAATCAATGATGAAATTGAGCAAATAATTATAGAGAGCGTGTCATAGAATCCATCTCATAGCTTCTCACAGCCCGGTAGGTTTCCGCGCTCGTAGTTGGTGATGGCAATAACGAGCCGTAGGCACAGCGCAACGAACACTTCTGTTCGTGCGTGGACGCG
>NZ_SGUC01000056.1 GCF_005435165.1 Halorubrum sp. GN11_10-6_MGM | reverse complement strand
GCGCTGAGACGAACGCCACCGAAGCCCCAGCCGCGAGGGCGAAGCACGGCGCAGTAAGGACCACAGGAGCGAGCGAAGCGAGCGACGAGGACCGCAGCGAGCCGCGCGAGCCCTCGCGGCTGGGGCTTCGGTGGCGTTCGTCTCAGCGCACCGCTAGGCGACGCACAAAAATACTTCTGAGTATCGGTGCGACACGCTTAACCCCGAAACCCGCGGATCGGTGGGTAATGAGTACCGACGCGGCGAGCGACGCCGAGTCCGGAGACGCCGACTCCGGGAGCGACACCCCCGAGGCGTTCGTCCGGACCTGCGAACACCTCGTCGACCGCATCCTCGACGGCGAGATCGAGCGCGACGACCTCGAACGCGCCAAGCTCGACGCCTGCTCGGAGTTCGGCTCCCCGAAGGTGCCGAAGAACACCGAGATACTCGACCACGCGCCGCCGGAGGCCCGAGACGACGTGATCGAAGTGGTCCAGCGCAAGCCCGTCCGGACCGCCTCGGGCGTCTCGCCGGTCGCGATCATGACCTCGCCGGAGCTGTGCCCGCACGGGAAGTGCCTCTACTGCCCCGGCGGCCCGGCCTCCGAGTTCTCCTCGGCGCAGTCGTACACGGGCCACGAGCCCGCCGCGGCCCGCGGCGAGCAGAACGACTACGACCCGTACGGTCAGGTCACCCTCCGGCTCGAACAGCTCCGGAAGATCGGCCACCCGGTCGACAAGGTCGAGCTCATCCTGATGGGCGGGACGATGACCGCGCGCTCGCACGACTACCAGGAGTGGTTCGTCAAGCGCGCCCTCCAGGCGATGAACGACTACGACCTCGACAAAGAGCCCGAGCCGGCGGAGGGCGAGTCGTTCGCACCGGACCCCGACGCGACCGAGTTCGAGTACCTCGAAGACGTGATCGCGGAAAACGAGACCAACGCGATCCGCAACATCGGGACGACGTTCGAGACGAAGCCGGACTGGTGCGACCCCGAGCAGATCGACCGGATGTTGGATCTCGGCGGGACGAAGGTCGAGGTCGGCGTCCAGACCACCTACGAGCGGATCAACCGCGAGATGCACCGCGGCCACGGTAACGAGGCGAGCCGGAACGCCAACCGCCGCCTGCGCGACGCGGCGTTCAAGGTCGGCTTCCACATGATGCCGGGACAGCCCGGGATGACCCGGGAGATGTGTCTGGAGGACTTCCGGCAGCTGTTCGACAACCCCGACTGGCGGCCCGACTACTTGAAGATCTACCCGACGCTCGTCGTCGAGGGAACCCGCGTGTACGACCGGTGGCGGCGCGACGACTTCGACCCGCTGACGAGCGAGGAGGCGGCGGACCTCGTCGCCGACGTGATGGACCTGATCCCGAAGTACACGCGGCTCCAGCGCGTCCAGCGCGACATCCCCGCGGACTTCATCGACGCCGGCGTCCAGAAGTCGAACCTCCGCCAGCTCGCGGCCCAACGCGCGGAGGAGAAGGGGATCGTCCAGCGCGACGTCCGCGCCCGCGAAGTCGGGCACAACGACGCCGATCCGAACCCGGACGACGTCGAACTCGACGTCTTGACCTACGAGGCCGGCGGCGGGACGGAACACTTCATCTCCTTCGAGGACCCGGTTCGGGACCTGCTCGTCGGCTTCTGCCGGCTGCGGTTCCCCTCGTTCGCCCCCGGCCAGCCCGGCGCCCCGGGCACCGAGAGCGACCCGATCCGTCCCGAACTCGAAGACGCCGCCTTAGTCCGCGAGCTCCACGTGTACGGCAACGAGGTCGGCATCGGCGGCGACGGCGACTGGCAACATCAGGGGTACGGCACGAGGCTCCTCGAACGCGCCGAGGAACTGGCTCGCGACGCGGGCTACGAGAAGAACGCGGTCATCTCCGGGATCGGCGCTCGCGAGTACTACCGGAACAAGCTCGGCTACCGACAGGACGGGCCGTACGTCTCGAAGCGGCTGTAGGCGTCGCCCGGGCCGACCGCCAGCCCCTCGGCCGCGCTCACAACGACACGCCTTTTTCCGGCCCGGCGGTCTCTTTCGAGTATGGACCAGAAGCGGGAGCTGTCGAGCATCGACCTCGCCGCGCTCGTCACCGAGCTCAATCGGTACGAGGGCGCGAAGGTCGACAAGGCGTACCTCTACGACGACGACCTGCTCCGGCTGAAGCTGCGCGACTTCGACCGCGGCCGCGTCGAGCTCATGATCGAGGTGGGCGACGTGAAGCGGGCGCACGTCGCGGACCCGGACAACGTCGCGGACGCGCCCGGGCGCCCGCCGAACTTCGCGAAGATGCTGCGGAACCGGCTGTCGGGCGCCGACTTCGCGGGCGTCGAGCAGTACGAGTTCGACCGCATCCTCACCTTCGAGTTCGAGCGCGAGGACCAGAACACGACGCTCGTCGCGGAGCTGTTCGGACAGGGGAACGTCGCCGCGCTCGACGAGACCGGCGAGGTGATCGGCGCGCTCTCGACCGTCCGACTGAAGTCCCGCACGGTCGCGCCCGGCTCGCAGTACGAGTACCCCGCCTCCCGGCTGAACCCCCTCGACGTGAGCTACGGCGGGTTCGAGCGCCACATGCGCGAGTCGGACAGCGACGTGGTGCGGACCCTCGCCACGCAGCTGAACCTCGGCGGACTGTACGCCGAGGAGGTGTGTACGCGGGCCGGCGTGCCGAAGGAGACGCCGATCGACGAGGCGACCGACGACCAGCTCCGGGCGCTCCACGACGCGCTCGCCCGGATCGACGAGCGGCTCCGTTCGGGCGACGTCGACCCGCGCGTGTACGAGGAGGATCTGTCCGGCGACGCGGGAGGCGGCGAGGCCGACGGCGACCGCGACCCCCGCGTCGTCGACGTGACGCCGTTCCCGCTCGCGGAGCACGAGGGCCTGCCGAGCGTCGGCTTCGACTCCTTTAATGCCGCCGTCGACGAGTACTTCTATCGGCTCGCGAACGAGGAGACCGACGACGGCGAGGCGCCGGCGGACGCGGACGCGTCCCGCCCGGACTTCGAGGAAGAGATCGCCAAACAGGAGCGGATCATCGAACAGCAACAGGGGGCGATCGAGGGGTTCGAGGAGCAGGCGCAGGCGGAGCGGGAACGCGCCGAGCTGCTGTACGCGAACTACGACCTCGTCGACGAGGTGCTCTCGACGGTGCGCAAGGCCCGCGAGAACGAGGTGCCGTGGGCGGAGATCGAAGAGACGCTCGACGCCGGGGCGGAGCGCGGAATCCCGGCCGCGGCGGCCGTCGTCGACGTCGACGGCGGCGAGGGAACGGTGACGGTCGAACTCGACGAGGAGACCGGCGACGCCGACGGGGGCGACGGCGGCGGGACGACCCGCGTCGAGCTGGACGCGAGCGAGGGCGTGGAGGTCAACGCCGACCGCCTCTATCAGGAGGCGAAGCGCGTCGAGGAGAAGAAGGCGGGCGCGAAGGAGGCGATCGAGTCCACCCGCGAGGAGCTGGAGGCCGTCAAGGAACGGAAAGAAGAGTGGGAGGAGCAGCAGGCGGCCGACGACGGGAGCGGCGGTGACGGCGACGGCGACGCCGAAGAGGACGGCGAGGAGTACGAGACCGACTGGCTCTCGCGCTCCTCGATCCCGATCCGGAGCCCGGACGACTGGTTCGAGCGGTTCCGCTGGTTCCACACGTCGACCGGCTACCTCGTCATCGGCGGGCGCAACGCCGACCAGAACGAGGAGCTGGTGAAAAAATACATGGGCAAACACGACCGGTTCTTCCACACGCAGGCGCACGGCGGACCGGTGACGCTCCTGAAGGCGTCGGGACCGTCGGAGTCGGCCGACCCGGTCGACTTCTCCGAGGAGACGCTGCGCGAGGCCGCACAGTTCGCGGTCTCGTACTCCTCGGACTGGAAGGACGGCCGCGGCGCCGGCGACGCGTACATGGTCGAGCCGGATCAGGTGTCGAAGACCCCCGAGAGCGGCGAGTACATCGAGAAGGGGAGCTTCGTGATCCGCGGCGACCGCACCTACTTCGAGGACGTTCCCTGCCGGATCGCCGTCGGCGTCCAGTGCGAGCCGGTCACCCGGGCCATCGGCGGGCCGCCGTCGGCGATCGCCGACCGCGCGGCCGCGACCGTCACCTTCGAGCCGGGGATGTACGCCCAGAACGACGCCGCGATGATGGCGTACCGGAACCTGAAAGAGCGGTTCGCGGACCAGTCGTTCGTGCGGAAGGTGGCGAGCGCGGACCAGCTTCAGGAATTCCTCCCGCCGGGCGGGTCCGACATCGTCGACTGAGAGGCGTCGCTAGCGGGGGCGTCTCGCCCCCGGCTCGCTTTTCACTTCCAGTTCATCGTTTTCACTGCGAACACTCATAACGGCACGCACACTACATCGGGACGAGATGTCGATCGACCGCGAAACGTTCGACAACGCGAGCGAAGACGACCTCGCGGAGCTGTCGGCCCCACAGCGGGTCCTTGGCTTCCTCGCCGCACACGACGATCGCGCGTTCGAGGCCCGCGAGATCGCTTCCCGGATCGATCTCGAGGACGGGACGGTCAGCACGGCCCTCTCACGGCTGAAGGAGCGCGGGCTCGTCGAACACAAGGCGACGTACTGGGCGGTGAGCGACGACGACGATCGACTCCGGGCCTACGACGGATACGAGCGCGCGACAGCGCTGTTCAACGACCGACTCGGCGGAGAGGACAGAGAGTCTTGGCGTACACACGCACCGGACGAACCACATCCGAGCAAAACGACGGACGGCGGGCAGTGAGCGGCGCGAACACGCCGACTTTCGAACGCGGTGATGTCGTGTACGGTGCCGATCCGTTCAAAAGCGGTGAGGACGGGCGACCGTGGCTGATCCTCTCGAACCACGAGGGACGCCCGTTCCACGGGGACCAGTACATCGTGCTCACCCTGACGACCCGGTCGTGGATGGACGGACTGATCGAGATTCCCGCGGACGCTTGGATCAGGGGCGGAACGCCGGCGGAGAGTCGGATCGTTCCGTGGGGAGTTCAGTCGATCGACAGGGCGGACGTCGATTTCTGGCAGGGTCGACTCCGAGACGAGATCGTCGCAGAGGCCGCCGCCGAACTAGCCGCGGAGATCCGGTGAGTGGACGCCGAACCAACCTTCAAACAGTTGATTCCCCTCCGAACGCGACCCTTTCAAGCCTCCGCCCCTGACTCTGCCTATGGCCTTCGAATCGCTGCCGGAGGGGTGGCGCGTGTGGAACGAGGAGCCCGGCGGGCGGGCGATCCTCGTCTACCGTCCCGACGTCTTCGGGAGCGGCGACCTCCCGGACGAATGCCTGCCGACGATCTACCTGACGAACGGCTCCCGGGACGCGCGTCCGGGGTCCGGACAGTACGCGACCGACGAGTGGCACGTCGTGCTCTTCCTGGAGCCCGAGATCGAGGCCGTCGCGGAGACCCACGAGAGCCGCGAGGCGGGCGCCGCGGGCGCGGTCGACGTCGCGGAGCGGTTCGTCGCGGGCGAGGTGGACTACCGGGGTGCCTACCAGGTGCCGCGGGAGGAGTACTTCGCGCGTCTCGACGAGTTCGTGGGGGGCGAGGACATCGCGTGACCGCCCCGGAATCTCGCGAATACTATCCACGATCACGTATAATTCGGGGCGAGTAGAGGAGCGATACGCCACGAACACGAGGATTTTTATCGCCGCCCGCCCCACCCTCGCGTACATGAACGCCGGTGGGGACTACGGCGGCGACGAACCGAGAGAGAAGTGCGGCGTCGTCGGCGTCTCGCTCGCGGACCGGGAGGCCGCGCGACCGCTGTACTACGCGCTGTACGCGCTCCAACACCGCGGCCAGGAGTCGGCCGGAATCGTCACGCACGACGGGTTCCAACAGCACAGCCACGTCGAGCGCGGGCTCGTCGGCGACGCGTTCGAGGCGGGCGACTTGGAGTCGCTGTCGGGCGGCACCGGCATCGGCCACGTGCGCTACCCGACCGCCGGCAGCCTCGACAAGAGCTGCGCGCAGCCGTTCTCGGTGTCGTTCAAGTCCGGCTCGCTCGGGCTCTCGCACAACGGGAACCTCGTCAACGCCGACGAGGTGCGCGAGGAGCTCGCGGCCGCGGGCCACGCGTTCACCTCCGACGGCGACACCGAGGTGATCGCTCACGACCTCGCGCGAAACCTCCTCGAAGAGGACCTCGTGCGCGCCGTCAAACACACGATGAACCGCATCCACGGCTCCTACTCGCTGGCGATCACCCACGACGACACCGTGTTGGGCGTGCGCGACCCGCTCGGGAACCGCCCGCTGTGTCTCGGGAAGATCGACGACGGCTACGTCATCGCCAGCGAGTCGGCCGCCATCGACACGCTCGACGGGGAACTCATCCGCGACGTCCGCCCGGGCGAACTCGTCGTCCTCGACCCCGACGGCACTGGCTACGACACGTATCAGCTCGTCGAGCGCGAGTCGACGGCGCACTGTTTCTTCGAACACGTCTACTTCGCCCGCCCCGACTCCGTCATCGACGAGAGCCTCGTCTACGAGGTGCGCCGGAAGCTCGGCCGGAAGCTCTGGGAGGAGTCCGGGGTCGAGTCCGACGTGGTGATGCCCGTGCCTGACTCCGGGCGCGCGTTCGCGTCCGGCTACGCCGACGCCGCGGGCGAGACGACCGCCGACGGGGAGCCGCGGGCGGCCGACGACGGCGGCGTGGAGTTCGCGGAGGGACTGATGAAGAACCGGTACGTCGGCCGGACGTTCATCATGCCGACGCAGGACGAGCGCGAGCGCGCGGTCCGGCTGAAGCTGAACCCGATCAGATCGACGGTGGAGGGGAAGTCGGTCACCATCATCGACGACTCCATCGTCCGCGGGACGACCTCGACGCAGCTCGTCGAGCTGGTCCGCGAGGCGGGCGCCGAGGAGGTCCACCTCCGGATCGGCGCGCCGCCGATCCTCGCGCCCTGCTACTTCGGCATCGACATGGCGACCCGGGAAGAGCTGATCGCGGCCGACGCCTCGACGGAGGAGATCCGCGAGGTGGTAGGGGCCGACTCGCTGTCGTACCTCTCCATCGACGCCGTCGCGGACGCGCTCGGCGAGAGCCGCGCCGACCTCTGTCTCGGCTGCGTCACCGGCGAGTACCCCTTCGACGTCGATGGCGAGGCGACCGACCGAGACGTCGACGCGCCGGTCTCTGGCGCGACGCCGGCGGACGAATAGCGGCGGTCGGCGGCCGACCGGCGGGCGCGCCGTTTTCGAACTCGGTCCCGCACACGTTCGGCGTCGGTCCGACCGCTCGGGACGTATCGGGGGCTTAAATACGCTCACGGTCAGACGTGGAGACATGACACGGAACGCCGACGCCGCCGAGGACGACGCCGCGTCGATGAGCCGCCGCGGGTTCTTCCGCGCCGGGGCCGCCGGGACGGCGGTCGCCGCGGGGGTCGCGGCCGGAAGCGGGACCGCGGCCGCGCAGTACGACGGCTGGCTGGAGGGCGTCAGCAACTACGACGGAACCCACGACTACCGCGGGCAAGACGAGGTCACGGTCGAGGTCGGTGCCGGCGAGAACGGCCTCCGCTTCGGTCCCGCCGCGATCCTCATCGACCCGGGCGCGACGGTCGTCTGGGAGTGGACGGGCGCGGGCGGCAACCACAACGTCGTCGCGAACGACGACACCTTCGACAGCGGGTCGGCGGTCGGCGAGGAGGGGACCACCTTCGAGTACACGTTTGCGGACGCCGCGGACGGGGACACGTTCAACTACTACTGCGGCCCGCACCAAGCGGTCGGAATGAAGGGCGTCGTCGCCGTCGGCTCCGTCGACGACGACCTCGTCGACCCGCAGGCCGAGGGCGGGTCCGGAAGCGGCGAGGGCGGCTCCGGAGGCGGTGAGGGCGGCTCCGGAGGCAGCGGGGGAAGCTCCGGAGGCGGCGGCCTCTCCGCGACCGACATCGGGACGCTCGCGCTCGGCTTCGGCTTCGCCGGGGCGCTGCTCGTCCCGCTGTTCTACGCGGCGCACAAGAAGGCCGAGCGGAACGCGTAGCCGGTTCGCTCGCCTCGCTGCGGTCAGTCGACTGTTCTCCGCTCAGTACAGGTGGTACAGCAGCAGGTAGACGCCGATCCCCATCGTGAAGGAGACCAGCCACAACACCGCGCCGACGAATCCGACCTGCGAGTGTCGCGTGTGATACAGCTCCTCGTACGGGCGGGTCGCGGCCAGCAGGAGCGCGTGGAACACGAAGGGGACGCAGACGATCGCGAGCAGGATGTGGACCGCGAGGAAGGGGAGGTAGACGTACGAGTAAACCAGTTCTGGCCCGGGGAACTCGGTGGTGCCGACGTGGATCAGTCGGTAGAGGTACGCGCCGAGGAACGCGGCGAACAGCGCGAACGAGGTCACCATGAAGTTCCGGTGCCGCGTCACGTTCCCGCGGGAGATGGCGCGCCAGCCGAGCAGGATCGTGGCGATGGCGGCCGCGGAGACGGCGGCGTTGAAGTGCGGGATCGCGGCGAGGACGGCGTCGCTCGCGCGCGGCAGCAGCGAACTCGGGATGACGCCGCCCACCGCGCCGAAGACGAGCGCGAGCGCGACGCCGGAGGCGACGGCGGTCAGGACGGAGACGTTCTCGCGGGCCCAGTCGGACATGTCCGTGCGATCGGGCGCGACCCCCAAACGCGTGCCGGTTGCGGTCGCCGCCTTCCGGTTGCGGTCGCCGCTTCCCGGTTGCGGTCGCCGAGTCGCGGCGGCGGTCCGGCGTCCGCCCCCCGGTGCCCGGCGGTCTGCGAAACGCCGCCACGGTCCCGCCAAATGGAAGGGCTTTTAATTAGGGGAAGGGTACGTGGAGACGCGACAGAACACCGCGAGCGTGGGTAGCCAAGCCAGGCCAACGGCGCAGCGTTGAGGGCGCTGTCCTGTAGAGGTCCGCCGGTTCAAATCCGGTCCCACGCATCGCTCGGGGCACACCCCCAACGATGCCGGTGTTGTCTACACGACAGCACCCACGCACAATTCCTTTCGACCGCTACGCGATGAGTGGCGACTACGATCGGACTGCTGTGGTCGTGAACACCTCTAATGGCCCAGTCGCACATTTATAAATAGCCTACAACGGATCAGCGGCGAACACCTCCAAAGCCCCAGCCGGGGGGGGCGGCGCACACTCGCTGCGCTCCTCGCTCGTTCGCTTCGCTCACTCACTGCGGTGCTTGCGTCGTCTGCGCCGCCCCCCCCCCGGCTGCCCCTTTGAGTCCCACTCCGCACGGCACCGCACAGCGCCTCACACCTCCCCAGCCTCGTCGGTGGTCCTC
>NZ_SGUC01000055.1 GCF_005435165.1 Halorubrum sp. GN11_10-6_MGM | reverse complement strand
TCGCCTCACACAGTATCTCCGAGCGTTCCAACTCAGACGAGAACTCTACCGCAAACCCGGACGAAAAGCGCTCAAACACGCCGTCAAAGCCACTCTCTGAAATCAACAATGTGCTACACAAGAGCGATGAGAGCAACAGATACCACGATGAGCAGGACGGAGGACTCGGGGTCGTTGGGTACGAAGTCAACTTTGATCGGTACTTCTACGACTACGAAGAGCCCAGACCAGTGGATGAAATTGACGGCGACATACGGGAGCTCGTCGGAGACATCATGGACCTATTCGAAAGCGTAGCTGGTGGACAATGACTGGAAACACAGACGATCCAACAGAGGGGATCAGCCACAATTGGGACACAATACGTCTAAAATATCTTTGTGATATCAATCCAGAATCTATTACTGGGAAATTTGATGAAGAGGAGACGATAGAATATGTCGAAATATCTTCCGTTAATAGTCGCGGTCAGATTGATGATGTTTCTAAAATGGAGTTTTCTGATGCGCCAAGCCGTGCTGAAAGAATGTTCAAACACAATGACATTCTTGTTTCTACCGTCAGAACCTATCTCAAGGCTATCGCATTAGCCCAAGATACTCCAGAGAACAGGGTCGCATCCTCTGGATTTGCTGTTCTTCGTCCTAACAACCGAGTGAATCCAGAATATCTGTATTATGTCCTCCGGTCAAAGCCATTTGTAGATTGGATTGTTGCCAATTCTGAGGGTGTCTCGTATCCAGCGATTAGTACTCAAAGACTCTCAGATATGCGGATACCAGTCCCCGATCATGATACACAAGAAAATATCATCGAGTTTATTAATGCGCAAGTTTCTGACATTGATACATTAATAAATAAAAGAGTTGAGTTATCTGGACTTCTCTACGAAAAGCGCCAAGCCCTCATCACCGCCGCGGTCACGGGTCAGATTGATGTGTCTGAGGAGAAAGGTGTCATTCAAGGCGACGATTAATGAGCAAACCCTACGACGAGAAGGCCTTCGAAAACGAGATCGCGTCCGCCCTCCTCGCTCGCGGCTACGTCGAGATTCCGAGCGATCGCTTCGACGCCGAACGCGGGGTTTTCCCCCAGCAGGTCGTCTCGTTCGTGAAGGAGACGCAGCCGGAAGCGTGGGAAAAACTGGAGACCGCTTATAAAGGAAACGCCCGCCAGCGCTTCCTCCAGGAACTCACCAGCGCGCTCGAACGACAGGGGACGCTCGAACTGCTGCGACACGGGCTCCGGACCACGGGGACGAAGATCGACCTCGCGACGTTCCAGCCCAACACCGGGATCAACCCCGAACTCCGGCGGAAGTACGACGCCAACGTCCTCGGCGTCACCCAACAGCTCCACCACTCCGCGACGAACCCAGATCGGAGCGTCGACCTCGCGCTGAGTATCAACGGCATCCCGGTCGCGACCGCTGAGCTCAAAAACACCTTCACCGACCAGACCGCGCAGGACGCCCGCGAGCAGTACGCGAATCGCGACCCGAGCGAGCCGGTGCTCCGGTTCAAACGCGGCGCGCTCGTCCACTTCGCGATCGACCAGAACGAGGTGTACTACACCACCGAACTCGACGGCGACGACACGAACTTCCTCCCGTTCAACAAAGGCCACGAGAAGGGCGGCGGCAACCCCCCGCGCGAGGACGACCACCGGACCGCCTACCTCTGGAAGGAGGTCCTCGCGAAGGACAGCTGGATGGACATCATCCAACGGTTCGTCCACGTCGACACCGAGGAGATCAAACAGGACGGCGTCACCGTCGAGGAAGATGAGACGCTGATCTTCCCACGGTACCACCAACTGGAGTGCGTCCGCCAACTGGTCGAGAGCGCGAAACGCGAGGGGTCCGGCGAGGACTACCTCGTCCAACACTCCACCGGCAGCGGGAAGAGCAAGTCCATCGCGTGGCTCGTCCACCGGCTCGTCTCGCTCCACAACGCCGACGACGAGGCCGTCTTCGACGGGGTCGTCGTCGTCACCGACCGGACGATTCTGGACGAGCAGCTCCGGAACACGATCTACGAACTCGACCACAAGACGGGCGTCGTCCACGGGGTCACCGGCGAGAACGGCCCGAAGTCCGAGGAGCTCGCCGACGCGCTCGAAGCCGGCAAACCGGTGATCATCACCACGCTCCAGACGTTCCCGTACGTCATCGAACACACGCAGTCGCTCCCCGAGCGGGACTACGCGGTCGTCGTCGACGAGGCACACAGCAGCCAGACCGGCGAGATGTCCGCCGAGATGAAGGGCATCCTCTCCGGCGTGGACGCGGAAGGGATCGACGACGCCGAAGACGCCATCGTTGCCAGCGCCGAAGCCCGGAGCAAACAGCCGAACCTCAGCTTCTTCGCGTTCACGGCGACGCCGAAGGCGAAGACGCTCCAGATGTTCGGCGAGCCCGACGGGGAGGGCGGCTACGAACCCTTCCACCTCTACTCGATGCAGCAGGCCATCGACGAGGGGTTCATCCTCGACGTGCTCCGGAACTACACGACCTACGAGACGTTCTACAACGTCGCGAAGGTCGTCGAGGAGGACCCGCAGGTCCCCGAGAAGAAGGCCGTGAAAGCCATCTCGCGGTTCCTGAAACTCCACCCGCACAACGTCTCGCAGAAAGTCGAGATCATCGTCGAGCACTTCCGGAACAACACGCGACACAAGATCGGCGGGAAGGCGAAGGCGATGATCGTCACCTCCTCGCGCTCGCACGCCGTCCGCTACAAGAAGGCCGTCGACGAGTACATCGAGGAGAACGGGTACGACCTGAGCGCGCTCGTCGCGTTCTCGGGCACCGTCGAGGACGACGGCGGGAGCTACACGGAGGAGGGGATGAACGACGGGATCAAAGAGTCCGAACTCCCGACCGCCTTCGACAGTCAGGCGCACCAGATCCTCGTCGTCGCCGACAAGTACCAGACCGGCTTCGATCAGCCCCTACTCCACACGATGTACGTGGACAAGAAGCTCTCCGGGATTCAGGCGGTCCAGACGCTTTCCCGTCTGAACCGAACGCACCCCGGCAAAGAGGACACGTTCGTCCTCGACTTCGAGAACGAGCAGTCGGCGATCAAGGAGGCGTTCGAGCCGTTCTACGGGAAGACGACCGTCGCCGAGGAGACCGACCCACAACACCTCCAGCAGCTCGCCAGCGAGCTGAAGGCGTTCCGCATCTACGACCAAAGCGACGTGGACCGGTTCGCGGAAGTCTTCTTCGACCCGGAAACCACCGGAACGGAGGGCACACACGCGAAACTGAGTAGCCTCGTCCAACCCGCGCGCGACGAGTTCGTGGTCTCGAACGAGGAGACCCAAGCGGAGTTCCGGTCGACGCTCCGGTCGTTCCTTCGGCTCTACAAGTTCCAGTCCCAGATCGTGAGCTACGCCGACACGCATCTCGAAAAGCTGTACACCTTCGGACGGTTCCTCTACAAGGAGCTCCCGAAGCGGTCGGGCCAGCCGGACGTCGAGTTCGACGACGAGCTCGCGCTCCAGTACTACCGGCTCGAAAAGTCGGAAGAGGGGGAGATCGAACTCGACGCGACCGACGGTGAGGTACAGGGGCCGACCGAGACGGGAACCGGGGGCGGGAGCGACGACGACGAGGTCGAGCTCTCGACCATCGTCGAGAAGATCAACGAGCAGCTCGGGACCGACTTCACCGAGGCGGACCAGCTGTTCCTCGAACAGCTGAAAGAGGACGCGCTCGAAGACGACCATCTCAGGCGCTCCGCGAGGGTCAACAGCCGCGAGAACTTCGCCTTGGAGTTCGACAGCGCGCTCACCGAGATGTTTATTGACCGGATGGACCAGAACGAAGCGCTGTTCGCCGAGTTCATGGACAACGACGAGGTTCAGGAGGCCATCACGGAACACCTTCGCCAGCAGGTGTACCGAGAGAGCCAGCGCGCCGACGGGTAGTCCGGGTCACGGACCGCGCCAAACTGCCGGTGGGGATCGGAAGCGCGCACGCCGCTTCAACCCTCGATCCCATGTAGCGTCGTCGCTCAGGAACGTGACTGCGACGGAAGTGGTGAAAATCGAGGCGGTGTACATTCCGGCCGTTTACCGCTCCCGGTTCCGCCCGCTCATCAGAATATCGCTGCCGCTCGCGACGTTGTTCTCGACAGAAATAGTGGGGCCGGAGGGATTTGAACCCCCGATCGACTGATATCTCCGGTGCGCCTCGGAACTCCAGAGGGTCGTCAACACGACCGATGATCAGTCGGCCGCTCGGTATATCAGTCTGGAGTGTCGTCCCGGGCGCAAGCCTCTGGAGTCAGTCGCCATGCCTGGCTTGGCCACAGCCCCGCGCTATTTCGTACGCATCGCTTACGGTATCGCGGATAAAGGGGTTTCGATCACGAGCGATGTGGCGGCCCGACGACGACGATCGAAACCGCGTGACCGCTCGGCGATCGGATCGGAACTACTCCCGGTCGTCGTCGCTCCAGTCGCAGTCTTGGCACTTGTAGCCGGTGACGAACTCGGTCACGCTCGGCATGTATCCGACCGAGATGACGTCGCGTACTGAGCACCGCGCAACGGGCTGACTGCTCACACGCGATGGATGCTAATTTGCCCATAGGATACCCTCTAGCACCAAATTTTGGGACACTTCCGTCGTGAGCCCCTTCACAGTCAGTCCGACGCTGCTGGCTAACCACGTTTTCGAACAGTGAGTGTTTCATAATAAAATGTCACGTTGATGGTTAAACTGGCAGTGACGAACTATTAGTCGAGATGCCCCTTCAGCTCAGCTCAGCGTGTCGTGTATCCAGCAACGGTTCAATATTCAGCCAGCTACAGCGCTCCCGCTCAGCCCCGCTCCGCGGTGTCGTTACAGCCAGCCAATATACACCAGTCCAGCCATGCTCAGCAAGGCGTTGGTCCCCGCAAAGGCACACACTGCTCAGCTCCGCATTCCTCGTAGTACTCGACATTGCTCCGTCGCCAACGCATTACTCCCGACACAGAGATCAGTAAAACCCGACACAGACAGAAGTAGACGACCACCAAGCAAAGTCACACCCAACTGATTATACAGGTTGACTCCTAACTTCCTCCACTATACATTACCTTCGGGGAAATCAGTTGTTACAATGCCTGTGAGGCTTGTTTAGAATATCTATTGAGAGAAATATGTTGGTCCGGTGTTTACAGATGATGCTTGTATCCTATTGGTGACTGGGTTCAGTTGAGTTGTCTACTCACTGATTATGGTCATATTCGTCCTCTACATGAGCTATCAGCTGTCGGAACGTGCGCCCGGTAGCACCCACTATACCGAACTCATCTGCGAGTGATTCGATATCGGACCACCATGAAGTCTCCTTCAGATCTGCTACCGTATCTAGATCGTGAAAGTCTGCGAGCGCTTCCATCGTGAGGCCGACAATTGCTCCGTCAACACCCCCATATCGATTGAACCCTACAAGATCACGATTGTGGATCAGATAGAGAACATGATTGCGGACGAACTCCGGAACTTCTAGCTGCTGAAGACAGGTATCCGCCAAGTGGTTCTTGAACCGGCTAAAGTTTGAGACTATCTCAGTGTCGACTGTGCTGTCAGCGTAGTGCCCAACCTCAGTGCCGAGCGAAGAATCGCTTGGGTCGATGTCTAGGCCTCTGTCGACCCGCCATATCCGTTCGTGGAGCTGACAACGCCGTTCTGAGAGGTGATCAGGCACATCGTCGGCACCGAACCATGTTATAGACACTCGCTCACCAAGCAAGAGTTGCCCACCAGTTTGTTCGTAGTGCTCCCCCTCAGCATCGATTTCTGCCTGTGGGTTTTCGGCAGCTTGTGGCTCCGGCCACGCGCCGGTTGGCCGGTCGTTTTTTCGATCAGCTGACGGACGTTCGACTCGACACTCCGATTCGTATTGGGTGAATGGTTTCGTTGAAATCATTTTACCGTCGCACGATACCCCGCCTCTAGCTAGGATCTACAACCCTACAAGCGATTGATAGAGATCTGACAGATACACACCACCAGTCAGGCGCATTGTGTATCCGCTAGCGGTTGTTGGACCTCTATATGAGGCGTTCGAGAGCAGTGTGCGCGACGATATCCCCGGATGGGCCGACTACACGCACACATCTAGTCCCGGCAGACAAAAGTGCGTCGCATAAAGGGAATACGGCTAGCCCATATCATAAGATATTAGATGTATAATGGCGGTCAAAAATTGACCAGTAAATAACAACTGGAGCCTGAGAAGTCCGGAGATACATTCGTTGGTGTTATTGCTGTAAAATACGGATTGATAGGAATAGAATTAACATAGTTATGTGACAACTAGAGTAACTATTTATTCTCCCGACGTTAGATATAGTATATGATCCCTGATGGCATGAACGAATTAAAGGGTATAGATCATAATTCGGTGGTCAACTCCCTTGAGAAAATTGTTTCTGGTTATATTCGGTCCCAATTTCGAAAGAACAACGATATTACGATTACTACCCGCAGCAGTGTTGATACCTTACTCAACGTCAAAGCCAAGAGCGGATGTCCTCGTTGATTTTAATGGTACTAATGTGACACCAGATACCAGTTGGCGTTCAAAGCTGCGTGGGTGCGCATTCAAAACGGGGACTAGGTCGGAAGAGAAAATCGATATTGCTCGAAAATTGAAAGATTTTGACAAAGCTGGATACCAGCCAATTCTAGTAGCACCTGGGTGGGTTATAATCGAAGAGCGTGGTGTCGCACCATCATATGAGTGGATGGTCAAGCTTTGTAGCTACGGCTGTGCCCTTGAGATTGTTTCCTTGAATCCGATTCGGTTTACCAAGTCAGCGATTGAACATACTAGCTTGGTTCTTCCAGATCTTCGCGAGTATTTGATGCGTAACCAGCCCTGTGACGTACAGAGTTAGGAGGTACCTGTTCCGTCTCTTCATACCGTCCCAATTATTGTAGAGGCTACCTCCGCAGAAAGTGTATGCGCAAGAAACCCCTTCCTAGTGTATTGAGACCAGAATTTTCTAGGATTGGTTCCCGGGGCCTGATTCAGTACCAAATTGACTGATATTTAAAAAAACCCAGCCCAAGACCGCATGTCGTTGCCTCCGCCTGCGCCTTGTTCAGACAGCCTCCGCCAATACGTAGTTCGGACAAGTGGACTATCTCGATCCCAAGAGTTACTGAGACTCTTTTTCACAATACACCACACGTCTGTATTCTACTGTTTGACCGATATTCAGTTGACTATTGAATCGCAGAGGGTCCACTAGAAAGTCGCCTGATGCTGTGTCGGCGATGTCCTCGGCCAGATACAGAGCGCACTCGACGACACGCGTGTTCCCGATATCCGCGAAATCACAGTTGAGGGCTTCATGGGCGTCGTCGGTCAAGGTAGAGCTAACCATCACGATGCCTCCACAGTTGACTCGATGCTCGATCCCGACCACGAGGTCTGGGACGTCGACAATAAGGCCAACACGTGGGTCACCACTGAGACCGACGCTCGTCGATACATTCAGCATGCTATTCAGCAGCTCATGGAACCTGGACACATCGACATCAATTATATTCACGAGTCAGAGGACGGTAAGTCGGTCGACATCACGCTCGTTGTCGGTGAGTGACCACGTCTTTATTTAAATGACTGTGTTACTAACGAGGCAACTGCCTCGTGTGATAGCTATACCTATCTGAAGGGTCCACCCACGGTGCTGATAACGCAAAAGCACGGTCAGGGAGGTGTTGTACAACCCTTACCAATATATCTTATTTCGAAGAACCACAAGTAAATCACCAACCTGACTCCGTATGCTCATCGAGCAGATGTTTCATTCGAAATATATTTGAAGAATATAATTTCAACAAAGCCGACTCAGGGAAAATTCCTCAAGGATTGTAGCAGCTCGCGTATCCACTATATCACTTCCACGATGTGGTAAGAACATATACGTCTATAGGATTATTCTGTTACAAGAGATGCCGTTCACTGTTAATGAGCTCGGTATATTTCACTGTAAGACGGAACCTCAACCGGAAACTACGCCCGTTCAGATAATTCGAAACACGGACCGAGACGAGTATGACACACCTATTTCTGTTGCTAGGGGCTTGATAGGCAAATTAATTGGGAAAGACTTTGTCTCTGATTCCACTAAGAGCGCTCGCGTTCACGATTTTACAGAACAAGCAGAAGAGAGCCGGGACAAAGACGCAAATACTACGTTAGGGCTATTAGAGTCGATTCTTGCTAGAGAAACAGAGATTTCAGACGATCTACGCACTTTGGCGAGCTGGTACCTCCAAACGGACTACGCCCAATCTGGACTACTTATTTTGGCCCATATCTCGAGAGGAGGTAATCCCCAGATTGCGATTATTAAGGCGCCTTTCGTTGACGACGCATATGAGCCCGATGACCAGGAAGTGCTTACAGAGATGGATGAGGTCATTAAGGGAAATCTGAAGAAGGGAATCCTTTATCCAAGAATCACTCCTGCTGGAGAGGTTCGTAAGGATCAAGCGTGTGTATATCAAGCCCAGAGCTCTCAGCGGTACCCGAAGCATTGGTTTCAATATCTATTTCTCGATCCAAGCAAAACCGCAGATGAGGCTCTAGTTGAAGAGTTCGATGCTGAGGATGAGGATGATCCCTTAGTTTCCACTACTTCTACGGAAGAGTTCGAGACTGCGCTTGATGAGATTCCTAACGATTTACACGGTGCCAAGGTAACCCTCGAAATTGCAAACAAAGAGGTTAAAGTTGAGCTTGAGGAACTATTGGAGAAGGAAAGTGTCCACCTCGTCGAGGGTAATGAAGGATACCATCTTGTTCTGTCCGGTGAACGGCCAAAAATCAAATTCTATGATGCTCCTGAAGGAAGATATAGAGAGTTGATGAGCGAATTGAGCGAATTCGATGACATAGAAATAATCAGATAGTATGAATCTATCTGATACGCTATCACTGGTGAATTCCTTACAGTCTGACTGTAAATCTGAGAACCACCAGTCGATAGTATTTGAAGTACCAATACAAGAGATTGATACGGATGCCTTACAGTCACTGCTATCTACTACTGCCACCCAACAATCGTTTCTCACGAATTTTCGGATCGAGGCTGAGTACGATGATGACCGACCTGCTTCCACCCTTATTTTTATCAGGTCTGGTAGTCTCATTGCCCCGGATCCGGATAATAAACAAGGAGAGTGGATAAATGAATTCTCGCGGAAGGCGTCTTTCTACATACACGAAGGTCGGTATGGTGAATTGTCCGAAGCAACCCACGATTTATTTATAGGTATGTGTTTAGCCCGAGATCGATTTCGGTACTCTCTCGTAGGAGCCGTTTGAGAGGTATCGTAGATCGATGCAACAGGCGAGCAAGTGGATTCCTGAGGGATGGTCTCCGATCAGGAGACCATCC
>NZ_SGUC01000054.1 GCF_005435165.1 Halorubrum sp. GN11_10-6_MGM | reverse complement strand
CCGGTTGACAATCACTGAATCCGGTGGTTGGTAACTCACAGCAGCCACCGGGTTTCTGTGACAGGTAGTCTCAACGATATCGAATCAAGGGACAGCGCTGGCGTGAAGCGTTAAACTACAACGGATGGTCGAACCGGGGATTATGAGCTAATTGCTGTTTGCGGTCTCTGCAATGATCGTGAGTGTGAAGCTCGCGCTGGAGTCAATCTCGGTTATAGACGAGTCAAGTAAATCGATCTCAACTCCGAATGTTGTCGTACCACCAGGTGTGAGAGGGCCTGATACATCATTACTACTGAATAGGTCGACTTCGCTCCCCGATAACGGGTTCAGCGTATCTCCTCCAGTAACAATCTTGAACGCCTCTTCGTGATTACCAGATTCTGTACTATCACTCAAGGCCGTTTCTTCCACTTCAAATGCTATCTTATCGACATTTTGCGTTCCGTTGTTTGTGATATCGACGAGATTCTCGAAGCGGGTCCGTGCGTTTTCGTTGAGACCGCTCGCGGCATCATTGTTCGAGTCGGTTCCATCGAGGTCGATCTCTATGGTGTCGGTCGAGTTATCAACGTAGTTCCCACTACTGCGTGCGGGAGTGAGCGCAAGGAACGCGCTTGCGTCCCCCGTGCTCTGAATATTCACCGTCCGGTCCGCTTCCACGGTGGTGAACGCTCCCGTCCCCAGGAGCGCGCCGCCGCCAGCAACTAACCCGCCCAGTCCGATCAGGACGCTGCGTCTGTTAGCCATATCTACATCATGTACCCCCACCCACTTTGTATTGAGTCGCTTGACCCGCCCCAAGCACCGGCTGAATCTCGGTATCGACGGGCTTGAAGCGGGTATGGGTGGGGCTGAACCGCGGCCACGAACGGGACGACGTCCGCCCGACGCCGGAAAGCCCGTCAATACAAAGCCGTCGAGCCACGAAAGGTTCGGTACGAACGCGTCCGCGCGATTCGACTCACAATGCCCACACGACGACAGACCGCGCTCGGCCTCGGATCGATGGCGCTCGGCAGCGCCGTCGTCAGCTCCGCGTCGTTCTTCTCGGGCACGGCCGCCGCGGCGGACCTCCGGATCGTGGTCACCTCGGAGCTGACGCTCACGCCCGGTCGCACGGGCGAGGAGTACGTCGGCACCGACGAGGACGGCGAGGTCAACGAGATCGTGATAGAGAAGCTGAATCAGCGGTCGATATCGAGATTCGAGGACCTCGTCGAGGTGACGAACAACGGCGACGTACCCTACGACCGGCTCGCCTTCTCGTTCGCCGGGACGGGCGAGGACCCCGACGCGCAGAGCGTCGACGTCGCGGAGACGCTTCGGGTCGTCTCCGCCGACGAGTCCACGGAGACGGACGAACGGGGTCGAACGACCATTCTGGCCGACCGGAATGAGACGTTCGAGTCCGGCGACGCGGTCACGTTCGGGATGGTCGTCAACCTGATCCCCGGCGATCCACCGGGCGACCTCGACGAGCTTCCCGACGAGTCGGCCGTCACGCTAGAGGTCGCCGCGATCGACGAGGAGTGATCGGTCGCTGAGAGGTCCGGCACGCACTCGCCGACCGACGTGTGGTACCGTGGCCCGTGATCAGAGGTGTAACGGCGTGGACCGGCTCTCGTCTGCCGATTTCCGGACTTTCTCTTCGGGATAAAGCCCGGCTTGAAACGGATCGCGACGTCGCTCCGCAGTTCAGGCCGGCCCTTCGAACGTTTCAGGTGACCTAATACTCAGTCGATCACATCGGGTTTGAGTGAAAGTGTCTGCTTGGGAAAAGTGTGGAACCCACCCAAGCAGACAGCGAGATAGAGGAAGAGCACCTGCTTAATTTTGTCGTCAACAGCCTCGACGAAGAGCTTGGGATAGATCTCGGTGAGGATGTCAAGGTCACGACCGAGACATTGTACGAGGTCCTCGCCGGCGCTAGCGCCGGCGGGACCTCGATCAACCACGTCTGCGAAACGACCGATGACTCACCGCACGCCAACACCGTCCGTGGTCATCTCACCGACCAGTTCGAGCTTGACTCCGTTGAGGAAATTGGGGATCTGCTGCTTCAACGAGATACGCTTGAGACACTGCCAGATCGACCGGTGGAGGTCTGTGCAGACCTCCACCTCGATCCCTACTACGGTGATGAAGACGAGACAGAGGCGCTGTACTCCTCGCAGGCGAAACGCGGAACGACGACATTTCACGCGTATGCGACGCTGTACGCGCGGGTGAGCAACAAACGGTACACTCTGGCGGTGCGCCAGCTGGTCGCTGGCGACACCACCAGCGATGTCCTCGCTGAGTTTCTCGAACTGCTCGACGGCCTTGACCTCGGCGTCAAGGCCGTCTACCTCGATCGCGGATTCTACAACAGTACCTGCCTCAAACTGCTGTACGCGCACAACTACGCCTACGCTATGCCGATCATCAAGTGGGGCGAGACGATTCAAGAGAAACTCAGCACAGGGTGGAGCCGCGAGATCGAACACGATCTCGCCGGCGAGGTAACGTTCCCTGTGTTCATCGACTGCGTCTACCAGCAAGGACGATACGACGAACACGGGGTGGCGCGTCACGGCTACGCCGCTGACGCGCCGTTTATCGACACACCGCAAGATGCCCGAGAGCACTACAGCAAGCGCTTCGGCATCGAATCAAGCTACCGTTTAGCCAAGCAGAGCCTCGCGTTCACCAGTTCTCAGGACGCTGGGCTGCGGCTAGTGATGTTTGTCGTGAGCCTGTTGCTTCAGAACAGCTGGCGGTATCTCCATTGGAGGTACGTGGCGGCGCCCCGCCGCGGGGGGCGCCGCCTCTGGAGATGGCCGTTCACGGAGTTCTGTGAGATGGTACTGCGAGCAGCTTGGACAGCCCTTGGCGTCCGGAGGGCTGTCCCAGCGAATCAACCACTCGACGAGCGGTTCTTCCGGTAGCTGTCCACCACTCATACTCATGGACATAAGTACGTAAAGACATTTGGAACCGTAATTCGGTTGAGTGCAGAGAGCGCAGCATCGCGAAGTTCGTCGAGTGTGTCGAACAGCCGGTTGCCAAGCTCTTGATCGAGTTGTCGCCAGCACTCTTCCGCGGGGTTCAGCTCTGGTGAACCCCGCGGAAGGTAGCACAGTTCGATCGGCGTGTCTTCGGCGAACTCTTGGACTGCGTTAGCCGTAAAATACGATGCGTTGTCCAAGACGACGCAGATTTTCTCGCCGAACTCTGTCTGGAGTGCTCTGTTGAAGAGCGATCTTATCAGCCGATATCACCGGTTTAGAAGGGTGAAGCCGAGGAAATCGAACCTACCATGGAAATCGATATCCTCGACTTCATCGAGCAGTGTCGTCACCTAGCTAAACAAGCGTTGGGGAAGCACGCGGGCGAGCCCGCCAGCGGCGGGTTCGCCCGCTGGGTCCACGTCGTCCTTCACTGTTTTCGGGTCGAAGAGACCCACAGCTACCGTGAAACGCCGAATCGGCTGAAGTACATGGACGAGGTTCGTGACGCTCTCGACCTAGATCGGGACGAGCTCCCCGATCACACGACGATCTACAAGTCGTTTGATCGGCTGAAAATGTGGGTGTGGCGGGCGCTGCTGCGCGTCTCCGCGCAGCAGCACCCGCAGTCCGGCCACGCTGCGCTCGACAGCACGTTTTTCGACCGGCGACGTGCGTCATCGTACTTCCGCCAGCGGGCAGGACGGACGATACAGACGCTGAAAGTGACGACATTGACCGATGTGGAATCGCTTGCTGTTCTCGATGTTCACATCAACGCACGGTGGAAGCATGATACGAAGACCGGACCGCAGGTCGTCCGCCGAAACGCGGACGACCTGCAGTCCATCGCCGCCGATAACGGCTTCCAAGACTGGCATACCGAGTACGAAATCGCCGCACACGGCGTTGAGTATCTTGTTCACTATCGCGGTTCGTCAGCGAAAGCAGCCGCGAACAACGCGCTCAACCAAGCAAATGGCTACGCTCAGCGGTGGATGGCCGAAACATCCTACTCGACAACGAAGCGCTCGCTCGGCGATGCCGTGCGAGCGCTGGGCTGGTATCGACAGTTCCGTGAAATCGTCCTGATGTTCGCTATCACTAACATAGAACCGCTGTGTGAGCCTCTATAACTGTGACTCAGCGTCTATTCAACACAGCAGTCTGTTTGGCTCTGTTGAAATCCTCAACAAGTGATATGTTCTGACCCGGTTGCGGTCAATACAGGAGATCTATCGAGAAGCAACCCTGAAGAGATGCCGGTCAACTTCCCACTCCACAGCGAGGCTCAAGAAGATGGCCAACACGCCAAACCAACTGAACGGTGGCCGTTGAGTGAGCGCGAGTATAATCACAACTCCGAACAGAAACAACCCTGTCCACTCCCGGGTTCCCTCAAGCCGGTAATGGGAAATGAGCAATACGGCAAGTAGGAGTCCACCAATCAGACCGACAAATATAGGCATCGAGATGATTACACCAGCGACCGACAGTGTCGGTAATTGAATGGTAACCACGGCTCCGAATATGGTGAGTAAGATGATTAGTAAGGAACCGAAAACGGTGGATTTGCTCAGGTACACGAATGGGTGCCGATTGAGTGCGCAATGATATAGTTATTTGCTTGAAATTTCCTTGGTTTAGAATAGGCGGTCGCAAGCGCGATCTTCCGGTTGATTCAGCCACACAAACTCGGAAGCATCAACCGTAGATCGCTCAGTTCAGGGGACTCATAGATCGGTCAATACAGACGAACCAACTATCGCTCTAAGCTGATCAGGGGTACTAATCTGAAGAAGTCTCAACGTCATATTCATATCCAAGTTTCTCACGTAGCCGGTGGAACGCATCCAATATCTTTGCTCCGTCTTCACCAGGAGGAATCTCAACTTGTGCTGGTGGAGTCGCACTCTCCGAACCCAGAACTCGCCAAACTGTTCGACGAAGTAACGACTCCTCGGACATCGGCTTCCAATCAAGCCGTAGGAGGTTCTCAGAAAACAGTGCGGTCACCTGCCGTAGCCGTTCCAAATCATATGACGCACTCTCCTTTCTATAAGAGCAATACAGAGAGTTCCATTTCAAATCATACGCGGTACCGTCAGTTGTCCAAGAGACAAGCCCACCAAACGGAACGACAGCCGAACCTCGCACTTGAGCAAATGTCTCGTTCAATTTCTCAATTACTCTCTCATGTCCCCTCGCGTTGATTTCCCGGATATGTGTCTCATGCGGTACTGACCGGTATAGCCACGACTGGTCGGCCAGAACTGCAAATTCAACGAGGTAGAACAGACGGTCCATCCACGCATCAGTATCACCACCCGGAATTTCGAGCACTAACTCAACCAACGCCTGGTCCTCGGGAAGCGACGCTCGAAATTCATAATCCGAACCGACAAAGATACAGTTCGAGTCGGGAACCTGTACTAGCTCCCGTTGTACAGTCTCAAATTGAGCGTGGTTTGGATCAAGGCCTAGGTGGACAACGGTTCCGTAGTCCATCAGAACACTAATCGCTCGGTTCTCAACTGTCACGCCGCCGAGATTGTCCCAGTCCTTCACACCGGATAGACTCCGTGAGACGAGTCTATGTGTCGGTTCTGTAGCATCGAGCTTCTCTGTGAACTCCATCGTTGTTGCGTACTCTTTGGTTTGTTGAAATCCTCAGCAGTATTATATTCAGGTCCGGTTGCGGTCAATACAGGGGACGAAGTAACGCTTCTATAGAGCTAAGCGTTCGCGGCTACCCGGCGGAACGGGCGGACAATCCGACGTGGGAGCCAGGAGAAGAATTGGACGACGGGGGTTACCCGACCCCACTGGGGCGGCTCCGCGCGGTACTGGTTCCCCATCTGCTCAACACGACCCTTCGTGTCCAGAAATTCGAGGGCGCGTTCGACGCGCGATTCAGTCAGGTCGAGGTCAGCCGCAAGCTCTGTGGCAGTCTTTGGCTCTGGAGCGTCTTCCAGCCCCCGATACACCACGTTTAGCGTCTGCATGCGGAGCATCGCCTCACCCATATCGGCGTCGTCGATATCGGCCACGTACTCGTGTGTCGACAGAGACGGCTCATATCGGATGGTCGTCGCGCCATCAAAGACGAACCACAGACCGGCGAGGGCGATGAGACTACCGACCCACGGAGTCGGCCCGGCGACTGCAAAGTATGCTCCTACAACGACGACAGATGCACCGTAGGCGAACCAGTTCGTTCCCTCCGGAAGGTCATACGTCTCATCGACGACATCGTGTCCCATCACCGCGAAAAATATGAAAGCTACTGGGACAATGGTTCGGAGCGTCATCTCGGTGAAAACCACGAAGGCGGTGAGAACGACGAGTGTCCCGAGGATAGTGCGGAGGTTCTTATTCTTGTAGAGTGACACGATGCGGGGAGCCATACTAATCAGTTCATGAATTGGTATGTGGGGACATATATCCTCTCCCCCTCTAATAGATACGTTCGCAGTTTTCATCGACCGGCTGTTTCAGGCGAGAATATATCTGAAGAATAGGATTTCAACAGAGCCGTCTGTTTGAATTCCTACATCAACGTTCTATGCCATTTAGAATCCATAGAGAGCGGACAGTACAAGACTAGCTATCCTGTGCGGGTACATCCCCTAGGGCGGCGAGACCATCGATATTACTGGCTGCAAAGAACACAGCACTGTCAACCAATACTAGAGATCCCATCACATAGGAGCCCGATCGAACGTGTAGTACCAGCGCACCTCGCCCGATTCACGTTCGAGCGCGCTAATCGTCTGCTTTCCGGATGCGAATTCAGCACTGTCGAGCGGGACTACAACCGTGTCGGTTCCAACACAGATCCCTGAGTGGTACACTGAGGCGTCGCGGCGCCATCGTTCCGTTCCAGTTTCATTATCGATTGCGACGGCGCCAGACACGCTGGTAACGAATACGGTACCGTCAGCGGCAGCAACCGTATGAGGAATCGCACCTTCGCCCTCACCAAACGAGTAGATCAAAGTTAACGGATCTAATCCCGATCCGTGGGGTGGCCGTGCCGCGGTAACTAGCCGGGGCGCGGCCCGCTCCGCTCGCCGTCGACGTCGGTTCAGGCGGTCGGGAGCGCCCACTTCCACGCCGATCTGAGGGCAACGACGCCGAACGGGCCGCCGAACCCGGCGGCGATCGCCGCGATACTGGGGGCGGAGTAGGCGAGACCGGCCACGGCGGCGACACCACAGCCCCCGACCGCGGCCGTCGCCCCGGCCACGCGTCGGTCGAGCGGGCCGAATGCCGTCGTCTCAACGGAAAGTTCGAACCCTTCGACGGCCTGACCGTATTCCCGGAGATGCGCGACGCTGAGTTCGTATTCGCCCGCAAACGTGGTGAGTGAGAACGTCCGGGTGTCGCACACCCGGTCGATGAACTCTCCCTCGCACAACTCGGCGTCCCGTATGTCGTCGACGGGAGTCGCCCACTGAACCGTCTCGGTGAGGTCGTCGTATGCGACCACCGCCTCGTCGCGGCGCTGGTACGCCAGCGTACCGTGGGTTAGGACGTACTCGACGGCTTTCAGCCCGCCGAGGCCGACCGGCAGGAGGCCGAAACAGACCACCGTGGCGACGGCCGTCCCTACTGACCCAGCGGTGAGCCCGACCCACGCGAAGAGGTATGCCGGGCCGCCGCTGACTGCGGACGTCGCGCCCCGCCAGAGCGCGGTGGCGCGGACAGCACGCCGAGCCGGACGGACCTCCGCCGTCGGCGGCGCGTCCGGGGCCGCCACGGGTGGGAGTGTTCCCTCACCCTCCTCGGGGTCGAACGGCACCCCGCCGCGGTAACTGCGCCACTCTGCGAACAGCTTCGCCGCGACGAACGCGACCAGCGCGCCGGCCGGGCCACCGACGATCGCGAACATAAGCACCACTACGGCCAGCCCGGCCTCGGTCGTTGCGCTCGCCACCACGTCTCGGGGAGTGCTCGTCTCGTGGCGTCGCTTCCGGAAGTACTCGCGCTCAACGACGCCGACGTGGGAGATGACCAAGAAGATGATACTCGCCGCCACGCTCGGATCGGCAAGCGTCGCCGGCACATCGACGAACCGGCCCAGTACGAAGAGGAATAGTCCGGCGAGCGACATGCCAGCCCCGAACGCCCGCACGACGAACGGGACGTTTCGGGGGTAGATCGGCGGGAGCGGGTTAACGACCGCGACGCTCCCGCGACGGTGGGTGAGGTCACTTGATCCGACGGAGATGTTGCCCCGCTCGTCGGACTTGAGTGGGTCGTCTTCCTTGGGGCGCTCCAGCTCATCGTAATTCGGCGGACGGCGCGCGAAAAGCGCCTTCACCCCTGCGAACGGGACGGAAACGACCAGTTCGATCGCGTAGACGACCGCGAGCGTCTGAGCGCTCCACCCGAGGTGGAACACGCCGACCAACGGGATGACGTTCGCCGCGACTGTCACCAGAAACACGACAGGCGAACTGTTCGATGGTGACGCCATCGATTCACCGTTCGATGGCGGCGGAATAAAAATTCGGCTCTGATGGGATGAAAGCCTGCTAAGTCCCCAGCGTACGTGAGGAGGTACTGGGGTGGTCAAAGGCCGATGATTCAACAGCGTCATAGAACGCGTGGCTCTGATTGGCCTACTGCCAAGGAAGCACCATCATGGGAGGCCGCCCGGATGCCGACAGCATCCGGGCGGCGAGCCCGAATAGGTGTTGCTCCATTTACGCACACACCACCCATCAGCGCAGCAGTAGCTCGTATCGATCTTCAAGATGCTCGACTGTATGGAGGAGACTGATCCACAACACGTGAGTTACTGAAGCCCGCCGAGGCGGCGGCCTTCATAGGCCGATCGCGGCAGCTGTGAGCCACAGCTAACGCTTTCACGTTTTGACCGCCTGCCGGCTGGTTCCTGAGCTATCGTAGTGACTGCGTGCGGTTTTCTCCCCGTGGACAAGATCGGATCGATCCCGGCGAAAAATATAGTATCGCAGACGTGGTTTGTTGCGCTAGCAGGCTTTCATAGGTGTTGAAATCCTCAGATGCTGATAGTCTGGAGATGCTATACAGAATACACAGCCCGAGCCTTCTACGGCTGAATGACGATTCTGCTTCACCTAGCTCTTGCCGATTAACCAACTGATTCCCACGAGTCTATACACGAACGTTCCCTTTTATACATCCAGTCAGAATTGTGTGTATGGGTACAAACCATACAACAAAGCCGGAGAGTCTGTTCCAGTGGCCGTCGGAATCGATTGGGTATGTGGCGGTTCTTTTGGCCCTCATCACCGGACTGATCCATCTCGTAGCGACGACACGAGCGATTGAGATGAGCGTTGTGCTGGCGGTTCTCTTCGTGCTTAACGGACTTGGTTTCCTCGGCGGAGCAGCACTGTATTTCACCCGGTTCTGGCGACGCTCGTTTTTCCTCGCGGCCGCAGTGTACTCATTGGTGACGATTCTTGCGCTGTTCCCGTTCCGGGGTTGGGGGATTGAAGCGTTCTACATGAATGGGGCGATTAATCCAATTGTCACCATCACGAAGGTTGCGGAAGCTTTCCTCGCGATCGTATCAGTTTATTTGTACAGCAGCACAAGCGATTAGGGCCGCGCTCGGCCTGAAATCCCATGGTGGTTCCCGCGACCTTAGCCGCGGGAGGAGGTCAAGCTGTGAAGCCACCATCTTGAGCGAGATCTTACGTAACACGAGATCAATTGGATTCACCCTGTCCATAAGTTCTTGCTAGAGGAATAGAATCTTAAGTCCTGGCAAACAAGAAGTCTCTCACGCCACATCAACATACCTTTCTTGTAATGTGGCAATTAGTAGGTAAATGGAATATAGCTCAGGACTACGACGGCGGATCATCTTCGGAATTGGAGGGTTAGGATTATTAGCTGCTGTCATTTTTG
>NZ_SGUC01000053.1 GCF_005435165.1 Halorubrum sp. GN11_10-6_MGM | reverse complement strand
ACTCACACCATATCTCCGAGCGTTTCAGCTCCGTCGTGAAGTGTTCCGAAAACCGGGGAAAGAAGCGCTCAAAACCATCCTCGAAACTGCGCTATGACTCACCAACAATCTCCGCCACAAGAGCGTATTTTCAATTCACGGCATAACGAGACAGACCAATATTGTGTCATAAAACCTACAAATCATTTGAATGCCTCCCGCAATTCGGAATCCACTTCCCATGTTCCGTCACCCTTTCCGCGCAACAGTTCGACACTTGCCCGCAGCAGCGACACCTGAGTGTCGAACAACGAGTAAAGCGCCTGAACGGGGCCAAGAACGTCCTGCTGTCCAAGGTATGTGAACAACCCAACCGCCGCCGGAAACGCTAGTCCGATGATCCCGTACTGTACGGTCGATCCGATTGTCGCGACGACCAGTGCCACCGCCAACAGCCACGGCGACGCGATCATGAACCACCAGTTGAACGGCAACACTACGCGCCCGTACTTCGCATACTTCCCGAGTGCGTCGCGGTGTTGGACCAATAGCCGGATCAGTCCCATCGCGCGCCGGTCCTTCTGCGTACGGCGCTTAACGAATTCGGAGTGGCTCGCTTCCTTGTACGCCACGGCGGGATCGAACACAACCCGCCCACCCTGCCGGCGGATTTTTAGAGCCAACTCCGTGTCGTCGGCGAGTGAGTTCGGATCAATCGGGAGCAACGCATCGTTCTTGAACGCTGAAAATGGCCCGTGGAAGATGAGCGTTGAGTCAAGGTGCGACTCTAGTTGTTGAATGTGCGACTGGATGCCGCGGTACCCCGACTCCACCTCACTCCCACCGAGGACCTCAACATTCCGCCCTGTCACGGCGTCGACTTCGGGGTCCGCGAGGTTCGCAGCCGCCTCACGGAGGACATTCGGTGGAAGCTTCGAGTCGCAGTCCGTCTTCACGACCATCTCACGCTCGGCGGTTTCATACGCCTCATTGAGTGCGGGAGCGAGTCCCCGACGCTCGTCTTCTTCGATTAACGTAAGATCGGGCGCGTCCAGCTCTTCGCAATATTCGCGGATGATCGTCCGCGTCTCGTCGGTCGACGAGTCGACGACGACGAGCTCGACTTTTTCCATCGGATAGTCGAGTGCCAGCAAATCATTGAGTTTCGTCTCGACGATGCGCGACTCGTTGTAGGTTGGAAGAACGATACTCACCGACGGCTCGACTTCTGTCTTCTCTGCTGGCGACCCGGACGGCCGTACCCACGCGAACAGAACGAGAAAGGCGACGTACGGTGCTGCCGTGATTGCGAGCAGCGATCCGGCCGCGACGATGAGTATATTCATGATCGGCGGTTGCCGCTTAGGGAATAAAAACCCACGCGAGACGTTCCGACGAGAAAACGGTTCGAAACCGTCCACCGGCTACTACACCTATATAACAAGTCTTAAGCACGTTTTCCGAAACCCATTGAGTGATGAGCCAGCAACAGAATTCATCCGAGGAGTCGGGCTCGGCCCCACTCGATCTTCTCGAACGCTGGTTCCACGTTCCAGTGCTCGTCGGCGTGTTCGCCGTCATGCTGTGGACGCGGATCCGGTCGTACGGCAACTTCGTCCGCGACGGCGAGGTGTACTTCCGCGGCAACGACGCGTGGTACCACCTTCGCGAGACGACGTATCTACTGGAGAACTGGCCCGGAACGATACAGTTCGACCCGTATACTGGGTTCCCGTTAGGCTACGAAGCTGGCCAGTTCGGGACGCTCTGGGACCACATCATGGCAGTCGGGATCTGGATCGCCCGACCGCTCATGGGTAGCACCGAGGAGGTCATGCTCGTCATGGCTCCAATCACGGGCGCACTCGTCACAGTCCCGACGTACTTCATCGCGCGCCGGTTCACCGGCCGCGTCGCAGCGCTCGGCGGGGCCATCGTCCTCGCACTCCTCCCCGGGACGTTCTTCAGTTACTCGCTCGTCGGCTTCCCCGACCACAGCGCGGCCGAAGTCCTCTTCCAGAGTCTCGCCGTCCTCGCGTTCCTCGTCGCCTTCGCCGTCGCAGAACGCGAAAAACCCGTATGGGAGCTCGTCGCCGACCGCGACTGGGACGCGCTGAAACGCCCCATCTCGTACGCGGCCGCCGCCGGCGTCGCACTCGGTCTCTACATCTGGACGTGGCAGCCAGGTATCCTCCTTGTCGGGATCACCGGTATCTACCTCGCGGTGAAGCTCACGAGCGACGTGTATCACGGAACCAGCCCCGAACCGGTTGCGTTCGCAGGCGCAGTGTCGATGACCGTCACAGCCATGATGCAGCTGATTCCGCTCAACGACTTCTCCTTCGCGACGACATCGTACTCGCTGCTCCAAGTCGTCCTCCCGCTCGGCGTCGCGGTCGGCGCCGTCTTCCTCGCGTGGCTCGCCCGGGAGTGGGAAGCACGTGACCTCGATATCTCGACGTATCCGCCGGCAGTTGGCGGACTCATCCTCGCGTCTGCGGGGTTCGTCTGGTTCGCGATTCCGTCATTATGGTCGACGCTCACTGCGAACTTGTTGAACTTCGTCGGCTTTAGCGCCACAGCACAGTTCCGCACCATCGGCGAGGCCGCACCCCCGCTCCAAGACGCCACCTTCGCGAACTTCGTGCTCTCCCAGTACGGGCTCGCCTTCTTCCTCGCGCTCGCGGCGATCCTCTACGTCGTCGCGCGGCCGCTGTACCGCTCCGACGACACGAACCACACGCTGTACATCCCGGCCGCGCTCGCGGTCGTCGGCAGCGTGTACGCCGTGCCGCAAGCGTACGGTGCGCTCGGTGGCGTCGTCGGCGTCGACTGGCAGGTGATCGGCCTGCTCATCGCCGCGGCGTTCCTCGTCGGCGCGACGTTCCTCGTTGAGTACGACGCCGAGGAACTCTATTTCGTCGTGTGGGCGGCGTTCATCGGGAGCGCCGCGTTCACGCAGGTCCGGTTCAACTACTACCTCGCAGTCGTCGTCGCGGTCGGGACGGCGTACTTCGTCCAAGTGGCGCTCGACGCGATCGAACTCGGCTCCTTCGACGCGCTCCGTGACATCGAGGGGTGGCAGGCCCTGACGGCGGTCGCGGTGTTCGCGGTTCTCTTCGTGCCCCTCCTCTTCCCCGCGGCCGGGGCCGCCCCGGTCTGGGAGGAAGGCAACTCTACCGGTCCCGGCAGCGTCGTCCAGTGGGACGAGAGCCTCCAGTGGATGAACGACGAGACGCCGACGCCGGGCGAGCTCGAAGGCGCCGACAACCCGATGGAGCTGTACGGCACCTACGAGCGTCCGGCCGACGGCGACTTCGAGTACCCGGAGGGCGCGTACGGCGTCCAGTCGTGGTGGGACTACGGCCACTGGATCACCACGCGCGCCGAGCGCATCCCGAACGCGAACCCGTTCCAGCAGAACGCCGGGAACGCGGCCGACTATCTTCTCGCACCGAGCGAGGAGGAGGCCGCTGAGGTGCTCGCGAGCCAGAGCACCGAGGGGAACGACACCCGCTACGTGATGGTCGACTGGCAGATGGCGTCGCCGAACTCAAAGTTCAACGCGCCGGTCACCTTCTACAGCGGCAACGAGACGGTGCGCGACTTCAACGAGGTGCTCTACCAGCGCGTCGAGGGCCAGAACGGCCAGCAGGGCGGGCTCCGGCCCGCGATCCAGACGCGCACCCAGCGATACCACGAGAGCCAGATGATCCGGCTCTACCAGCACTACGGGAGCGCGGTCGAGCCGGACCCGGTCGTGCTCGACTGGCAGCCGCAGACGGCCCAGACCGCCTCTGGCGAACAGGTGGACATCAAGGTCCTCCCGAGCGAGGGCCAGCCCGTCCAGCGGTTCGACAACCTCTCCGCCGCGCGGTCGTACGTCGAGGAAGACGGCTCGGCGCAGGTCGGCGGCGTGATGGGCGTCCCCTCCGAGCGGCTCGACGCCTTGGAACACTACCGGCTGGTCCACGCCACGGAGGCGCCCGGGCGGTCGCCGTACGCCCAGCAGGCGCAGCTCCTCGCCCAGCGGTTCGGCGTCGATCTCCAGGCAACGTACGGCGAGTCGCTGTTGGGCGCGTTCAGCGACGACTTCGTCAAGACGTTCGAGCGGGTGCCCGGCGCGACCGTCGAGGGGTCCGGCGCCGAACCCGGCCAAGAGGTCGAGGCGACCGTCGAGCTCGAAAAGCCGAACGGGCAGACGTTCGAGTACACCCAGTACGCGACCGCCGACGCGGACGGCGAGTTCGAACTCACGCTCCCGTACTCGACGACTGGGTACGACGAGTTCGGCCCCGAGAACGGGTACACGAACACAAGCGTCCGTGCGACTGGACCGTACAACGTCTCCACTGCGCAGACGACCGGCGACGACCTCTACACGACCGAGCGGTTCGGGCAGGTCGAGGTGACTGAGGGGCAGGTCGTCGGCGCCGACGGCTCGGCCGCGACGGTCGAGCTCGAAGAGCGGATCATCGACTGTCCGAGTGGCGACCCCGAGTGTCCGATCGAGGACGGCAGCGGCAGCGACGACGGTACCGACGGCAACACGACGAACTCGACCGACACGAACTCGCTTCTCGGCACCGAGCCGACCGCGACGGACCTGACGCCGGCCGCTGTCGACGCGCGTGACGCGGCCGCCTGATCCAACCCTTCATTACCGCGGCCTTGTTTTTCCCGAGCAGATGGCCGGACTCCGGGATTGGGCGACGCTGTATCTCAAGGGCATCGCGATGGGCAGCGCCGACGCCGTCCCGGGCGTCTCCGGCGGCACCATCGCGCTGATCGTCGGGATCTACGAGCGGCTGATCGGGGCGGTCACCGCCGTCGATCCCGACCGCGTTCGTCGCGTGCTCGCTGGCGTACGGCCAGGCGGCCGCGCCGACGCGCGGGCCGCGTTCCGCGAGGTCGACGGCGCTTTCCTGCTCGTGTTGGGCGCGGGGATCGGCACCGCGGTCGTGGTCGTGTTGAGCGCGGTGAACCGACTGCTCGCGACGCAGCCGGTCGCGACGTACGGCTTCTTCTTCGGCCTGATAGCGGCGAGCGCCGCGGTGCTGCTCGGCGACGCCGATCTCTCGACGCCGCGCCGGAAGGGTGCCGCCGTCGCCGGGTTCGCGCTCGCGTTCCTCGCGTCCGGTGTCGCTTCGACCGCGCTCGGGAGTTCGCTGCCGGTCGTCTTCGTCGCCGGAGCGGTCGCGGTCAGCGCGATGGTGTTGCCGGGGATCTCCGGCTCACTGCTGCTCATC
Source organism: Halorubrum sp. GN11_10-6_MGM (assembly GCF_005435165.1). Taxonomy (GTDB): domain Archaea; phylum Halobacteriota; class Halobacteria; order Halobacteriales; family Haloferacaceae; genus Halorubrum. Next base: position 5,206 of record NZ_SGUC01000053.1, on the reverse strand, counting down.
GTGCTCGGTCAGTACGAGTATATGTCCGGCGTCGTGGCCCGGTTCGTCGACGGCGCGGGTGCGCTCGCGCTCGGAAACGGTGCGGACGCGCTCGTCGAGACGCTGCCGCCGGTGGCGGCGTTCCTGCTCGGCGGCGTCGGCGGACTGTTCACGATCGCCCACGCGGTCCGGTACGCGCTCTCGCGGGCGCGGGTCGCCACGCTCGCGTTCCTCGTGAGCCTGATCGTCGGCGCGCTGCGCGCGCCGCTCGTGGAGGTGTCCGCCCGGTTGGCCGAGAGCGGCGAGTCGTGGCGGGCGGCCGCGCCGCGGTTCGCGGTGGCGGCGCTCGTCGGCGCGGGTGTCGTCCTCGTCTTAGACCGCTACTCCGCGGCGATCGAGTACTGAGCGGTGGACTCGGTCACGACCAGGTAAGAGAGAATCGAGCCAATCGGCGGTGACGAACGTCACCGTCTCCATGGCTTCCCGGTCGGGAAATGCTTCCACGACGCGCTGGATGATGTGGTAGAGCTCCTGTGGTGTAAGTGACTGGTCGGGAACGTAGAACACGCCGCTGTGCGAGTCGGTCGGCATTCGGACGAAATCGTCGTCACTGGTGATGATGACGCGGTCATGTTCGACGGCGTACCAGCGAATCGTGGTGTCGTTAACCCCCCTCACCGAGCCCGCTCACGTCGACGACGTGCTCTACGTCGCGGCCGGCTTTGGTGAGTTTGTCCGCCAGCGGAGCCGCAATATTCTGGTCAAGCAGAAACCCCACGCGCATACGCTACGCGTCCGACAGATCCTCGGGGTCTGTGATAACGCTCGGGTCGTTTGCTGCGGCGTCGTGGAGCTCTCGACGGCGTTCCTCGACGGCCCGCATCTCTTCTGGGTGATCGTGATAGTACGCCAGCGCGTGGTAGACCTCCGCAGGAGTGAGGTCGAACCGATCCGCAACCGTCCGTGCGTCGAGCCCCTGCTCTTCCACCAGCGCGTGGACATGGCGCACGGTGATTCGCCGGTCTCGAATGTGCGGCTCGTCGTGGATTCCCGACTCGTCACCTGCGACGATGGTGTTCATCTGCCGCGACATATCGACAGCTACCGGAGTTGTGGGGTTTAGTCTTTACCAGTATACGAGTGAGCTGAAGGCGGGTATGACCGGATTGGCTGATTTATATTGGCGCAATAAGTGTCTCCCCCCGTCAAGACTGCCGAATTGGTGGCCGGCTAGATATCTCTCATAATAGGCCCGCAAGATTAGCCGTGGATAAACTCAATACTTGTTAACAATTAACGCTACTCTATTATCGGGTATTCAACTTTCCAATTCATCTAATCCTGCCTCTAGCACTTCGGTGTATGCCTCTGAGAGTCCCAGATTGTTCGCTTCAGCGTAGTCTTTGATCCGGCCTCCGAGTGTGTGCGAAATGTCTATGTTAGGGCGCACGACAAAAAGACTTTAAGACTAAACGTATAATAGTCTATCGTCGTGAAGCGCACCAACACGTTCGCAGTACGTCCGCTTTCCGAGACCGGAGAGCGGCTGCTACGAGACCTGTTGGACGCTTCCACCGCTCTCTGGAACGAAGTCAATTACCAGCGCCTCATGCGGTATAACGACGAAGACGGGTTCGGAGGCAGCGTATGGGACGCCGATACGGGCCGCCTCGAAGGCAGATATAAAGGCGTTCTCGGCGCGTCCACCGCCCAGCAGGTAATCCGGAAGAACAGCGAGGCGTGGCGAGCGTTCTTCGGGCTGAAAGAGCAGTATCACGACGCCTCGAACAAGTCGGTCACGGATCACCCCGAACCGCCGGGCTTCCGTGGGAACGAGGACGATGGGCGACAACTTAGGACGGTTATTCGCAACACGTCATACACCGTCGAATGGAGCGAACGCTCCCGGCTCGAGATACTGGTCGGGCGTGAGTTGAAAGACAGATACGACCACACCGGGCGCCTTCGGCTCGAAGTCGTCGGTGAGCCGAACTGGCCCGATTACGAGAAACAGGGTCGGTTGGATTTGTGGTACGACGAGACCGCCAGCACCTTCCGAGCTTCACAGCCCGTGACTGTTTCTGACGAGACACGGGCGACTCCACTGGCCACAGAGACGGCCGCTCTGGATATCGGTGCGAACAATCTCGTCGCCTGTACCACGACGACCGGCGAACAGTATCTGTACGAGGGACACGATCTGTTCGCCCGCTTCCGCGAGACGACACAAGAAATTGCTCGGTTACAGTCCAAACTCGAGGCGGGCCGACACAGCAGCGAACGTATCCGGCGGCTGTATCGCAAACGCACTCGCCGTCGTGATCACGCCCAAGAAGCGCTGTGTCGTCACTTGGTCGAGCAGGTGTGTGCCGCGGGTGTCGACACGGTATATGTCGGTGACTTGACCGGCGTGCTAGAGACGCACTGGTCCGTCGAGGCGAACGCCAAGACACACAATTTCTGGGCGTTCAGGAAATTCGTGGATCGACTGGCCTGTACCGCCGAAGAGTACGGGATCGCCGTCGAGGTACGGTCGGAGGCATGGACGAGTCAGGAGTGCCCGCAGTGCGGGTCGACGGATCGAACCACGCGGCATCAGGAGACGCTGGCGTGTCTGTGCGGGTTCGAGGGACACGCAGATCTCACGGCATCGAGGACGTTTCTCGAGCGGCAGACAGAGCAAGAAGTCAGGCCGATGGCACGGCCCGTGCGATTCGAGTGGGACGACCACGACTGGTCGGGGCAACCACACCCTCACGACAGTCCCAAAGAAGTGCGCACAGACCGGAGTACCGTTAATAGCAACGGGAAAATTGCCTCCGGGGAGACGGTGTAGCCAATATCCCGCGAGAGGAATCTCACGGCTTCAGTCGTGAGAGGATGTCAAGACGCTGTGTGTACCCCCAACCCGTTCCTCTTCGACCGCGGGGACGGCGAGTGGGCCCTGCGGTATCACGGGCGGTTCGACGACGCGCTCAACCCCGACGACGAGCCGACCGAGTACGATATTCGCGACGCGGTCGACGCCGTGCTCACCGGGGAGGACGTCGAAGTCCCCGATCGTCTGTCACGGGGCTGTTCAATCAAATGGCCGGACGAGTAGCGATTCGAAACTACACTCGGGCGGTTCATTGCTGTTGAGATCTAATTGACAGCGTGTATTTTCCACAAAGTTATGTCCTATGAGGTGATAGACCATAGCACAGTGATATGCCGGCGCATCGCCCGATCGAGTTGAACCGCGCTGTCGCGGGTGGACGCGTGGAGATATTCGCGATCCGCGACGAGGAGTATCCCGACGGGTGGTTCTACCGGTTCCAGTACTACCACCCTGAGACGGGCGAGCTGCTCCGGTACGACGACGCGCACGATGACGACGATCTTGGCTGGCATCACCGGCACGTTCGGTTCGGTGAGGACACACGGATCGAGTTCCACGGGCTCGCAGCACACGTGACTCGGTTTCTGAACGAGATCGCGACGCTGGCGGACCAGAAAACACCAATGAGTGAACCCGACCACGACGGCTGGCCAGACAAGTACAGCGACCCTCGCGAGCGGCCGCATCCCGATGTGCTCCGCATTACGGTCGAGTCGTTCGACGAGGCGTTCGAGGATACGCGCGACGCAATCGGTGCGATCGCCGACGGAGAGCCTCGGCCAGCGGTCGTGTCGTTCGCGACGGTTGGCGAGCTGCGGAAAATTCTCACCGACCGGCGGATCGAACTCCTACAGGTGTTGATGGATACCGACAGCGCCGCCGAGAGCATCAGTGCGCTTGCGGAGACCCTTGACCGCGACTACAAGACCGTTCACGACGATGTTACGCTCTTAGCGGAGTACGGTGTCATGTTCCTCGTCGAGGATGACGACCGTGCGAAGCGGCCGTACCTCCCGTACGGGCGCATTCGCCTCGACGTCGAACTGAACGGAAGCAACACCGACGAAGAGCCCGCCGCGGCGTGAGCTTCGGTTCCCACGGCGCCTACACGCGTTTCCGACCGCGTCGGCCGGGTTGTGGCAGCTCTGCTCGAATCAGGGGTCAACAGCGCTTGGTCGACCGAACTACCCACGCTGTGATCGGCTGCTACAATCGTTCTCTCAACGACGTTCAGTCTGACCCAGGCTGGCACGTATCGATACAAACGGGAGACAGACGGGGCGTATCTAGGTTGCTGTCCGCTCATGGTGCCCATCGGGCGGAACATCTATTTCTTAGAACGCCTTCACCGCGAGCCGAGAACAACCGACCGAAGTCGTCGCGAATATCGGGAGCCGATCCGCAATCGGAACGCCGTGCCGACGGAGACGGCTTAACAAGGGGTCGGCTCCAACGAATCGACATGAGCATGAAAGGCGACGAGCCGGACCTCCACGAGATCGACCGCTACGACGGCGGCGTCGGCTGGATCGCGTACCCGAACGAGACGATGGAGCGCGCGAGCCACGCGTTCGCCGTCGACAACGAGGAGACGGAGACCGACGACGTGTGGGTGGTGGACCCGGTCGACGCGCCCGGCGTCGACGACCTGCTCGACGAACTCGGCGAGGTCGCCGGCGTCGTGGTCGGACTCGACCGACACGTCCGCGACGGCGACGTGCTCGCCGCGCGCCACGACGCCCCGGTGTACGTACCGGAGTGGATGACGGGCGTCGAAGACGACCTCGATCCGGGCGTCGACGTCGAACGGTTCGGTTCGCGGCTCGCGGACACGGGCTTCGAGGCGTTCCGGGTCCGTGACTCGTCGGTACCGCCGTGGCAGGAGGTCGGCCTCTTCGACGGGGAGACGCTGATCGTCCCCGAGTCGGTCGGCACGGCGTCGTACTTCCGCGGCGACCGCGAGCGCCTCGGCGTCCACCCGATGCTTCGACTCACCCCTCCGACGGCCGCGCTCTCCGGGCTCGACCCCGAGCGCGTCCTCGTCGGCCACGGCGTGGGCGTCCACGAGCGCGCCGCGGTCGCCCTCGAAGACGCGCTCTCCGACTCGCGACGGAAGGCTCCCGGCCTGTACGCGAAGACGCTCCGGTCTGCGCTGCCGTTCTGAGCGCGGCCGAACCGCGCGGCGCGCCGGCCGAGGTGGCGCCCCCCCCCACCCGAACGGCGGTGTTCAGATAAGGATTGAAGCGTGAGGCGGTACGTTTTCAAAGTAATCTATGCCCGAAAACGACCGCCTCAACGGCTGTATAGACGAGATCAACTTAGAGTTTGTGGAGCGAGAGGCAACAC
>NZ_SGUC01000052.1 GCF_005435165.1 Halorubrum sp. GN11_10-6_MGM | reverse complement strand
CTTTTGAGCCAGCGACGCGGCTTGCTTAACGAAGCGGAAGAGTAGTTTGGACACATTCGGCTCTTCCGCTTCGCTTCCACCTTTACAGCGACGCTATCCCGCCGCCTTCTGCGGATTCAACAGAGCAAAGTAAACAGCTTTCCTCAAGTCCCGTCGATCGTGAGGGCTGAGCGGACCGTCCTCCGCAGAGGCCGTAGTCGCGTTCTTCTAGTCGTCAGCGGTCGCGTTCGCTTATAAATCGTCGACCGAATCCAGCGCCGCCTCGATGTCGGGCACGTCGAACCACTCGCGGTCGGTGTACGCGTTCGTCCCCGCCGCGTACATCGCCGAGACGGCGTCGACGACCTCGTTAGGGAGGTGGACCGGATCGCGGTCGCAGATCTCGCGCCAGTCGTCGATGTCGCGGTCTCCGACGGCCGTCTTCGCCTCCTTCACGGCCGCGACCCAGTCGGGGTCGTTCGCCTTGTACCACTGGCGGACGACCTCCTTCGAGATCCCCCGACCGCCGTAAGAGAACCGGTTCTCGTCGAAGGTGCCGACCACGTCGGCGACGCGGAGCTCGCCGTCGACGTAGAGACACTCGATCTTCCCGTCCTCGTGGACGAAGCCGGCGGCTTCGGCGCGCTCGGTGACGACGCGGTTCACGTCGCGCGCGAGCGATTCGAGGGCGTCGACGTCGGCGGCGCCCGCGATCGCGTCGGCCTCGGCCCGGGTGAGGTAGCGGTCCTGCTGTTCGTACTTCGTCGAGAACTCCACGACGGGTTCGGGGAGGTCGACCGGCTCGTCCGGCCAGTCGCCGTCGGGGCCGGCGATGTCGTCGAGCCCGAAGTCGGCGGGGTCCGCGCGCCTCCGCAGGCTGGACCCGACCGGGACGCGGTTGCGGAAGACCACTTCGAGCGGGACGAGGTAGTTCTCCCCGCCCGCGGCGTGGAAGGCGTCGTAGTCGTAGCCCGCGTGGGGGCCCTCGTACGGCAGGTCGGGAACCTGCGTCAAGTCGATCGCCATCTCCGTCGGCGGCGCGGTCGCCTCGTCGAGCGGGACGATATCACCGGAGTCGGCGTCCTCGACCCCGCGGTAGTGGGTCGGAATCCCCTCGCGCTCCAGCAGTTCGAAGTTGAACGCCCCCATCGTACAGAGGCTCGCGCCCTTGTTCGGGATCGCGTCGGGCATCTGCCCCCAGTCGAACACCGAGTAGGCGTCCGTGAAGACGAACCGCCCCCGACCGAGCCCGTCGGCGGTCGCCGGCTCGTCGACGCGGAACTCCTTGACGCTCGTCATGGCGCATACCGCGACCGCCTCCCACATGAATCTTTCAGTTACGTGGTCACCTCGGCCGTTTCCACCCCGGTTCGATCCACGAGTACGGATCGAATCACCCCCCGACGAGGGGCGTCGCCCGCACGCTCGCATCGAAAGCGACACCCCGTTCGACCGCCCAGCCCGTGGCATGAACGATGCGCGCGAGGTCGTCGTCCTCCGGTACGGCCACCGGCCGGGGCGCGACGACCGCATGACGACGCACGTCGGGCTCACGGCGCGGGCGCTCGGCGCCGACCGAGTGATCTTCCCCGACAACGCCGGCCAGTCGGCGGAGACCATCCGCGGGGTTACCGACCGGTTCGGCGGCCCGTTCGCGGTCGAACTCAGGGACGATCAGAAGGCGTTCGTCGGGAACTGGGAGGGCGTCGTCGTCCATCTCACGATGTACGGCGAGCGCGTTCAGGACGTCGAAGGGGACGTTCGCGAAGCGGTCGGGCTCGACGAGCCGGACGTGGTCGGGGAGGCGTCGCCGCCGCGCGACCTCCTCGTCGTCGTCGGCGGCGAGAAGGTGCCGTGGGCGCTGTACGAGCGCGCCGACTTCAACGTGGGCGTGACGAACCAGCCGCACTCCGAGGTCGCCGGCCTCGCGGTCTTCCTCGACCGCCTGTTCGACGGCGCGGAACTCGACCGCGAATGGGCGGACGCCGACCGCCGCGTCGTCCCGGAGGCCACCGGCAAGACGGTGGTCGACGCAGAGGAGGGGCCGGCAGAGGAGGGGCCGGCAGAGGAGGGGCCGGCAGAGGGGAACGGAGACGGGGTCGAGGGGGCAGGCGAGGCGGCCGACCGCGACTGAATCGCATTACTCCCGGTCGTTCCGGTCCGCCTCCCGCTCGACGACCTCGGGCGTGCCGCTCAGGATGCCGCGGAGTCCGGACATCGGCTCGCCGACGGTGATCCCGTGTTCGGTGATGCGGAACTCGCGGATCGTCCGCTCGAAGTCGCTCGTCCGCTTTTTCAAGACCCCGATCGCCTTCCGTATCTCGCCGTCGACCTCGAGGTGGCGGAGGAAGACGATGTTGTCGGCGAGGTAGCTGACGTTCTCCATCGTCGCGCGGAACTCGCCGGTGACGTTCCGCGTCTCGTCGATGAGTACGCCGGTCACGCCGGCGTTCTTGAGGTAGCGGCCGAGCGCGTGCATCTGCTGGAGCATCTGCTCCTCCTCGCCGCGAAGCGTCAGCCGGTAGCCGGAGACGCCGTCGACCATCACGATGTCGGCGCCCTCTTCCTCGACCTCCTCGCGGACCATCCGCGCGAACTCCTGTGGCGACCGCTCTAACGCCTCCACCTCGGTCACCTGAAGCGTCCCCTTCTCGATCATCTCGTCGACCGGGATGTTGACCGCCCGCGACCGGGCGAGGAACGTCTCCTTCGTCTCCTCGAACAGGTAGATGACGGACCGCTCCCCCCGGCCCGCGGCCTCCTTCATGAACTGCGTGCTGAGGGTCGTCTTCCCCACGCCCGTCGGCCCGCTGACGATGCTGACGGTGCCGCGTTCGATCCCGCCGTGGAGCAGCTCGTCGACCTCGGGGATCCCCGAGGAGATCTGCTCGAACTCGCCGTCGTCGTCGTTCACTTGGTTCGTCCCGGGCTGGAGCGCGGGGTACACCTCGATCCCCGACTCGGTGATCCGGTACGCGTGGTCGCCGCTCTGGGTCGCCGACCCGCGGAACTTCGGAACCCGGACAGTCTTGCCGTACGACGTGGCGTCCAGTCGGATCGTCCCGTCGGTGATGAACTCCAGGTCGTCCGTCGGCAGCGACGGGGTGTTCTGGACCGTGAACAACACCGTTGCCCCCCGGTCTTTCAGGAACCGCATGAATCCGACCACCTGCTTCCGGAACTGGTAGTCGTCGGACAGCAGGAAGCGGAGCTGCGTCAGGGGGTCGACGACGACGCGGTCGGGGTCCGCCTCGGTCACGCCCTCGACGATGCGGTCGGTCAGCGGCTCCCGCTCGACCTCCGCCGGCTCGAACACCTCGTACGACTCGTCCTCGACGAACGCGTCGGCGCTCGGACTCAGATCGAGGAACTCGATCGCGTCGGTGTCGAACCCGAGAGCCGCGGCGTTCGCCTTCAGGTCGCGGAGGTCCTCCTCCAGGTTGATGAAAAGCGCCGTCTCCCCCTCGTCGATCCCCTGCTGGAGGAAATGGAGACTCAGAATGGTCTTCCCGCTTCCGGCCGGTCCGCGGACCATGTAGCTCCGCGCCGGGATGACCCCCCCCGGACAGTACCTCGTCGAGCCCGGCGACCCCCGTCGACGCTCGCTCGGACAGCTGCGGTGTCATACCGGCCAGTCGGCCGCGACCGTGATATAAATGGGTAGTTCTTATTGGGTTCCCCGCCTCATCTGTACGAAATGGGTTCGGAGTCGGGTCCGGTCGTCGGTAGCGCCGACAGGGACGGGTCCGGCCTCACGGACTCGGCCCGGGACGGCGTCCGAACCGTCGACCGCGAGGGCGGGGAGACGCCGACCGCGAGCGACGACGCGACCGTCCTCCTCCTGATGGACGCCGACCGCGACCGCGACCTGCTCGCCGAGGCGCTCGGCGACCGATACCGAGTCCGAACCGCGGCCGACCCGTCGGGGCTCGACCGCGAGTTCGACTGCTGCCTCCTCGACGCGGCCGCCTTCGAGGCGGTCGCCGAGCGGGTGGAGGACCGTCGCGACCGGGCGGACCCCGCGTTCCTGCCGTTCGCGCTGCTGGTGGGCGAGGGAGCGGCGGGCGGGCCGAACGACCGCGCGTGGGAGCGCGTCGACGACGTGATCGAGCTGCCGGTCGCCCGGCGGGCGCTGCTCACGCGAGTCTCGAACCTGGTCGAGCGGCGCCTGACTCCCCTCCGGCTCAGGCGGACCGTCGCCGACCTACGGCTCACGGAACGGGCGATGGACGAGGCCCCGGTCGGGATCACCCTCGCGCGGGCGGCCGACGGCGACGACCGGCCGCTCGTGTACAGCAACGACCAGTTCGAGGAGCTGACCGGCTACGGCGACGAGAAGCTCGGCGAGGACTGCCGGTTCCTTCAGGGACCGGACACCTCGGACGAGACGCAGACGGAGATCCGGACGGCGCTCCGCGAGGAGCGGTCGGTCGACGTGGACATCCTCAACTACCGGAAGAGCGGACAGAAGTTCTGGAATCGGCTTCAGATCGAACCCCTCCGGGACGACTCGGGCGAGACCACGCACTTCGTCGGGTTCCAGACCGACATCACCGAGCGGAAGATCCGCGAGCGCCGACTGGAGGTGATGGCCCGCGTGCTCAACCACAACCTCCGGAACAAGATGAACCTCATCTCGGGGTACGCGGACCTGCTCCGAGACGACCCCGACGAGGAGTCGCGCCGCCGGTCCCTCGACGTCATCTCCGAGACGGCGGCGGACCTCACCGGAATCGCCTCCGCCGTCCAGACCGTCGACGAGACGGTCTCCGCGCCCCCGCTCGACGAGCCGATCGATCTCCGCGACGAACTGATCGAGCTCCGGAACCGGATCCACAGCCGCTACCCGAACGCCGAGGTCACCCTGTCGCTCCCGGACGACGACCCGATCGAGGCGACGGTCATCGGCCTCCCGGTCGCCGTCACGGAGGCGGTCGAGAACGCCGTGAAACACAACGACGGCCCGTCGCCGTCGGTCGAGGTGCGCGTCGAGCGGCGCCCCTCCGGGTGGATCGCGATCGAGGTCGCGGACGACGGCCCCGGGATCCCGGACCACGAGACGCAGGTGTTGGAGGCGGGCGAGACGTCGCTGACGCACGCGGACCGGCTCGGCATCTGGCTGATGTACTGGGTCGTCGCCAAAGCGGGCGGCGAGTTCGACGTCGACACCGGGCCGGACGGGACGGCGATCCGGCTCGAAGTGCCGCTCGACCCCTGAGTCGGCGGACGGCCGCGGCCCGGGTCGCGGCGTCGTTACAGCGCTCGCTTCGACCGGAGCCGCGCGAGCCGCGTCCGCGCCTCCTGTCGGCTCGTCCCGCGCACCCGACCCGTCTCGGCGTCGGCCATGGAGACGAAGGAGAGCCGGTCGAGGAGGGGCGGCCAGTCGCCGGCGCCGGCGGCGTCGCCGGCGAACGCGACGGCGTTGCCGAGCCCCTCGCGCTCCTCGGCGCCGGCCCGCGAAACCAGCGCGTCCGCGGCGCGGCGCCCGCCGGCGACGGCGAGCCGATCGCCGACCGTCGCGGGGAGCCACGCCGGGAGGAGCAGCAGCCAGCATAGGACGCCGGCGGCCGCGTACGCCCACGACGGGACGCGCTCGCGGTCCGGCTCGTAGCCGTGGATACGGTTGACGCGCCGGTCCGCGGCGGTGCGGTCCCCGCGGCGGCCGACGAGCAGGGTCGCGAACAGCGCCGCGGTCTCGACGGCCGCCAGCGCCGGGAGCGTCGCCGTCGTGAGCAGTGCCTGTCGCGTCCGCAGGCGGACGAGGGCGTGGCGCAGCGCGGCGTCGCGGTCGGCCTTCGGGAGCGCGAGCAGCCGGGTCGAGACCACCAGCCGCGACCCGCGGTAGCCGTCCGCGACGGCGACGTTCGCGGCGTCGGCGCGAACGGGGTGTATCTCGGGAGGCTCGACGCCGACGTCGGCCGCGAGCGCCTCGACGCGGTCGGCGACGAAGTCGGACCGGCGGTCGTCCAGCTCGGCGTTCGGCAGTCGGGCGATCCGCCTGTCGACGAGAACCGGACCGAGAAGTGCGGAGACCACCGGACCGATCACGGCGGCCGCGAGCAGTCCGCCGGGTGCGCCGAGCGGAACGAGCGCGAGCCCGCCGGGGCCGAGCAGCGCGGCGAGGGGGACCAGCGGGACCGCCGCTATCACCGCCGGGACCGCGAGGAGCGCGAGGGCGCCGAGCGCGCGCCGCCCCCGTCCGTCGACCGAGTCTGCCATACGGGCGAGTGTGAGCCACGGCGCGTAAAGCTCTGCCGGACCCGCGGGTCCGCCGGCGGCGATTCGGGCGCCGGTTCCGGCGACGGCTCTCGGACGGACGGGACGCGCCGCGACCGCGCCTTTCGGAGGTTTTAACCGGATTCCACCACCAGTTTCGCGTAATGGCTTTTGAGGATCTACTGAACGACCCCGTCATCCAGAAGTACCTCCACGAGCTGGTGGGGCCGACGGGGATGCCGGTCGCGGCCGCGCCGCCCGACGGCGAGGTCACCGACGAGGAGCTGGCCGAGGAGCTCGGCTTGGAGCTCAACGACGTTCGGCGCGCGCTGTTCATCCTGTACGAGAACGACCTGGCGACGTACCGGCGCGTCCGCGACGAGGACTCCGGCTGGCTCACGTACCTCTGGACGTTCCACTACGACAACATCCCGGAGAACCTCCAAGAGGAGATGTACCGGCTGCTCGACGCGCTAGAGGAGCGCGAGGAGTACGAACGCACCCACGAGTTCTACCTCTGTGAGGTGTGTTCGATCCGCTTCGAGTTCGGCGAGGCGATGGACTTCGGCTTCGAGTGCCCCGAGTGCGGCTCGCCGCTCGACGCGATGGACAACGACCGGCTCCGCGACGCGATGGACCAGCGCATCGACGAGCTGCGCGACGAGCTCAACGCGGACGTGACGGGCTGATGGTCGTCCTCGCAACGAAGTGCTACGTCGAGGGGGACGCCCGAGACCGCGCACTCGACGGGATGAACTCGCTCGTCGCCAACGACGTCGGCGAACTCGACGTCGACTGGCAGGTGGGCGTCCGCGACGACGACTTCGTTCAGGTCGACGTGACCAGCGAGGACGCGCCGGTCGCCCGCAACGTCCTCGCGGAGTCGTGGGGCGAGGTCGTCGCCCACGACGGCGGCCTCGAAGCGGGCGAGGAGTACGTCGGGACCCTCGAATCGTGGGACGACGTCGGGATCACCCTCGACGCCGGCGTCGACGTGTTCGTCCCCGCGGAGGAGCTCGGGCTCGGCGTCGGCTCGCCGGAGCAGGTCGTCGAGCGCTTCGGCCTCGTCCAGCACCTCCCGATGCGGTTCGTCTACGGCGGCGACGCCGGAGACCCGGACGCGGAGCCGTCTCGGCTCGCCGACGCGGAGCGCGACCGCCTGTACGACTGGCAGCGCGGCGACGGCCGGGTGAACGTCAACTCCGCGACCCGCGGGGAGACGCGCGCGACGGTGAACCGCGCGGGCCACGCCCAAGACATCGTCACGGTCGAGCGGCTGGGACTCTTAGAACAGAGCATCGTCTGTGCGGAAGGCACCGACCCGCCGGGGTTACTCGCCGCCATCGGCTCGTACCTCCCGGCCGAGATGCGCTGTGTGGTCTAACCCGATCCGAGAACCGTGAACAGACGCTTCGCGCTCGCGGTGGCGGCGATCGCCCTCCTCGCGGTCAGCGCCGGCTGCCTCGGCTACGCGACCGGCGGCGGCGAGGTGACGAACGAGACGCTCGACGCCGAGCCGCCCCGCGAGTACGACTTCGACACGGACCGCGACGCCGCGTTCGAGCTCTCGACCGACGCGACGTACACCGCCGTGTACGCGGTCGGCGACAGGGAGGAGCTCCGGCTGTACGAGCAGACGCCGTACGCGGGCGACCAGCCGCTGGAGTTCGAGGCGTTCCGATACCGGTACCCGGACGGCGAGGTGATCACGGGCAGCGAGTTCCGCGCGCGGGGCGGCGAGATCGAGCGGACGACCGACGAGACGTGGATTCGCTTCGCGGACGACATGGCCGGGGGCAAGGCGGCGTTCTCGGGCGCCGGATCCCCCCGCCGGTTCACGATGCTCGCGTACGTCGAGGGGTCGTACGCCGTGACGCTGCCGGCGGGCTTCAGCACGGAGTTCCCGATCGTGGGCCACGTGTCGCCGCGCGACCACGCGGTCGAGACGGTCGGCGACCGCGACCGGATCGTCTGGGAGGAGGTGACCGGCGGCTCGATCGTCGTCCAGTCCTACCGCGAGGGCGATCTGGCGGTGTTCGGCGTCATCCTCCTCATCGGCGTGGTCGCCGCGGCGGCGGGGACGCTCTACTTCCGGCGACAGCTGGAGGCGCTCCGCGAGCGCCGGCGCGACCTCGGACTGGGCGTCTACGACGACGAGGACGACGGCTGGCTCTGACGGTCGCGGTCGCACCGATTCCCTCGCGTCGCCCCCGCCGCGGTCCTTTTCTACCGCGCGCCGCTTGAGTGGGATATGAACGCCGCCGTCATCACCGTCGGGGACGAGCTCCTCGTCGGAGACACCGAGAACACGAACGCCACCTGGCTCTGCGACCGCCTCGACGCGCGGGGCGTCGCGGTCCGGCGGGTGACCGTGGTGCCGGACGAGGTGAGTGAGATCGCGCGTGTCGTCAACGAGTACCACGCCGAGTACGACGCAGTGATCGTCACCGGGGGTCTCGGGCCGACGCACGACGACGTGACGATGGCGGCGGTGGCGGCCGCGTTCGGCCGCGACCTCGAAGCGAACGAGGAGGCGGCCGGCTGGCTCGCCGAGCGCGGGTACAGCGGGGACGACCTCGCCGCCGAGACGACGCACCTCCCGGCCGACTGTCGGCCGCTGCCGAACGAGGTCGGGGTCGCGCCGGGCGCCGTCGTCGAGTCCGTCTACGTCCTCCCGGGCGTCCCGGGCGAGATGAAGGCGATGTTCGAACTGGTCGCCGAGGAGTTCTCGGGGACCCCCACGCACGTGCTCACGGTCGACGTCGACGAGCCGGAGAGCGAGCTGCTCGACCGGTTCGCGGCGCTGCGCGAGCGGTTCGACGTGCGCGTCGGCTCCTACCCGGGCGAGGTCGTGACGGTGAAGATCACCGCCGAGAGCGAGGCGGAGGCCGAGCGCGCCGCGGCGTGGATTCGCGAGCACGCGGACGCGGTCGCGGAGCGGTCAGCCTAGCGAGACTGGACGAGCGGTCAGCCTAGCGGTACAGGTACGCGACCCACACGGCGACGAGGGCGAGGCTCGCGAGCAGGACCGCGCCCGCGGTCGCGCTGATCGGCAACGGCTCCGTCACGGCGGCTTCGAGGATCATGTCTCGGCGTTGTTCTGCGGATGTCTTAAGTATTGATTCTCGCACGGGGAGCCGCAGCCGGGCGGTCGAGGCACCGCCGCGCGGCCCGAAAACGGGACCGGAACGGACGGGCGTGTGGCAGCCTACCGCGGGGAGGGATCCAGTCCCACTGAGACGAGCACGTGGCGTCGCCGATGGCGGGCTCGTTCCACCGGCGTCAACGTGTAAACGCGGACGCCAGTTGGTTCCCGTGCCTCTGTGTTGAGGAGCTTTATCAGCCGATCGGACGGGCGAGTCGGTCGCAGGGGCCTCGCGGCGCTGTCAGACGCGCCTCGTTTAAGAGCCCGGCGAGGTGAACGTCGGGCATGCACGTGGGGATCGTCGTGAATCCGGTCGCCGGGATGGGCGGTCGCGTCGGGTTGAAGGGGACCGACGGGAAGGTGGCCGAGGCGGTCGAGCGCGGCGCGGAGCCGCGGGCGCCGGCCCGGGCGAAACGAACGCTCGACCGGCTGGCGGCGGTCGCCCCCGAGACGAGCGTCTCCGTCGCCGCGGACCCGATGGGCGAGTCGATCGTCCGCGCGGCGGGGTTCGACCCCGTCCGCGTCGTCGACCCGTACGGGGACGAGGCGTCGGAATCGGCGGCCGCCCCGGACCCGACCGAGACGACCGCGGCGCACACCGCGGCGGTCGTGCGAGCGTTCGCGGGGATCGACGGGGACGGCGCCGGCGTCGAGGCGGTCGGGGCGGCCGACCGCAACGAGACCGCCGCCGATCCCGTGGATCTCGTCTTATTCGTCGGCGGCGACGGAACGGCCGCGGACGTCGCGGCCGCGCTGGAGGGAACCGAGGTACCGATGCTCGGCGTCCCCGCGGGGGTGAAAGTGTACTCGTCGGTGTTCGCGGTGTCGCCGGAGGACGCGGCCGAGGTCGCGGCGTCGTTCTCGCGGACCGAGCGCCGCGAGGTGATGGACATCGACGAGGACGCCTACCGCGAGGGAGAGGTCCACCCGGAGCTTCGGGGCGTGGCGCACGTCCCCGTCGCCGACGACCTCCAGTCGTCGAAACAGACCGCGAGCGGCACCGTCGAGTCGCTGGCGGAGGGCGTCGCGGCCGACATCCGCGAGCGCGACGGGGAGGGCGTCACCTTCGTCCTCGGCCCGGGGTCGACCGTCGGGGCGATCAAAGACGAGCTCGGCTTCGAGCCGTCGCCGATCGGCGTCGACCTCTGGCGCGACGGCGAGGTTATCGCGCTGGACGCGACGGAGGCCGAGATCCTCGACGCGCTCGGCGAGGAGAACGTGATCGTCGTCTCGCCGATCGGGGGGCAGGGGTTCGTCTTCGGCCGCGGCAACCCCCAGATATCGCCGGCCGTGATTCGGCGCTGCGACCTCCGGATCGTCGCGTCGCGGGCGAAGCTCGACGACGTGCGCGCGCTCCGCGTCGACACCGACGACCCCGACCTCGACGACGAACTCGCGGGCTGGGTCCGCGTCCGCGTCGGGAAGTTCGAGACGCGGATGATGAAGATCGTGTGACTGAGTCGGATCACCTCCCGTCGTGACCGCGTCAGGTAATACGGTATTTAAATGACCGCGAGCGACTCCGTCGAATAGTTATAAATGATACCGCGGTGGCGCGTGCCTGCGAGGCCGCTCCGCGGCCGAGCAGCACCGCGCGAGGGAGTCGGTCGCCGAGCGAAGCGAAGGCGACCGACGAGGCTGGGGAGGTGTGAGGCTGCGGTGCTGTGCGGGGCGGGTG
>NZ_SGUC01000051.1 GCF_005435165.1 Halorubrum sp. GN11_10-6_MGM | reverse complement strand
CAGCGGTATCTGTGTAAGGATTACGACCGCACATTCAACGATCAGACCGGCACGATCTTCGAACATTCTGCGGTGGTACTCAGAAAATAGTTTCTCGCAGTCTACATCTACATCCGCTTCAACACGAATCTCAGGCAGCTATACGTAGATATTGATGCTTCCTACAAGACGATCTACCGGCGCGTCGAGCGCTTCGCTGAAGCGCTCGACACGCCTGTGAATCGTTTTGTAGGTGACTTCGATTTCGCATTGTAACTGCCTGAGACTCGTGTTAAACCGCAAAAACGCGTAGATCGAAAACAGCCACTTGCGGAGTGCGATCTTCGAGTGAGCGAAGATCGTGCCGGTCTTGTCGTTGAACGTGCGGCCGCAATCCTTACACAGATACCGCTGAAACTGCCCATAGCTGCCGTTTCTGACCGTCCGGTCAGAACGGCAGCGAGGACAAGAAACGCCGTCACGCCGGCGAACCTGCTGTAACAGGTCCGCTGCGACCGATTCCGACCCAAACACATCCAGCGGAATCATTCGTGTCGGACACCGCTGACGCGGTGTGCTTGTCCTCTTCGACTCCACAGCGACAGCTCAGCAGTATCAACAATCTCCTACAGAAGAGCGTATCGGCATTTTTCCCGAAGTCATCGATCTCAGGAACAACTCGATTTGTGGGTAAGAGACAGGACTTCAGTCGTGGGTTCCTGACGATTCGAATTCCAAGAGCTGGCGACAGGTGCCTTGGTATTTTTATTCATAGCATGTTTCGAGCGAGGTGTGCAGGTACGTTCCCTCCAACAACGCAGTCAGTGCGAGTTTCACTGGCCTCTTCCGATGGTGATTCCCCTCGTTGCCCCACTGCAGGTGATCTCTTCGTGAGGAGGCAACAACTGCTATCGACGCTGCTTACAGCCCTTGTGGTTGCGTCTGTAATGGTTGGCGTCACAACTGTGGTTTCCGCTCAACAGTCGGCAGTCAGCGTCTCTATCGACTCATCACCGGACGAGCCAGTCGTTGGTGAGACGGTGACGTTCAATGTTACCGTGACGAATCAAGAAGGCAGCAGCGGTGTCGTCGACGTTTCGAGTATCATGCTTCGAACAAACAGCGAACACTACGAGCGCATCGAGGATGTCGGCTCGCTTGCCCCCGGTGGGAGTCTCACCGTCCAAATGACGACGAGCTTTGAGCAAGCGGGACAGAGAACTCTCAAGGCGCACGTCTCTGCGGAACGCGCCTCTGGAAGGAACCTCCGCGCCTACTATAGTCCCGTGACAGTGGATGTCCAAGAGCTCGATATCAACGGCGGGCTGTCGACGACCGCGAACGGTTCCGACGAGACCACCGTCACTCTCACCAATTACGGAAACGTCGAACTCTCCGACGTCGAGATACTCGCAGCGACGGATGGTCGCATTCGTGACCGCAGAGATGCGTTTGATGTCGGCCCAGACGAGGCGGACTCGATAACATTTGATACAGATGAGTACGCGACTGATACTGTCACGTTCACCGCCGAGTACACCGCACGCGGCGAGCGGTACGAGACGACGCGGACGAGTGCTATCGATCGCGAAGTTATCGGCGAGATCCGATTAACGAGCGTTGAGGTTACGAGAGGCGGCTCGATGCTCTCCATCGACGGGGAGGCAGCGAATATCGGAGGCACAGACGCCGAGTCTGTTCTTATCAGTATCCCCAACGCGGATGGCGTCTCGCCGGCTGGCGGGTCAGGTGAATATTTTGTCGGATCCGTCGACGCCAGCGAGTTCGCGACGTTCCAACTCTCGGCGAGCGTTGAAGGAGATACTGTCCCCGTTGAAATTGCGTATATCGCTGATAATGACCGCGTCACCACGACTCAAGTAATCGATGTCTCGTCGCTCAACACCACGACGGGTGCTCCGGATCAATCCCAAGCAGCGGCCACCTCCTCTGGAGGCAGACAGGGTCAGTCTGGAGTCCCAGTCATTCCGATTGTTGTCGGCGTGATAGTCATTGTAGGATTGGGTGGGATCGGACGCTACCTGTGGAATCGAGAATGAGCGTCATCCGGCTCGACGGCGTCGTCAAGCGCTATGAAACCGGGGTTGAAACGATTGAGGCGCTAAAAGACGTCAATTTCTATGCCGACCGCGGTGAAATGGTCGTCGTCACTGGACCGTCTGGGAGCGGAAAGAGTACGATGCTCAATATGATCGGGCTGTTGGATATCCCGACCGAGGGTGAGATCTACCTTGCTGGACGCGATGTCTCCGATTTTGGTGAGGATGAGCGAACGGAAGAGCGGCGGTCCCAACTCGGGTTCGTGTTCCAAAACTTCCACCTGCTGCCGATGCTCACAGCCGAGGAAAACGTTGAACTCCCGTCGATGTGGGATACTGACGTTGACCGCAGAGAGCGCGCTGTCGATCTGCTAGAGCGGGTTGGTCTTGGCGAGCGACTCACTCACACGCCTGACGAACTCTCCGGCGGGCAACAACAGCGGGTCGCAATCGCACGGTCGCTCATCAATGAGCCCGATATTCTGCTTGCCGACGAGCCAACAGGGAACCTCGACCAAGACACGGGTGCGACGGTTCTCGACGAGATAACTCGGCTAAAACGAGAAGAGAATATCGCAGTGGTTTCGATCACCCACGACGAGCAATTAGTCGAATACGCGGACCGGGTTGTTCGGATCGTCGACGGGGTGGTCCAGTAGTGGGACTTGCAACCCGCCTTCGCCGTTTCCCCAGTGTCCTCATGGCGTGGCGAAACCTCGGACGGAACCGAACTCGGACCGCGCTCGCAGTGCTTGGCATTGTGATCGGGGTGATCGCGATCGCATCGCTCGGCATGGCTGGGGTGGCACTCGAACAACAGGCCACATCGAGTCTCGGCAGCCTCACCGATCAGGCAATCGTCTCGCCAGGAGAAGATATCGACACTGACGGCCTCACCGAGACACAAGTCGAGACGATTCGAGATGTTGCGCCTGCCACGACCGTCATTCCACAAAAAACAAATCGAACAGAGCTGTCCGCGCGGAACGGTGAGAAGGCGAATGTTCAGGTAACAGGACTAGAGAACCCAGCGCCGCTGTACGATATCGCTGTGGGCGACGCACCAACACGTCTTGAGACGGGGACACTCATCTCGGAGAGCACCGCACGGACGCTCGGACTTGAGATCGGTGACCCCATCGAATACGACGGCCAGCTGTTCCGTATTCGGGGACTTATTGCCTCAGATAGTGGGTTCGGCCCCGACAGTGGCGGTGAACTCGTTCTTCCCCTGTCAGCGTTTAACGAGCAGGACTACTACAATTCTGTCACCATCATCGCCGAGGATGGACCTGCAGCAACCGACGCGGCAAACGCGATAGAGGCACACTTCAACGAAGACGATGACGAGGTTCTCAGCGTGACAACCTATGCGAGTGTACAAGAAAACATCACGTCATTCACAGACACATTGGAACTTGCACTCCTCGGGATCGGATCGATTTCGTTGTTCGTCGCGAGCGTTGCCATTCTGAACGTCATGTTAATGAGTACCATCGAGCGGCGTGGCGAAATTGGCGTGTTGCGCGCCGTTGGCGTGCGTCGTGGTGAAGTACTCCGAATGATCCTAATCGAAGCCGCCTTCTTGGGTGTCGTCGGCGGAATCGTCGGTGCTGCCGGATCTCTCGCTGTCGGTTGTGTGATATTTCATCTATTAGCTAATGATCCAGCCCTCGCGTTAGCGTGGTCAAGTTCAAGGTACCTCCTTTACGGATTCACGTTTGCTCTCGTTGCAAGCGTTCTGAGTGGGATCTACCCCGCGTGGAAGGCTGCTAATGAATCGCCAGTCGACGCGCTTCGTGGCTCGTGAGAGATCACAGAGATACAACGCGGAAGCCCACATATCGCTCGGCGGGCCATCGACACTCTTGGCGAACTCAGAAAGGACTAGGCCATCTCGACCACCGGGAGACTACGTCTCCCGAGCTCACGGCGCGAAGCACCGTGAACGTCCCCCGACCCCGCAAGCGCCGCAGGCATGAGGCGCGCATCGGCGTTCTCGTGAATGTAGCGAATGAGAGCCAATAAAGTTGTCTCGCGCGGACGCAGGACGTCGAGCGGCCGAGTGCTTTTTGAGATTTCCACCGAGTCATCGACCAATTTGGACGAAGATCAGAGTACTAGCTGGTTGGCTCAGCATTCAGTCTACTTGTTGTCAAATTCTTCGAAGAGATCTCTCTCGACCTCATCGAAATGACGATCCAGCGGACGGTGAGGAAAATAAAAAGACGGCCCTGATGGGATGAAAGCCTGCTAAGTCCCCAGCGTGCGTGAAGAGGTACTGGGGTGGTCAAAGGCCGATGATTCAACAGCGTCATAGAACGCGTGGCTCTGATTGGCTATCTCATAACTGGCCAAAGAGTCCAACACTCAGATACCATATCTATTAAGTACATCTCCGCAAAGTAACAGAAAATGGCCAAACAACATATTTTCACACAGATGATCCCCGACCGAGACGAGCCAGCACTCTATATCAATCCCCGCTCTGAACAAATCGCAGCCTTCGCAGAGGAAGCAGTAACCGTTGAGGATCAGCCCAAGGTCCGGCTCCTCGCAGACTCAGCTGAAATCAAAGACGCCCTCTACAGCTTCCTCACGGCATCAAAAATAGCCGAACTCATCCACCGGGAGCAACTCAGCCTCCGGACACTCACGGAGTCAGTCGAGAATACTATCTTCACAACCGAGTCTGAGGCTGTCGTTCCTGTGTTGGACAAGCACAGTATTTCGAGCTCGGACCCCGAGCTGGTCTCATCAATCTACGGTGAGTTCGACTCCAAATTCGAAGCCGCCGAGCAGTATCACCTCCGGACACCCGCCCTCTCAGTAGTGAAACAAACGCTCCGAGAAGAGATCGGCGACGACGTGGCAGACGAGCTCAACCAAGTCCTTACACACGCTGAAGAGATTTCCAAGAGCAACGAATACCTCAGTATCGTCGAGATCATACTCATCCTCGCAGCCCGCAACGAGACCCTCCTCTACGATATCTCGAAATGGGGAGAAGATACGGGTATCGCTTCGAAAGCAACCTTCTCACGGGCCAAATCAGCACTCGAAGACGC
This sequence comes from Halorubrum sp. GN11_10-6_MGM, assembly GCF_005435165.1. Taxonomy (GTDB): domain Archaea; phylum Halobacteriota; class Halobacteria; order Halobacteriales; family Haloferacaceae; genus Halorubrum. Next base: position 6,128 of record NZ_SGUC01000051.1, on the reverse strand, counting down.
TGGCCTCATCGAGACTGAAAAAGTCCCAATAGATGTTGGCCGCCCACGCCTTCGACTTCTCGCAACTGACAAAATCGCTACGGTAGACCTGAAAACGCTCTCTACCGAGTTCCGGTCCACGTTGTAGCATCCACCCGACGACAGCGACGGGAATACGCTCATTCTCCAACTCAAGCGTGAGAGCAAACAGACAAAATCACCGCCTAGAGGGTGTGAGACGGGTTCCATAACACGCGGCCTCCAGACCAATAGTGTTTCAAAACTCGAACACGTAACATATGATATGTACGATCTCACTGGCTTTCAGCGAGACCTACTGTACGTCATTGCCGGACTCGATGACCCTCACGGACTCGCGATCAAAGACGAACTCGAGGACTACTACGAAAAAGAAATCCATCATGGCCGACTCTATCCGAATCTCGATACGCTCGTTGAGAAGGGACTCATCGAAAAGGGACAGCGCGATCGACGAACCAACGAGTACAGCACTACCCGTCGAGGCACGAGAGAGATTGAAGCTCGGGTTGAATGGGAAGCCAGGTATATTGACCACAGTGAGTGACTGAGCTGCCGTACTCGGACCACTCTCGGCGTTGTGAGGGCTTCACCTGCTGTTCAGACGCCGAGGGCGCCAGCAACAACACTGCCGGCAAGGAACGCGATCACTGAGGTGACGGCTCCGAGAGCGAGGAGCGCGTAGTTCGCGAGGGGATTCGCTGCCTTCGCGACATCAAGCGTGTACGTGTCGTCTCGGAGCGGTTCGAACGGACGAATGCCCATCGGCGTAAGGACATCCGCGAGGAGGTGTCCGATGACGATTATGGCGCCGACCACGAATCCGAAACCGCCGAGCGCGATCGCACTGCCGACACCCATACTACTCCCGACGAGAGCCCCAGCAATGCCGAGAACGGTACCGACAAGAAGTGCGAACCACACGGTATGCGTTGGCCCACGGTGGCGGACAAACGGTACACGTTGATCCCAGTCGGGGATCATTGCTCCGGCGACTGCGACGGCGCCGCCGGCGATCGCGAGCTCCACAGCACCGGCCGCGACTACGAAAAAGCCGACTGGTGCATACGCAAGCAGCGACCCGCCGTAGTGTCCTGGTCGATGCATCTTGTCTATGGTGACGAACGCTATCGGTAACAGCCCTTCGGCATTTCCGGTGACAGTCACCCTCGCAACCGCTCTGCTGAATAGCAACCTTATTAGCCGATATGACGAGTTTAGAAGGGTGAAGCCGAGGAAATCGAACTTGTATGGAGATCGATATCCTCGGCTTCATTGAGCAGTGTCGTCACCTAGCTAAACAAGCGTTGGGAAGCATGCGGGTGAGCCCGCCAGAGGCGGGTTCGCCCGCTGGGTTCACGTCGTTCTTCCCTGTTTTCAGATCGAAGAGACCCACAGCTACCGTGAAACACGAATCGGCTGGAGTACATGGCCGAGGTTTGTATGCTCTTGATAGATCAAGACGGTCTCCCCGATCATATGACGATCTACAGGTGGTTTGATCGGCGGAAAGTGTGGTGTGTCGAGCACTGCTGCGCGTTTCCACGCAGCAGCACCCGCAGTCTGGCCACGCGGCGCTTGACAGCATGTTTTTCGATCACCTACAGTCGCAGCGATCCTCGACCGTTGATTCTCTCAGATACATCAGATACCGCAGTGACGACAAGCCGATGCTACAATCAGTTATATCAGTTACCTCAGATACAGCAGACAGCTCAGTTCAGTACTTACACACGATCAATAGTTGCGTCAGATACCGCAGAGAAACGCCGAACAGACGGCTTAGAGTGAATTATTCAGTTCCATCAGATACAATCATTCCTAAAGCGGTTCACTCCAATTTGTAATTCAAACCGCCCCTCAAATACATCAGATACAGCAGATGCGTCTGGCAAACAATTATATCAGATGCCTCAGACACATGGAACATATGACGCAAATAATCGCCATCTCAAATCAAGCAGGCGGGGTCGGAAAGACCACTACCACGATCAACCTCGGTGGTGCTCTCGTGGACCAAGGTCACGATGTCCTCCTCATCGATGCTGACCCACAGGGAACTCTCACTGAAGGTACGGGCTTTCGTGACCTCTACGATCAGAAGATTCCGTCTCTCCACCAGGTGATGGTTGACCCGACACGCACCGAAGAGATCAATGACATCATCAAGCATCACGATGAGTTCGACGTCATTCCGTCCAACAAGGCAATGGACGGGCTAAAGGATATGCTCGTCACGCAGGTCGCAAACAGCGAAATGCGGCTCAAAATTGCCCTCGACGAGCTCGACCACGACTATGACTTCATCCTTATCGATTGCCCACCCGATCTCAGCCAAATCCTCGATAATGCCCTCCTTACGGCCGAACAAGTCCTTATTCCCGTCGAGCCAACCCGACGGTCCATCCGTGCTATCGAGAAAATGAACGAAGAAATCGCCTACCTCTCAAGTAGTTTCCCTGGCCAGATCGACACCATCGACATTCTCGGGATTGTCATCAACGCCGTCGAGAGCGTCCAGAACAACGATACCAAGCAGATGATCGAGTTCTTCAATGACGCTCCCTACGATGTCTTCGAAGTGCCTGACCGCGTCGCTATCCGGCGTGCCTGGAACAACGGAGTCTCCATCTTTACCCACGAAGACGACGCAAAGACCGAGGACGCGCGCGAGGCCTATACCGAGATCGCGAAAATGCTTGAACGTCATACGACGGAGGTGGAAGCATGAGTAGTAACGACGGGGACGACGACCTCGAGGAGCGGAAGGGCGACGTTTGGAGTATGGACGAAGTTCGGAGCGGCGGTGCAGAAACGACAGACACCTCAGACACCTCAAATAGATCAAATACATCAGATATACCAGATACAGCCGATAAGAAATCGGCCGCCACTGCATCCGACCCCGCAGAATCCACGGAGATTTCAGATGCTTCAGACACCTCAGATACATCTGATGACGGATCATCGCCTACCACATCCGATCCCAAAGACACGACAGATGCCTCAGATACGACAGATACGGAACGTGAGATCGACGACTCCGCTGTTGAAGCCGATGGAGAGACCGTCCGGCAGATGGCACTCGACGCAGACGCAAAGGGTATCGTAGTTCGCGACCTCCACAATGTGAATGTCTACCTCTACGAGAGCGTTTACCAGGAGATGCGGGTGAAGTACAAAGAGCTCGATACCGAGTACTTTGCTACACACGGCGACGATCTCTCGAAGAACAAGGACTTCTTCAACGCCGTCTTCCGGGCAGGACTACAAAGTCCCCAGCTGGAAGAAGAACTCGAACTCGACTGATTATCGCCGGCACTCCAAACATCACAAATACCAGGAGAAAAATCCCGTATTCTCCTGTTTCACATCACTACACGCCCGATCGCTACGTCATCACGCAGCTGTGTTCTCTGCGAACAGCCCTTCAAGATCCGCCCGCATCTCTTCCCGGCGATGCCTGCGTTTCTCCGCCTCCGAGAGGTAGTTATCCAAGACAACCTCCGCCGACTTCGATCCCTGCTCTTCAGCGACGTCTGCAAACCGCTCGGCCACCCGACGTACTGCTTCTCCGTACGCCGTGTACCAGTACCGTCGACCCATTTTCGGCGTTGGGATCTCCCCATTAACGGACACACCACCCCGTTCTGCGAGGTCCTTGAACCGACGCCGGATCGTTGATGTTGACAGGTGCCCGCTCTCCGCCGTCGACGACGGAAACACATGGCCCATCCAGCCGTTGCCTATTTTTTCAGCAAGGGCGTCAATCCGCGCGGATACATCCTCGAGACCTGTGAGGAGCGCGACCGTCCCAGGTCCGTTCTTCCGTTCACTGCCAAACTCGATGTAGGGCCCAGCCTCCGTATCATCCTCTGGTGGGTCGAGGACCAACTGGTCAATATGGAGCGACGCAACCTCGCTCGGTCGAAGTCCCCACCCACAGATCCCGATCACGATAAGACGGTCAACTGGATCGTCAGCTGTCTGGTAAAGTAGCCGTATCTGGTCAGCCTCGAGAGCCTGATTATCCCACTCAGGCGTTGAATCCCACCCAAAGCGACGTTCTAGCTGGTCAGTCGGATTGTGACGTGCGCCCTTGAACGTCACCTGATGGGTATAGAACTGCCGAACCTCCTGAACGTACTTCCGTCGCGACGCGTGTGTCGTGAGCGTATCTTCGCGGCGCCGGAGGACATCGAAGGTATCCGCGACGCGGTCCATCTCATCGGCCCGCACAGCGTCATCGTGCAACGGCCCGAGCAGATCTTCGGTTCCGTTCACGTCCTGGTACGTCCGGACGTAGAGACGGAGGACAGAGCGGCGTGTGGCGACTGTCGACTCCGCCCGCCCCTGTCGGTCACGCAGCTCAACGAGGTAGTCCTCGAGGGCTGCACGCGTCTCGTCGTCGTCGACAAAATCGAACGGTCCCACCTCTTGTTCGGGCTCGACAGGAACACCGATCTTGTCGTAGAAGTCGCCCGGTGAGAGGTCGAATTGCCGAGAGAGGTGTTTGATGAACCCTGAGAAGTGTGATTCGAGCCAGGAATACGTAGGAGTTTCGTGCTCAGGATCCAGTCCTTCAGCTCGCATCTGCGGCGTGATCTCGTCGTGGTAGAAGGCCTCGGCGTCCTCGAGGTCCATCGTGCTGTAGCGTGGTGTGTCGGTTGTCCTAGTCATCGGTACTCGACGGGAAGTCGACTCATTAGACGCCCTCTTCGCGGAATCGCTTTACAGTCACATCGACGTCGTCGAAATCGTCGTCAGCACCCGTGTAGGCTGTCGCCTCTTTCGCCACTGCTGTGGCTAGTGTGTAGGCGTCGCCGAGTGCGACATTGTAGTCGCGTTTGTAATCGGCAGCCGACTCCCAGACCTCTTCGGCGGTAACGACATCACACCAGTCCCGAATACGAGCGACGTATGCTTTCGCTGTCTGTGGGTCGTCACGTCCACACACGTATCGCACCTCAGTACAGGTGACCGTATTCACTGTCCCCTTCAACTCGCCGTCCTCCACGCAGTCAATGATTGCTTCAACGTCATCGCTTCCAGGTTCGTCCCAATAATAGGCAATCAGTGGTTCTGCGTCGAATACGACATGATCCATTAGTTGTCTCGCTCGAGACGCTGACTCCGTTCTTCGTCAACCTCTCGCTCTTCTTGGAGGATTGCCGTACCGCGTTCCGACGTGGTTGCGGCGCCACGGAAGTCTTGGAGACTGGGAAGCGGTTCGACGACGATATCTCCCTCCTCGTTCTCCCGGATACGAACTCTACTACCTGGTTGGATTCCGTGCTTCTCCCGAAGCTCTTTGGGGATTGTGGCCTGGCCTTTCTGACTCAGATTGACGACCCGGCCTTCGTTAGTTGTACTCATTATAGTACTACTATTTGATGTACAACCTTGAATCCTTTCCCAGTCTGCTGTTGAACTTCGCTCATCTCTGTTTGGGCTGATCGTCGGCAAGAGCGGCCGTGCGTCGTACAGTAGTGATTCTAAGTCTGGTGGTTTCGGCGGGTAGAGCGTTTTACTCGATTTAATTATAAGTTGTCCGGTACAGTTTTCTAGTGGAGAAAACAGCAACAGGACAAATAACGGTGCGATAATGGGCTAAGAAGATAAATGATATATCGCTATATAAAAATCAGAGATATCAGCAAAGTAAATTTCTTAGAATAGCGCTTTAGAATTATTATAATATGTATAGAGTAAATCAAGAAAGATACGTCGGGTCTGGGGTATAGTCGTACTGCTGTGTGTAATCTCGATAAGTTGAAGCAGGGGCCGGAAAAGAAAGAGCGGCCGCTGCATTCACCGGAATTTCAAGTTGGTACTGATTGTGACGAGTGCTCAGTGGCCCAGAATTATGGATTGCCTCAATATATTTCCCGCGGATCCGCTTCACAGACCCACCTTCTGACGAAATTACTTTTTCTACCCATTTAGTGTGCTGGTCAAGCTCACTCTTAGTCTGGGCTATTATCATCCGTTGTAGTTTAGCGGCGCGTCGAGGCGGTGTTTGTGCGGATAGTTGAGCAAGACGGTGTTGAGTCAAATCGCTGATGAAGCGTGATCGGAGAACTGAACAGAGGCTCTTCCGTCTCGGATGG
>NZ_SGUC01000050.1 GCF_005435165.1 Halorubrum sp. GN11_10-6_MGM | reverse complement strand
ACCCCACCCCGCTCTGGAGGAACTGCTCGCTGATCCGGTCGTCTAAGCCGATCGCGTCGGCGACCTCGTAGGCGTCGATGCCGAACTCCTTACAGATGTTCCCGAGGTCGTTGATCAGGCTCACCTTCGCCGCGAGGAAGCCGTTGTTGGCGTACTTGATCATCTCGGCGGTGCGCGTGTCGGTCTCGACGACCGGCGCGTCGGCTCCCTCGACGAGCGGGTCGAACAGCGCGCGCATGTCCCCGAGTGCGCGCTCGTCGTCCGCGCCGAGCACGACTTTATCCGGGTTCAGGAAGTCGTGGACGGCCGTCCCCTCGCGCAGGAACTCGGGGTTCATCCCGACGCCGAACGCCTCTCCGGCGGTCTTGTCGCTCTCTCGTTCGAGAATGGGGGTGATCGTGTCCGCGGTCGAGCCGGGAACGACCGTGCTCTTGACGACGACGGTGTGCCACTCCGACTTCTCGGCGAGCGTCTCGCCGAGCTGGCTCGCGCCCGCTTCCATGATCGACAGATCGATGCTGCCGTCGTCGTTCTGCGGCGTCGGCAGACAGAGGAAGGTTACGTCGGTGTCGCGGACGGCCGTGTAGTCGGTGGTCGCCCGGAGGCGACCGGTGCCTTCGGGCCCGGCATGCTCGGCGATGAGGCTGGCGAGCCCCTTCTCGTGGATCGGCGCCTCGCCGGCGTTGATCGTCTCCACGACCGATTCGTCGATGTCGATGTTGACGACATCGTGACCGAGATCTGCGAAGCAGGCGGCGACCGTCGTACCGACGTAGCCGCTGCCGACGATGGAGATACGCATTCTGGATAATGTTTTGCGGGACCGGCACAAGAAACGTCGGGTCGCCTCCGTTTCGAAGCGGTATCGAGTTTGTCGCCGTTCGAGGTTTCACCTCCGAGTCGGCGACGGCTTGGTCCGCGTCATCCGCGTCTTCTTCGGTCTCGCTTCCCCCTGTATCATCGAGCCGCTCTTCGGCGCGGTCGCGGTCTTCGGGGTAGCCAACGTCGATGCGCCAGCCGTCGAGGCGGATCGCGTCATTAGTACGACCAGACTGAATGAGGAGATCGATCGCGTCCGGAAGCTCGTACTCGCCGCGGTCGGACGGCTGGACGAGATGACACGCGTGGAAGATCGCAGGTGTGAACGTGTAGAACCCGGTCATCACCAGATTCGACGGCGGGTCGTCAGGCTTCTCGACGACCTCGACAACCTCACCGTACTCGTTGGTGTCTAAGACGCCGTACCGGGAGGCCTCCTCGTAGGGGACCTCCTCGACGAGGAACGCTGCATCGGCGCGGTCCTCCTGTTGGCGGTTGGTAACGTCTGAAAGGTTCTCGCGAAACACGTTGTCGCCGAGCATCAGCATGAACGGACCGTCGATGTGGGGTTCCGCCTGAAGGATGGCGTGAGCGAGGCCCAACTGTTCGCGCTGGTGCGTGTTGATAATCGGGACGCCCTCGTACTCTTCGCCGTAGCGGTCGATAGTCTGTTCGGCCTTGTAGCTGACAAACAAGTTGGCTTGTGCCGGCACCGATCAAGTTGTTGAGGACGTCCCAGATAAACGGCGTGCCGTTCATTTCGATGAGGACTGGAGTTGTCGCCGATATGCCGACGGAGTCTATGCCCTTGCCGGAGGCAAGTACGACCGCTTACCTAGATAGATGGTGTCAGTACGGAACAAAATAGCTTATGAGAGAGTCTGACAGAGTAAATAAAGATGTCATATTAATAATTTTTATATATAGTCATATGTGACTATTCCATCGACATGATTAAAACTCGGAATATGTGCCTTTCTCTTAGTCTAGCATGATAATGCCGAAGGATAATAAGCCAAGTTCTACTGAACAAGCTTCATACGATACGTGTGATAAATAGAATATCACTATGACGAATCGCAACAATTCATCTGTCCGTCAGACTGAACAGATGACTCTCGCGCTCTTCTTCACCTTCGGCGTCTCCATGCGGATGTGGGACGAAGACGGAATCATGGATCGGGAACTGGCACTGTACAAACGATTGTCAGAGACGGTCGACCATATCTACCTGTTCACGTACGGTGACGAACGCGACACCGATTACGCAGACCAATTACCAGACAACGTGACTGTCGTCCCGAAAAAGAGCGTATCGAACTCCCTTCTCTACTCGTTCTTGTGTCCGGTTATCCACCGCGACATCTTCCGCGACATCGACATCGTGAAGACGAATCAGATGCTGGGGTCGTGGACAGCGATTATTGCGAGCGTTCTGTTCAGCATTCCGCTCGTGGTCCGAACGGGGTACATCCTAACGAAGTTCTACAACAAGTTGGAGAAGCCGCTTCCGATTCGCCTCGTGGCTCGTGTCCTCGAAACCGTCTCATACGCCGCTGCTGACGGGATTATCACGTCATCTCCCCACGGGTACGACTACATCGAGTCACGCTACTGGACTCGCGGCTCCCACCAGATGGTTCCGAACTACATCGAGACAGATGTGTTCGCACCGATGGACGGCGTGGAACCCGAACCAGACACTCTCTTGTTCGTCGGTCGTCTCGCAGAACAAAAGAACCTCCACGCGTTGCTGCGGGCACTAGATGATCTACCATACTCACTGACGTTGGTTGGTGAAGGCCCACTCGAAGACAACTTGCGCTCGCTCGCAACGTCACTCAACGTAGACGCCAAGTTTATCGGTCGAGTACCGAACCACGAAATACCGCGCATCATCAACAAGCACGAGGCGTTTATCCTCCCGTCCCACTTCGAGGGAATGCCGAAGTCGATTCTCGAAGCAATGTCTTGTGGCGTTCCCTGTATCGGGACAGACGTAGATGGGACTCGTGACGTTGTTGACGACGGTGAGACTGGTGTGCTGTGTGAGACTGACAGCGAGAGTCTCGGTGAGGCGATCCACCGACTGATGAGTGAAACGGAACTCCGGACTCGACTTGGATCGAATGCAAGAGCAGAAATATTGGAGAATTATAGTTTAGATGGTGTCACACAGGCGGAACAGGCACTGTACAAACGTTTGCTAAAACGTTGAGCTACCAGCGTATACCTGTCATCAACAATTGTGTTCGACGAGATGAAGTGAAACAGAGTACCAGAATGATTGGAGAACGTTCGAAAAAGCGGCCTACAATTCGTCCAATTCACATATAGCCCAAGTCTTGTAGCCTTTTTTGTGTCGAATCTTCGACACTGAGTTCAGATTCGGCGGACAACGCCTCTTGTTTGTACGACTCTACATCAACGTCAAAACAGTTTACCATCTCTTCTGGAATCTCTGTATCTTGGTCCACCAACTTCTCTTTCGAAGGCCCAACAATCTCATACTGTCGGTTTCCACCAGGCGTATCCCATTCGTACCGTGTGTTTCCGTCGTAGGTCGTTCTCTCAAGTCGGTTCCAGAATTCGTAGTTATCCGGTCCCCCGTCTTTGGAGATACCCAACCCTATCCTCTCTGCGGGAATCAATTCGCGAGCGGATGGTTCTATAGTTCCGTTTCCGAATGCTGAAATCAATTCCCCGAGGTCCAGCTGCGTAAACGGTTCTGCCTTCTTGAACCCATCTGGAGGATTTATGATACACAACGGCACGTGTAGTAGCGAATGCGACACACCACTCACGTGGCCAAGGTTGCCATCCTCGTAGTCGAGCCCCAACTCTTCACCGTGATCTGAAGTCACAATAACAGTCGTCTCTTCGTCGGCACTGTCCAATATTTGAGAGATGTATTTTGCAAGTTTCCGGTCCAAATATTGGATAAACGCAGCGTACAACTCTCTGAAGTTTTTGAGGTAGGATTCGTACTGTGTACTTGAATCAGCGTTGTTGACGTCCCACCGGTCGATCATCTCTGATGACCAGTTTAGGGGTACTGAAGTGAGCGAAGAACCGAGAGATAAGGTTGGTTTGTGTGGGACATGGGCGTCCATGAAATTATTGAACAAAAAGAAGGGCTCCTGATCAATTAGCTTCAGGGAACTTCTCATCACTAGCTTCGCACCATAATCACCGAAACGAGGGAGAGTGAAGTGTTCTAACACATCGTTAATCTTTACCATTGACCCATTCGCAATACTGGCTTTTAAACATCCCTGGCGGTACGATTGAGTTAAAAATCTCAGATATCGCTCAATACCATCTGGATTGTTATCATGGAACTCGTCTATGTTGATTCCATCCGGATATAACCCGTATCTGTTGAAGCTTTTATATTCGTCAAACAAAAGGTCAAAATTATATGGGGCCCCCGCGTATAAGTTTGTTGACGCACCAACTGTTCGATGGTCATGTAGATTATTAAGGAAAGTTTCTTCGATAGATAATTTTCCCATGTCCTTATTGTGTGCGTGAATACCGTGTTGATGAGGGAGTTTTCCAGTCAGTATCGAGGCGTGGCTCGGAGCACTCCAAGAACTTGCTGCGTAACAATCATCATAAGAAACATCAGACAGCTTATTTAAATTGCGGGCATGTTTGTCGAAATAATCTTTCCTCACAGAGTCAAGGACAATTAGGGCGATATTCCTTGTCACACTGTCGATTTAGCGCGTTCCAGGTATAAATGTGTTCGGCAACTATGTAAAATATTGTCATAGTGGTGAAACAGATTCAACGGTCTTCTTTCCTGTCAAATTTACGTAGCACGCCGACTCCAAACCACTTATTAGGCGTAGATTTGTCCTCAATTGTATGACAAAGCATCTCCTCATTCATGGAGATTCACTAGCACTTCCAAGACAAGGAGTGTGCTACGAGGAGACCTGGCCGTATTTTCTCCAAGATCAACTTAGTGAGTGGCACGTTCTAAACCGGTCGTTAGATGGAAATACGTCTGAGATTCTGAATTCCGATACAGATTGGGAAAACGAGCGACGATTAGATTACTTTGAGCCATCAGCGGTCATTGTTCAATTAGGAATTGCTGACTGCGCTCCACGGTACCTGCGAAAATTTGAGAGTACACTCGTCGATAGTGTTCCCTCCGATATCTTACGTCGGGCCTTACTCTTTCTCGCAACAAATTTACGCTCTCGATCGCAAAAACGTGCTTACGTTCCACGGAGCCGATACGAGGCTAATATCGACGCATTCCTCGGCCGCTGTAAAGCGGTTGGTGTTCCAAAAGTTCTATTTATACATATTTTGTCTCCGAGTGAAAAATACTTGGCGAAAAATCCTACTGTAGCCAGTGCTATCAAAGCCTACAACGAAGTAATTCAGAAAATGACGATGAAGTATAATTTTGTCCAATCTGTTCGTCCACTAGCGGACTCGATAGATGACGAGTTAGAAATCGCCGACGAATACACGCTTGAGGATGGATACCATTTAAATCCGGAAGGGAACTGTCGCGCTGCAGATCGCATCTTAAGCACGCTACAAGAACAAGATCCTATGTAACCAGCGTCCTATCATTGGCTATTAACAGAGTTTCGTTGACTCTCTGTCGTACACTGACCGTCCTGTTTGTCTCCAAATTATTTTCTCAAAAATTACTTGACCGTCACTGCGGGTAGTGCTCTCACGCAGACTGAGCGAGATCCGTAATCGATTTGTAAGCCACTACAGCCAATAATAATAATGTCGCTGCCGAACTGGGGGAGAATCGCGTGAAACTTGGTCAGCAATCGTTCGTCACGTTTGCCTCGAAGTTTGGGAGTTCGCTGTTGAGTTTTCTATCGATCGTATACTTCTCTCGAATCCTCGGACCGGATGCTCTCGGAATCTACTTTGTGGTCCTCGCGATGCTTGGGTGGTTCAATATTGTGAGTGGCCTGACTGTCAAAGAAGCGTTAACGAAGCGGTTAAGCGAGATGGAAACCAACTCAGGTGGGTTGCTGAGTGCTGCGGTTCTCATTCAGATCTGTCTCCTTTCGGTTACTGTCGTCGGGATTGTTTATTTCAAGGACTATATAGATACATACATTGGAATCGAAGCGACGTATCTGCTGATTCTAATGCTTGTTGTACAATCTGTACTCTACTTAGAGCGAGGTGTCCTCGAAGGAATTGGGAAAGTCCACGTAAGCGGTCTTCTCGCACCAACGTCGCTCGTATTTGAACGCGGTGCTCAACTAGTGGGCGTTGCGCTCGGGTTGGGAGTTATCGCCCTGTTAGGTGGATACGTAGTTGGTGTTGGAATAACACTTATTGTCGGTTTGATATATATCTCACTCTCACCTAGAATCCCTGAACGGCATCACTTCACGAGTCTCGTCGAATACGGTAAGTACAATTGGGTAAATGCAGCAGAGGGACGAACATTAAATAATGTCGATACTCTCACACTCGGGTATTTTGTCTCCAGTACCTTTGTCGGGTTTTATGGTGTGGCATGGAATGTCTCCTCCTTGTTAGCTCTTTTCGGATACGCCATCAGTCAGACACTCTTCCCGGAGATCTCGAGACGTGACAGTGAAAAATCAGATGTCGGGTCGCTTATCACGGACTCTCTTACATATACAGGGCTATTGTTGATTCCCGGTCTTGTTGGGGGAATACTAATCGGTGAGCGCATCCTAGAAATGTACGGCGATGCGTACGTAGAGGCTAAAACGGTATTGATTATTCTCATTACTGCTCGTCTCATTTATAATTACCACACGCAGCTATCGAATTCGCTTAATGCCCTCGATAGGCCAGATGTCGTTTTCAACATAAATCTGAAATTCATCTCGTTTAACATCATTTTGAATATCGGTCTTGTGTACGTGCTCGGGTGGACTGGAGCTGCTATCGCCACAGTTAGCAGTTCGTTGCTTGCTCTCTTGCTGAGTTACCGGGCTACGGCACGGCTCGTTGATTTCCAGATACCGTACAGAGAACTGCTCAAACAAAGTGTTTCAGCAGGGCTCATGGCATTTGTTATCCTCGCACTACAACCTGTATTTTCTGGAACTTCGGTTCTCTTTTATCGATTTGTCGACACTGTTGTCATGGTCGGAGTCGGCGCTGGTGTATACTTCGCAAGTTTGTTTTGGCTGTCAGGTGACTTCCGGAGAAAGGTTATCGCGAACGTTCCAATATAGGCGACAACCGCGCACCCTCAGTGGCTGTGCTCATTCGCGTCTCGAAGGCTATGTACCGACTCAGTTAGCCATCAAGTCTTTGATCATTGTCTCACAGCGCGACTGCCACGAGTACTTTGGTACTTCGTTGCGGGCGTTCTGTGCAAGCTTCGTCGCGAACTCCTCGTCTCTAAATACTCGCGTGACGTAGGAAACTAACTCGTCGACGTCGTTCGGTTCTGCGAGCAATCCTGTCTCTTCGTGTGTGAGTGTTCGTGAGATAGCGGGGATATCTGAGCTAACGATAGGACGTTCAGCGGCCATATATTCGAAGAGTTTCAGCGGTGAAGTAGATTTGAGATCCATCAAACGTACATCGTGGTCTGTCTTGTAGGGCATTAAGAGTACGTCGGCGGCAGCGAGATACTTCGGCACCTCGCGGTTCGGAACATACCCACTGAAGTGTGTGTTATCGGCACCGATATCTGCCGCCGTTTTCGACCACGTATCCACGTCGTCTTCGTCGCCACCAACGAATTGGAACCTTACGTTCGGCAGTCGACTGGCCACCTGGAGGCTGTGTCTGATTCCTTTGTCTTCGTGGAGTGATCCGACGTATACCACCAGTTGTTGGTCGGCCGGGAGGCCGAGTTCAGAGCGCGCTTTGCCTTTCGATATACGATCTGCGAACTGATCGAGGTCGACACCGTCCTGTAAGACGAGGACTTTCTCTTCTGGGACACCTGCTTCCACGAAGTTGTCTTTCAGGTTCTCTCCGATGGTGACGAGACCACAGAATGCATCTTTGGTCGCGTTTTTCATCACCCGTCGTTGTGCATGCCGCCTGAGTGTGGGCGAGTGAGACTCCATAATCGTCGGGACACCTTTCTCGACGAGGTAGTTCGTCGCCCGGTACGTCCGACAGTACGCGAGGTCGAACTCTTCCTCTTCGATGTACGCTGTAATCTTCCGTTCTGGGTCACCAATTCGCCGTGTGATATCGAACGTCCCGAATGACAAGGCGTCCAGCGCAAAGCCGACGTACGGAACATCTGAGAAGTAGTACGGGGTCTTGTCGGGAAACAGCGTCACGTCGATCTCCTCACTAATTCCGTAATAATCGGGTATCGAGTCTATCTTGCGTCGCTTTTGGGACTCGTAAAGTCGTTCTGGCGAGAGGAGTTCGACATCGTGTCCGCACTGGACGAACCCGTTCGCATTCTTTGCGACGGCGACGCTGTGTGCCCACTGTGACGGTATGTGTCCTGAAGTTACTACAGCGACTCTCATAATCGGTTTCTACTAGGGAGGCAGTGGAAACTTCGGCGTCGATTGAATATGTAGCTTGGTGGTGTCATCTCGTGCTCCAACGAGTTATTCAGAGAGTATTGTGACAAGTTCCTACCTGCCATACCTACCTCACTTGTACCCAAGCGCCTCTAATCGGTCGGCAACAATATCTTCATCTTCATACGTCACGTCAGATTGGTCGTCTGTTGCTTCACGCAGTTCGTATGAGGCGACAAGGGCCTCTGTTATCTCGGATAATTCTTCGCGCGCTTCGAGGTTTTCGTCTACAATGTTTTTGAGCTCCTCTGGGTCTTCAGCTAAGTCGTAGAGTTCCTCTTCGGCACCGTGGACCACATTACAGTAACGACATTCGAGATCGTCTTCGAGGGATTGGATGTATTTGTGTTCGTAGGTTCGGAGTGCTCTGCGGCGCTGTGTGTGTGCTTCCTCGACAAGAATCGCTTCTCGTTCGGTCCACCCGTCGTCGTCGCCTTCGATGAGCGGTCTGAGCGTTGCTCCGTCAAAATTGCCTGCCTCAGCACCGACGTTCATATAGTCTAGGACGGTAGGTGCAACATCGGTGATTTGGGTGAACGTCTTGACTGTAGTCCCCGGGTCAAACTTCTCTCTGTGTGGCGGTTTAACCACAAGTGGAATCTGAACAGTCTGGTCGTACAACCCGTGGTGGTCGAAGAAAATACCATGTTCATCGAGTGACTCACCGTGGTCTGAGAGAACAATGAGAAGCGTGTCGTCATACATCCCACGCTCTTTGAGCTCCTTGATGAGGCGGCCAATCTTCTCATCGGCATGGGTGACAGAGGCGTCATACCACGCTTTGACCTCTTCGATGGTCGGCGTGTTGTTGTCATCTTCAATGAGGTTTGCTCGTTGGTCAAGCAACCATGGTCCATCTCCTTGTTGTTCAATGAGTTTTTCCATTTTGATACCGTCATAGTCAAATCTCTGTAGATATTCTGCGGCGACGTCCTCGTTGGCACTATACGGCATATGCGTGTCCATCAAGTGTAAAGTGCTGTAGAACTGCTCGTCCGGCCTCAGAGTATCGAGTAACTCGGCAAGGTCATCTGGGCTCTCTCCTTCTAAAGCCGTAATCACCTTTTTTGTGTACCAGTACATCCCATCCAATATCTTTCCAAGTGCTTTGTTCCGATTTCTGAGACCTCTAAAGTACTTCTCGTATAGTTTCCAGAATTGAGAGTGTGGCTGTAGTGTCGTTACCTCATCAAACCCATTATAGTGCCATCGACCCATGTGGCGTCCTTTGTGGATCGTTCGGATCCCCGCCTGTTGGAGGATTTCTGGGAATTGAGTTACACTTTCGGCCCGTTTCTTTTCTTCATCTGTCACCCGCATGGCGTGATTTATGACTCCATGAGAAAGTGGATGTAAACCGGTGTGTAGCGACGTGGTTGCGGAGTCCGTCGCGTTAGTCGTCGTAAACGCACGCTCGAAAGTGAGGCCTTCAGTCATCAGCTGATTAATGTGAGGAGTCAAAGTCGTCCCCTTGTACGGACCGATCCGATCTGCCCGAAGAGCATCAACAATAACCACGACCGCGTTCGTATCCATTAAGAAAGAGGTTTTGTGGCCGCTACAAGTATTTGACGCATAATTTTAGATGATATCGGTGTTATAGAGGAGATTCTTACAGTTTGATAAGCCAAGAGCGTTTCAGCACCACCAGATGAAGAACACCGGGGCCGTCACCGAACCACCTTCTAATGAGACTCATGACTCGGCGTCGAATCCGACAGTGAGCGTGCTCATTGGCGTCTATAACGAAGAACAGTACATCGAAGCGTCACTCCAGAGTCTACTTGACCAGACATTCGAAGATTTCGAAATCATCGTTGTTGACGACTGCTCAACGGATTCATCTGTAGAGATTGTCCGTGATTTTAATGACTCAAGGATTCAGCTTCTAGAAAATGAAAAAAATATAGGGCTGACGAAATCACTTAATCGTGCGCTTGAAGTCGCCGCTGGAAAATACATTGCTAGACAAGACGCAGATGATCTCTCGCACCCATCACGTCTCGAGCGAGAGGTAGAGTATATTAAATCGAACGAAGACGTTGCCCTCGTCGGAACTGGCGCGTACCTCATTGACGGTGACGGGACGATCCAACAGGAGCGTATGGTGTTAGGAAATGTCTCATTTGACGACTTAGTGACAAAAAATCACATTATCCACGGATCAGTTCTAGCCCGCAAGGACGTGTTTGAAGCAGTTGATCGGTATGACGAGGTGTTCAAATATTCACAGGATTTGGATATGTGGCTTCGTATCGCCGAAGAGTACAAAATTCGGAATATTCCAGAACCACTGTACTACTTCCGTATCCACGACGAGAGCGTCTACTTTTCATCGAAAGAGAGCTCAATGCTCTATGCGCAGCTAGCCCTTAGGCGAGCAACAGATGGCGTCAGAAACGAGGTCATCCAAGATGTACAGGAAAACGGTATCGAAGCGTACTATAAACACCTGACCAACGAACAACAACAGGCATTTCACGAATCACTCGCTGAGCGGTACCTTCGGTATGGACATCTGGAAGAAGCGCGCG
Organism: Halorubrum sp. GN11_10-6_MGM; assembly: GCF_005435165.1. Taxonomy (GTDB): domain Archaea; phylum Halobacteriota; class Halobacteria; order Halobacteriales; family Haloferacaceae; genus Halorubrum. The sequence goes on along the minus strand of NZ_SGUC01000050.1, from coordinate 585 downwards.
AACAATGCCGACAGGCATTCGAACTCGACGCTCTATCACTTAAGGCCCGGCTCCTATACACACTCTCGTACTTCGGACAGACTCCAATAGACGTTATTCATGAGACTGTCCGCCGAATCATCAACGCGAAACTCAAGCTACGAAACCGATTTAATTAATCACATGGCATATGATAGATTTTGTATTCACCACCATTGACATAGATTACTAATTGGACCACTGTTACCGTGACCCAGCGGTTATTCAGTACAGCAAAACCAGATGAATTCAAAGTCTACGCCTATCTTGCTTATATATTTCTAGACATATTGGGTGCGCTCATTCCTACGGATCGGTGTGGCGGGTATGTAGAGTACTCAAACAAGTCCATCGACAGAATATAACTTGTACTACCAAACCTGTCAAACACATATCGTTAGAGAGCACACTTCTTGTGAGGGAACTAGATATATTTTCAACGCTCTTGGGTAGAGGATTGTTGGTCAGTTCTCAGCAGGAGCTGGAAGTCACAGCAGGCAAGGGTGACGCGACCGCGTCACCCGACGAACGATGTTCCCTATCAAGACGTTCGTCTCGGAGCGTCGC
>NZ_SGUC01000004.1 GCF_005435165.1 Halorubrum sp. GN11_10-6_MGM | reverse complement strand
GGGGGAGGGCGGGATCGGCAAGCTAGAGGAGATCCGGATCCGCGGCGATCTGCTTATGGGAGCCGACGATTTCCCACCCGGACAGTTCGAAAAGAAAGTAAACGTGAGCGGAGATATCCGGACTAACGTCGATTTTCCCGACTTGAACCCCGTGTCCGGAGCCATCAGACAGCAGATCGACGAGCTGCGAGACCGCGACGCGGAGCGTGAGACGGGTTCGTTCGCGTTCACCGACGGGACCGAGCGCGTGACCGAGGACACGGAATTCACCGGCGACCTCGTCGTCTCGGACGGGAACAAGCTCATCGTCGAGAGCGGAACGACACTCAATGTCGACGGCGACCTCGACGTCGAGGATGGCGGCTCCCTCGTGTTCGATTCCCACAGCGAGGAGATCGATGTGCTGGTGGACGGGAAGATGGTCGTCGGCGAAACGGGCACGGTCCGAGCGGAGGGCGGCGACCGCGTGAACCTTCACGTCAGCGGACCGGTCACCGTCCGGGGCGACGGGACGGAGAGCGGGACGGCGTCGATATCGACCGGGGAGCACACGCAGCTCGAGATGTTCACTCTCGGCCACGTCACGCTCGAAGACGGCGCAAACGTCTCGGCGGATGGAGACCGGACGGAGAACCTCTGGCTCTACTCGGGCGACGACGAGATCGACATCGACGGCAACAACGGTCGCATCCGGTTCACGGGTGTGTTGTACGCGCCGGAGAGCGATATGACCCTCGACGGCTCGATGACGTTCACAGGGTCGTTCACGGCGAACGAGTTCGAGTTCAACGACGCGCGACTGAAGCTCCACTACGACGAGGCGCTGCGGGACAATCAGCCGTTCGACGGCAGGTCGGTCCCCGTCGTGAGCCGTCTCCACGTCTCCACGCACAGCGTGGTGGTCGAGTCCGACTGACCCCGGCAGTCGACTGGATTCGGGACCCGTCGAACTTCAGTCGGAGAACACCACGCGAGCGGCGGTTCGGTGAACGACGAACCGGTCGTAGTGGTCGGCGATGAACGTGACCGTGAGGTCCGCGGAGCCGTTCGTCGTCACGTTGACCTGCTCGTGTTCCGCCGCGAGGTCGCCGTAGTACCGCTTCCAGACGGTCGCCTGCGTGGAGTTGATGTCGAGCGTGACGTTCTCGGCTGCCGACCGGTCGTCGGCCGCGACCTCCCGGTCCGTGCGCTGACCGACGACGAGGACCGTTCGATCGCCGCTCACTGGCGCCGCGGGCCCGTCGAGACCGAATAGCGAGTAGACGACCGTCTCGCCGACCAGTAAGTCGGGCTCTCTGATCATGACGCCGTTGTCGCCGTTCATCCGAAAGACGGCGCCGTTCTCGTAGACGATCCGGGTGCCGCCGGCGCCGCGGTACGTGAGGGATCCCCCCTCGATGACCTGTGACTCGAATCCCGTCCCGTTGAGCCGGAACTCGGACTCGTCGTCGAACGAGAGTTCACCGCCGCCGAGCCGGAGTTCGGTCGCTCTGCTCGGCACGCCGTCCCGGCTGAGGTCGTTGAAGTTGTCGTGGAGGACGTCGAACGCGCGCTCGACGTTGTTGTCCCGCTCCGCGAGCTGGGCGTCCTCCAGCCCCCCGAGGCCGACGGTGAACGTGACCGCGATTGTCGACGTGATCAGCGCGAACACCAACACGAACCCGACGGTCTCGCTGACGCCGCGGTCACCCGCCCAAAAGCCGGACGCGCGGTCGGCCCCGCTCATCGCTCGCTCACCACCACTGCTCCGCCACCGCCGGCTCCGCCGTCTGGGTCCCACCAGAGGCGGAGACTCCCGCCGTCGACGGTCGCGTTCCGGACCGCGACGTCCGTGCTCGTCCGGAACGGGACCTCGACGGTCGCGTCGGTCCGGTCGCTTTCGAGCGCGAGCGCCCCCTCGGTGCCGTTCGCGCTCACGCGGATCCGATACGCGGTTCCCGCCGCCCTGTCCGGAAGCGTGAGCGACCGGTTGACCGTGAGGCGCTCACGGGACTCCGCGCTCGCGACGAGCCGGTCGACGGTCTCCACGTCGGCCGCGATCCGTTCGCCGACGACGGTGAGCTCGCCCTGCGCCGCGCGCTCGCGCTGCGTCTCGACGAACGAGCCGCCCGCGACGAACAGCCCGGAGAGCAGCAGCGTCGAGACGGCGAGCGTCATCACGTAGCCGACGGTGACCGACACGGCGCGGTCCGTGCCCTCACGCATCGCGCTCACCCGGCGCGAGCCGGACCACGTCGCCGTAGGTCAGCCCCGGCGTTCGATGCCGTAGCTCGACCTCGACGCTGTAGATCGCGTCGGTGACGTACGGGCGCGAGGAGGCGTCAAGCGGAGCGGAGCCGTCGCGCTCGTCGACCACGAGATCATACGTTCCGGTCGCTTCGTCGCCGTTCTCGTAGCGGATGTCGTACGCGTCGTAGGGATCGCTTCCGCTCTGAACGCCCCCGGCCCAGACGAGTTCGGGGAACCGTTCGCCGCCGACCGTGCCGGCGGTCAGGTCGATCGTGACGTTCTCGACCCCCTCGTGAGAGAAGGTCCGCGTCGTGTTGACCGTCGCGTTCCGCACACGCACGTCGATCGCGTCGGCCGAGTCGTTCGACAGCGTCACCGACCAGTCCTCGTCCGCACCGTCGGCCACAACCGCGAACGCGCCGTTCTCGCCCCCAGAGAGGGACGATGAGTTTACCGTCAGCCGGAAGTTCCGCGTACGGTTGGTGTCATTCACGACGGTCCAGTTCGCGGTTGAGCCGTCGGGGGCCGTCATGTTTCTGAGACCGCTGGCGGTCTCGTTTTGTGCGACGAAGTGGCCCTCCCTAAGCGTCGAGCGCTTAACTTGAACGTCGGCGATCACCCCGTCGCGCGCGCGAATGTCGGCGACCGTTCGGGCATACGTCTCCGCGCTCGCGTTGAACTCGGTGAAAACGTCGCCGTCGCTCGCGTTCCGGTGTTCGCGGTGGAGGATGCCGGCGAGGTCGTTGGTGACGCCGTCGCGGAACTCGATCGCCTCCGCGCCGCCGGCGTCGGCGCCGCGGGTCGCGAGGTTCTCCGTGTAGATGACGGTGTTCAACAGGAGCACGACCGCGACGAAGAGGACCGCGAGCGTCAGTCCCGTGATCAGGATGATCTGTGCGCGGTCCTCATCGGCGTCGTCGCCGTTCTCGCGCCCGCATCTGCGGGGAGAGTTCACATCTGCCATGCGGTGATTCGCACCTCCACGACTGTGTACAAGACCGTCGAGTCGCCCGGATCAGCCGGGGGAGCGAAGTACGACGCGGAACCGTTCTCCGCCAGCGTCTGTCCGCCGTTCTCGCCGAACCGGTCGTCGCCGTACAGCGCCACGCGCAGGCTCGCGGTCGCCGCGTTGTCGCTCGGCGATCCCATGTCGACCATCGGGGTGTCTCCGGTCTCGTTACCCCCGTCTTCGGGGTAGTACACGTCGATGTCGAAGGCGATCTGACGGTCGCCGAACGCCTCGGTCAGCGGATCGTGAAGCGGGTGCGACTCCGGCGGGATGCCGGCGTAGCCGTCTCCGCTCTCGGCGCCGACGAAGCTCCCGTTTCCGTAGTACAGCAGCGCGGCCGTCAGGTTCCCGCTCGCCTCCGCCGTCGTCAGCACGTCCTGTGCGGCGATCGCCGCCTGATTCTCGACGTGCTGGTTCGACGTGCTCGCCGACAGGGGGGGGTGACGGCCGTCGCCTGCGTCGCGAAGATTAGGCCCGCGACGAGGAGCAACGCGGCCGTGAACGCCTCCAGCGTGTGCGCCTGCCCGCGGTCGTCAGGGAGGTGTTCGACGAACATCTCACCACACCCGCAGCGTGAGCCGGTAGGTCTCCGGCCCCACGCGCTCCTCGGGGTCCTCGATAGTGACGATTCGGCTCGCGGCCGAGACGCTCTCGTCCCGCGGCGGCGCGGGGCCGGCGCGCATCGCGACCGTCGCGCCGTCCGCGTCGAGCGACGCGACGCTCCCGTGCTGCGTGACGGTGAGGTTGAGTCCGCGGCGGTCGCTAACGCCGAGTTCGGCGTGGAGGTCGTCGGCGTTCGCCGCCCACTCGCAGTCGGACTCGTCGCTCGCCGTCTCGGGGTCGACGCCGTCGAAGAACGCGAGGGAACACGCGTGCGACAGCGTCGCCGCCGGTCCCGAGGCGGCGAGCGACGGCGCAGCGAGCGACGACTCCGCGAGCCGTGCGGCGCCGCGCTCGGCGACGATGACGGTCGCCCCCTCGCCGACGGCGTACGGCTCCAGAAGCGACGGGACGAACGTGAAGGTGAACCCGACCGCGACGAGGAACACCGACATCCCGACGACGAAGTCGAGGACCGTCTGTCCGCGGTCGTCCGCGCCGCGGAAGCGACGCCGAGGACCGGCACGGTCATCCGACATAGATCCACACCCCCAGCGCCAGCGACATCAGGATCACGGCGAACTTGACGCCGGAGATCAGCTCGGCGTCGCGGATGTAGCCGCTGATAAAGCCCGAGAGGATCGCCTGGATCGTCACCGCGTGGAAGAAGAGCAGCGAGAGGACGTCGGGGTCGACGCCGCCGCCCCCGCCGAACCCCGCCCCGCCGGCGCTCCCGCCGCCGTCGCCCTGGGAGACCAGATCGCCCATCACGTCGATGAACTGCGTCTGGAGGATGGCCATCACGCCGAGCAGCGTGACGTACGTCATCACGATGATCGCCACCTGCATCCGGGTCCGCGACTTCCGCTCGCGCTCGATGTCGTCTTGGTTCTCCGAGGCCTGCGCGGCCGTCGTCAGCACGTCCGTGATCTGCGAGGAGGCCTCTTGGGCCTCGGTTATCAGCTTCACCGTCCGGGCGAGCCGGGGAACCGCGTAGGCGTTGTTGAACTCCACCAAGGCGTCCCGCAGGCTCATGCCGTAGTTCACCTTCGCGTGGATCACCTCGAACTCCTCGGCGAGCTTCCCGGTCGACGTCTCCGAGACCGTGCGCACGGACTCGAGCAGCGTCTGTCCCGTGTCGTTCGCGGAGGAGAGCTTCCGGAGCGTCTCGGAGAGCTTCCCGGTCACCGCCCGTCGCGAGCGCTGGTGCCACTCGTAGAAGATGCCGAGCGGAATCAACACGATGTACAGGGGCACGTAGACCCAGACGAACGCCGACCACACCGGTCGGGCGACCCAGCCGTCGAACGTCGTCGGCGCCGAGCCGGCCGCGACCGCGATGCCGACCAAGGCGAGCGCCGCGGGCACGGTCAACGCGAGGGTGTACAACGGGTTCTCGCGGAGGAAGAGGTGCGGCGCGGCGAGGATCTCCTTCGTCTTGTGGGTCCCCTCGCGGTCGCGGATGCGGTCGAAGACGCCGAACGTCCCGACGAACGCCTCCACGAGTCCGAAGTGGAACAGCCCCTCCTTGCTCGTCTGTCGGAGGCGCTCGCTGCCCCCGTCCGGCTGGAGGAAGCCGTCGCCGGGGTCGTCCTGTTTCACGGTCGAGACCAACACGAGGAAGCCGATCCCGACGAGCGGGATGAGCAGGTACACCGTAACGTACAGGAGGCGGTCGTCGGCCTCGCCCATCATCCCCATGATGACGAGGATGATGATGAGGAGGAGCGGGAAAAGCGAGAGCGTCATGTACATCTCGCCGAACAGCTCAAGCGTCTCTAAGGTCATCTCGCGCTCCTGTTTCGACGTGCGGAGGTGTTTCTCCTTTTTGTCCTTCAGGAAGCCCTCCATGTCGCCGCCGGAGTTGACGATCGAGAGCATGTCGGCGAGGAACTGCGAGAGCTCGTCCGAGGGAGTCTCCATCGACTGCTGACGGATCGCGTTGCGGTAGTCGGTGCCGAAGTACTCCGTCTCGTTGACGATGCTCTGGAATTCGCGGGAGACCTCGCCGTAGGTGTCTTCCGCCGTCGCCATCGCGCGGAGGATCTCCAGTTGGTTGAGCCCGCCCACGGAGAGCGCGTACATGAACGACACCGAGTCCGCGAGCAGGAGGTTGATCTCGCGCTTCCGCGAGGAGGCCCGCGAGTACGGGACCGCGACGACCCCGCCGAACCCGACCGCGAACCCGATCGAACCGAATATCAGCCCGCTGAGAAGCACCGCCGTCGGCACGACGAGCGAGCGAAGCGCCGTCCGAACGGCGGGCGTCGGCGCGGGCAGCCCGAGCGAGAGCGACTCGGGGGCGATCAGCCCGAGCGAGAACACCCCGTAGCCGACCAGCGTGCCGAGCGCCCAGAGCCCCCCGCCGACCAGCAGCCCGACCGCCAGCGCCAGCGAGACGTACATCTCGACTTGGTCCGGCATCCGGGCCTCCGCGAGCTTGCGCTCGACGTCGGCGACGAAGTCGCCCTCGGGGTCGAACAGCAGTTCGAACACCGGGTAACACAGCTCCGCGAGGACGTTCGCGTCGACGCCGCCGTCACCCGCGTCCACGTCGAGGCTCACGGCGCGGCCCTCACGACGGACACGGGATCACCCGTCCTCCGCGGGTTCGACGGCGTCGAACCCCCACTCGTCGATGTCGTCGGTCGATTCGCCGTCCGAGCCGTCGCCGCCGGCGTCCGTCTCTTCGCCGTCGTCGGTGTCCGTCTCTTCGCCGTCATCGGGACCGGCCCCGTCGTCCGTCGCCTCGTCTCGAACTCGGTCCGCTTCGGAGTCGTCGGCGGCGAACCCGTCTCCCGCGTCGGGCGAAGAGCTCCGGTCAGTCGATTCCGACGGCGACGAAAGCACGTCGACCCCCTCGTCGAACGGCTCGTCGAAATCTATCCGGTCCGGGCCCCCCGAACCGTCGCCTGCCGGAGTCGGCGTCGCCTCGGAGAGCCCCTCGAAATCGCCGTGTGAGGGGTCCGGCGACGAGGCGTCTGACTGGTCGGCGTTCGTCGGGGACGCCTCTGTCGGGTCGGCGTTCGTCGGGGACGCCTCCGTCGACTCGGCACCCGTGGCGTCGGGGGCGACTTCACTCGTCTCTGGGTCCGCGGAGGTCGCGTCCGTGGAGGCCGCGTCCGTAGAAGTCGCGTCCGTGTCGATCGCGTCCGCCTCCCGAGCCGCATCCGCGAGCGCCTCGCGGTCGCTTGTCGGAGCGGCTTCGACGTCGCCGGCGGGGCTCATCTCCAAGAGAGCGTCCGCGACGGAGTCGGGCACCTCGCCGCGGTACGTCTCGAAGATGTCCTCGGCCGCGTCGAGTATCTCCGCGGCCTCCCGTTCGCCGTCCGCGTCCGGCTTCGGCCGGGGGACGAGCGCCTCCTTCTCGCGGTCGACGTTGATCAGCACCGACTCCATCTCGCGCAGGTCTTCGAGCGAGCGCTCCAGTTCTTCGTTGGCCATCAGCGCCAGCACCGTCTCCGGGTCGTTGATGAACGCCTGGAACGTCGCCGCCACCTGCGCGTAGCTGTTGAGCCCGCGGTCGATGAGGTACGCCAGCACCACCCGACGCTTCCGTAGTTCCTCGTCGAGCGTCGCCCGGCTCCAGCCGCGGTCGAACATGATGTCTTCGAGCGTGTTCGAGTCGCCCATCTGGAGGAACTCGTCCGTCTCCGCCTGCCACTGGAACACGTCTTGGACGTTGATCTCGTCGTTTTCGGCGTCGTAATGGTTGATCTCGGTGATCGACTTGTTCCGGCGCACCTTCTTCCCCTGAACGCGGGTCGACGTCTGGATCGAGACCAGATCCAGCGCCGTGAACATCGTCTTCGAGACGTTGATCGGATCGGTGGTGAACCGCTTGAGTACCTCGCCGACCGAGTCGGCGTGGAACGTCGTGTAGGTGGTGTGGCCGGTAGACATCACCTGGAAGGCGGTTCGGCCCTCCTCGCCGCGGATCTCGCCCATCACGATGTAGTCGGGGCGCTGGCGGAGCGCGGCCTCCAGCAGGTCGAACTCGTCGATGTCGCCCTTGTCGTCGTCGGAGAAGGAGGGGCGCGTGACGGAGGCGATCCAGTTGCGCTGGGGGAGTTCGACCTCCCGTGTGTCCTCGATCGAGACGATCTTCGCGTTCGAGGGGATGAAAAGCGAGACCGCGTTCAGGCTCGTCGTCTTCCCGGAGGCGGTCCCGCCGGCGAAGATCAGGCTCTTGTGGTTCTCGATCGAGAGCCACAGGAAGGCCATCTCGTCGAGCGAGAACGTCTTCCAGTTGATCAGGTCGATCGGCGTGAACGGAACGTCGTTGAACTGTCGGATCGTGTAGTTGGTCCCGTGGTCCGAGACCTCGCGGCCGAGCGTGAGCTGGGCGCGTGAGCCGTCCGGCAGGGTGGCGTCCACCTGCGGGCGGCGCTTCGAGATCCCCTTCCCCGAGCGCTGCGCGAGCTTCACGACGAAGTCGTCGAGCTCGTCGGTGCCGTGGCGGATGTTCGTGATGATCTGCTCGTACTCCGAGTGGTAGACGAAGACGGGGGAGTTGTACCCGTCACAGGAGATGTCCTCGACGTTGATGTCGTACTTGATCGGGTCGATCCGCTCGTAGCCGACGAAGTCCCGCTTCAGGTAGTACAGCAGTTTCTCGACCTGATGGGCGGACAGCTCTCGGGCGTCCTCCGCGAGCACCGCGGGCTCCGGCCGGGCGCTGATCTTCGGCGGGTCGGGCGGGGACTCGCTCGGCGGCTCGTACCCGAGCGACTCCGCGATCCGCCCGGCGATCGACTCGTCGGCGTACTTGATCGAGGTCCGGAGCTTCCCGGTGAGAAACTCGGTGAGGTCCGTCTCGATCTGGGTGCGGTACGGCTGGACCGCGTAGTACTTCGCCTCGTTCTCCTTCCGCGACCGGAAGACGATGACGAACGAGTACGGCTTGTTCACCCAGTAGCGCTCCTCCTCGCGGAAGTGCGTCTTCTTCTGCATCGGCACCGCCTTCTCCAGGTCGTACCGGTTCGTCAGCGTGGTGTGCCCCTCGTCGGTCGAGAAGAACGCGTCCTCGTCGACCTCCGGGTTGACGTCGACGGTCCGCTCGTCGACGAGGTCGGCGAGGTCGGCCGCGGCGCTCCCGCCCGCGCCGAGCAGCTCCTCGGTGCGGTCCGGGTCGAAGCCGAGCGCCTCGGTCTTGTCCTCGTGCGTGAACGAAAGTGGCACCGCCTCTCCCTCCTCGTTCTCCTCGGTCGGCGGGTTCCCGTCCGCGTCGAGGAAGAACTCCTCGCGGTAGTCGTCCCACGTATAGTACCCCTTCAACACGGGGACGGAGTAGGGGTCGTACCGCGCCGCACACAGGTCCCAGAGGACGTCCCCGACCGCGGCGGCCGCGCGGACGCGGTAGTCGGTCTCGCTCGGGTCGAACCCGAGGAGCGTCGCGGGATCGAACGCCACGCGGTCCCACTCTTCGGGGGTCGGCGCGCGCGACGGTACCGTTTCGACGCTGCCGCCGGACGCCACGACGACGCCCGTCACACCCCCGCGACCGACCGGGCCGTCGAAGACGGTGTTGGGGCCGGCGTCTTTTTCGGAGGCGTCCGCCTCGTCGTCCTCGCTCTCGTCCGTCGCTTCTTCCGCGGCCGCGCCTTCGTCCGCCGCTTCTTCCGCGGCCGCGCCTTCGTCCGCCGCTTCTTCCGCGGCCGCGCCTTCGTCCCCTTCTCCGTCCACGTCCGCCCCTTCTCCGTCCACGTCCGCCCCTTCGTCCGTCGCTTCTCCCTCGTCAGCGCTCGGCTCCGCATCCACGCTCGAATCCGCGGCTCCACCCGCGTCCGCGTCTCCGACCGATTCGGAGACCGTGGACGCTGCCCGCCGCGCTCCGCTCGGCGCGACGGCGGCGCCGTCGAGGACGACGGCGTCGGGGCCGAGGACGAGCGTGCCCCGTTCCGGGGTGCCGTGGCCGGGGACCGCGGTCTCCCCGTCAGCCTCGAAGGGATCGTCGACGCCGGCGGCGCGGACGACCTCGTCCACGCCGTTCGGGAGGTGGAGCGCGACGGCGTCTTCCGGGACGACCGGCGCATCCGGCACGTCGGCGTACACGCGTTCCGCGGCGTCTCCGTGCCCGCGTTCGGCGAGCAGCGACCGCCAGGTGTACCGGTCGGTGACGACCGGCGGGCCGTCGACCGCGTCGTCCCGATCGCCGGACGGTATCGGTTCGGACGCTCCAACGTCCGAATCCTTCGCTCCGTTTCGCTCTTCCGGCTCCCCGGCGGTCGATCCCGTTTCCCCGCTGCTCGCTTCCGCGGTCGAGGCGTCGCCCTCGATCTCTGACGCGTCGGACGCCGAGCGATCGCCCTCGGAACCGACTCGCGGGGCGGGTCGCTCGGCGTCCTCGTCGCTCATGGATCCGAAAACGACTCATCCGTTGAAAAAGGTGTCTCGCAAAACACCGCGATTGATAATCGACCGGGACGCGCGGATTTTAGACCCCGGCGCACCGATCGGCGTCCGTGTCACGCTCCGAACGATTCCGGCGGTTACGCCGGCTTCGCCGGCCCGAGGTCAGGCGGCGGGTCCGCGCGGCGATCGCCGAGGAACTCCTCGGAACGCCGCGGAGCCTCGCCGTCGTCTGCGCGTTCACCGCGTTCATGTTCGCGGTGGGCGTCGCGTACTACGCGCCGACCGCGGGCGAGGTGCCGCCCTTCCTCTGGCCGCTGTACGCGGACTCGGCGGTCGCCGTCGCGCTCGGCGGGGGCGTCCTCGCGAGCCTCGCTCCGACCGTGCGACGCGGCGGCGACGTCACCGCGGACGCGCCCACCTCGCGGGGGTTGGCGTACCTTCACACGCTCGCGTTCGTCTGGCTGGTCCAGTTCGGGCTCTGGCCGCTGGTCTCGCTCAACCTCGCGTTCGGCGAGTACGTCGCCGCGCCCGACGCGTGGATCTACTACTGGGGCGTGATCGGCACGCACCTGCTGTTCGTCGGCCTCGCCCTGCTGTTCCCGGCGTTCGGACGCACGACGCGCGGCGCGCTCGCAACCGCGCTGGCGCTCGGCGTCGTGAACGTCGTCCTCGACTACGGACTCGGCTACCACCCGCCGCTGCTGTACGAGCCCGGACTCGGACTCGCGGCCGCGACGCTCGCCATCGCGGTCGGGTCGGTCGCGCTCGCGTCGCGCTCGTTCCGGCGGCTGGGAGAGAATACGGACTGAGTCGCGCCCCGAAAAGTGACAGTCCCCGAATAGTATTTAAATACCCTCAACAGCTCCGCCGAACCGTATTTAAATATGAGATAAAAGGGCGCGACGGGATCCACGCGAGCGAACGAAGTGAGCGAGCGTGGAGCCAGTCGCGCCCGTGACCGAACGCAGTGAGGGAACGGGCGCGACGGGATTCGAACCCGATGGCGAGACTCACTCCGTTCGTCTCGCGTGGTTCGAATCCTCGGCCCGCTACTGCTCACTTCGTTCGCAGGTAGCGGGCACGGCGGGATTCGAACCCGCGATCGAGAGGTTAGGAACCTCTCGCCCTGTCCGCTAGGCCACGCGCCCAAAACGGGTGAAAAATACGGTACGGCAGCGATCGGTCGGCGTCGGGGCCGGCTTACGCGCTCGTTTCCTTGTCGGTCTCGGTCTCGAGGTCCTCGAGGTCGTCCTCCTCGTCGTCGAGGGTCGAGTCCGCCTTCTCTCCTTTCTGCATGTCTTTCAGCTCTTCTTCGACCTGTTCACGGCCTTTCTTGAACTCGCCCATCGCCTGTCCGGTCGACCGGGCGAGCTTCGGGATCTTGTTCGCCCCGAACAGCAGGACCAGGACGAGCAGGATGATGAGGAGCTCCGGCCCCGCCGGAATGCCGCCGATCAGTGGAATCGCACTTACCATCTCTACTCCGCCCTAGCCCTGTGGCGACTATAGTCTTTTTGCCTCGGCGGATCCCGTCGCACCGGCCAGCCGGGTCACTCCGACCGGGAGAGGCCGGTGAAGTACCAGTCGCCGTCGTAGCCGACGAGCGGGACGACCGCTCCGTCCACCGAGAGCGCGTCGAGGACGGCTGCGAACGCGCTCGAAAGCGGCGGGGACTCGGCGTACTCCGAGTCGACGGCCTCGTCGAGGATCGCTCGCTGGTCCGCGGTCGGATCGTCGATCGAGCGGCCGCGCTCCTCGCCGACGACCCGGCGAAAGCCGCGCTGCGACGCGGCGACGCGCTCCGCGCGAACGCCGACCGTCGGGACCTCGACCGGCCGTTCCTCCTCGAACGCGAACCGGAGCAGTTCGCCGTCCCACGTCACCCGCCGTCCGTCGCTCTCCGGGACGAACAGCGAGTGCTCCCGCCGGTCGGCGGACGGGTACGCGAACGTGACGCCGAACGGCGGATAGTGCGGCGCGTGAACGAGCGACGCGTCGCCGAGCGCGTCTCGAACGGCGTCCCGATCGTGTGCCGGAAGCTCCGCGAACGACGTGCTCGACGGAGGACCGAGGAGAAAGGAGTCGACGGAATCGACGGCGACCGTGTACGCGTAGCCCGTCGCCGCCACGGAGCGGACCGTCTCGGTCTCGACGCGGTAGTACTCGGGGCCGTCGGCGACGACGTACGGCGTCGAGATGTCCGGGGCGTAGTACCCGCTGACGGTCGCCTTGTCGCCGTCGACCGCCGTCCGTACGGCGGCCCGTCCCGCGTGGCCGACGGCGTCGACTGCGGTGCTGAACTCGTTCGAGACGCCGACGGGCGACGCCTCGTCGAGACGAAGCACCGTCTCCGCGCTGTCGCCGTCTCCGATATCACCGGCGAGACACCCGGAGAGCGCCGTCATCGAGGCGGTCGCCGCAATCAGTGCCGTCCGTCGACGTGTCGGGCGGCGTGGAGGGCCGGACATGAGCGACGGTTCGTCGGTGACGCACTTGATTGTCCTCCCGACGCCGGTCGCGACCAGCCCTACGGTCGGCGGCCGAGGCGGGATGAGCCGGGGCGAGGGAATCGGGATTGCGACTCGCGTTCCGCCGTCGAAACCGTGATACGCCCGGGCGACGACGACCCGATATGCCGGACATCGGCGACGACGCCCCGAACTTCACCGGATCGATCGTAGACGGCGACATCGCGCCGTTCGAACTCTCTGACCACCTCGACGACGAGCCGGTCGTGCTCGCCTTCTTCCCCGCCGCCTTCTCGAACACCTGTACCGACGAGATGGAGGCGCTCCGCGACGGGTTCGACCGCGACGACTGTACCCTGTTCGGCGTGAGCACCGACCTCCCGCACGCGCTCGTCGCGTACCGCGCGCAGTACGACCTCCCGTTCGCGCTCGTCGGCGACCCGGACCACCGCGGGATCGAGGCGTACGACGTGATCGAGGACTTCGAACACTACGGCGTCGAGACGGTCGCGCAGCGCGCCGTCTTCGTGATCGACGCGGACGGGACGGTAACGTACCGCTGGCTCGCCGACAACGCGGGACAGGAGCCGGACTACGACGCGCTCGCCGAGGCGGTGGCGGACGCGGCGGCCTGAATCGGTTCCCGGGCGGTTCGGTCTCGCGTCGGGCGCCCGCTCAGACCGGGTCCCGAAGCGATTCGAGCGCCTCGGGGTTCTCCATCGAGGAGAGGTCTCCGGGGTCCTCGCCGACGTACACCGACTCGATCGCGCGGCGGATGATCTTCCCCGACTGCGTCTTCGGGAAGGCGTCGACGAACAGCAGCTCGCGCGGCCGGAACGGCTTGCCGTGTTCGTCGCCGACCAGCGCGCGGAGCTCCTCGCGGAGGTCGTCGCTCGGCTCGACGCCCGGTTCGAGGACGACGTACGCGACGACCGCGGTGCCGGTGGTGTCGTCCGGGACGCCGACGGCGGCGGCCTGATTGACCGCGTCGTGGTCGATGAGCACGCCCTCGATCTCGGCCGGGCCGACCTTCCGGCCCGCGACGTTGAGGGCGTCGTCGGCGCGGCCGTGGAGGAACCAGAAGCCGTCGGCGTCCTTCTGCGCGAAGTCGCCGTGGTCCCAGAGGTCGGGCCACGTCGACCAGTACTCCTCCAAGTAGCGCTCATCGCCCGACCACAGCGACTTCGTCATCGAAGGACAGGAGTCGCGAGCGACGAGGTAGCCGCGTTCGCCGGACTCCCGAACCGACTCGCCCGTCTCGTCGACGATGTCGATGTCCATCCCGAGCCCCGGGCCGCCGAGGGTACAGGGTTTGAGGGGTTGATTCGGCATCGGCATCAGGAAGCAGCCGCAGATCTCCGTCCCGCCGGAAATGTTGATGATGGGGCACTCGCCGCCGCCGACCGCGTCGTAGAACCAGCGCCACGATTCGGGGTCCCACGGCTCGCCCGTCGAGCCCAACACTCTGAGCGAGGAGAGGTCGTGCCCCTCGACCCACTCGTCGTCTCCGACTCCATCGGAGTCGGATGGCTCGTCAGACGCAGTCTGACGGCTGCCGTGCTTGCGGAGCGCGCGGATCGCGGTCGGCGAGATGCCGAACTGCGTGATCCCGTGTCGGTCGATCATCTCCCAGAAGCGGTCCGGTTCCGGGTGGTCGGGCGCGCCCTCGTACATCACCACCGTCCCGCCGAACGCGTGGTTGCCGATCAGCGTCCACGGCCCCATCATCCAGCCGATGTCGGAGACCCAGAAGAACCGGTCCGCGGGCTTCTGGTCGAAGCCGAAGTGGATCTCCTTGGCGCACTGCGTGAGGACGCCAGCGTGGGTGTGGACGATCCCCTTCGGCGTCCCGGTCGTCCCCGAGGAGTACAGCAGCATCGACTCCTGGTCGCTCGGGAGGCGCTTCGTCTCGTACGTCGACGGCTGCGAACCGACCGCCTCGTCCCACGTGCGGTCGCGGTCGGCGTGCCACGGGACGGGCTCCGCGTCGGTGTCGGCGTCCGCGTCGGCGGCCGGCGTCGCGCCCAGTCGGTCGTACACGACTACCTCCTCGACGTTGCCCGCGTCCGCGATCGCGTCGTCGGCGGTCGCCTTCAGCCGGACCTCGCTGCCCCGGCGGTAGAAGCCGTCCCCGGTGAAGAGCACCGCGGGCTCCGCGTCGTCGATCCGCGTCGCGGTCGCTTCGCGGCCGAAGCCGGAGAAGATCGGCACGGCGATCGCGCCGACCTTCAGGCAGCCGTAGAGGATCGAGACGACCTCCGGCACCATCGGCATGTACAGCCCGACGGTGTCGCCGGTCTCGATCCCCGCCTCGGTCAGGTAGTTCGCGACGCGATTGCTCTGCCGGCGAAGCTCGTGAAAGGTGATCTCCCGGACGTCGCCGGGCTCGCCCTCCCAGATCAGCGCGACGCGGTTGCGGTTCGGCGAATCGACCGCCCCGTGGCGGTCGACGACGTTGTGCGCGACGTTGATCTCGCCGCCGGGGTACCAGTCGGAGAACTGCGGGCCGTCGGCGTCGTCGCGAACCGCGTCGTAGTCGGTGTAGAAGTCGATGTCGAGGTAGTCGACGATCTCGTCCCAGAACCAGTCGACGCCCGACTCGGGCTCGCCCGCGACCGCCGAGGTGGTGCGCTCGATGAGCGCCTCGTAGTCGTCGATCCCGTACTCGCGCATGAACGCGGCGACGTTGGTCGACTCGGCGAACGCCGCGCTCGGCTCGTGGACGACCTCGTCTATCCCTTCGTACTGGTCCATCTCGCCCGGTGATTTTCGCGGCGACAGTAAGTAATTTTCCTGAAAGACTCACCGCGGATCGACGCACTCGCCCGCGACTTCGACGGCCTCGGCCCTCCCAGTCGGCGCCCGTTCCGAGACAGCCCGCGGCCGCGGCGGCGAGCCCGCCGGCGCTCGCGGCGAGGAGTCGGCGTCGGTCCACGGCGATCGGTCGTCGGGGCGACAACTCAACCCCGCACACCGCGAGGGCGTGAGACCGCCAAAAGGAAGCCGTATTTCGGTCCGCTATTCGTCGTCTTCGTCGGTCTCGCCGTCGTCCGCTTCGGCGGCGTAAACCGACTCGGGAACGATGTCGACGGAGGCGACCTCGTCGTCGGGGTCGAGGTTCATCACGATGACCCCCTTCGTGTTGCGGCTCACCGTCGAGATTTCCTCGACGCGGGTCCGCATGATCTGTCCGGCCCCGCTCATGGCGACCAGGTGGTCGCCGTAGGTGACCGCCTCGATGGCGACGACCTCGCCGTTGCGGTCGCCGGTCTTGATGTCGATGAGTCCCTTCCCGTTGCGGGACTGGAGGCGGTACTCGTCGAGGTCGGAGCGCTTCCCGTAGCCGTTCTCGGTGACGGTGAGCACCCAGTTGTGGTACTCGTCGTCGATGGCCGCCACGCCGGCGACGGCGTCGCCCTCGCGCAGGTCGATCCCGATCACGCCGCGGGCCGTTCGGCCCATGGCGCGCGCCTCCGACTCCGCGAACCGGATCGCCATCCCGTTGCGGCTCCCGATGACGATGTCCGTGTCGCCGTCGGTCACCTCGACGTCGACGAGCTCGTCGCCGTCCTCCAGCCGGATCGCCCGAATCCCGGTCGACCGGATGTTGTTGAACTCGCCGACGGCGGTCCGCTTGATGTACCCGTCGCGGGTGACCATCGTGAGGAACTCGTCGTCGTCCAAGTCCTCCGTGTTGACGACCGACTCGATCTCCTCGCCGTCGTCGAGATCGAGGAGGTTGACCGCGGACTTCCCGCGCGCCGTGCGGGACATCTCCGGGATCTCGTAGGTCTTCAGCTCGTAGATCTGCCCGTGGTTCGTGAAGACGAGGAGGTAGTCGTGGGAGTTGGCCGCGAACACGGAGGAGACGCGGTCGCCCTCCTTGAGCCCGGTGCCGATGATCCCCTTGCCGCCGCGGTTCTGCGCGCGGAACTCGTCCAGCGGCATCCGCTTGATGTAGTCGTCCTCGCTCATCACGACGACCTGTTCCTCCTCCGGAATGAGATCCTCGTGGGTCACGTCGCCGGCGTCCTCGATGAAGCTCGTGCGGCGCTCGTCGTCGTACTCGGCTTTGATCTCCCGGAGCTCGTCGATTATCACCTGATCGAGCTCGTCGGGGTCCGCGAGGATCGTCTCCAGCCGCTCGATCCGCGCGGTCACCTCCTCGTACTCCGACTCGATCTCTTGGGTCTCCATCGACGTGAGCGAGCCGAGCTGCATCCGAACGATGTGTTCGGCCTGCGCCTCGCTGAACTCGTAGTCGGCTTCGAGCGCCGCCTTCGCCGCGTCGCGGTCGTCGGAGTTCTGAATGGTCTCGACGACGCTATCGACGTTTTCGAGCGCCTTCAGCCGGCCTTCGAGGATGTGCGCGCGGTCCTCGCGCTCGGCGAGCTCGTGTTCGGAGCGCCGGCGGACCACCTCGCGGCGGTGGTCGACGTAGTGTTCCAGCGTCTCTTTCAGGTCTAACACCTGCGGCGAGCCGTCGACCAGCGCGAGGTTGATGACGCCGAACGTGCGTTCGAGGTGACTCTCTAACAGCTGGTTCTTGACGACCTCGGCCATCGCGTCGCGCTTGAGCTCGACGACGATCCGGATCCCGTCGCGGTCGGACTCGTCGCGCAGGTCGCGAATGCCCTCGATCGCGCCCTCGTTGACGTCCTCCGCGATCCGCTCGACGAGCCGCGACTTGTTCTGCTGGAAGGGGAGTTCGCTGATGACGATCCGGCCCTCCTCCTCGTCGACCTCGAACTCGGCGCGGACTCGGAGTCGTCCCCGCCCGGTCTTGTACGCCTTGTGGACCGCGTTCCGCCCGACGATGTTCGCGCCGGTCGGGAAGTCCGGCCCCTTGACGTGTTGCATCAGGTCCTCGACGGTCGCGTCGGGCGTCTCGATCAGCTCGACCGTGGCGTCGATCACCTCGCCGAGGTTGTGCGGCGGAATGTTCGTCGACATCCCGACGGCGATGCCGGAGGAGCCGTTGACGAGTAGGTTCGGGAACGCCGCGGGCAGCACCTCGGGCTCTTCGAGCCGGTCGTCGTAGTTCGACGTGAAGTCGACCGTGTCGCGCTCGATGTCAGCCAGTAGCTCCTCCGCGATCGGCGACATCCGCGCCTCCGTGTACCGCATCGCGGCCGGCGGGTCGCCGTCGACGGAGCCGAAGTTCCCCTGCCCGTCGACCAAGGGATACCGCATCGAGAAGTCTTGGGCCATCCGCGCGAGCGTGTCGTAGATCGCGCTGTCGCCGTGCGGGTGGTAGTCACCCATCGTCTCGCCGACGACGGACGAGGACTTGCGGTGCGCGGAGTTGCTCGTCACGCCCGCCTCGTTCATCGCGAAGAGGATGCGGCGGTGGACGGGCTTGAGCCCGTCGCGCACGTCCGGAAGCGCCCGCCCCGCGATGACGGACATCGCGTAGTCGATGTACGACTGCTCCATCTCGTCTTCGATGCGGGCGTTCGTCACCTGTGCCGCGCGTACGTCTCCGGGGTCGGCGTCCGGGCTTTCGGAGCTCATATGTCCACCCACTCCGCCTCGGTCGCGTGCTCTTTGATGAACTCCTTGCGCGGCTCGACCGCGTCACCCATCAACACGTTGAACATCCTGTCGGCGGCGGCCGCGTCGTCGACGTTGATGCGTTTGAGCCGGCGGTTCTCCGGGTCCATCGTGGTGTCCCACAGCTGGTCGGGGTTCATCTCGCCGAGCCCCTTGAACCGCTGGACCTGCGTCGGGTTCCCGTCGCACTCCTCCTCGACGATCCGGTCGCGCTCTTCCTCGGTCATCGCGTCGTACGTCTCGCCGCGGTAGCGGACGCGGTACAGCGGCGGCTGGGCCGCGTACACGTAGCCCGCTTCGAGGAGGGGCTTCATGTGCCGGTAGAGGAGGGTGAGGAGGAGGGTCCTGATGTGGGCGCCGTCGACGTCGGCGTCGGTGTTGTGGGCGCACAATCCGCCCATCCCCGCGACGAAGTTCTCGTCGGTTTCGACGGAGAAGTCGTACACGTACCGTCCGGACGGTTCCACTTCTTCGACCCGCCTCACCTCCAGTCCGACGAGATCCTCAGATATGTCACGGTACTTCCGCGTTCCGTGGTTGTCCCACCCGTCCTCGACCTTCGAGCGCAGGCGGTCGCCGTTTCGGTGCGACTCCCAGACGTTTCGTATCTTCGCCAGATCCGACCGCGCCGACACGGTAACGGTGTGGCTGGCCGAGTTCGTTTTGTACCCGCCTTCCAGATCCTCTACATCCGTCTTCGAGTGGGACGCTACCACGTCCTGTGCGGAGAGAAGATACATCACTCCGCTGGCGAGGTGACGCGAGGTCGTCGACCACGCGATCCGCTCTTCGTTCACCGTCCCGTCCCCGTGGAGATAGCCGCGGAGGAACGCCTGCTGGCAGTCCGACGAAACGTCGAAGGCGAGGTCCGGGATCGTTTTCTCGCTCGCTTGGGAGCCGTCGAATCCGAACACGTGTTCCCAGACGACGGCCGCAACGCGGTTGACGAGTTTTACCTCGTCGACGCGGTCATCGTATCGACTGCGCTTTGCCGGAATACCGAACACGTGATCGAACGCGCCCCGATACTTCTCGGCCAGAGACTCGTTGTTCGATCCGATCGCGAGTCGAACACCATTCCGCGGAGAGCTCGACCCGTCCGCCGCGTAGATACCGAGCAGCTCGAAGAGGGTCTCGTCGAGGTCGACGTACCGATCGACACCGTGATCAGCGTGGTGCCGCGGCGTCAGTTGTACGGTTGCGTCGTCCGGTATCTCATCGAGGTCGTCCACGGAGAGGTCGCTCACTCGGACGTAATCGCGGACGCGGTTCGTTTGTGCGCCCTCGTACTGATCGTTCCAGCGCTGATCGAGGAGCGAGTCCGTGACAGACACGTTTTCCATCACGGCGGACGGCGAAACGCCGACGGCGTCACAGTACGCCTGGAAGTTCGAGACGGTCGGGCGCGAGTTCCCTCGCTCCCACTGCGACACCGTGATGGGCTGGGAAACTCCGACCGCGTCGCAGACGTCCCGTTGAGTGAGCCCGGTCTCCTCTCGCTGTTCGCGAAGCGTCGACCGAACCGATTCGGGAGCCTCGACTCGCGGCTCGGCCCGAGCTACGGCTCCGCCGTCCGTCGCGTACTCTTCCCGAACCCGCTTTTTGAACAGCTCCTCAATCCCGGGGCCGCGCGCGAACAGTTCGGAATCGAACTCGTCGGACCGTTCGACGAGTTCCTCGAGAAGGTCGATCCGCTCCTCGTCACGCGTGCCAGAGAGCGGAACGGACCGCGGTGCGACGACCTGATCGCCGGCGTCGATCTCGTCGCCTCTCGCGAGTTCGATCTCGCCGTCGCGGTGGACGAACACGCTGTGCGAGGCGGTGACTTTCAGGTTTCGTCCGTAGTCAGTCTCGATTTCGTACAGAGGCTCGTCGATCTCGTGCCGAATGACCTGATCGATCGGTTGGAACTTCGTCTGATTGTCGTCTCTTCCGAAACAGAGGACCTCGTAGTCCTCGTAGCCGCGTCCGTCGGCCTCGACCACGCGATCGACGAACTCTCCGATCTCCACGAACCGCGTGTTTCCGTCCGCGTCGCGAACGAATCCGTGTTCCTCGCCGTCGACGCTCATCAGAATGATCTTGTTGTACCGCACGTCGTCGATGTCGAACTCCTCGCCGATCCCCGCGCCGATCGCGGTGATCAGCGCGCGGATCTCGTCGTTCTCCAGGATGCGGTCGAGGCGGTGTTTCTCGACGTTGAGGATCTTCCCCTTGAGGGGTAAGATTGCCTGATTCTCTCGGTTTCGGCCCTGTTTTGCACTTCCGCCCGCGGAGTCGCCCTCGACGACGAACAGCTCCGCCTCGGTCGGGTCGCGGGTCTGACAGTCGGCCAGCTTGCCGGGGAGCGCGGTCGACTCCAACGCCGACTTCCGGCGCGTCAGCTCCTCGGCCTTCTTCGCGGCCTTCCGCGCTCTGGCGGCCTCGGCGGCCTTGTGGACCACCTTCTCGGCGGTGTCGGGGTTCTCCTCGAAGAAGGTGCCGAGCTTCTCGTGGGTCGCGGATTCGACGATCCCGCGGACCTCGCTGTTGCCGAGCTTCGTCTTCGTCTGCCCCTCGAACTGCGGGTCGGGGTGTTTCACCGAGACGACCGCCGTGAGCCCCTCCCGGACGTCCTCGCCCTTGAGGTTCGCGTCGAGGTCGTCGACGAGGCCGTGCTCGTTGGCGTAGTCGTTGACGGTGCGCGTGAGGGCAGTCTTGAACCCGGTGAGGTGGGTGCCGCCCTCGCGGGTGTTGATGTTGTTCGCGAACGCGTGGACGGAGCCCTGGAGCTCCTCGGTCGCCTGCATCGCGACCTCGACGTGGACGCCGTCGGCCTCGTCCTCGAAGTAGATGACCTCCTCGTGGATCGGTGAGCGCGTCTCGTTCAGGTACCCGACGAACTCCCGGATGCCGCCGTCGTACTTGAACGTCTCCTCGGTGTCGTCGCGGTCGTCGACGAGCCGGATCTCGACGCCGGAGTTGAGAAAGGCGAGCTCGCGGAGCCGGTTCGCCAGCGTCGACGTCTGGAACTCCGTCGTCTCGAATATCTCCTCGTCGGGCCAAAAGCGGATCTCCGTGCCGGTCGACTCGTTCGCGTCCATGTCGCGGACGCGCTCGAAGCCGTCCTCGGCGGGTTCCCCCCCGGCGAACCGGTGGCGGAAGACGCCGCCGTCCCGTTTGACCTCGACCTCCAGCCGTTCGGAGAGGGCGTTGACGACGCTGACGCCGACGCCGTGGAGCCCCCCGGAGACCTGATACGACTTGGAGTCGAACTTCCCGCCGGCGTGGAGGACGGTGAGAATGACCTCCAGCGCGGGCCGGTCGTACTCCTCGTGGGTGTCGACGGGGATGCCGCGCCCGTCGTCGGTGACGGAGACGGAGCCGTCGTCGTGGATCCGCACTTCGATCGCCTCGCAGTATCCCGCGAGCGCCTCGTCGATGGAGTTGTCGACGACCTCATAGACGAGATGGTGGAGCCCTCGACCGTCCGTGGACCCGATGTACATCGCCGGTCGCTTACGGACGGCCTGTAGCCCTTCGAGGACCTGAATTTGGCCGGCTCCGTATTCGCTCTGCTCTGACATAGGAACTTACCCTCGCTAGTTGCCGTCGGGTTATAAACCCGGCGCACGCCCGCGCGCGTGAGGACGAATACACGGCGCCCGTCGTGTGCCTATCGTTCCCACAGCTACAAGCCGCGGCGCCGCGTACCCCTCCGCGATGCTACCGATCGCGGACTCCTTCGAACACGTTCACCGCGGCTGCGAGATCCGGTACGGACGCGGCCGCGTCGCCGACCTCGGCGACTGGCTCGGCGAGCGCGGCCTCGGCGACGCGCTGATCGTCTGCGGCTCGAACACGGGCGCGAACGACGCGCTGATGGACCCGATTCGGGAGGGGCTCGGCGACCGCCTCGCCGGCGTCTTCGACGGGACCACCCCCGAGAAGCGGGTCGAGACCGCCTACGACCTGCTCGACGCGCGCGACGAGGTCGGCGCGGACGTCCTCGTCGCGGTCGGCGGCGGCGCCAGCCTCGATATTGCCAGACAGGCGACGCTCCTCGCGGCGGACGGCCGGGACCTCGACGACCTGCGCACCGACGCCGAGGCGGGACCGGAGGCGCTCGGCGACCTCGCACCCGAGAGCGGTCCCGCCCTGCCGTTCGTCGTCGTGCCGACGACGTTCGCCGGCGCGGACGTCTCCACCGGCGGATCGCTGGAGGTGTTCGCCGCCGACGAATCACCGACCGGCCAGCCGGTGAACGTCAGCGGGAGCGGCGCGTGGCCGATCGCGGACGTGGCCGACCCGGCGCTGTTCGAGACGACGCCGACCTCCGTGCTCGCCGGGTCGGCGATGAACGGCTTCAACAAGGGGATCGAGACGCCGTACGCCAGCGACGCCGACCCCGTGAGCGACGCGGCCGCCGTCCACGGGCTCCGACTCCTCTCGGACGCGCTGCCTCGCGTGGCGGGCGACCAGCCGGGCGGCGAGGACGCGACCGACCGCGCGGTCGTGGGAGCGCTGCTCGTCCAGCTCGACCGCAAGATCAGCGTGATCCACGCGTTCGGTCACGGGTTCGCCCGGCGCTACGACGTCCAGCAGGGCGCGATCCACGCGGTCGTCGCGCCCCACGCGCTGGCGTACCTCTTCGACGAGGTCGACGCGAGCCGCCGGGCGCTGGCGGCCGGACTGGGGGTCCCGACCGACGGTCGCGGCGACGACGCGATCGCCGAGGACGTCGTCGAGGCGGTCGCCGCGGTCCGCGACGCGCTCGACGTACCCAGCCGGCTCCGGGACCTGCCCGAGACCGACGAGGCGGACCTGCCGGCGATCGCCGAGTTCGTCGCCGCGGACCCGCCGATGGAGCGCGCGCCGCCGGGCCTCGACGCGACCTCAGAGGGCGTCCTCGGCGTGTTGCGCGCCGCCTGGTAGGTACGGCGGCAGTTCAGTCGGGACGGCGGCTCTCAGTCGCCCGCGGAATCCGCCGCGTACGTCTCCAACGACCGCAGCCGTCCGTTTTCGACCGAGAAGACGTCGACGAACGCGAACAGCACTTCGCCGTCCGCGTCGAGCAGCCGGCCGCGGACCGCCACGCCGGGACCGGCGGGATAGACGCGCTCGACGGCGTGGGTCGTGTCGGTGTTCGGCCGTTCGTCGCGCATGGACGCGACGAAGCGGTCGCGACCCTCGAAGGTTCGGTCCGGGCGTCGCTGGACGAACTCGGGGGCGAGCAGCGACCGCAGCCGGTCGTACTCGCCGGCGTCGAGCGCGTCGTAGTAGGCCCTCGCGAGGGCGTCGGGGTCGGAGGGCGCCGCCGCTGCCTCCCCGCCCTCACGCCGCGAGGGCATCGAACTCCTCCGCCGAGGTCCGGGTCCCCTTCGAGATGATCACGTCGCCGCCCCGGAGCGTGGTGTCGATGTCGTGTCCGACCAGCCACCCCTCGTCCGGCCGCCGGACCGCGAGGACGCTCGTCGAGATGTCCGTCGCGGGCACGCCGTCGGCGACCGCGGTCCCGTCGAGCGCGCTCCCCTCGGCGACGACCGTGCGGGCGATTATCTCGTCGGACTCCTGGACCGCCATCTCCACGATCGGGTGGACGTCGAGGTCGCGCCGGACCCCCTCGGTGATCGCCAGCGCGGCGTCGGATATCTCCTCGGTCGCGACGCCGAGGTGGATCAGGCCGCGCAGCGACACCGGGTCGTCCGCCTCGGCCGCGGCGCGCAACGTCCACGCCTCGAACCGGGACTGGAGGGCGTCCACCTCGATCTCCAGGTTGTTCACCTCCTCCGCCAGCTCCTCGTTGTCGAAGAGGACCGAGCCGTACGCGAGGTCGACGGCGAGCTCGGAGAGGTTCTTCATCAACACGATCGAGTCGACCGCGCGTTCGAGGTCGTCGATCTCGGGCTCCGGCGGCGGGTCGAGTTCGAACGGCTCGCCGCTCAGTTCGGGGTAGACGTCGGCGACGCCCGCCTCGGGGCCGCGCAGCAGCGTCACGTCGCCCGACTTCAGTCGGGTGTCCCGCCCGGGGTTCAGGATCCAGTCCTCGTCGCGCCGGACGGCGATGACGCGGACGCCGGTCTCCGACTCGAGGTCGATCGCCTTCAGCGACCGGTCGGCGTACGTCGAGTCGGCGGTCACGGTCCCGCGGACGAGCGTCTCGACGCCCGCCGACAGCGCGCCGCGCATCGCGTCGGGGAGCCCGATCTCCTCGGTGACGATCTGCGCGATGTCGCCGGCCGCGTCCGAGATCTTCTCCGCGGCGCCGACCACGCCGAGGACGGGAGCCAGCGTCTCCGCTTCGCTCGGATTCCGCGCCGCGAGCATCAGGCTCATCCGGGCGCGCAGCTGGAGCACGTCCATCCGGTGTTCGAGCTCGACCACCTCGTGTGCGACCGTCGGGCTCGCGTGGAGGACCGCCGAGTACGACAGGTCGATCAGCAGCTCCGCGGTGTCTTTCATCTCGACGAGCAGGTCCTTGACGCTCGTCGGCTCGTAGCGGACCGTGCGCCCGTCGAAGCGTCCCATGTGGCTCACTCTCCGGGGGCGAGTAAAAGGCTTGTTGCGGGAGCCGAGACGGCCGAGGGAGCCGGGGACAGCCGAGAGCGAAGGCGCGCCGAGACCGAGTCAGAGCGCGTCGCCGGCGACGTACCCCTTGGTCGGCTCTCCCGGCGTCCGCTCGACCGGCGCCGCGAGGTCGACGAGCGCGAGCCACCCGAGCAGGCGGGCCGCGCGGTCGCGCCACGTCGCCTCCCAGTCGGCGTCGCGAGCGCGGTCGTGTCGCGGGACCCTATCGCGGGTCGCCGCGAACAGGTCGGCGGCGGTCAGCGGGTCCTCCGGCGTGGCGGCGCGGAGGGCGTCTAGCGCTTCCGGGACGAACAGGACGGCTTCCCGGAGGCCCTCGCGGACGCGCTCGGGGGTCGGCTCGGCGTCGGCGCGGACGAACCCCCGCGAGGTCTCATCGGCCAGCCCGAGCGCGCGCAGGAACGCGAGCCAGTCGTTCGCGGTCTGGCGGTCGGGGAGGTCACAGCGCCGCACGAGCCGGGCGCAGCAGTCGTCGGTGTCGCCGGGGACGAGCGGAACCGCGCGTTGGAACTCGCGGAGCGCGTCGAGGTCGGCCGGCGGTTCGGGGACGGGTTTGAGTCGCATCGGTGCGGTCGGTGTCGTGAAACGCGTTCAGCGGTAGCCGAACGACTCCGCGAGCAGTTCCTCGTTCGTCTCGCCGACGGTGTAGACCGGGCCGTCGACGACGTCGACGGTGACCTGCGCGGGGGCGAACACGCTCTCGGGGACGTCGTAGAAGTCCCAGTCGGCGTCCTCGAACACCTCGACGAAGGGAGTGCCGTACTCCTCGCCCGCGGTCGAGACGATCTCGTCGAAGCGGTCGTCGTCGCGCGCGACTTGGAGGTGGACCTCGCCCCCGTACGCGAGGGCGTCGTTCGTTCGGCCCATCGCCTCCGTCTCGTCGCGGGTCGGGGGCGCGATCGGCGCGGACCCGGACGCGTGGAGCACGTCCGTGGGCTCGTAGCCGACCTCCAGCAGGCGGAAGACCGCGAGTTCGGCGGCGCGGGCCGCGGTGGTGACGGAGCCGGCGGTCGAGCCGGTGGCGAAGGTCGGGAGGAACACGCCCTCGGCGTCGACCTCGGCCAGCTCGGCGACCTGTTCGGCGACTTCCTCGTCTGGCAGCGCCGTCGACTCGATCGCGAGCGTGGCGAACTCGGCGGAGTCGTAGTAGCCGACCCGTTCGAACTCGGTCTCGCGGCCGACCAAGGCCCGGGCCGGCCCCGAGCCGAGCCCCTCGAAGCCGCTCTCCGTGGTCACTTCCCAGCCGGCCTTCTGCGAGCAGAGCAGGGCGACGGCGGGGTGGTCGGTCGACAGCTCGACGTACTGGCGCGGCGCGCCGGCGAGCTCGCCCATCCGGGTCCGGAGGTTC
Source organism: Halorubrum sp. GN11_10-6_MGM (assembly GCF_005435165.1). GTDB lineage: Archaea > Halobacteriota > Halobacteria > Halobacteriales > Haloferacaceae > Halorubrum. The sequence goes on along the minus strand of NZ_SGUC01000004.1, from coordinate 124,909 downwards.
GCCAGCCCGGCCGTCTGTATCTCGGCGAGCAGCAGTCCCGCCTCGACGCCGCCGGCCGCGTCGACCCCGAAGTCGACGACCGTGGCGCCGTTGTCCAGCTCGTAGCCGACGACGTCCAGCTCGCCGGCGAAGTCGAGCGCCTCGTCGACCAGCTCGATCGCGGTCCGGTTGATGCTTTCCATGCGCGAGGCTACTCGCTCCCCGTTTAAGGGGTTTGGCTGTTCGTCCCGAGCGCCGCGAGCACTCACTCGGCCGCGACGTAGCGGTATCCGACGACGGCGACCGCGACGACGGCCGCGACCGCCCCGACGAGGAACAGTGCGGTACTACCCGAATCGTAGCCGTACGGGACGTTCAGGTCGGTCCAGCGGTTCAACGCGAGGAGAGCGACCGCGAGGAGGGCGGCGGCCGCGCCGACGGCGCTGCCGAGCGGGGAGTTCGATCGACTGCCGGGCATGTGCGGCGGTTCCGACGTTCAAGTAAAGTATCTTCCGGCGCCACCGCTGTGGCCGTCCGGGAGGGAGACGATCCGACCGTCACCAGAAACCGTCGTCGGCGTTTCCGGGACCGCTCGGTCCCCGCGGGCCGCTCGGCCGCGGATCGGGGTTGATCTCGACGGGCTCGGACTCCGCGCGCGGGTCGATCTCGCGCCCCTCGTCGTAGCGGACGAAGGAGAGGTAGAAGGCCTCGCCGCAGCCGACGCCCTCGGCGTCCGGCTCCCGGTACGGCTCGTCGCCGCCCACGTCGGTGCCGCGCACGCCGTCGTGGGGGTCCCACTCGACGCCGTCGCTCTCGCCGCAGACGAACCGGACGCCGTCGGCCTCGACCGCGTCGCCTTCGACCGCGCCCCCGTCACCCTCACCCTCCTCCGCGTCGAACGGCGCCGTCGGCGCGACGTACGTCCACCCCTCCAGCGGGTACGGCGTCACCGACTTGTCCGCGAGGTATCCCTCGCGTTCGAGCGCGACGAGCGTCCCGCAGTGCGGACAGTAGTACGTGACCGGGTAGCTCATACCCGATCTACGGGGTCAGTTTATAAACAGCCGTCGCCGCGTCAGCTATTTGATCGTCCGGACCGTGGATCCGACATCTCACCGGACACCTCCACCGACGACGATCCCTCCGGGCTCGTCACCCGCCGGCGGCTGCTGTACGGCGCCGCCGGCGCGATCGGCCTCCTCGGGGGCGGCGGCCTCTACGTCGCGAACGAGCTGGACGGCGATTTCGGCGGGTACGAGGCCCCCGAAGCGCAGCCGGTCGTGACCACTCGGGGCCGTCTCGACGAGTCGGACCCGACCGAACGGACCGGGATGTGGGGCTTCGACGGCGCCGACGCCGTCGTCCTGTACGTCCACGGCCTCGGCGCGGACGCCGGGTCGGCGCGCGATCAGGCGTACACGGCTCGGCTGGCCCTCGACGAGGCGGTCGGGGAGGGCGACGCGCCGCCCGTGATCGGCTACTCGTGGGCGTCGAACGTCGACTGGGGCGCGGCCAAGGAGACCGCCGACGCCAACGGCGAACCCCTCGCCGACTGGCTGACGGCGTGGGCGGACGACGACGGGCGAACGGTCCACCTGTTCGCCCACTCGCTCGGCGCCCGCGTGACGGGGGCGGCGCTCCGCGAGCTCGCCGCCCGAGAGCGGACGGGCGTCCTCGCGTCGGCCTCGCTGTTCGGCGGCGCGGTCCCGGACGACAGCGCCGCGGCCGACGGCCGGTACGGCGACGCGATCGCGGCGCTGGACGCCCCCGTCTACAACTTCCACAGTCGGAACGACCGCGTCCTCGGCTGGGTGTACCGCGCGTCGGACCGGACGCGGGCGGTCGGCCACGGCGGACTCCCGAACGGGGCGACCGCGCCCGACGGCTACGCGGACGTCGACGTCACGGATCTCGTCGCGGACCACTACTCGTACCTCGAACCGGAGGAGGGCTGTCTACCGCGCGCGGCCGACCGGATCGGGTTCGAGTAGTCCGCCGGCACGGCTCGTCCCGGAACGCGCCGCGCCCGACTCGTCCCCGGAACCCCTTTTACCGGCGCGGTCGACCGTTCGGGCATGATCGACGAGACCGTCGCCGAGATCCGAGCGATGCGGACCCACAGCACGTCGGCGGTGGCCGTGAAGGCGACGCGGGCGCTCGCGGACCTGCTCGACCGCGAGTACGTCGCGGTCGACGAGTTCGAGCGCGACCTCGAACACAACGCGGGCGTGTTGCGCCGGTCGAACCCCTCCCACGCCGCGCTCCACAACGCGATGCGAGAGGTCGAGCGCTCCATCGTCGGCGAGGCGACGAGCGTCGAGGGCGCGAAGCAGCTGTTGGAGGACGTGATCGCCCGCGTCGCCGACGACATCGAGACGGCGAAGGGCGAGGCGGCCGCGAACGCCGCCGAGCGCATCGAGGACGGCGACACGCTGCTCGTCCACGACTACTCGACGACGGTGCTGGAGGCGATCGAGAACGCCGCGCGCGACGGCGCGCACCTCACCGTCTACGTCACCGAGGCGCGCCCGCGCACCCTCGGCCGCAAGACGGCGCGCGTCCTCGCCGGGATGTCCCGGGTCGAGACGCGGATGGTCGTCGACAGCGCGATGGGCTACGCGCTCCGCGACTGCGACCGCGTCCTGCTCGGTATCACCTGTATCACCGGCGGCACCTACTACAACCGGATCGGTACCTTCCCCCTGGTCGTCACGGCCCGCGAGCTCGGCGTCCCCGTCACCGCGGTCGGCTCGGGCGCCAAGACCATCGAGGAGTTCAGGTTCGAAAACGAGTTCCGCGACGCCGTCGAGGTGATGCGCGAGCCCGTCGAAGACGTCGAGATCGAGAACCCCAGCTACGACGCCACGCCGATCGGCATGATCGACACCGTGATCACCGACGACGGGGTTCAGAACTGACCCCGGAACCCACACACAACCGGTCGGAACCGGGGCAACGCCGCCGATCGCCCAAAGCGCTTTGTGCGTGAACCGTGTTAACAGGCACAATGAGCGTTCAGCAGGGTTCGACGGCGGTCTTTCAGATCCCCGAACAAGGGGTGACGGCGGGGTGTTCGAGCGTCTGGTGTGACCTGGGCGCACTGGCAACCGAACCGGGGGTCGTCACGGCGATCGCGCTCGTCGGGCTCCTCGCGCTGCTGGCGTTCGCGCACGTTCGCGACGCCGAGTCCGCGTGCCGGCGCGAGCGACGCCGCGTCCTCGACGAGCGGGACGCGTTCGAGTCGTTCGCCGATCGGGTGGCACAGATAGACACCGTCTCCGTCGCGAGGGACGCGACCTCGACGGGCGTGCCGGTCGGCGGGCTCCGCCGAATAGGCTCTCCCGGGGGCGGACGGCGACCCGGAAGCGACCCAGACGGCGGCAGCGTCACCCTCAGGCGGGTGATGACCGCGTACCACGACACCGTGCTGTCGCTGCCGCACTACCGGACCGACTACGACGAGACGGCCGCGGAGAGTCTGGCCGCCGAACTCGGCCCGGACGCCGCGACCGCGTTGGCCTCCGACGGCGGGCTGTCGCGGGGCGCCCGGTCGGCGCTCGTCGAGCGGAGCCGGCGCGCTGCCGACGCGCGCGACCGGCTCGCCGACGCGATAGGCGAGGAGATCGGCGAGCTGGGCGACCGGGAGGCGACGCTATCGTCGATCGACCGCCGCCGACGTCGGTTGCTCGGTCACTTGGACGGGATCCGGTCCGGACGCGGCACCGACGCGGCGATAGACGTCTGGAACCGGCTGACCGAACTCGAACGGGAGTGCGACGAACTCGCCGCCGAGCGGCAGCGCTCGCTGGACGATCCCCCGCTGACCCCCGAATCGGGGGTCGACGGCGACCGCGAGCGACCCTTCTACGACTACCTCTACGGCCCCACGGACGGGCCTCGCTACCCGGTGTTGGCGCAGATCGCGGAGGTCGCCGACGGGATACGCGCGGACAGGGAGCGCGTCGGCAGGCGTATCGCGTTCGACGGCTGACCGCTCGGGAGACGCGCCCGTCGGGTGGAAACTCAAAACTACCGGATTGTTTATGAAGGTAGGGCGGGACTGAGCGTGTATGAGTTGGCAAGCGGCAGAGCGAGCGTTCGCGGACGACGCGATCGCCCGAGAGACCCTTCCCGAGATGTTCGAGCGCACCGCGGAGCGACACGCCGATCGGGTCGCACAGCGGTACAAGGGCGGTATCCACGACCGGTCGCTCGTCGCCGCGGGGGTGGTCCCCGAGGCGCCCGCCGGCGAGTACGCCGACCTGACGTACGCCGAGACCCGCGGAATCGTTCGGAACCTCGCGGCGGGGCTCCGCGATCTGGGCGTTGACGGTGACACGCGGGTCGCGATGTACTCGCAGACCCGGATGGAGTGGGCGCAGACGGACTTCGCGGTGCTGGCCGCGGGCGCGGTCGTGACGACCGTGTACGCCTCGTCGTCGCCGAGCCAGCTGCGCTACCTCTTGGAGGACCCGGCGGCGACCGTCGTCGTCGTCGAGAACCGCGAGATGCTCGACGACGTGCTCGCGGTGCGGAACGACCTCGATCACGACCTCGACGCGATCGTGACCGTCGACGACGTCGACCCGGACGACCTCGGAGACGGCGGCGACGACGTGTACACCCTCGGCGAGGTCCACGAGCGCGGGGCCGACGCGTTCGACGAGGCGACCTACGAGGCGTGGATCGACGCGGTCGGCGTCGACGACCTCGCCAGCCTGATCTACACCTCCGGCACGACCGGGAAACCGAAGGGGGTCCAACTCACCCACGCGAACTTCCGCGACAACGTCTCGCAATGTTACCGGCGGTTCGCCGACCGGCCCGACCGCGACCCGGACGTGCCGGGGATCTCCGCGGAGACGACCACGCTCTCGTTCCTGCCGCTCGCGCACGTCTTCGAGCGGATGGCCGGCCACTACATGATGTTCGCGGCGGGCGCGACGGTCGCGTACGCGGAGAGCCCCGACACGCTCCGCGAGGACTTCGGGCTCGTCCGCCCGACGACGACGACGAGCGTCCCGCGCGTCTACGAGAAGCTGTACGACGCGATCCGCGAGCAGGCGAGCGAGTCGCCGGTGAAAGAGCGCATCTTCGAGTGGGCGGTCAGCGTGGGGCGGTCCCACCACGAGGCCGACAACCCCGGCGCCTTACTCGACGCCAAGCGCGCGCTCGCCGACCGCCTCGTCTTCTCGTCGGTCCGCGAGGCGATCGGCGGCAACGTCGACTTCTTCATCTCGGGCGGCGGGTCGCTGTCGGCGGAGCTGTGCGCGCTGTACCACGCGATGGACCTGCCGATTCTGGAGGGGTACGGCCTGACGGAGACCTCGCCCGTCATCAGCGTCAACCCGCCGGAGGAGCCGAAGGTCGGGACGATCGGCCCGCCGGTCGTCGACACCGAGATCGCGATCGACGGCTCCGTCGTCGGCCAAGAGGTCGCGGACCTGCCCGGCGACGTCGGCGAACTGCTCGTCCGCGGGCCGCAGGTGACGGACGGCTACTGGAACCGCCCGGACGCGACCGCGGAGGCGTTCGTCGACGCGGACGACCTCCCCGCGGACGCCGTGACCGCCGGCACCCCGGCCGCCGAGCGCGTTGGCGCCGACGGGGACGGACCCGACGGCGCGGCGGCCGAAGAAGCACCGTGGTTCCGCACGGGCGACATCGTCCAGCTCCGGCCGGACGGCTACGTCGCCTTCCGCGAGCGCGCCAAGCAACTGCTCGTGCTCTCGACCGGGAAGAACGTCGCGCCCGGCCCGATCGAAGACCGGTTCGCCGCCAACGAGTTCGTCGAGCAGTGCGTGGTCCTCGGCGACGGCCGGAAGTTCGTCTCCGCGCTTATCGTCCCCAATTTCGAGAAGGTCGCGGCGTGGGCCGACGCCGAGGGGATCGACCTGTCCGAGGACCCGGCCGACGTCTGTCGCGACGACCGCGTTCGCGAGCGGATCCAATCGGAGGTCGACCGCGTGAACGAGGAGTTCGAGTCCTACGAGCGGATCAAGCGGTTCCGGATCGTCGAGGAGGAGTTCACAGAGGCGAACGACCTCCTCACGCCGACGATGAAGAAGAAGCGGCGGAACATCTTGGACCGGTTCGCCGACGAGGTCGAGATGATCTACGAGAACTGAGTCAGTCGTCTCCCGGCACTCTGCCGGGGTCGTCGACGCTCGCGGCGTCGGAGGCGGTCCCCTCGGTCGGTTCGCCGAACGCGTAGACGGTGTTGTGGCCGGTCACCTCGACCGTGAGGAAGTCGCCGACCTCGACGCCGCGATCCGTCGCGTTCTGGACGATGATCTGTCGGTACGCGGAGTCGCGGCACTTCACGGAGTCGCCGGTCCCCTCCTCGACGACGAGCACCTCGAACGCCTCGCCCACCATGGACTCGTACGCCTCGCCGACGACCTCCATCTTCAGCTCCGACATCGCCTTCGAGCGCTCCTTCTTGACGGTCCCGCCGAGTCCCTTCATCTCGGCCGCGTCGGTGCCGGGGCGCTTCGAGAAGCGGGTGACGTTGATCTTCTCCGGGCGGACCTCGGCGAGGAGGTCCATCGACCGCTCGTGGTCGGCGTCGGTCTCCGTGGGGAACCCGACGATGAAGTCGGTCGAGAGCGTCCAGTGGTCGAGCCGGTCGTCGAATGTCTCGACGACCTCGCGGAACTTGTCGACGCGGTGCTGGCGGCGCATGGCTTCGAGCACGTCGTCGGAGCCGGACTGGACCGGCGCGTGGATGAAGTCGTACAGCTCCTCGTTCTCGGCGAACACGTCCGCCAGCTCCTCGTGGATCCCGTGGATCCCGCCGGGGTTCGCCATCCCCAGCCGGACTCGGAACTCGCCGTCGATGTCGCAGATGCGGTCGAGCAGCTCGGGGAGCTTTCGATCCCCGTTGTCCCAGCCGTAGACGCCGGTGTCCTGCCCGGTGACGCGGATTTCCTTCGCGCCCGCGTGGACCAGCGCCCGAGCCTTCTCGACGTTCTCCTCGACCGACGGGGAGTCGACCCGCCCGGTGGCGAACTTGGTGATACAGTACGAGCAGTTGCTCATACAGCCGCGGGCGATGGGGAGGATGCCGACGACGCCGTCGAGGACCGGCTCCGCGTCGGGAGTGACCGTCGGGCACTCGCCGTTGAGCACGTACTGGGGGACCTCGTCCCAGTGGAGTATCTCGGCGTCGACGTCCGCGTCGGCGAACGCCTCCCCCTGCGCGAGCGCCATACAGCCGGTGACGACGAGTTCGGCGGTCGTCTCCGCCAGCTCCTCGGCGCGGCGGAGCATGTTCCGCTCGGTCTTCTCGACGACGGTACAGGTGTTGAGGATGGCGACGTCCGCGTCTTCCGGGCCGTCGGCCGGGCGGTGCCCCCCGTCGCGGAGGGCGCGCTCGATCTCCCGGCTCTCGCCCCGGTTCGAGCTACAGCCGTAGGTTTCGATGTGGTACGTCGCCATCGGAGTGCGCTCACTACCGGTCCCGCGGGCAAAAACGCGACGGATCGGGACGTCGGCGAGTCGACGGCGTGTCGAGACGGGTTCCGACCGGCTCAGTCCTCGGCGACCGCGGCGGTCGGCGCGTCGGCCTCGGCGGCCGAGTCGGCGGTCGCCTCCGCTTCGTCGACCGCCTCGCGCTCCGCGGGCGGTACCGCTTGGTAGACGGACCGGCGGGCGTCCCGGGGGCACAGCCCCTCCTCGACGAGGCCGACCTCGGTGAGCTTCTCGACCGCGAACCGAACGGTACGGGTCGAGAGGCGGGTCTCCTCGGCGAGGCCGGTCTGGTCGAACCGTCCCTCGGCGTCGAGCACGTAGTAGACCAGCTTGGCGCTCGGCGGGAGCGGTTCGAGCAGCTCGCGGGTTCCTTCGTCCATACCTCATCCGAAGGGGCGAATCGCGCATAACCGTGGCCCGCCTGTGCGCCACCTGCGCACGCCAACCGGGTTTTTATATATCAGTTCTGCCCCCGGAACTCGAACCGAGCGCCGTCCGCGCCGTCGGCGTCGCCCCCGTCGATCGACAGCTCCCAGCCGTGTGCGGCCGTTATCTCGCGCACGATCGCGAGACCGAACCCCGTCCCGTCCGCCGTGCTCGAACGCCCGTACTCCGTCGCCTCGTCCGGATCGATGTCGAAGCCGCTCCCGTCGTCCGCGACGTAGAACCCGTCCGGGAGCGACCCGACGGTGACGGTGAGATCCCCGGCCGTCCGGGCGTCGTCGTCTCGGTCCGAGCCGTGTTCCACGCTGTCGCCGGACGAAGTCCGGCTGCTAGTCGAGCCGTGCTCGACACTGTTCGTAAACAGATTCTCGAACAGGGTGCGGAGTCGCTCCGGGTCCGCCTCGACCGCGGACGTCGCCGCCGAGACGTCGAGCGTCGCGTCCCCGGTGTCGACGGTGCGCCACGCGCGCTCGGCGGCCTCGTCCAGCGGGACGGACGCGATCTCGTCGACCGTCCGGCCCTGTCGCGCCAGCGCGAGGAGGTCGTCTATCAGTTGTGTCATCCGCTCGTGCGCGTCCTTGACCCGGTCGAGCTCGTCGAGGACGGCCGGGTCGTCGGTCAGCGACGCGGCCAGTTCGGTCCGGCCGGCGGCGACGTTGAGGGGGTTCCGGAGGTCGTGAGAGACGAGGCCGGCGAACTTCTCTAACCGGTCGATCTCCCGCTGAAGCGCGGCGTCGCGGTCGCGCAGCTGTTCGGTCCGTTGGGCGTGGTCGAGCGCCACCGTGACGTTCGCGGCGAGCACGCGGGCGAGCTGGACGTCCGTCTCGTCGAAGAACCCCGGCTTGCGCGAGCCTAATGGCATCACGCCGTGCTCGCCGAGCGGGACCGCGAGGAGGCTCCGATGCTCGCCGTATCCGACCGCGGTGTCGACCGCGTCGAGGTCGTCGACCACGATCGGCTGTCCGGACTCGAACGCCTCCCAGACCCGTCCGTCGCCCGGACCGAAGGCGGGCCGCTCGCCGAGCGCCGCGGTCGCCTCCTCGCTTATGGCGGTCGGGAGCAGGACGTTCGTCTCGGGGTCGTACAGCCGGACGCCGCTGCTCGGGAACTCCAGGATGTCGATCGCCGCGCGCGTCGCCACCGCGGCGATTTCCTCGCGGTCCTCGCCGCCGAACATCTCGCGGGTCGTCGCGTGGAGCCGGCGCAGCGTCCGCTCGACGCGTTTCTGGTCGTCGATGTCGGCGTAGACGCTGTAGATGACGGTCTCGTCCGACTGCTTGACCGGGATGACGTGAAGGATGAAGTCGCGCATCCCGTCGGGGGTCCGGCGGCGCACCTCGAGCCGCTCGGGTTCGTCGCGTTCGAGCACCGGCCCCGGGTGGAGCCGGTCGGCGCCGTCGGGGATGATCTCGTCGCGGACCGCTTCGTACTCACTGTCTGCGCCGTATCCGAACGTCTCCTCGAACGCCTCGTTGGCGGCGTCGAGGCGACGCCCGCCCTCGGCCGTCGGGACGGTTCGAACCGCCGGAAGCGGGAGGTCGTGGAACAGCGCGGTCAGCCGGTCGCGCTCCCGCCGAAGCGCGTTCTCGGTCTCGATCTGTTCGATGGCGTTGGCCGCGTGGGCCGCCAGCAGCTCGGCGACCTCGACGTCGTGCTCGTCGAACGCGGCGTAGCCGTTCGAGACGGCCTGGAGTACGCCGTGAGAGCCGATCGGGACGCTGATCGCCGACCGGATGTCGTCGGCGACCGGGTCCGCCACCGCCGACCCCTCCCGCCGGTTCGCTCGGGTCGACGTCCGACCCGGGGAGGCGGGGTCCTCCAAGTCGTCCGGGTCCGCGGGGTCGACGCTGAGATTGTCTACCACTATCGTCTCCTCCTCGGCGACCGTCGTCCCGACGACCCCCTCGCCGACGTCGAACGTCCGGACCTCGTCCTCGGTGACGCTCTCGGAGAGGACGACCGGGACGACCCGGTCGCCGCAGCGGCGCGCGGTGACGCACCGGTCGAACTCCAGTATCTCCTCGGCCGCGTCGACCGTGCGATCGAACACCGTCTCGATATCGGTCACCGACGCCAGCTCCGTCGCGAACTCGTGGATCGCCGTCACCTTCGCGTTCACCTCGCGGAGGTCGCGCTCGGCCCGACGGCGACCGAGCGCGTTCGCGACGCTGTTGGCGAGCATCTCGTATCGGTCGCGGCCGGCGCCCTTCTGGAGGTAGTCCGTGACGCCGGCGGAGATGGCCTCGCTCGCGATCTCCTCGCTCCCCTTCCCGGTGAACAGCACGAAGGGAAGTTCGGGGTCGACCTCGCGGACCGATTCGAGGAATTCGAGCCCGTTGGACCCCGGCATGTCGAAGTCGCTGACGACGCAGTCGACGCACCCCTCGCAGACTACGTCCAGCCCCTCGTCCGGCGACAGCCGCGTCACGGTCTCGATCCCGTCCACGAGCCGCTCGACGTGGGTCGCGGCGAGGTCCGCCGCCCCCGGTTCGTCGTCGACGAACAGGATGCGACTCGCGGTCACTAGCGATCCCGACGCGTCGCGTGCGGCCGCACCGGCATCGGACTGCGAGTCGTCGGGACCGGAATTCATGTGCGTGTGTTTCCCTACCGGTAATTTTAGCTTTCGCTTCGGGTACCGAAATTGAAAATCGGGAACCGTCGGAGGTCGGCCCGCGACCGCGGTGCGCGAGCGCCTACAGGAAGTCCTCGACGTGGTCGGCGACCTCCTCGGGAGTGTCGCCGACGGGGACGCCCGCGTCGTTCAGCGCGTCGATCTTCGACTGCGCCGTGCCGGTGCCGGAACCGGAGACGATGGCGCCCGCGTGGCCCATGCGCTTGCCCGGCGGCGCCGTGCGGCCGGCGATGAAGCCGGCGACCGGCGTGTCCATGTGCTCACCGATGAAGCGGGCGGCCTGCTCCTCGTCCTCCCCGCCGATCTCCCCGCACATCACGACGGCGTCGGTGTCGGGGTCCGCCTCGAACGCCTCCAGGGCGTCGACGAAGGAGGTGCCGATGATCGGGTCGCCGCCGATACCGATCGCGGTCGACTGGCCGAGGCCGCGCTCGGTGAGGTTGTCGACGACCTGGTAGGTGAGCGTGCCGGAGCGGGAGACGAGCCCGACGTTACCCTCCGAGAAGATGTTCCCCGGCAGGATGCCGAGCTTCGCCTCGCCGGGCGTGATGATGCCGGGACAGTTCGGCCCGATGAGGCGGGTGTCGGTCTCGCTCAGCCGCTTGTTCACCTTCGCCATGTCCTGCGTCGGGATCCCCTCGGTGATCGCGACCGCCAGATCGAGGTCGGTGTCGAGCGACTCGAAGATCGCGTCCGCGGCGAACGCCGGCGGCACGAAGATGACGGAGGCGTCGGCGTCCTCGGCGTCGACGGCCTCGTCGACGGTGTCGTAGACGGGGACGCCGTCGACCTCCTGACCGCCCTTGCCGGGCACCGCGCCCGCGACGACGTTCGTGCCGTACTCGATCATCTGGCCGGCGTGGAACTTCCCTTCCCCGCCGGTGATACCTTGGACAACTACTCTGGTGTCGTCGTCGACGAAAATACTCATTGGGTCACCTCCTCGGCGTTCGCGACAGCGCGCTGGACCGCGTCCTCCAGCGTCTTCTCGACCTCGACGAGGTCGGTGTTCAAGATCTCCATCCCCTCCTCGGCGTTCGTGCCGGCGAGCCGGACGACCACCTTCTTCGGGATCTCGTCGAACTGCTCTAAGGCCTCGTTGATCCCCTTGGCGACCTCGTCGCCGCGGGTGATCCCGCCGAAGATGTTGAAGACGACCGCGTCGACGTTGTCGTCGGAGAACACCATGTCGAGCGCGTTCGCGACGCGCTCGGCCTTCGCGCCGCCCCCGATGTCGAGGAAGTTGGCGGGCGCGCCGCCGTAGTAGTCCACGAGGTCGAGCGTCGTCATCACGAGCCCGGCGCCGTTGCCGATGATGCCGACGTTGCCCGACAGCCGGACGTAGTCGAAGCCGTACTCGCCGGCCTTGCGTTCGAGGTCGTCCTCGTAGGACGCCTCGGCCATCTCGGCGAGGTCGGGCTGGCGGAACAGCGCGTCCTCGTCGATGTTCATCACGGCGTCGGCCGCGACCACGTCGCGGTCGCCCGTGATCATGACGGGGTTGACCTCGATCTCGGAGGCGTCGTTCTCCTCGTAGAGGTCGTACAGCGTCGAGAGGATCGAGGCCACGTCGAGCGCGACGTCGGCGTCGACGCCGGCCTCGTAGACGACCTTCCGGGCCTGGTACGGGTGGAGCCCGAACGCGGGGTCGACGTGCTCGCGCGCGATGGCGTCGGGATTCTCCTCGGCGACCTCCTCGATGTTCACGCCGCCCTCGGTCGACACCATCAGGACCGGCTTCCCCTCGCCGCGGTCCATCGTGACGCCGACGTACAGCTCGTCGACGAAGTCGACGCCCGCCTCGACGAGGACCTGATCGACGGTGTACCCCTTGAGGTCCATCCCGAGGATCTCGTCGGCGTACTGCTCGGCCTCCTCGCGGTCCGTCGCGATCTTGATGCCGCCGGCCTTGCCGCGGCCCCCCACGTGGACCTGCGCCTTGATCGCGGCCGGGTAGCCGATCTCGTCGACGGCGTCGAGCGCCTCGTCGACGCTCGTCGCGAGCCGGGAGTCCGGAACCGGGATCCCGGCGTCCGCGAAGATAGACTTCGCTTGATACTCGTGAAGTTTCATCCGTGTGGGATCGGTACGGACTGCGGCTTAAATGGTTCCGATTCGGCGCGAACGGCGCGGCCGCGCGGTCGCCGCGGCGTCGAGCGCGGCGCCTCAGTCAGTCGAACGTCCACGTCGTCTCGACGTCCGGCGGATCCGCCAGCGTCTGGTAGACGACGCAGTACTTCTCGGTGTACTTTTTGAGCGCCGCGCGGGTGTCCTCGTCGACGTCGCCGTCGACGCTGACGTCGAGGCGGAGGTCCTCGAACCCGACTGGCGCCTCGTCGTCGACGCCCATCGTCCCGCGGAGGTCGAGGTCGCCGCTGGCCTCGACGCTGACCTCCGCGTCGATCCCGAAGCTCTCGGCGACGGCCTGCGCGGTCAGTTGGGAGCAGGCGGCCAGCGCGCCGAGCAGGAGGTCGCCCGAGCAGGCCCCTCCGCCGGGGCCGCCGGCCCCCTCGTGGAGCTCCGCCTCGTAGATCGCTCGGCCGATGTCGACGCTACACGACCGGGCGTCGCCCTGCTCTTCGCCGGTCGCCGACAGCGTGATCTGCGCCGCCTCGGGGTTCTTCTCGTACTCCTTTTTCAGCGGCTCCTGCTCGGACTGTAAGTCACTCTCAGCCATGCCCGGCACTCACACGCGCCCGCAAAAAACGTTCTGCCGGCTTCGATCGGGGATTCCGATAGTGCCTCGCTCGCGGCCGTCTCAGTCCTCGTCGCCGAGGATGACGCGGTGGGTCATCGCCTCGGGGTCGAGCACCTCTTCGGCCTCCGCCTCGGTGAGGTACCCCTCGCTCACGGCGACCTCCTTGACCGATTTCCCCTCCGCGAGCGCCTTCTTCGCCACCTTCGAGGCCTTGTCGTAGCCGATGGCGGGGTTGAGCGCGGTCGCCAGCGCCATCGACTGCTCGACGCGCTCGCGGGCGAACTCCTCGTTGGCCTCCAGCTTCCCGACGAAGCGCTCGCCGAACGTCTCCGCGACGTTCGAGAGCAGCTCCGCCGATTCGAGGAAGTTGTGCGCGATGACGGGTTTGTACAGGTTCAGGTCGATCTCGCCGCGCGCGGCGCCCGCGGAGACCGCGGCGTCGTTGCCCACGACCTGCTTGTGGACCTGGTTGACCGATTCGGCGACGACCGGATTGATCTTCCCGGGCATGATCGAGGAGCCGGGCTGGTTCTCCGGCTGTTCGACCTCGCCGAGCCCGTTGCGCGGGCCGGAGGCGAGCAGGCGCAGGTCGTTGGCCATCTTGTTGAGGCTGCCGGCGATCGTGCGGAGCGCGCCGTGGCCCTCCGCCATCGCGTCGTGGGCGGCCTGCGCCTCGAAGTGGTTGTCGGCCTCGCGGAAGGTCGTGTTCGTCTCGTCGGAGATGTACTCCGCGGCCAGCTCGGGGAACTCGGGGTGGGTGTTGAGCCCCGTCCCGACCGCGGTGCCGCCGAGGGCGAGCTCGCGGAGGTTCGACTGGACGCCCTCGGCGCGCTCGATCCCCTTCGCGACCTGCGTCCGGTAGCCGCCGAACTCCTGCCCGAGCCGGATCGGGGTCGCGTCCTGGAGGTGCGTCCGGCCGGTCTTGACGACGCCGTCGAACTCGGCCTCCTTCGCCTCCAGCTCCGCGTGGAGCGTCTCTAAGGCCGGCACGAGGTCCTTCTCGACGGCCTCCAGCGCGGCGACGTGCATTGCCGTGGGGATCACGTCGTTCGACGACTGGCCGTAGTTGACGTGGTCGTTGGGGTGGACGACGCGGTCGCCGATCTCCGCGCCCGCGATCTCGGCGGCGCGGTTGGCGATCACCTCGTTGGCGTTCATGTTCGAGGAGGTCCCCGAGCCGGTCTGGAACACGTCGACCGGGAACTGGTCGTCGTGTTCGCCCGCGATCACCTCGTCGGCGGCCGCGACGATCGCGTCCGCGGTGTCCTCCTCGATGAGGTCCAGATCGCGGTTCGCCTGCGCGGCCGCCTTCTTCACGACGCCGAGCGCGCGGATGAACCGTCGGCTCATCGGAATCCCCGAAATCGGGAAGTTCTCGACGGCGCGCTGGGTCTGTGCGCCCCAGTAGGCGTCCGCCGGCACCTGCATCTCGCCGAGGCTGTCCTCCTCCGTGCGGTAGTCGTCACCCATGCGCCAACCTTCCCGCGAGACGCTGTAAAAGGTACTGGAAGCCGTCAACGCCGCAAAATCGTGTGATTCGCAACCAAGTTATTCGGTACCAACCACCGATCGCGGAGCCGACACGAAAATCGGGCGAAACGGCCGAAAATCGGGACAACGGCTTCCCGCTTATAAGGCCGGCAGTCGCCAACGACCGGGCGCACATGAGCTCGAACGACGCAGCGATCGGAAGCGCACTCGACCGCGACGCGGTGCGGTCCGCGAGCAGACTCCTAATCGGCGCGCTGGCGGTCGTCGGGGTCCTCGCGGTCGTCACGTTGCTGCCGGGTGTCGACCGGCTCGTCCCGTTCGCGCCCGTGACGTTCGCCGCGGTCGCGACCGCCGTCGTCGCGCTCGCGGTGGCGGGCGTCCTCCTGTACGCCGCCCCGAAGTTCGCGCTGCTGACGCGACTCGCGCTCGGCGGGCGCGAAGCCCGCGCCGACGGCGACGCACCGTCGAACCGAATCGCCGAGAACGCCGGCGGGATCGCCTACTGGCTCGTCGCCTTCGGGGCCGTCCTCGTCGCGTACCGCGGGCTCGCGGGCGTGGCGACGCCGCTCCTCGGCGGCGGCGCGTGGGCGTACGACGCCGCCTTCCTGTTCGTCGCGCTCGTCCCGGCGGTGTTCCTCGTCGCCCGCCTGACCGTCACCGTCGACCCGCTGGCCGACGCGGTGGCCGACCGCGTTTCGGTCGACGACGGCGCTGTTGGCGACGACTCCGCACGTGATCCGGACGAAACGGCCGAAGGCGAGACGGGAGACGACGCTGACCGGCGGTCCGATTAAACGGCTCTTACTTAAATACGAACGCGAGCGACACGAGCGCCCCGTTGATCCCGAACAGCCCCGTTACCAGCAGTCCGAGCGGGGGATTCTCTCCCGGATAGGCGGCGAGCAGCGCGAACGATCCGACGCCGAGCGCGGCCAGCCCGACGGTCAGCGTGACGTCCGACCATCGGTTCCACGCGTCGCCGAGCGCGGGTTCGAGCCGCGCGGGCGCCCAGTCGGCCTCCGGGACGTCTCCCGCGCGATCGGACCGGTCGGTCCACGGCGTGTCGTCGTCGGCCTCGTCGAGCCACGCGTCGCCGGCCGGTCCGGTATCGTCGTCGCGGGCGGTTTCGGCGTCGTCGCCGCGACCGGCGCGACCGAGAAGCCGTCGGAGCGCTGGCCGGCCGCCGGCCGCGAGCAGCGCGCCGGTGCCGACAGCGAGGAGTCCGCCGAGGACGGGAGGGGACGTGACGCGCGCCTCGAGGGCGAGAAAGAGGCCGACGAACGCCAGCAGCGAGACTGCGGCGAGGGTCCCGCGGAGGGCGCGAGCGATGGCGGAGCGCATCGGTGTGGAGGGTTCGTGGAAGTGCCGAGTCGAATCCGGCGCTCAGGCCTCGTCGACCGGGAACAGCCCGGCCTCCCGGAGGTCGGCGTCGAGGGTGCCGTCGCCGTGTTCGGCGTACGCCTCGGGCGTGTACGTCTTGATCTCCAGCGCGTGGACCGACCGCGTCATGTGGTCGCCGACCGCGTCGTACACGAGCTGATGCTGGTCGACGAGCGACTCGCCCTCGAACGCGGGCGAGACGACGACCGCCGCGAAGTGGGCGTCCTCCGCTTCGTCGTCGTGGATACGGGGAGCGGTGACTCGGGCGACCGCGTCCGGGAGGTTCCCTTCGATGAGATCCGCGACCTCGTCGGGTTCGATTGACATGGGCTCGCTCGGGCGCGGAGGGGCAAAAGTCGACCGGCCCGGTCCGGCGCGGTTCGAACCGGTTCGGGATCGGGTCGGGTCGACCTCACTCGGCCGGTTCGGCCTCGTTCACGGTCGAGGCGCCCGTCACCTCGATCCGGTCGGCCTCCACGTCCTCGTACGTCGCGCCCCAGCCGCCGACGGTCCACCGCGTCTCCCCGTCGTCGACGACCATGGAGGCGGTGCCGGTCAGCGCCATCACGCTCGGGGCGCGGTCGTCCCCGCGGTCGACCTCCGAGAGGTGTTCGGCGTCGACGACCTCGCCGGAGATGGTCACGGACCCGTCGCTCTCGGTCTCGCGACCCTCGATCTCGACGCGGAGGGGCTCGTCGCCGCGGATCCGGTCGCGGTTCTCCAACAGGAACTGTCGAATGTCCGCGTACCGCTCCGGACCGGCCGCGGCGGCCTCGTACACGACCGGAGAGGGGAGCCAGGTGAAAAGCAGGAAATGCCAGAAGAAGACGTACGTGAACGACCGGTTGCGGAGGATGAGCCCGTAGTCCTCGACCGCGGCAGGGTTCGGCGCGAACGCCGTGCGCCGGAGGTCGGAGGTGAGCACGAACGGGGCCGGCCGCGAGATGCGGTGTGCGGCGCTCACGGCACCCTCGTAATCGGCGTCCGCGAGCGGCTCGTCGCCCTCGCGAGCGAGAACGGTGACGTTGACCGTGACGCCGCGGTTCCGGGCGTCGACGAGGTCGCCGCGCAGCGCCTCGAACTGGTCGCGGGTGAGCGTCGCGTGGACCTGCGTCTCGGCGTCGCGCACGAACGTCCGGGCCGCTTCGAGGACGGTGTCGAACCGCTTGACGATGCTGACCGTCTGGGTGTCGAGGGTCGGCCGCTCGTAGCGCTCCTCGATCTCCTCGGCCGCCGATTCGAGGGCGGTCGCGCGGTCGGTGAGCCCGGAGACGATCGTCTCGGGGTCGGTCGCGCGTGCCTGGAACGTCTCCTGCTCGTACAGCTCCACGTATCCGAAGTCGTCGAGGTCGCGGAGCACGTCGTAGATCCGCGCGTCGGGCACGTCGCTGGCCTGCGCGACCTCCGTCGCGGAGGCGGTCCCCAGTTCGAGCAGCGTGACGTACGCGTTCGCCTGATAGTAAGAGAGGTCCGCCGCCTGGAGCGTCTCCAGGAGTTCCTCGGTGTCCATGACGATCGATTAACTACGTCGGTGTATAAAAATCACCGAGTCGGACCGACGCGTCCGCCGACGACGCGCCGGGCGCCTCACTCGACGTCGGGGTAGGGGACCGGGCCGTCGAGGAGGGGGTCGTCGGACGCCTCCATCCACGCCTCCAGCTCGTCGCGCAACCGGTCGAGGGCGTCGGCGTGGGCCGGGTCCGGCTCGCTCGCCTCGGCCGCCGCCTCGAACGGCTTCCTGTCCGAGGCGAGGTTCACTGACTCGCTCGGGTCGGCTTCGAGGTCGTACAGCTCCTCCGTCGGACGCTGCGGGACGTGGAACTCCTCGTGGACCTCGCGGCCCGAGGCCGTCGGCGCGACGTCCATCGGGACGAACACCTCCGGCAGCAGCGAGAAGTTTCGCACGTACTTGTACCGCTCCGTCCGAATCGCGCGGATCGGGTTGTACCGGTCGTGCCACGTCATCTCGGCGAACAGCCGGTCGCGACCGTCGTGGGGGTCCCCGCGGAGCAGCGGCGCGAACGACTCGCCCGAGACGTCCGCCGGCGGCTCGACGCCGAGCAGGTCCAGCATCGTCGGGGTGAAGTCGACGTTGGTGACGAGCGACTCGTGGACGTCGCCCCCCTCGACGACGCCCGGCTGGTGGACGAGGAGCGCCGTCTCGATCCCGGGGTCGTAGCAGGTGCCCTTCGCGCGGGGGATCGCCAGCCCGTGGTCGGTCGTGAACACGAAGACGGTCTCCTCGGCCAGCCCGGCGTCGGCGAGCGACTCGCGGTACCGACCCACCGCCGGGTCGAGCACCTCCGAGATGACCGACCGGAGGTCGGCGACGTCCTCGCGGACGCCGGGCGCGTCCGGGAGGTACGGGAAGTCGTCGAGCGGGACCTCCTCGGGGTCGTACGCGTCGTACGTCTCGTCGTCGAGGTACTCCCGGCGGAACGGGCGGTGGGGCTCCTCGATACCGATCGAGACGAAGAAGGGGCCGTCGGCGTCCGCGCGCTCGGCGAGGAAGTCGTCGACGACGTCGACGAGTTCGAGCGCGCGCTTCGTCCCGCTGTCGACGTACTCGTACCCGAGCCGCTCGGGCTCGTCGGGCACCTCGTGCTGGAAGCCGAGCAGGGCTGTCTCGTACCCGGACCTCCGGAGGCGTTTCGGGAGGGTCTCCCAGTCGTCACCGAGCGCCCAGCCCATGTGTGCGAGCCCCATGACGCCGTTCTCGTGCGGGTAGTGGCCGGTCATCATGCTGGACCGGCTCGGCGAACACTGCGGGGCCGAACAGAAGCTGTTCGCCAGCCGCGCCCCGTCGGCCGCGATCCGGTCGATGTTCGGCGTGTCGACGTCGGCCCCGTAACAGCCGAGGTGCTGTCCGAGATCGTGACAGTGAACGAGGACGAGATTCGGGCGGTTCGACGAGTTGGGAGTGGAGTCGGCGCCGTCCGTCATACACCCACTACCCCCCGATACGCCCATAAATAGCCGTGATCGCGTTTCGGAACCGTCCGATTGTGATTAGTAACTATAGCGGTAATTAATAAGAAAATTTGAAGTAAGTGGCCCAACTCGTTGGGGACGACATGTCCGATGATCGATCCTGTACTACGCGGCGGAGCGTACTGAAGACGACCGGCACCGCGTCGGTGCTCGGCAGCGTCGCACTCGCCGGGTGTTCCGGTAACGGCGGGGACGGCGGTGACGGGTCCGACGGGTCCGACGGGTCAGACGGGAGCGACGGCGGGAGCGGGAACAGCCTCGAGATCACGGGCGTCTGGTCGGGCGGCGAGCAGGAGTCGTTCAGCAACGTGATGAGCTTCGTGGAGGAGGACACCGGGATGAGCATGGAGTACTTCCCGCGCGACACCGACAGCCTCCTCACCGGCACCCTGATGGACTACGAGTCCGGCGTCGCGTCGGCGGACATCGTCGTGATGCCCTCGCCGGCACGGATCATCTCCGACGCCCAGAACGGCCACCTCGCCCCGGTCGGCGACGCGTGGGACGCGGAGAACTTCGCGGTCGACCCGTCGCGGGTGACCGTCGACGGCGACGTGTACGCCGCGCCGTTCAAAATGGACCTCAAGCCCGGCTTCTGGTACCGTCAGTCGTTCTTCGAGGAGCACGGCCTCTCGGAGCCCGAGAGCTGGGACGAGTTCATGACGCTGCTCGACGACATCGCCGCGATCGAGGGCGTCGACGCGCCCATCGCCTCCGGGAACGGCACCGGCTGGCCGCTCAGCGACATCACCGAGGGCTTCTTCATGCGGCAGGAGGACGGCGCCGCACTCCAGCAGGGGCTCATCGACGGCGACGCCTCCATGACCGACGACCGAGTCGCGGCGGCGTTCGACGAGATCAAGATGCTCCACGACGAGGGGTACTTCAGCCAGACTCGCGACTTCGGCGTCCAGTACGAGTACTTCTGGGACAACAGTCTTCCGCTGTACTTCATGGGCTCGTTCACGCCCGCGCAGGACGCGGTCCAGGACCCCTCGGACCTCGGCGTCTTCCGCCTGCCCGGCGTCGACGGCATCTCCTCGTCGGTCAACTGGTTCACCGTGCCGACGTACTCGGACAACGTCGACGCGGCCCGCGACGCGCTGAGCTCGTTCGTCTCCGCCGAGGGCCAGCAGGTGTGGGTCGAGGAGGGCGGCTTCATCGCCTCCAACACGCAGGTCCCGGACGACGCCTACGATATCGAGGTCATGGCGAACCTGCCCGACCTCGCGGCCGAGGTGACGGTCGTGCCGGACCTCGACGACGCGCTCGGGAACCCGTTCCAAGAGGAGTTCTGGTCGCAGCTCAAGGGCCTGTGGGCCTCGCCCGACACGCCGACCGAAGACATCGTCGGCGCGCTCGACGACGCCCACGAGTCGACGCTGAGTAACTGACGATGGAGTCGACGTCGACCGCGGACGACCGGAGCGACCGGCGCGGGTCGCTGGCGCGGATGTTCGACCCCGAGGAGCTGCGGCGCCGAAACCTCGTCTCGCTCGGGATGGACGTCCTCATCCTCGCGACGACCGGCCTCCTCGCGATCCTGTTCACCATGGGTACGTGGCCGGCGGCCATCGGCGCGATTCCGATGGCGGCGCTGCTGTACTTCGGATGGGCCTCCTCGAAGGCCTTCTTCGTCGCGCAGGTACTCGCGATCGGCGTGTCGCTGCTCGGCACGGTGACCGGCGTGCTGCCGTACTGAGACGGCGTTTTTCACCGCGCTTTCGGTTCGGGTTTCCCGCTACTCCGTCAGCGGGAGGAAGATCCCGAAGACGAACGGAGCGAGCAACGCGATTGCCACGCCCACCAGTTCCGCGTCGAGCAACAGCGCCTGCTCCCATCCCGGCACCGACGCTCCGCTGGCCGAGAGTGCCAGCTCGCCGGCCGCCCCGATCGCGAACAGCCCGACGCCGAACAGGAAGCTCTGTTTCGTGAGTTTCGGATAGTTCAGATCACCGTAGCGTCCCGGCATGAACGGCCGCAGAAGCCGGAACGTAAAAAAGCCGTTCCTCGACGAGCCCGGGCGGGTCGTCACCGTCTCGTCGACCGCGAACCGTCCGGAACCGTCGACCGCGAACCGTCCGAACGGCTGCGACCGCGGCAGTCGGCGACCGCGTCAGTCCGCGACCGCAGCAACCATCCCCTGCTTGTAGTACCGCTGAAGCGTGACGAACAGGAGGATCGGGACGATCATCGTCAGCACCGAGCCGGCCGCGACGAGCGCCCAGTCGATCTGGAGGCGCCCCTTCATCAGCGGCAGCACCTGCGGCGCGAGCTGGTTCTCGCGGGACCGCATGAACACGAGGGGGAAGAAGAAGGAGTTCCACACCCACGTGAACTGGATGACCGCGACCGAGACGAGCGCCGGCGCGGAGTACGGCAACACGATCGACTTGAAGATCTGGTAGCGCGAGGCGCCGTCGATCCGCGCCGCCTCCTCAAGTTCCTCGGGGAGCCCGAGGAGGAAGTTCCGGAGGAACATGACGACCCACCCCATCCCCCAGCCGATGTGGACGAGGATGAGCCCCATGTACGTGTCGAACAGCCCGGTCGTCCGCAGCGTGTTGTAGTTGCCCATCGCCACCAGCTCCGGCGGCGCGGCCATGACGACGATGAGCAGGAAGAACAGCCCGGTCTTCAGCGGGAAGTCGAACCGGGCGAACGGGTACGCGACCATCGTCCCGAGCAGCGTCACGGCGAGCACCGACGGGACCGTGACGATCGCCGTGTTGTACATCGCCTGCCGCATCGGCCCGGACTGGAACGTCCACGCGCGGGCGTAGTTCTCGAAGGTGACTGTCATCCCCTCCAGCGTCCACCAGCCCTGAATGATCTGGTCCAGCGGGCGGACGGAGGCCATGAACAGCCCGACGAGCGGGACGAGCCACAGCAGCGCCACGCCGATCGCGACCGCGTACCGCAGCGCGCGCGGCCCGCTCGGAACCGCCGCGCGGGCGCGTTCGAGGGCGCTCCGGTCGGAGAGCGGTGCCGTCTCCGGCGGCTCGTGGTACACGCGCCCGCCGTCGGTCTTCGGGTCGCCGTCGGCGTCGGTCCCGCGCTCGGCGTCGGTCGGGTCGTCTCGGCGGTGCGTGTCGGTCGAGCCGTCTGCGTTGTGTGTGTCAGTCATTGTCGGTTAGTCCATGGACGCGATGTACCACGCCATCGGGAGCGCGATCACCAGCTCGATGAGCGCGACGACCATCGCCTTGCTGTACTCGATCGGGACCGAGAATGCGGCCTGATACACCTCCAGTCCGAGTACGGAGAACGCCCCGCCTGGGCCGCCGGACGGCCCCCCGGCCGCGTAGACGATGGCGAAGATCCGGATCACCCAGATCATGCTCATGATCACGACGACCGCCGTCACTGGCTTGACCAGCGGCCAGATGATGTCCTTGAACCGACGGAACCGTCCCGCGCCGTCGACGCGCGCGGACTCCAGCAGCGCGGGGTCGATCCCCGCGAGCGCGGAGCTGTACAGCAGCATGCTGAATCCGGTCTGGACCCAGACGCCGCCGACGATGAGTGCGTAGATCGCGATCTGCGGCTCCTGAGTCCAGTTTCGGACCTGTCCCTCCAGTCCGATAACCCGGAGCAGCTCGTTGAAGATCCCGGCCTGCGGGTCGTAGACGAACAGCAGCACGAGCCCGATGACGACGGTGGGCGTCGTGAACGCGAGGAACACCATCGACCGGAGAACGCTCCGGCCGCGCAGGTCGGAGAAGAGCAGCGCGAGGCCGAGCCCGAGGAAGGTGCTAAGCGGGACGTGGACGAACATCCAGATGATGTTCTGCGGGAGCGCCCCCATCGGGTACTCTAAGGCGAGGAGGTTGTCCCAGTTGATGATCGCGTCGTCGTTGAGCGTCGCGATCCACGTCTCGAACCCGGCGAACTGCCCGATCGTGAACCCGTCCCAGGTGAAGAAGCTCCCGACGGCCGAGTAGAGCATCGGGCCGACGGAGAAGATCCCGAACAGCGTGAGGCCGGGGAGCATGAACACGAGGATCGCCGTGAGCTTCTCTCCGTCCACGTCGCGGTCGAGCCTGTCTTCGAGGTACGATCCGACGGACATGGTATCAGGCCACCAGCTCCCCGTCTCCGTCGTAGAGGTACGCGTCGGTCGGGTCGAACGTGAGGTGGATCGGGTCGCCGGCGACCGCGTTGGTGTGCGGGACCTTGACGTTCACCACTGAACCGCCCACCTCGACGTTGACAAGCACGTACTCTCCGAGCGGTTCGACCGTCTTCACCGTGCCCGGCACCGTCCACTCCGTGTCGGGCGCGTCGGTCGACACGTCGATGTCCTCGGGGCGGACCCCGACCGAGACGGTCTGCGACGACGTCTCCGCCGGCATCGGGAGAGTGTTCCCCTCGGCGAGCTGGACGCGCCCGTCGCGGTTCTCGCCCTCGAAGAGGTTCATCGGGGGCGACCCGATGAACTTCGCGACCCACGTGGTCCGCGGCCGCTGGTACAGCTCCTCCGGGTCGGCGACCTGCCGGATCGTCCCGTCGTTCAACACGACGATCTTGTCGCCCATGCTCATCGCCTCCTCCTGGTTGTGCGTGACGTAGACGGTCGTGATCCCGAGCTCGTTCTGGATGCGCTTGAGCTCCGAGCGCATCTCCAAGCGGAGCTTCGCGTCGAGGTTGCTGAGCGGCTCGTCGAGCAGGAACACCGACGGCTCTCGGACGATCGCCCGCGCGAGCGAGGTCCGCTGGCGCTGGCCGCCCGATATCTCGCCCGGGTCGCTCTCCATCTGGTCTTCGATGTGGAGCAGCTCGGCGACCTGCGCGACCCGCTCGTCGCGCTCCTCCGGCGGAACGCCCCTGACCTTCAGCGGGTACTCGATGTTCTCCCGCACGGTCATGTGGGGGTACAGCGCGTAGTTCTGGAACACCATCGCGACGTTGCGATCGGCGGGCGGCGTCCCGTCGACCCGGTCGTCGTCGAAGTATATCTCCCCCTCGGAGGGGTCCTCCAACCCCGCGATCATCCGGAGCGCGGTCGTCTTTCCGCAGCCGGACGGCCCGAGGAACACCACGAACTCACCGTCGTCAACCTCCATGTCCAGCTTGTAGTTGGCGACCGTGTCACCCCCGTCGAAGTACTTGCTCACCGATCGCATGCTAATGCGGGTCATCAACTACCCGCCCGTATTCATTTATTACACTTATAATTAATCATAGACCATGGATAAGAGGACGGCCGCCGCCGTGGAGTATCAGTTCTCTTTCCGGACAATTCAATAATTACTTAGCAATCCTTTCACTACGTGGGGGAGATGAGTTCCGGCCTCTTCGATTACACCCGTTTTCCGCAGATCTCCGGCGAGCTCTTCAGAACCGTCCAGCGCAGGGACCTCTTCGACGACGACAAGCGGTTCGTCGACGCAGAGCCGCGCGTCTCCCCCGACCTCGTGTTCGAACGGTACCTGTCGGGGCGCGACCGGCCCGACTTCGACCTAGCGTCGTTCGTCGAGACCCAGTTCCGGCTGCCAGAGCCGGTCGCGGCGTCGCCCGACCTCGCCGCGTCGCGGTCGATGGAGGACCACGTCTCCTCGCTGTGGGGGGCGTTGACTCGGACGTTCGACGACGCCGACGCGGCGGGTTCGACCCTCGTCTCTCTCCCGAACCCGCACGTCGTCCCGGGCGGACGCTTCCGCGAGATGTACTACTGGGACAGCTACTTCACCGCCGAGGGGCTGGCGGCGACCGATCGAACCGACCTGATCGCCGGGATGGTCGGGAACATTGCGTCGCTTCTGGACCGCTTCGGCTTCGTCCCGCTCGGGAACCGGGCGTACTACGACAGCCGGTCGCAGGTCCCGCTGTTCTACCGGATGCTCCGCGTGCTGGAGCGCGCGGAGGGGTTCGAGGCGATCGCCGCCCACGTGGAGGCGCTCGTGACGGAACACGAATTCTGGATGGACGGATCCGACCGGGTCGCCGAGGCGGGCGATTCGGCGGCGCAACGACGTGTCGTCGGCCTCGCGGACGGGACGATCCTCAACCGGTACTGGGACGACCGCGCCCGCCCGCGGCCTGAGTCGTACCACGAGGACCGGCGGCTCGCCGAGCGCGTCCCGGTCGACGACCGTCCCGAGCTGTTCCGGGACGTCCGGGCCGCCTGCGAGTCCGGGTGGGACTTCAGCTCGCGGTGGCTGGCGGGCGACGACCTCACCACGATCCGCACCACGGACCTGGTGCCGGTGGACCTCAACGCCGTCCTCTACGGCATGGAGTCCGCCCTCGGGGAGTGGCTCCCTCGGGTCGGCCGGACCGAGGCCGGCGAGCGGTACGCCGACGCGGCCGCCGCCCGCCGGGAGGCGATCAACCGGTACTGCTGGGACCCCGACGCGGAGTTCTACGTCGACTACTCGTGGGCCGACGAGCGGCGGTCCGACCGCCGCACGCTCGCCGCGGTCGCGCCGCTCTTCACCGGGGCGGCGACCGAGGACCGAGCGGCCGCGGTCGCCGACCGCCTCCGCCGGGACTTCCTCCGCCCCGGCGGACTCGTGACCACGCTCGAAGCCACCGGCGAGCAGTGGGACGCGCCGAGCGGCTGGGCCCCCCTCCACTGGATGGCGGTCACCGGCCTCCGCCGGTACGGTCACGACGACCTGGCCGACGAGATCGCGGGTCGATGGGTCGACCTCGCGCGGCGTTCATTCGAGGAGACCGGGCGCATGGCGGAGAAGTACGACGTCCGCACTGTCGGCGAAACGACCGATCTGGGGGAGTACGATCCCCAGTACGGATTCGGCTGGACCAACGGCGTCGTCACGGCGCTGTCGGCCCGGGAGTAGTCGGCTTTCGGACGCCGCCGGGTTCGCCGCGTCGCGCTTCTGAACGCTTATCCCCGACGACCGACTTCGATCGGGTATGAGCGACGACGACGCCGTCGATGTCGAGTCCCCCGACGAGTCCGAGGGCGACGCGACGAGAGCGAACGGCACGGCGGAGGCGACCGGCGAGGAAGCGACCGCCGAAGCGGCCGACGACGGATCGGCGGGCGGCGCCGGCGACGAGGGGGAGGCGCTCGCCGCGGCCGTCGCCGAACACGACGAGGCGCTCTCCCGAGAGGTCGCCGCGCTGGAGGCGGAGCTCGCCGAGACCCGGGAGGAGCTCCGCGAGCGCGACGAGGAGGTCGAGGAGCTGACGAGCAAGCTGGCCCGCGTGAAGGCGGACTTCAGCAACTACAAGGAGCGCGCGAAGCGGAAGCAAGAGGAGATCCGCGAGCGCGCCTCCGAGGCGCTCGTCGAGCGGCTCACGCCGGTCCGGAACGACCTCCTCCGCGCGCTCGATCAGGAGGAGGGGAGCGACCTCCGGCCGGGCGTCGAGTCGACGCTGGAGAAGTTCGACGAGGTGCTCGCCGACGAGGGCGTCGAATCGATCGACCCCGAGCCGGGCGAGGCGGTCGACCCCGCGCGCCATCAGGTGATGCTCCGCGTCGACAGCGACCGCCCGGAGGGCGTCATCCACGAGGTGTACGAGCCGGGCTACGAGATGGGCGACCGCGTGCTCAGCGAGGCGAAAGTGACCGTGAGCACGGGCGACGGAGCGTAGGCGAGACGCGTCGCGAGAACCGCTTTTACGACCGAATCGCCGCCTCGTAGGCGTCGATCAGCTCGTCGAGGCCCGCGTCCGGTTCGGCCGCGTGGGGGACCGAGAGCGGCGAGACCGACACCTCGCCGTCGACCACGGCCCGCCGGTCGGTCCCCACGGGGTCCGGCACGTCGTCCTCGTTCATCCGGCCCCAGATCGGGTCCGAGAACCCGACGCGCCCGTCGCCGTTCCGCTCCGCGCGCAGCCCGTACCACGTCGAGGGGGTCGTGACGCGGAGCGGCGCGCGGTCCGCGTCCGCTATCGGCGCGTTGACGTTGAGGTAGTCCACGCGGTCGAACACGCCGGCCCCGACCGCCTCATCGAGGAGGAACCGGGTCGCGCGGGCGGCGTGCGCGAAGTCCGAACCCTCGAACTCGCGCTTCCACCAGTCGTCGCCGCCGGGCACGTACATCGAGGTCGCCACCGCGGGCACGCCGAAGAACGCCGCCTCGACCGCCGCGGAGACGGTGCCGGACCGGCCGAGCGTGTACGCGCCGAGGTTCGCCCCCTCGTTACAGCCGGCGACGACCGCGTCGGCGTCGGGGACGAGTTCGTCGAGGCCCGCGACGACGCAGTCGACGGGGGTACCCTCGACGACGTACCCCAGCTCGTGGTCCTCGACGGCGGCGTCCTCGGAGAGGAGCCGACCGACTGACGACTGGTCCTCGGCCGGGGCGACGACCGTCACCGCGTACTCGTCGGCGAGCGCGTCGTACAGCGCGCGCATCCCCGCGGCGTCGACGCCGTCGTCGTTGGTTAGCAGGATGCGGTCGACGCTCATACCCGTATCACGGGCGAGTCGGGCAAAAGTCCACCGTCGGTCGGGGCGCGCTCTCCGCCGGCGCGTGCCGACCGGAGGAGAACCGGCCGATGACGCCGAACCGAACGGAAAAGCACACGTGTCGTCGGGCCGACCACCCGACATGGGATTCGGGGACACCGCCAAGAAGATCCAGACGCTGGCCGACCGCGCGGAGCGCACTTACAAGAAGATCAGCGAGCTCCGCGACGAGGTAGACGAGACGCAGGAGACGGTGATAGACACCTCAGAGCGCGTCCAGCGGCTCGAAAACGAGATGGCCGAGCAGCGGGCCGTCCTCGACGCCGTCGCCGAGGAGG
Source organism: Halorubrum sp. GN11_10-6_MGM (assembly GCF_005435165.1). GTDB lineage: Archaea > Halobacteriota > Halobacteria > Halobacteriales > Haloferacaceae > Halorubrum. The sequence goes on along the minus strand of NZ_SGUC01000004.1, from coordinate 97,094 downwards.
TGGGCGTCGACCTACAGCGCGTGAGCACCGAGGCGCACATCACCGACGCCGAGGAATCGGCGAGCGATGGCGACGGCGACACCAGCGACGACGGGAGCGGCGGCGCCTGAGCCCGACGACGAACCGCCTCGTCAGTCGTCGCTCGCCGCCGCGTCAGCCCGCGAGACGACCTCTGCGGGGACGCCCGCGACCGTCGCACCCGGCGGCACGTCCTCGGCGACGAGCGAGTTCGCGGCGACGCGCGCGCCCTCGCCGACGGTGACGCCGGGGAGCACGACCGCGCCCGCGCCGATCATCGCCGCCTCCTCGACGACGACGTCGCCGAGCCGGTACTCCTCGTGGAGGAACTCGTGGCAGAGGAGGGTGGCGTCGTACCCGATTATTGCGTCGTCGTCGACGCGGATCCGCTCCGGCCAGAACACGTCCGGCGTCGATTCGAGTCCCCACGCGACGCCGGTCCCGACCGTGACGCCGATCCGCCGCAGCAGCCAGTTTTTCAGCCGGAGGCTCGGACAGATCCGCGCGAGGACGATCACGACGTAGTTGCGGACGACCGCGAGCGGGGACTTCGCGTCCGGCCACGACCACAGGGAGTTCCGGGGACCGGGCGTCGGGAACCGGTCGAGCCCGTCGCGTCGCGGGGAATCGGGGCCGTGTGGGGTCGCGCTCGCCTCGGTCGCGTCTGGCTCGCGGGTCGCGCTCGCCTCGGTCGCGTCCGCCTCGGTCGCGTCCGCGTCGTCGTGGCTCACGCCTCCCGGTTCGGACGGCGGGGATAAAAGGGTCGCTCCCGGTCGCGGGTGCGAGAGTTCGCGGCCGCGGTCCTCCGGGCCCGCGGTCTCAGTCCCGGAGCTCGTCCATGTGGTCGATCCGGCGCTGGACGAGGTCGGCGGTGCCGATGTCGTGGCGGATCCGGACGCGGTCGCCCGCGGCCGACAGCGCGTCCTCGGCCTGCGCCTCCGCGGCCGGGATGGAATCGCCGCGGCCGACGACCGCGAACGACCGCGAGGTGGTCGTGTACAAGCGGCCGTCGCGCTCGTCGACGCTGGCGTAGTAGAGGAGGGCGTCACCGGCGCTCTCCTCGTCGACCGCGATCTCCGCGCCCGCGTCGGGGTCGGTGGGGTAGCCGTCCGGCACCGCGTACTTGCAGACGGTCGCCTCGCCCGAGAACGCGAGTTCGGGGAGCGACTCGCCGTCGCGCGCGGCGACGAGCACGTCGACGAACGGCGTGTCGAGGACGGGCAGCGTGTTCATCGCTTCCGGGTCGCCGAAGCGCGCGTTGAACTCCACCACCTTCGGCCCCGCGTCGGTGAGCATGAACTGCCCGTAGAGGACGCCCTTGTAGTCGGGGAGCGCGTCGACGACCGCCTCCAGCACGTCGGTAGCAGCCTCGTAGTCGCCCTCGGCCATGAACGGCAGCGAGAGCCCGGTGTCCGTGTACGACCCCATCCCGCCGGTGTTCGGCCCCTCGTCGCCCTCGTAGGCTCGCTTGTGGTCCTGGACCGCCGGCGTCGTCCGCACGTCCCTGTTCGCGACGAACGCCTGAACCGTGAACTCCTCGCCGACGAGCCGCTCTTCGAGGACGACGCGGTCGTACTCCGAGTCTCGGAGGTACGCCTTGGCCTCCTCCGCGGTCACCTGATCGCCGATGACCTTCACGCCCTTCCCGCCGGTGAGACCGGCGGGCTTGACGGCGAGGTCACCGTCGTAGTCGTCGATGTACTCGCAGGCCGCCTCGGTGTCGTCGAACACCGCGTAGTCGGGACAGCCCGGGATCGCGTGCTCCTCCATGAACTCCCGCTGGAACGCCTTGTCCGTCTCCAGACGCGCCTCCGCGGCGCGGGGGCCGAACGCGTAGACGCCGGCGTCGTCGAGCGCGTCCGCGACCCCGGCTTCGAGCGCCGACTCCGGGCCGATGACCGCCAGGTCGGCGCCGACCGCCGTCGCGTAGTCGGCGACCGCGGCGGCGTCGGTCTCGTCTATCGTCTCGAACCCGTCGGCGAGCCGTCGGATTCCCGGGTTCCGGACGCTCGCGCAGGCGTACAGCGCGCAGTCGTCCGCCACCGCCCGGGCGATCGCGTGTTCGCGGCCGCCGCCCCCCACTAGGAGTACGGTCTCCGTCATGCCCGACGGGTGTCCGCACGGTAGTGTAAACCTTACTCTCTCACCGGGAAGATATATGCGAGTTCATGGGTAAATAGTGGCGAGTCAACGTCGGCGGTGGGACGCTCGTCGCGGCCCGGACGCCTTTTGCCGCGCCGGATCGAACCGGGCGTATGTCACAGCCGACCGAGCGGAACCGCCTCGACGGCGAGGCGAGTCCCTACCTCCGGCAGCACGCGGACAACCCCGTCAACTGGCAGCCGTGGGGCGACGAGGCGTTCGAGCGCGCCCGCGAACACGACGTCCCGGTGTTCGTCTCCATCGGCTACTCCTCGTGTCACTGGTGTCACGTCATGGCCGAGGAGAGCTTCGAGGACGAGTCGGTCGCGAGCGTCGTGAACGAGTCGTTCGTCCCGATCAAGGTCGACCGAGAGGAGCGCCCGGACGTCGACAGCACGTTCATGACCGTCTGCCAGCTCGTCACCGGCGGCGGCGGGTGGCCCCTCTCGGCGTGGTGTACGCCCGAGGGGAAGCCCTTCTACATCGGGACCTACTTCCCGCCCGAGCCGCGGCGGAACCAGCCCGGCTTCCGCGACCTCTGTGAGCGGATCGCCGACTCGTGGAGCGACCCCGAGCAGCGCGAGGAGATGAAGCGACGCGCCGACCAGTGGGCCGAGAGCGCGCGCGACGAACTGGAGTCGGTGCCGGATTCGACCGCCGCCGCGACGGACTCGGACGGGGAGGGCGCCGCCGGTCCGGCCGGAGACGACCTGCTCGACACCGCGGCCGCGGCGGCGCTGCGCGGCTACGACGAGGAGTACGGCGGCTTCGGGAGCGGCGGCGCGAAGTTCCCGATGCCGGGCCGGGTCGACCTCCTCATGCGCGCGTACGCGGCCCGCGGTCGCGACGCGCTGCTGTCGGCGGCGACGGGCACCCTCGACGGGATGGCCCGCGGCGGGATGTACGACCAGATCGGCGGCGGGTTCCACCGCTACGCGGTCGACCGCGAGTGGACGGTCCCCCACTTCGAGAAGATGCTGTACGACAACGCCGAGCTGCCGATGGCGTACCTCGACGGCTACCGGCTAACCGGCGACTCCGCGTACGCCCGCGTCGCGAGCGAGTCGCTCGCGTTCCTCGACCGCGAGCTCCGCCACGACGACGGCGGCTTCTTCAGCACCCTCGACGCGCGGAGCCGGCTCCCGGAAAGTCGCCGCGACGGGGGAGAGTCCGACGGGGACGGGGACGTCGAGGGCGCCTTCTACGTCTGGACGCCCGAGGAGGTCGACGTGGTCCTCGACGAGCCGGCGGCGTCGCTGGCGAAGGAGCGCTACGGGATCCGTCCCGGCGGGAACTTCGAGCGCGGCACGACCGTCCCGACGATCGCGGCGTCGGTCGAGGAGTTGGCCGCCGACCGCGACCTGTCGACGGAGGCGGTCCGCGAGGCGCTGACGGAGGCGCGGACGGTGCTGTTCGACGCCCGGGAGTCGCGGCCGCGACCCGCCCGCGACGAGAAGGTGCTGGCCGCGTGGAACGGGCGGGCGATCTCGGCGTTCGCGCGGGCCGGGAACGCGCTCGGTGAACCGTACGCCGAGATCGCCCGCGAGGCGCTCGACTTCTGCCGCGACCGGCTCTACGACGCCGACAGCGAGACCGGCGCGCTCGCCCGCCGCTGGCTCGACGGCGACGTGCGCGGGCCGGGGTACCTCGACGACTACGCGTTCCTCGCGCGCGGCGCGCTCGACGTCTACGCCGCGACCGGCGACCCCGAGCCGCTCGGGTTCGCCTTGGATCTGGCCGACGCGCTCGTCGACGAGTTCCACGACGCCGACGACGGGACCATCTACTTCACCCGAGCGCTCGACGGGGACGGAAGCGGAGGCGCGGGCGAAGGCGGGAGCGCAGACGGAAGCGGAGGCGCGGGCGAAGGCGGGGACACCGGCCCCCTCATCGCGCGGCCGCAGGAGTTCACCGACCGGTCGACGCCGTCGAGTCTCGGCGTCGCGGTCGAGACGCTCGCGCTCCTCGACGGCTTCCGGACCGACGGGGAGTTCCGGGAGATCGCCGCGCGCGTCGTGACGACGCACGCCGACCGGATCCGCGGGGGGCCGCTGGAACACGCCTCGCTCGTGCGCGCGGCGGATCTGGTCGAGACCGGCGGGATCGAGGTGACGATCGCCGCCGACGAGGTCCCCGACGAGTGGCGCGAGACGCTCGGCGAGCGGTACCTGCCGGGCGCCCTCGTGGCGCCGCGTCCGGCGACCGCGGCGGGCCTCGACGAGTGGCTCGACCGCCTCGGGATGGCCGAGGCGCCGCCGATATGGGCCGACCGCGACGCGGTCGACGGCGAGCCGACCGCCTACGTCTGCGAGGGGTTCGCCTGCTCGCCGCCGCGGACGGACCTCGACGCCGCGCTCGGGTGGCTCGGCGACGGGGAGTGACGCCGAGTCGGTCGAGAGCCGGCAGCGTTTATATATCCCGACCCGGTTACTTCGAGCGTGTACGACTTCGTCGTCGTCGGAGCGGGGCCGGCCGGATCGCGGTTCGCGCGCCGGGCCGCCGAGGCGGGCCGCGAGGTCCTCCTCTTGGAGTCGGGGACCGTCGGCGAGCCGCTGGCCTGCTCCGGGCACGTCTCGACCGACATCTGGGAGTACGTCGACGACGAGGCGGTAGCGCGGCTCCGACAGAACCGGGTTTACGGCGCGCGGTTCCACGTCGACGGCCCCGGCTCTCGGAGCTACCCGTTTTATAAGCGAGAACCGGTGTCGAACGTGATCGACCGGGTCGGGCTCGACCGGACGCTGGCCGACTTCGCGGCGGAGGCGGGCGCGGATCTCCGCGAGGGCCACACCGTCGTCTCGGTCGACGAGCGCGACGACCGGGTCGTCGTCGAGGCCAGCCTCGGAGACGGCGGCGAGACGGAGCGGTTCGAGGCGCGGATGGTCGCCGGCTGCGACGGGCCGACCTCGCGAGTGCGCCGCGCGCTCGACCTTCCGGAGCCGGACGAACTGCTCCACGGAGTTCTCGGATTCGACCCCGAGTCGGACGCGAGCGACTTTGTCGACGTCCACCTCACCGCGCCGACGTTCTTCGCGTGGCGGATCCCCCGCGGCGACGCCGGCGTCGAGTACGGGCTGGCCGCGCCGCCGAGCGAGGACGTCTCTGGGGCGTTCGATCGACTCACCGACGCGTACGGCGCGACCACCGACCGGCGCTGCTCGGGGGCGATCCCGGTGGGGCCGCCGGCACGGACGACGAGCGACCGCGGCTTCCTGATCGGCGACGCGGCCGCGCAGACGAAGCCGTTCACCGGCGGCGGCATCCTCTACGGGATGCGCGCGGCCGACGTCGCTGCCAGCGTCGTCGACCCGGAGGACCCGACGACGCTCGACGCCTACGAGTCGGGCTGGCGCGACGAGCTGGCGACCGAGATCCGACTCGGAAAGGCGATCCGGCGGTGTTACTCGCTCCCGAGGCCCGTTCAGCGGGTCGGGTTGCGTGCGCTGTCGGGCGAGATCGGCGTCCACATGGACGAGCCCTCCTCGTTCTTCTCGGCGTCGAACCTGCGGTCGCTGTTCTCGCGGGGAAGCCCGCCCGAAGGAAAGGGGCGCGGCGACTGAGAAACGCGGCGACTGGACGGAGCGGTGACTGAGAGACGCAGCGGTTGAAAGACGTGGGGGCTGCGACCGCTACTCCTCGACGACGTTCGCGAACGAGACGTTCTCGCGGACGCTCGTGATCTCGACCGTGGGTTCCTCTCCCGGCTCGGCGTCGGGGACGATGACGACGTAGCCTCGCTCGATCTTCGCGATGCCGTCGCCTTTGTCGCCGAGAGTCTCGATCGTCACCTCGCGCACCTCGCCCTCCGAGACGGGCGGGTCCGGCTGGACCGCGCCGGCGGCGCCGCGAGAGGTCGGCCGCTGGTCGTCGTCTGCGGGCGTCCCGCCCGCGGAGCCGTTCGCGTCGGGCGCGGACACGGCGTCGCCGTCGGCGGCCGACGCCGACTCCTCCTCGTCGGGAGCGGTCCGGTCCAAGACGGCGATCCGGTACGTCTCCCCGACGCTGACGCTTCCGTGTTCGATCTCCGAGGCGGGAACCGTGACGACGTAGTCGTCGCCGCGCGACTCCACCCGACCCGTGTACAGGCACGCGAGAGAATCAGTGATCTCGACCATGGCCGCTATTGCGCGTACGGGGATGAAAAGCCACCTGTTCGACGCGTGCGGCGTGCGAAGGTAAACATTTACCCTGTTCCGAATGAACCGGGGGGTATGAGCCGGAACTACGAGTCGCTTCACGACCCGAACGCGGAGTACACGATGCGGGAGCTCTCCGCCGAGACCATGGGGACCACGGGAACGCGCGGCGGCGGCCGCGACGTCGAGATCACGGACGTCCAGACGACGATGGTCGACGGGAACTTCCCGTGGACGCTCGTCCGCGTCTACACCGACGCCGGCGTCGTCGGGACCGGCGAGGCGTACTGGGGCGCCGGCGTGCCCGAACTCATCGAGCGCATGAAGCCGTTCGTGATCGGCGAGAACCCGCTCGACATCGACCGGCTCTACGAACACCTCATCCAGAAGATGTCCGGCGAGGGCTCCGTCGAGGGCGTCACCGTCACGGCCATCTCCGGCATCGAGGTCGCGCTCCACGACCTCGCCGGGAAGATCCTCGACGTGCCGGCCTACCAGCTGCTCGGGGGGAAGTACCGCGACGAGATGCGGGTCTACTGCGACTGCCACACCGAAGACGAGGCGGACCCCGAGGCCTGCGCGGACGAGGCCGAGCGCGTCGTCGACGAGCTCGGCTACGACGCCCTGAAGTTCGACCTCGACGTCCCCTCGGGCTACGAGAAGGACCGCGCGAACCGTCACCTCCGGCCCGGCGAGATCCGCCACAAGGCGGAGATCGTCGAGAAGGTCACCGAGCGCGTGAAAGACAAGGCCGACGTCTCCTTCGACTGCCACTGGACGTTCTCGGGCGGCTCGGCGAAGCGCCTCGCGGACGCCATCGAGGAGTACGACGTCTGGTGGCTCGAAGACCCCGTGCCGCCGGAGAACCTCGAAGTCCAAGAGGAGGTCACGAAGAACACGACCACGCCGATCACGGTCGGCGAGAACCGCTACCGCGTCACCGAGCTGCGCCGCCTCATCGAGAACCAGGCGGTCGACATCGTCGCCCCCGACCTGCCGAAGGTCGGCGGGATGCGCGAGACCCGCAAGATCGCGGACGTCGCGAACCAGTACTACGTCCCGGTCGCGATGCACAACGTCGCCTCGCCGATCGCGACGATGGCGGCGGCCCACGTCGGCACCTCGATCCCGAACTCGCTCGCCATCGAGTACCACTCCTACGAGCTCGGCTGGTGGGAGGACCTCGTCGAGGAGGACGTCATCGAGGACGGCTACATCGAGGTGCCGGAGAAGCCCGGCCTCGGCGTCACCCTCGACATGGATGCCGTCGAGGCGCACATGGTCGACGGCGAGACGTTGTTCGACGAGCAATAAAGGGATTCATACCGCTGAGAGCAGCATTTGAATCGCTTTTGGAAGTATTACTCCTATCGAGAGCTGTGCCCACATTGTGAACGTGGTAGGATACTCTCTGGTGTTGTTTATGTAGTCCATTCTCATTCTGAGCTCCTCGTATTTTTCTTCGTCACTTATTTCCAGATCCTGTATTTCAAACGGTTTATCAACCAGATCCCGGGCTCTCTTATCCAGTTTAGTCAACTCCTTTCGCTTCTCTCGCTTCATGAACCAGTGAATCTGGGCCAACCCGTAACCAATGAGACCGATCGCCAGTAACCAGGCGAGAGTAAACAGAAATCGCTGTACAGATCAAATGCCGTACTGCGAACTTGACACGCCGGTAAGTATACTCGGACCATACAGTGCTACTGCGGAGGCAATCAGTCCGAGCATTAAGAAGTAGTACGCAGATTTCATCAGCTCTCCCACAGGTCTTAAACCGCCTAATCCTTCGGGGTCGAGGAAGTTGATCCTGAAGTCGGTCTTTCTAATTTTTCGCGGGAAGAACAGGAGTATTCCGGCGTAGGTCGCCAGGAATTCGGAGATGAGTACGCCGTGGCCCAAGGGAAGCAGTACAAGTACGCCGAACAGTTCAGATACGCCACCAGTCTGAAGAACCTTCTCTATTCCTTGATTTATCACGAACTGGTAGACGGCGTTTAGTATGAAGAGTGAGTACAGGCCGAGTTGAATCCATTTGGGAGCCAAGTCGTCGAAAGCCTCAGGGTTAGAAGTACGAGACTCCACGTCGATATGATCCAGGACCTGCCGGTAACGCCTATGGAGATAAACAATTACGAACGGTGCGACCAGACTCAATGACGGATTTATAAGGGCCGACGGGTTAGTTAAATAAACCAACTGATAGCCCATCAGCACTCTCGAACCCTGAACGCCGACGAGCGCGGTGAGGACGACCAGTAAACCGTAGAAGATCACTGGGTGGGGCATAAACGAAAACCTGTCTTCAAGCCGGTCATACCCCAACCAGTACAGGAAATCCCCGATCAACGAATAATCCGCTCTGTCCGAACGAGCCATACAGATCGTATCGCAATTTAGCCCATAAAAAGTTTCACACGCTGACATGTCCGAGGTGGGAAACCACTGCGAATATGGTCGTGAACCGAGCAGCTCAACTTCACACAAGATCGTCGAGAAGCCCGTCGTCGGCAGCTTCCGCCGTCGCTGCTGTCCGTGTCACGCTCGTATCACGACGCGTCAAATGGGGTCCCGTATTCGGCGATCGGCGTCCGTCCGTCTCTGCGGATTTCACCGGAACCGCGTCGGCTGACGAAGCGAAGTTCGATGGGCTCGGTAAACGGTCTCGTCAGACGGCGTTCGCCACGTGGTCGAGCCGGACCGGCTCCAGCCCGCGGCGGTCGAGTTCGGCCTCGACCTCGCGTATCCGGGGCGCGATCTCGTCCGGCTCGTGGCTGTCGGTTCCGACGGTCACGTCGACGTCGGCGTCGACGAGCCGGTCGAGGAACGCGGGGGACGGATGGAACTCGCCGTAGTCGTCGAGCAGCCGACCGGCGTTGATCTCCGGGACGGTCCGCGACTCGCGGAGGGCGTCGGCGACCGCGGCGTAGTGGTCCTCGGTGGCGAACCCGCGGAGGTGCGGGTTGCGCTCGATGAGGTCCGGGTGCGCGGCGATCGCGAACAGCTCCGACTCGATCAGGGCGACCAGCTTCTCGAAGTAGCGGTCGACCAGCTCTCGCCGCTCGGACTCCGGTTTGTCCGCGAAGTGCGAGCGCGTGTGGACGTTCGCACCGTCGAGTTCGTGGACGCTGCCGACCGCGTAGTCGAACGCCGCCTCGTCGAGGAACTCCGCGACCGCGTCCTCGTGGGCGGGGTCGTAGTCCATCTCGACGGCGTCGAACACGGCGACGTCGGCGTCGCCCCGGATCGCCTCGATCGCCTCGCGGCGTCGCTCGTAGGTCAGATCGAGGTTGAACCCGAGCGCGCGCTTGTACCGCCGCGCGCTCGACTCCGGCGAGACGTTACAGTGGTCGGCGAAGCCGATCCCGTCGAGTCCGGCGTCGGCGGCCGCCTCGACCATCCAGCGCAGGAACGCCCCGTCCGAGTAGTTCGTGTGGGCGTGGTAGTCGTACACGGGCTCCCTTCGTTCCGATCCGACTCGAAGGTTCGGGTCGTCAGAGCGAGTCGACGCGCGCTCGTCGTCGCTACCCCCGGTGCCGCGGTCACCGGCCCTCGCCGACGAGGGCGTTCGTCGAGATGACGAGGAACGCGACGCCCGACATGCCGGCGATGACGGCGAACGAGGCGGCCCAGCCGAAGAGGTCCGCGACGAGCCCGACGCCGACGGAGCCGGCCGAGCCGATCACCGTGTAGACGGTGCGGATCAGCCCGAACCCCGCGCCGCGCTCCGCGTCGCCGAGCGCGTCCATGAACCGGGGGTCGATCGCCGAGAAGAACGAGGAGCCGAGCCCCGCGAGGGACACCGCGAGCCCGAGTCCGGCGAGCGTCGGGAGCGCTGGCAGCCCGACCGCGACGGGGAGCCGGACGAGGTCGGGCAGCGCGACCAGCCCGCCGAGGCCGAGCGCCCCGGAGAGGAGTGAGGCCCCGATGCTCGCGTCGCGGCCCGCTAGGTCCGACAGCCGACCGAGTCCGACCTGCGCGCCGGCGCGGACGACGAAGAACGCGGAGAAGACGCCGCCGGCGAACGCGGGCGAGTACCCCCGCAGTTCGACGAGGAACGTCGGCAGGAAGGAGATGACGCCCTGCGCGACGTACGTCCCGAGCGTCGCGACGGCGAGCGGGACGAGGATCTCGCGCCGTCCAACGAGTTCGAGCAGCGGTCCGATCCGGAGCCGCTCCGAAATCGGCTGATCGGGCCGCCGCGGCTCGGTGGGGCGGACGCGCCGGGCGAACAGGGCGAATATCGGCACGCCGACCAGCGACGCGAGCGCGACCCCGGGGCGCCACCCGTAGCGGACGCCGACCCACGTCGCGGCGACCGGCGCGACCAGTCCGGCCAGCGGCCCGCCGAGCGAGTGGATCCCGACGGCGGTGCCGAGGTCGTCGAACGTCCGCGAGAGCAGCGTGGTGGCGACCGCGTAGTGGAGCCCCGCCGCGAGCCCCAGCAGGACCGCGGCGATCACGAAGGCGGGGAAGACGGGCGCGACGGAGAGCAGGAGGCTCATCGCCGTCGTCCCGCCGACCGCGACGAGGATCACCCGGCGCTCGCCGAACCGGTCGGCGAGGATGCCGCTCGGGAACTGCGAGAACCCGTAGGCGAACCACATGCCCGAGAGCGCGACGCCGACCGCCGTGTTCGAGACCCCGAAGTCGTCGATGATCAGGGGGACGACCGGGCTGATCGCCAGCCGCGCGAAGTACGTCACGAAGAAGGCGAGCATACACAGCGTCAACACCGTGTGCCGGTAGCGCCAGTTCACGCGGACCGTCGCCTCCGGACGGACGGGTTCGGCGGCGCCGAAATCTGGTGGGTCGGCGAGCTCACGGCGTCGACTACGCGGTTCACGTCTCGTCTCTGGGGTCGCGCGCGACGGTTATAAACCGTCCTCTCGCGGCGAGCCGTCGGGGGTTCACTCTCGGTCAGGGGTCCGTTCCCGCTCGGCGAGCCGCTCCGCGATGGCCGCACCCGCGGTCCGCGGGTCGGCCTCGCGGATTCGCACGGGGTCGCCGACCGCGACGCGTCCGGGCTCGACCACGTCACAGCACAGCCCGCCGCGGTTCCGCAGCGCGGACGCGAGTCCGCCCTCGCCGGCGAGCTCCTCGACGCGGGCGCAGGGAGGGCGGCGGCGAGTCGGTCGCAGGAGGGCGTCGCCGACCGCGACGGTCGCGCCGAGCAGCGCGTCCATCCCGGCGCCGAACCCGTCGACGACGACGTTCCGGCGGTGGCGACCCTCGCGCACGTCGATGCCGGTCTCCTCGCGGACCGCGTCGAGCGCCTCGGCCGCGACGAGGGTGACCGCGCAGCCGTCGAGCTGGAAGTGCCCGTCGCCGCTGCGATAGCGGTCGCCCTCGACGCCGTCGGGGCGGATCGCGACCGCGTCTCTGCGGACGGGCGGCGCGCCGCTCTCCGGCGCCGTGACGAGCGCGTCGACCGCCCCCGGGCCGGCGGCCTCCTCGGACGGTTCCGGCGGGTCGTCGGCCGGCATCACGGCCACCCGAGGAGCTCCCCGTCGTCGGGCTTCAACCACTCGCGGTGCGCGTAGTAGAGGACGGCGACCGGCGGCGCGGGGAGCGCGGCGAGCGCGTACACCCATTTAAAAACGCCGAGGTCGACGACGCGCCGCTCGGCGAGGGAGAGCGCGTCGAGCAGGACGGTCGCGGTCGCCAGCGGCGCGAGCAGGTAGCCGTGCGCGAACGCGACCGTCGCGCCGATCGGCGTTCCGGGCGTCAGAAACGCCCGGTCGAGCGCGTACAAGAGCGTCCAGAGGGCCACGGTCGCCGCGAGCGCGGTGAGCCACGGCCCGTCGAACCGGCGGTCTGGAGGCTCCGGTCGGTCCCCGGAACCCTCGTTCGACGCCGCCGATTCAGCGCGCGTGTTCACGGCCGATCTGCGCGCCGAACGCTAATCAACTCCCGGGTGGCCGCGGTCGCGGGAGTCACTCGCCGCCCGGTTCGTCGAAGGTGCCCGCGGTCAGGTAGCGCTCGCCGCTGTCCCAGAAGACGGTGACGACGAGGGGCTCGTCGCCGGCGAACTCCCCGCGCTCACGCAGTTCGGCCGCGACGTCCGTCGCGGCGAGGTTCGAGGCGCCCGACGACTGGCCGACCAGAACTCCCTCCTCGCGGGCGAGGCGGCGGCACTCGGCCTCTGCGGCGTCGATATCGACGGTGTGTATCTCGTCGATCAGGTCGACGTCGAGGTTCGGCGAGACGAACCCGGGACCCATCCCCTGAAACTCGTCGACGCCCGCGGGGCCGCCGGAGAGGACGGCGTTGTCGGCGGGCTCGACCGCGTCGATGCGAACGTCCGGGAACGCCTCGCGCAGGCGACGGCCGATCCCCGAGAGCGTGCCGCCGGTGCCGACGCCCGCGACGAACGCGTCGACGGTGCGGTCGCCGACCTGGTCGAGGATCTCCGGGCCGGTCGTCTCGTAGTGGGCGCGGGGGTTCGCCGGGTTCTCGAACTGGCGGAGCTGGACGGTGCCGGGCTCTCCCTCCAGCTCATCCGCGCGCTCCTTCGCGTCGGAGATGTCGCCGTCGACGAGCTCGACGGTCGCGCCGTACGCCTTCATCAGCCGGCGGCGCTCGATCGACTTCCCCTCGGGGATCACGAGCGTCACGTCGTAGCCGCGCGCCGCGCCGACCATCGCGAGGCCGATGCCGGTGTTGCCCGAGGTCGGCTCGACGATGCGGTCGCCGGGCTCGATCTCGCCCGCCTCTTCGGCCGCCTCGACCATGTACAGCGCGGGGCGGTCCTTCGCCGAGCCGCCCGGATTGCGGGACTCGACTTTCGCCGCGACGGTCGTTCCCGCGGGCGCGTCGACGCGGACGAGCGGCGAGCCGAGCGTCGACAGGATGTCGTCGTCCATTACCCGAACCGAGGCGGCCGCGACTCAAAGGCCCCGCGGACTGCGGCAAGGGATGTCGGCCGCGGCGGTCAAAGTGGTTTATAAGCCGCGGCGCGACGCCCCGCGATACGTATTAATAGACAGTCGAAATCCGCGACCGAAATCGGTCGAAACCCGAACCCGACGCGGTGGCGCGTGCCTGCGAGCGGCCGACAGGCCGCGAGTCAGCACGCGCGAGGGAGTTGCGGTCGCCGGAGCAACGCGGAGGCGACCGCAACGAGGCTGGGGAGGTGCGAGGCGCGGTGCGGAGCAGTGCGGGGCGGGACTCGAAGGGGCAGTCGCGAGGCGGTGTTCGTGTCGCTCAGCGATTTATTAACGAAGACGTACAGCCGAGCGACCCCATCGTCGTCTTGCCACCGGCGCGCGGTTTACGTGCCCCGACCACCTACAGGCCGCCATGACGCTCGAAACCCTCGCGCCCGCGACCGACCTCGACGCGGACGCGTTCGACGACTCGGTCCTCGCATCGCTCGGCGCCGACGACTACGTGTTCAAGGTGTGGGGCGGCGACTGGTGCGGCGACTGCCAGCGACAGCTCCCCGAGTTCGGCGCCGCGCTCGCGGCCGCCGGCGTCCCGGACGACCGGATCGAGGCGTACCCCGTCGTGAAGGGGCCGAACGGGAAGGAGGGCGAGCTGGTCGAGGAGTACGGGGTCGAGCTGATCCCGACGGTCGTCGTCGAATCCTCCGAGGGCGAGGAGCTCGCGCGCTTCGTCGAGGAGGAAGACGTCTCCATCGCGGAGTTCTTGGCGCGGCAGCTCTCGGACGTCGAGGCGACCGCCTGAGTCCGCGTTCGCGGACAGTCTTCTGCCGTTCAGTCGTCGATCGCGTTCATGTCGAACGCGTAATAGAGCGCGGCCATCGTGACGCCCATCGTGACGGCCTCAAGGGTCTTCGACGTGCCGAGGGCGACCCCGACGGCGAGCACCGACGCCGTCACCACCGCGCCGGTGAGGAGTGCGTACCGAACTCTGGAGAGCCCGCGCGCCCAGTCGTCGGTGCGGCGGTACAGTTGGCGGAGACTTGCCATACCCCGTCCTGTCGCGCGACCGACGACTATTTTCCGGTCGATCCGCGGCCACGGTGGCGAGCGCTCAAGTCGCTCCGCCCCACACGCCGCGTATGGCACGCGTCACGGTCTGGAACGAGCATCGACACGAGCGCGAGAGCGACGTCGTCGCCGAGGTGTACCCCGACGGCATCCACGCGGTCGTCGCGGACGCGCTTCAGGAGGGCGGCCACGAGGTCCGGACGGCGACCCTCGACGAGGGGCCGGACCACGGGCTCACCGAGGCCGTCCTCGACGACACCGACGTCCTCGTCTGGTGGGGTCACGCCGCACACGACGAGGTGCGCGACGCGGTCGTCGACCGCGTCCACAAGCGCGTCCTCGACGGCACCGGCCTCATCGTCCTCCACTCGGCGCACTACTCGAAGATATTCAAGCGGCTGATGGGAACCAGCTGCTCGCTGAAGTGGCGCGAGGCCGCCGAGCGCGAGCGGCTCTGGACGATCGAGCCGAGCCATCCGATCGCGGACGGGATCGGCGAGCGGATCGAGCTGGAGGAGACCGAGATGTACGGCGAGCGGTTCGACGTGCCCGCGCCCGACACGCTCGTCTTCACCTCCTGGTTCGAGGGCGGCGAGACGTTCCGCTCCGGCTGCTGTTACCGCCGCGGGAACGGGAAGGTGTTCTACTTCCGCCCGGGCCACGAGACGTATCCGATCTACTACGATGACGACGTCCGGCAGGTGCTTCGGAACGCGGTCGAGTGGGCGGAACCGGGCGACGGCCCGGCGCCCGAGTTCGGCAACGCGGAGCCGATCGAGGCGATCGACACGAGCGACGACCGGACGGTACACTGATCGGGGTCGACCGGGCGCGATCCGGCCCGCCCGCACTCGGTCGCCTCGCTGTGCGCCCGATCAGGCCACGTCGCGCAGCTCCATGAACGCGGTCATCATCGCCGACTCCGCCTTCCGGAGGTGTTCGGACGCGGTGCTGGGGGCGGCGTCGATCCGCTCGGCGACCTCCTCGACGGACGCAGTCCGCGGGGACTCGTAGTACCCGCAGTCGACGGCCGCCGCGAGCGCGTCGAACTGCCGCTCCGTCAGCCCCGGGTCGAAGAGGTGCTGGCGCCAGTCGTACTCGCCGACCCGGAGGATCTCGCTCTCGATCCGGTCGGGGAGCCCGGCGAGCGCCTCCCGAAGCGGCCCCTGTTCCCCGAGGACCGTCAGGCGAGCGACCCCGTCGGGACGGAAGTCGATCGGCGGGACGACGACCACGCCGGTCCGCCGGAGAGACCCGAACATCGCCTCGTCGACGGCGTCGCGTCGCTGCGTGAGGAAGACGTAGAATCCGGTCTCGTCGATCCGGGTGATCTCGAACTCCCGGATGCGATCGACCGACCGCAGCGCGTCGGCGTACACGTCGACGTCGCCCTCGACGTAGAACAGGAACGTGTCCGCCGTCTCGTCGAAGAGGCTGCCGTGGAGGAGGACGTCCCGCTCGACGGCGTCGGACTCGTCGACGAGTCGGTGTATCGGGTGGATGAGGGCCGGCGGGTACCGGAGTTCGAGGCGGAGGTACTTCACGCCCGAGCAATGGCGACGGATCGCTTATAAATACCCGCACTGAGCCGGCAGAAGCCTCGGGTCGCGAGCCCGCGTCTCTTCATCTATGTCCACCGAGCTGCTGCGCGAGCGCGACGACGAGGGGACGGCGGACCCGTTCTCGTCGATCCGCGGGCTCGTCACGGCGCGCGAGGAGCACCTGAACGCCCCGGCCGCCAGGGTTCGACCCGACGCGGTACAGGAGGCGCTCTCGACGCTGCGGAGCGAGGCGGGGTACGACCACCTCGCCTGCGTCACCGCACAGGAGTACGAGAACCGCTACGAGTCGATCTACCACCTGCGTTCGTACGACGATCCGACCCGGGAGGTCAGCGTCGTCGTCCCCGCGGACAAGGACGACCCCGTCTCCGAGTCGGCCGCACCGGTGTTCCGCACGGCTGACTGGCACGAGCGCGAGGCGTACGACCTCATCGGGATCGAGTACGACGACCATCCGGACCTCCGGCGGATACTCCTCCCGGAGACCTGGCAGGGCCACCCCCTGTCGATGGACTACGACAAGGACCGGCCGCAGATCGTCTCGCTCTCGGAGAACGAGCCCGTCGAGCCCGGCGGGTCGACGACGGCCGGAAGCGACACGATGCTCCTCAACATCGGGCCGCACCACCCGGCGACCCACGGCGTCCTCCACCTCCAGGTGACCCTCGACGGCGAGGACGTGGTCGGCGTGGAGCCGGACATCGGCTACATCCACCGCTGCGAGGAGCAGATGGCCCAGTCGGGGACGTACCGCCACCAGATCATGCCGTACCCGGACCGCTGGGACTGGGGCGGCGGGGGGCTGCTCAACGAGTGGGCGTACGCCCGCGTCGCGGAGGACCTCGCGGAGATCGAGGTGCCCGAGTACGCGCAGGTGATCCGCACCATGGCCGCGGAGTTCAGTCGCATCCTCTCGCACATGCTGGCGATGGGGGCGTACGCGCTCGACGTGATCGGCGACTTCACGGCGACGTTCATGTACGCCATCCAGGAGCGCGAGCGCGTTCAGGACCTCCTGGAGGATCTGACGGGCCAGCGGCTGATGTTCAACTACTTCCGGCTCGGCGGGGTCGCGTGGGACCTCCCCGAACCCCGCGAGGAATTCCTGCGGGGCGTCCGCGAGTACCTCGACGGCCTCCCGCGTCGGATCGAGGAGTACCACGACCTCCTGACGCGAAACGAGATACTCCAGCTCCGCACGGTCGACACCGGGACCCTCCCACCCGAGGTCGCGAAGGAGTACGGGACGACCGGGCCGGTCCTCCGGGGCTCGGGCGTCGACTACGACCTGCGCCGCGACGACCCGTACGGCTACTACGACGAGCTCGACTGGGACGTCGTCACCGAGGACGGCTGCGACAACTACAGCCGGCTGCTCGTCAGGATGCGCGAGGTCGAGGAGTCCGCGACGATCGTCGAGCAGTGCGTCGACCTGCTCGAAGACTGGCCGGAAACCGAGCGCACGGTCCAAGCGAACGTCCCGCGGACGATCCGCCCGGACGACGACACGGAGATCTACCGCGCCGTCGAGGCCGCGAAGGGGGAGCTCGGCATCTACGTCCGCGCCGACGGGACGGACCAGCCCGCCAGGTTCAAGATCCGCGGCCCGTCGTTCTCGAACCTCCAAGCGCTCCCGGAGATGGCCGAGGGCGAGGCGATCCCCGACCTGATCGCGTCGCTTGGGAGCCTGGACACGATCATGGGCGAGGTCGACAGGTGAGTCCACGCCTCTCGGGGAAGCCGGCTGCTCCCGGACGAGCCGGCGGCTCACGGATGTGAAGCGACCGCCGCTACGGCGCGGACGTTGAAAGGCGACCGCCTCGCGCGAACGCGAGACGACCGGTGTGTCGCACGCCGGCGGCCGGTCGAGTAAGCGTCGGCCGTCCGGGTATAAAACCCCTCGCTTACTCCGGCCGGTGGACCTCGCCGTCGCGCGAGTCGGCGTCCTTCCGACGGACGGCGGCGGCGGCGTTGTTCGCGTCGTAGCCGAAGAACACGTCCTTGGCGTACGTCTCGGCGACCTCGGTCGCGTGGATCAGGTCGTCGACGTCGACCTCGACCGCGTACAGCTCCAGCGAGAACGGCGTCTCCGGCGGCGCGCCGTGGAGGTCGTAGTCGCCGCCGAGCCGCGAGCGGAACCCGCGAGCGATAGTCTCCAGCCAGTAGGTCGTCGCATACTCGGTGTCGTACAGCGGGACGACGAACTCGTCGACGTACTCGGCGAGCCGGTCTAAGTCGAGGCCGGCTCGCTCGTAGAGGTGGTCCGGGTACGGGTCGGGGTACAGCGTGAGCAGGAGGCGGCCGGGGACCAGCTCCGCGGCCTCGGCGACGAAGTCGCTGATCACGTCGGCGCGCCAGTCGGCGAAGTCGTCGCGGTCGCTCTCGGCGAACAGGCGCTCACAGCGGTCGCAGTGACAGAACCCCTCGCGGGGGAATCCCACGTCGTCGAGGCGGACGTCGTCGCTCTCGGCGGCGCAGTCGGCGATTATCTCCAGCAGTCCCTCGCGGTACTCGGGGTGCGTCGGGCAGATGTACGCCCAGTCGAAGTACTCGCGGTCGCGGGTCGCGGGCTCGCCGCGCTCGTCGACCGGGACGAGGTCGTCGTCCTCGCTCGCGGCGGCGTTGTCGCCGAAACACGACACCATGTTCACCGCGTTCGGCAGGGGTTCGGCCGCCCGCCCCGTGACGTCTTTGACCTCGTAGAACCCGAGGTCGAACGGCTCCATCGCGACTTCGTCGGCGTTGCGCGTGACGACCCCGTACATGGAGCCGACTAGGGGACAGGTCGGTAAAAACGGAGGGTATCGCGGCCGTCGACGCGCGAGGCGCGCCGAGGAGCGGTGCGGTTCGGCGACTGATTCGGTACGGGGCGAGTCGAACGTTGCCGGGCGGCGTTACTCGACTTCGACCGGCTGCTTGTCGCCGGCGAAGAGGAAGTACGCGAGCGCGACGAGCGACAGCACGAGGACGAGCTTGGCTTTCTTGCTCATACGAGACACGTCGTGCGGCGGGCGCTAAAATCTACCGGACGGGGGTCGGTCCGGGCGGCGGATCGGAAGGCGAGACGGCGCGCCGGCGCCGACGTCACACGTCGATGTGCTCGGCGATGTCGGCGCGCAGGATCGTCGCGCAGTAGTCGCAGCGCACGCCGTCGGTGACCACGTCGAACCGGGTCTGGACGGGCTCGCCGGCGTTCGTGATACAGTTGCGGTTGGGACAGGAAAGCACCCCCGTCACGCTGTCGGGACGCGTGACGCGGTTCTTCTCGACGACCTCGAACTCGCGGACGATGTTGATCGTCGCCTCGGGCGCGATGAGCGAGAGGACGTCGACCTCGGACTGCGACAGCTCTCGATCCTCCACCTTCACGATGTCCTTGCGGCCGAGCCGGTCGGAGGGGACGTTCATCCCGACGGAGACCCCGAATCCCTCCGAGCCGTCGATGCCGAGGATGGCGAGGACGTTGAGCGCCTGTCCGGCCTCGACGTGGTCGATGACGGTGCCGTCGCGGATCTTCGAGACCCGGAGCTCGTGTTCGCTCATCGGTCCACCTCCGACCCCTCGTCGCCGGCGGCGTTCGCGTTCTCCAACAGCGTGTCGAGCAGCGCCATCCGCACCGGAATCCCGTTGTGCGCCTGCTCGAAATAGCGCGCGTGGTCGGTTTCGTCGACCTCGGGCGCGATCTCGTCGACGCGCGGGAGCGGGTGCATCACGGTGAGGTCGTCGGGCGCGTCGTCGAGCATCTCGGCGTCGATCCGGTACTCGCCCGCGACGCGGTGGTACTCGTTCTCGTCGGGGAACCGCTCCTTCTGGATACGGGTGACGTACAGCACGTCCAGCTCGTCTAAGACCGGCTCCAGCTCCTCGTGTTCGCGTATCTGCGCGCCCGTCTCGTGGAGGTCGAAGCGCACGGAGCGCGGGAGCCGCAGCGACTCGGGGCTGATGAAGTGTTGGTTGGCGTCGAACTCCGTGAGCGCGGCGGCCAGCGAGTGGACCGTCCGCCCGTACTTCAGGTCGCCCATGATCCCGATCGTGAGGTCGTCGAGCCCGTGGTCCTCGCGGATCGTGTGGAGGTCGAGGAGGGTCTGAGAGGGGTGTTGCCCGGCGCCGTCGCCCGCGTTGACGACCGGGACGTCGACGCGCTCGCCGGCGAGCGTCGCGGCGCCCTCGCTGGGGTGGCGGAGGACGAGGGCATCGGCGTACCCCTCGATGACGCGGACGGTGTCGGACAGCGACTCCCCCTTCGAGACGGACGAGGAGTCGACGTCGCCCATGCCGACCGTGTTCATGCCGAGGCGCTTCGCCGCGCTGTCGAAGCTCATCCGCGTGCGCGTGCTCGGCTCGAAGAAACAGAGCGCGAGCACCCGCCCGGCGTGCCGGTCCGCGTAGGCGGCGGGGTCGTCGGCGACCGCTCGGGCCCGGTCGAGCACGGCCTCGATGTCATCCCGCGAGAGCTGGGTCGCGGTGATGAGGTGGTCCTGTCGCATCGTCTGAGATGGGACCCGGCAGTATCTTGAATCCCTCGGCTCGGCCGCCGAGTCGGGTGTTCACGTCCGTGCGCATCCCTGTGTCCGACGGTTTCGAGATTCGCAGAACGCGGGGATCGTTCGCACGCTCCCGAGCCGCCCGGGCCGCGTCCCCGCTTATAAATCGATCCGGACCCAACGGTCGGCCATGTCCGACAACGATCCGAGCGACCTGCTCCCGAACGACCGCGTGAAGCAGGCCGCCCTCGACGGGGACGTGACACAGCTCCACCGGGGGAACCGGTACGGCGGCGAGGGTGAAACCTTCGAGGTCGACGGCGTCGCCTTCGAACTGACCGAGGTAACCGAGCGCACGCTCGGCGACATGACCGACAAAGACGCCAAACGCGAGGGGTCGCCGTCGCTTTCGGCGTACAAGGAGCGCATGGTCCGCGCGCACGGCGGCAGCTTCGAGTGGGACGACGACGCCGACGTGGTCCGACACCGGTTCGAGCGCGTCGAGTAAGAGGAGCGATCGGCGAACGGTCAGTCGTCGTCCGCGGCCGCGCCGTCGCCCTCGCCCGCCGCGGTCGCCGCGTCGTCCTCGATGCTCGGCGGGTACTTCCCGCGGTCGAGCTTCAGATCGGACTGCGGGCGGGCCATACAGGTGAGCGCGTAGTTCTCCGCCTCCTCGTCGGTGAACCCGCGGGCCGCGGGCTGGGTCACCTCGCCCTCGATTATCTCGGCGGAACAGGCGAGACACATCCCGACGCGGCAGGAGTACTCCTGGGCGATCCCCTCCTCGAAGCAGGCGCTGAGGATCGTCTCCGTGTCGGCCACCTCGATCGTCTCGCCGGTGCCGACGAACTCGACGGTGTACTCGGTCATAGCGCGGAGTACCCGCCGACCCGTCAAAAAGGGTTCCCCTCGATCGCGTCGCCCGCGCGGGGACGGAAGTCGGGGGCGGATCGCCGCGGCGAGGCCACTCAGTCGTCGACGGAACGCCAGTCGGCCGAGACCCCGTCGATGCCGACGACGCGCGCGGAGATGCCGTCCTCGTCCCGGACCTCGACGGTCCCGTCGAACGCTCGCCGAAGGGTGTTCTCCGTCTCCTCGTCGTGGGCCGCGGTGGTGAGGAGGAAGAATCCGACGGCGTTCTCCTGTCGGATCGCACGGGAGAGCGTCTGACAGAACCGGTAGACGGTCTCGCGGTCGACGTAGGAGAGCACGACGGAAAGCGAGAGGAGTCCGACCCTGATCCGGTCCGGGTCGGCCGCCTCGAACTCGTCGAACGCCTCCTTGAACCCGATGCCGATGTCGGTCAGGGCTCGCGGCGTGTCGACGTTCTGGGTGACGATCGGCTCGCTGTCGGCGGCGATCCGATCGGTCTGACAGTCGATGACGCGCAGGCGCTCGGCGAGGCCGGACCGCTCGACGCCCGCCGCCTCGGCGACGGCGTCGGAAACGGTCCCGGCGGCGTCGTCGGTCGTGACGACCAGCGTCTGCTCGCCGTTCCGGGCCCCGCGACCCAGCTGCTCCTCGATGAAGCGCTGCCCGCCGTGACCGGACGCGGTGACGAGCACGCTGCTCCCCGCGGGTATCGTCAGCGGCGCGTCGCCGTCTTCGTCGTCGAGCAGTTCGTACGGTCGTGACGCGGCGATGTCGGTCATGGCTTGTCCTCGGGGTGGTCCGCAGCCTCGTCGATGCGATCCGCCGGCTCCGCCCGTGCGATCTCGCTCACGATGTCGTCCCTGTCGAGCGACTCCCCGGTGTCCGCCAGTGTCGAGTCGAGCTCCTCGAACCGGTCGATCAGGTCCTGGTACTCGGCGCTGGCGGCGAGCTCCGACTCCGGCTTCCGGCGTTCGAGCGTCGCCAGCTTCTCCGCGACGGCGTAGTGCTCGCGTAGTCGGTCGTCGTGGTCGGCCCGGGCGAGGAGGCGCTCGATCGTCTCCCTGATCGTCGACTCGTCTATCGCCTTGGCGACGTACGTGTCGAACGGCATCTCGACGATGTCGAGGTCCGGCTCGACCGCGGTGACCATCGCCACCCGGCAGTCGACGTCGCGGTCCCGGATCGCTTCGAGGAGGTCGTCGCCCGAGAGGTCGGGCATCAACCGGTCGAGGAGGACCACGTCGACCGCCTCGTCCAGCTTCGCCAAGGCCTCTTCGCCCCCGGTCGCGGTCCGGAGGTCGTAGTCGGCCGACAGCCAGATCTCGTATGTCTCCAGCAGCTTCTCGTCGTCGTCGACAGCGAGGACGACCGGGGGCTCAGTAGTTGTCATCGAGCAACACCTGTCGGATCGTGAAAACCCTCTCGCGCCGGGTATATATAACGGGCGACAACGAGCCGCGGCACGCGTCCGGAAGTCAGGACGCCGAATCGCCACTGGGCCCGTCCGGTTTCGGGAGCGTCACGGCGAACACCGCGCCCCGCGGCTCGTTGTCCCTGATCGCGATCGACCCGCCGTACGCGTCGACGAGCGTGTCGGCGAAGAAGAGCCCGAACCCGGAGCCGATGCCGGCCTGCTTGAGTCCGCGGTTGCCGCGCCGGAACACCACGTCCCGCTCGTCCTCAGGGACGCCCGGACCGTCGTCGGCGACTTCGATCGTGACCGAGTGTTCCGCCTCGGTGACCGATATCTCGACGGTGGGCGAGTCCGTGTCGTTGTGTTCGACGGCGTTCCGGATCAGGTTGTCGAGGACGTTCTCGAGCGTCTCGTTCGCGAGGACCGAGACGCCGTCCGGCGCCTCGGCGCGTATCGTCGCCCCCGGATACATCGAACTCGTCACGTTCGCCCGGTCGTCGACGATCGGCCCGACCGCGACCGACTCCAACGCCACCTCGTCTTCCGTTAACACGTTCAACAGCGTCCGGAACCGTTCGATGAGCGCGCTGACGTCGTCGCTCTGTTCGACGATCGTGTCCGCGTAGTCGGCCTCTTTCCCCTCCGTCGCGTCGGCCAACACCTCTCCCCGGGCGTTGATGATCGTCATCGAGTTCTGGATGTCGTGTCGGAGCAGGCTGTTGACGAACTCCAGCTGGTCGTTCCGACGTTCGAGGCGGTCCTCCCGGTCGATACGCTGGACGACCGTCCGCGCGTTGGCGACGAGCAGGTCGAGCAGGTACGACTCGGTCTGCGAGACCGTCTCGTCGGCGCGGGCGACGACGAGGAAGTGCCGGTCCGTGATCCGCCTGACGAGCGTCGTCTCGACCGCGTGGCCACGCTCCGCCAAGACGGTCGCCAGCTCGTCGGGGTCGAACTCGGAGACGCCGTCCGTGGCGTCGACTCCCCCGATCAGGTCCACCTCGCCCCCGCTCGCGTCGAAGGTCGGGAGCGCCGGTTCCGCGTCGCCGCCGTCCGCCGCCGTCTGGCGTCGGGGCCGGTAGCTGTCTGTCGACCGGTCGTGCTCCCAGACGCCGACGAACGCGCCGTCGAACAGGTCGGCGGTGATCTCCCGGACGACGCCGAGCGCGTCGTCGACCGACCGCGTTTCGATGAGGTCGTCACTCCCCGTTCCGATCCGCTCGAACTGCCGTTCCCTCTCCTTCTGGGCAGTGATCTCGGTGAACATGACGAACCCGGAGGCGCTGCGCGCCGCGGCGGACGGCTCCCCGACCGGGACGTAGGTCACGATGAAGTCCCGCGTGGTCCCGCCGATGTCGAACCGGACCTCGGCGCGGTCGTCCGGGTCGCCGACGACGTCATCGACCCGTTCCACGGGCGCCTCGTCGCGGTCGGCGCCGATCGGCGCGTCGCCGTCGCGCTCGCGCTCGACCGGCGCCGTCGCGTCGGCGAGCACCGCCGTCACGGGGCGGCCAACGACCGACTCCGCGTCGGTCCTGAACGCGGTCGCGAAGGCGTCGTTCGCCTCCGTCACCGTCGCGGTTCCGCCGTCGAGCGCGACCGCGGCGACGGCGTCGGAGGTGTTCTCGAACAGGGCGGCGACGCGGTCGCGCTCGACCGCGAGGGCGTCGCCCTCCATCCGGCTCCGGGCGTTGTACACGCCGGCGGCGAACAGGACGATACCGCCGATGACGACCCCGTCGGCGGCGATGACGTACGGCTTCAGCTCGCCTTGGACCAGCGCCTGAAACCCGAGGACCCAAGCGTATACGGCCGCGACGGACAGGGTCCCGAGCGCGGACCAACGGGCGACGATACGGACGTAGCGCTCGTCCCAGTCGCTTCGCAGCAGCCACGCGCTCAGTCCCACGAACAGCACGCAGAGCCCGAGGAACACGGAGTTTTCGAGGACGGTCGAAAGCACCGTGTCTCCCTGAACGGCGACGTCGTCCCACATGTCGAAAAGCGGGACACAGAGGAGAGCGAGGCTGACGGCGAGCAGGCCGTGACCGTACGTGACCCGCTCTCGGAGAACCATGGTGGCCCCCTATCCCGCCCCGATATTTAGTCGTGACGACGGGTGAGGACGTGAGTCCGGCGGGCGGGCCGCGACGATCGCCTCCCCTCGACCGCCGGTCATCGGTTCTCCGGGGGGTCGGCCACCGGGAGTTCGATCCGGACCGTGCTGCCGCCGGAGGGCGACTCCTCGAAGTCGAGTTCTCCCCCGTATCGGGTCACCGCCCAGTAGACGATCCAGAGTCCCACCCCGCTTCCGTGTTTCAGCGAGGTCTCCTCGCCCGCCGTCAACACGTTGAGTTCGTACTCCGGGATCCCGGGCCCGTTGTCCGTTATCTCGATCGTACACCAGCCGGTGCGGTCCGAGGCGGACGAGACGCGGACGCCGATCTCGATCGCTTCCGCGTCGTTGTGTTCGACGGCGTTCGCGAGCAGCTGGTGAAACGCCATCTTGAGTGGGGTGTCGGCGAGCACGTACCGCTCCTCGGGGAGGTCGGTCCGGACCGTGGCGTCGGAGTCGGCCCGGATCCGGTCGACTTCCTCACGGAGCACCTCGACCGCGTCGATCGGTTTCCTGACGATGTCGCCGCCGATGAGATCCGCCGCGTCGGTCGCCGCGCCGGTGAGTCCGCGGAGGTCCTCCGCCGTCTCGAGGATCGTCGCCGCCGAGTCCGCCGCGTCGCCGTCGAGCGTCGACGTCAGTATGTCCGCGTGGCCGAGGATGACCGACAGGTCGTTTCGGAGGTTGTGCCGGATGATCCGGTGGAGGACCTCGGACTGCTGTCGCCGCTCGCGTCGGCCGGTGATCTCGCGGACCGTGACGACGTGGTGGCGCTCCCCGTCGATCTCGACCGCCGTGGTGACGGTTTCGACGGGGAGGGTCGACCCGTCGGTCCGCCTGTGCTCCGTCTCGTTGGTACGGGTCTCGTCGGGAGCGAACGACGACCAGAACGCGTCGAACGCGTCCGCGTCGATGTCGCTCACGACCTCCCAAACCGGGGTCCGTTCGAGCGCCTCCCGCGTCGTTCCGAGCGTCTGCGCGTAGTGTTCGTTGACGTACTCGAACCGACCGTTCCGGTCGTACACCGCGACGCCGATCCCCGCCTCGTCGATGGCCCGCTGGAAGACGTCGAGCTCCTCCTCGCGCCGCCGGCGTTCGCTGATGTCTCTCACGGCGCCGACCGTCCCGCGGAACCCGTCGTCGTACGGCAGCAGCGACATCTCGATCTCGACCGGTCGCTCCGTGCCGTCGACGTGACGGAGCGCCCCCTCGTACACGCTGCTGGTCGCGTCGGGGGTCACGAGGAGGTCGAACACCAGTCCCTGCCCCTCGGCGACCGTGTCCTCGGTCACGAACTCCGAGAGGTGGTCGCCGACGATGTCCGCCGGCGGCTTCCCCACGGCGTCCGCGAGGGGCTCGGAGACCATCTCGACGTAGCCGTCCGCGTCGGCGACGTACAGCTTGTCCTGAACGGTCTCGAACAGCGTCTCGTACCGTTCCAACTCCGCGCGGCGCTCCGTCCGGTCGAGCGCCCGTCCCGCGTTCGTCGTCAGGAGCTCCGCCCGGTCGGTTTCGGCCGCGTCGAACGACGACACGTCGCCGCTGCCCACGACGAGGACCCCCCTCTCCCCGAGGGGTAAAAACAGGAGCGAACGCACCGGTGCGACCGCCGCGGTCGGTACGTCCTCGTGCTCGGCCACGTCGTCGACGACGACCGGCTCGCCCTCGTCGAGCGCCCGCCGCAGGAGGCCACGGTCGGCCCCCGCCGCGAGGTCGGCGGGCGACTCGGTGACCGCCTCGGAGACGACCGTCGGCTCCGGCCGGCCCGTCGGCTCTTCGTCCTCGAAGAGGTAGACGGCGTTGAGGTCGTGTTCGAGGACCTCGACGGCGGCGTCGGAGACGATCGACGCAATCTCGCCCGGCGTAGAGGCGTCCATCAGGTCGCGGGTCGTCGCGAGCAGTTGCCGCCTGACCTCGCGGTTCCGACGCCGTTCGGTCACGTCGTACTGGCTGCCGAGGTACCGGAGGAGCTCGCCGTCCTCGTCGTAGATCGGCGTCAGCTCGATCCGGTTCCAGAACGGCCTGCCGTCGGCCGTGTAGTTCAGGATCTCCGTTACCAGGGTCTCCTCGTTTTCTATCGCCTCCCGGAGTTCGGCCACCGACTCCGGATCCGTGTCCGGGCCCTGGAGGAAGCGGCAGTTCCGGCCGACGGCCTCGCTCGCGTCGTACCCGGTGAGCTCCTCGAACGCCTCGTTGACGAAGACGAGCGGCGCGTCGGGCTCGTGGGGGTCGGCCATCACGATCGGGATCGACGCCTCCTGTATCGCCCGTTCGAGGATGTACAGCTCGCGCTCGCGCTCCTTCCGGTCCGTCACGTCGGAGAAGTAGACGGAGAGCCCGTCGGGGTCCGGATACGCGCGCACCTCGAACCACGTGTCCATCGGCTCGTATCGCTCCTCGAACGTCACCGGCTCCTGCGTACGCATCGCCTCGTGGTAGCGGTCGTAGAACTCGGTGTCGGCCACCTCGGGGATCTCCTTCCAGAGGATCTTGCCGATCAGCTCCTCGTCGTCGTACTCCTCGCCCATCGCCTGCCGGAGCACCTCCGCGCCGGCCTCGTTGGCGTACTGGATCCGCCACTCCTCGTCGACGCCGAAGAAGGCGTCCGCCACGCGCTCGAACGTGTCTTCGAGGCGGCGCCCCGCGGTCTCGACCTCCTCGATGTACGTCCGCCGCTCCAGCTCCTGTTCGAGCCACTGCGCCATGTACTCCACCAGCGCGCGCTCGGTCTCCGAGAACGGCTCCGTACGCGGGTCGTCGTCGGCGAAACAGAGCGTCCCGTACAGCGACCCGTCGACCGTGATCCTCGCGCCGAGGTAACACTCCAGCCCCCACCGCTCGTAGGCCGCGTTGCGCACGCCGTCGGCCTCCTCCGCGGACTCGGTCGCGTACGTCGCCTCGCCGATCGAATCGACGGTCCACCGGCAGTACGTCTCCGCGAGGTCGCTCTCGGCGCCGGCCCGGAGGAGCGGGTGGTCGCCGTACGCGTGCGCGACCCGGAACCGCTCCCCCTCTTCGTCGACCTCGCCGAGGTACGCGATGTCGACGCCGAGCTGCTCCGCGCCGAACTCGAACAGCGACTGCAGCTGTTTGTCGAAGTCGCTGTCGGGGTCGCTCGTTATCTCCTGAAGCCGCCGTAACCGCTCGCGGCTCGCCTCCAGCTCACGGTTTCGCTCCTTCCGGTCGTTGATGTCTCGAACCGACGAGACGACGTACCGCTCGCCCGCGAGCGTCGCGGCCTCGACGTTGACCTCGACCCAGAGGTCGCTGCCGTCGTTCGTCGGATCCTTCCACTCGAAGGTGGAGGGCGACCCGTCGGCCGCGTCCCGGATCCGGGACACCGCCCGATCGGTCGTGAACTCGCCGTGACCGGTGAGGTCGTCGAGGCGAACGTCGGCCGTTTCGGGGTCGTACCCCAGCATCTCGTAAAAGCGGTCGTTGGCTTCGACGATCTCGGCCGTCTCCGGGTCGTGGACGACCATCCCGTCGTTCGTCTCGTCGAGCAGGTCGCCCGCGAGCCCGCGGTCCAGGTGACGGTCGACTGTCTCGGCGATCTGTTCGGCGACCGCTTCGGCGTGGTCGGCCACCGAGAGCGGAACGACCTCGGTCGCGCCCGCCTCGTAGGCCGCCGCCGCGTCCACGTCGGGACCGACGACGACCACCGGACAGCGGTCGGCGTCGACGGCCGCCGAGAGCAACGGGACCGCCCGCTCTCCCGCGGGGCCGCCGTCCGTCGCGCGCGGCGCCGCCAGTTCGTCCCACGGGAACGTGCCGCCGTCGGGGGGCGTGAGGTAGACGACCCCGGCGACCTCGGCGTCCTCGCCCGGGACCGGCGCTTCGGAGGGATGGGCCGCGATCACCGCGTCCGACGATCGGACCGCCTTCAGAACGTGACCAAGCCGCTCTCTGACCTCCTCGTCGTCCCCGACGACGAGCACCGGGCGTTCGCCCGCGTCGAGGAGGTCGTCCGAGCGCGTCTCGATCATTTTTCAATTTAATAATGGGATTTGGGAGTATAAAACTGTTTCAAACGTTCGTATCGTCCCGGCGCCGCTTCGGCACGACCCCCTGCCGGTGCCGGCCCATCGCAACGACTAATCCCCCGCCGGACGCTTCCCGAGGTATGACAGGCAAGGCCACCGCGCGAGCCCACCCGATCCAGGGGCTCGTCAAGTACCACGGGATGCGCGACGAGGAACTTCGGCTCCCGTACCACGACAGCATCAGCCTCTGTACCGCCCCGACCGCGACGACGACCACCGTCGAGTGGCAGCCCGACGCGAGCGAGGACGCCTACGTCATCGGCGATGAGGAAGTGGACGGGCGCGCGGCCGAACGCATCGACACCGTCGTCGACCACGTCCGTGAGCTGGCCGGCGTCGACGCCGCCGTGCGGCTGGAGAGCGAGAACTCCTTCCCGTCGAACATTGGCTTCGGCTCCTCGTCGTCCGGGTTCGCGGCCGCCGCGCTCGCCCTCGTGGAGGCCGCGGGGCTCGACATGACGCTCCCGGAGGTCTCGACCGTCGCCCGCCGCGGCTCCTCGTCGGCGGCCCGCGCCGTCACGGGCGCCTACTCACGGCTCGACGCCGGGCTCAACGACGAGGACTGCCGTTCCTACCGGCTCGACACGGGCGTGAGCGAGGACGGGTTCGACCCCGAGGAGGACCTCCGGATCGTCGCCGCGCACGTCCCCGCGTACAAGGAGACCGAGGAGGCCCACCGCGAGGCCGCCGCGAGCCACATGATGCAGGCGCGGACCGCCCACGTCCAGGACCAGCTGGTCGAGATGACCGACGCGCTCCGCGCGGGCGAGTTCGACCGGATCTTCGAGACCGCCGAACACGACTCGCTGTCGCTGACGGCCACGACGATGACCGGCCCGGCGGGCTGGGTGTACTGGCAGCCCGAGACGATCGCCGTGTTCAACGCGGTGCGCGAACTCCGGGAGTCGGGCGTCCCCGTCTACTTCTCGACGGACACCGGCGCGTCGGTGTACGTCAACACGCTGGCGGACCACGTCGACGAGGTCGAGGGCCGGATCGCGGAGATCGGCGTCGACACCGACGTCTGGGAGGTCGGCGGGCCGGCGCGCGTCCTCGACGGGAGCGAGGCGCTGTTCTGACCGGCGAGCCCGCTCGGCCGCGGTTGGAGCCATTTATGAGGTCGGCCGGCGAACGGTGGCGGTATGTCACCGATCGCCGAGGCGATCCTCGCGTTCGACGGGCCCACGCCTCGCGTCGTCGCCGACCTCCGGAGCGTCTCGTTCGAGATCGAACACGTCCGCGAAGACGTGGCGGACCGCTACTCCGACGCCGACCTCGACGAGGCGTACCAGCTGGTGATGTCGAACCAGATCACCGGCGACGACTTCAAGCGGCTCGTGGGGCGGAGCGAGTACCGAGCCCAGACGCTCTTCTTCGACGGCCTCGCGGTGTTCCTCTTCCCGTCGGACCGGTACGACGCGGTGTTCGCGTCGTTCGACTACGACGACTCGTTCCCGGTGACCGGTCTGGTGAGCGCGGTCACCGCCGCACGCGACGACGAGTGACGCGCTCGGCGGGCGGGCAGGACGT
Organism: Halorubrum sp. GN11_10-6_MGM; assembly: GCF_005435165.1. Classification (GTDB taxonomy): domain Archaea; phylum Halobacteriota; class Halobacteria; order Halobacteriales; family Haloferacaceae; genus Halorubrum. The sequence continues at coordinate 66,821 of NZ_SGUC01000004.1, read as the reverse complement.
GAGCACCGGGTCAGACGTGAGCGCCGGAACGGACGTGAGCACCGGGTCGAGCCCCGGCGGCGACCGCGACGCCGGCGGCGACCGCGACGCGCCGAGTCCCGCTCAGTCCGCCTCGGGGTCCTCGCCGCGCGCTCGCTTGTACATCGCCAGCGCTTCCTCGCGGCGCTCGGAGTGGTCGACGATCGGCTCCGGGTAGTCGGGGGCGGCGTTCGCGCGCTGGGTCGGCGACAGCTCGTGCCACTCGTGGATCAGGTCGGCGTCGACCCCGCGGAGTTCGGGGACGTGTTCTTTGATGTACTCCGCGTCCGGGTCGTAGCGCTCGCCCTGCGTCATGGGGTTGAAGATGCGGAAGTACGGCTGGGCGTCGGTCCCCGTCGAGGCCGCCCACTGCCAGCCGCCGTTGTCGTTGGCGGTGTCGTGGTCGGCCAGCCGCTCCCGGAAGTGGTCGTAGCCGTGGCGCCAGTCCGCGAGCAGGTCCTTCGTGAGGAAGGAGGCGACGATCATCCGCACGCGGTTGTGCATGAACGCCTCCGCGCGGAGCTGGCGCATCCCGGCGTCGACGATGGGGTATCCCGTCTCGCCGCGCTTCCACGCCGTGATCTCGTCGGGGTCGTCGCGCCACTCGATCCCCTCCTCGTACGCCTTGTAGTTCTCGGCGACGACCTCGGGGTTGTGGAAGAGCACCTGCGCGTAGAACTCGCGCCACGCGAGCTGCTGTTGGTACTCCTCGACCTGCTCGGGGGCGTCGTCCGGGCGCGCGTCCGACTCCGCTTCCGCCATCGCCTCCTCCGTGGCCGCGTACGCCTCCCGGACGCCGATCTCGCCGTACTTCAGGAACGACGAGAGCCGGGAGGTCGCCTCCCGGGCGGGGTAGTCGCGCTCGGCCTCGTAGGCGAACACCGCCTCGTCGAGGAAGTCGGCGAGGCGCTCGCGGGCGGCCGCGGTCCCGGCCGCCCCGATCTCGGCGTCCGGCTCCGCGAACCCGAGGTCGGCGGGCGTCGGGAGGTCGCCGACCGCGAGGTCGACGACTCCGGCGTCGGCGGGGGCGTCCGCAGTCGCCCCGCCGCCGTCGGCGAGCGTTCCCTCGGTCGCGCCCGCCTCGTCGACCGCGTCCGCGAGCCGGTCGGAGGCGGCGAGCCCCTCGGCGTCGGGCGTCGGCGCCGGGTCCTCTTTCGCGCGGTCGGTCCACTTCTTCCAGTAGTAGCTGTACACCGAGTACGGGTCGCCGGCATTCGTCCGGATCGCGTCCGGGTCGTGGAGGACCGCGTCGTGGTGCGCCTCGCGTTCGACGTCGACCGCGTCGAGCGCGCGCCGCACCCCGGCGTCGCGCTCGCGGGCGAGCCCGGAGTAGTCGCGGTTCCAGACGACGCGCTCGGCGCCGAGCGCGTCGGCGAGGCGCGGGAGGACGGTCTCGGGGTCGCCGCGCGCGACGAGCAGGTCGCTCCCGCGATCGCGGTAGTCGTCACGGAGCGCGGCGAGCCCGTCGAGCAGGCGGCGGACCCGCACGTCGCTCGCGTGGTCGAGGACGTCGGGATCGAAGAAGAAGACGGGCGCGGCCGGCCCCCTGTCCGCGTCGGCGTCGGCGTCGGCGGTTCCCGTCGCGGCCGCGAGCCCGACGTTGTCCGCGACTCTGAGGTCCCGTCGGTGCCAGAACAGCTCCATGGGATCGCCACGGGCGCGTCCACCGTGAAACCACCGGGATCGCGGGTTCGAGTTCGCCTCCGGTTCCGGTCGGGGTCCCGGTCGTCCGTGGACGCTCACGCGGTCGAGCAGGGAGCGACCGACCGAGGGCGAGGACGAGGCCATCGAGAGCGGGGACGAGACTCCCGAGCGCCGCGGGCGTCGGGTTCGGGCGAGCGCGTCCGGTCCAAATACTGATTACCGTGACGCCTCCACGTTCACCGGAGCATGGCCGAGACACGACCGTCCGACTGGAACCTCTCGGAGCGGGACACGATCATCCTCCAAGAGCTCGCCCGCGATCCGCAGATCACGTCCCGGGAGCTCCGGGACCTCCTCGCCGAGGAACACGACATCGACGTCTCGCACGTCACGGTCAACGAGTCGATCCGACGGATGCGCGAGGAGGGCGTGTTCCGCGAGGCGGTGGTGCCGAACGAGGAGCAGCTGTTCTTCTCGCTTTTCGAGTTCCAGTTCAACCCCGAGGGGTTCGAGGAGAACTGGCGGGACGCGCTCGAACACGTCCGGTCGAGCCGTCACACGTTCATGTACTTCCTCTCCGACGGCGACTACCAGTGGAAGACCATCATGATGTTCCAAGACCGCGAACAGGAGTCGAAGTGGATCCACGAGTTCTACAAGGAGTACGGCGAGCTCGTCAACAACCTCCGAAACTCCGTCGTGACGAACGTCCTCAAGTTCGGCACCGACCCGGAGCTGTTCGAGGTGTTTCAGGAAGACGACGAGGAGTGACTCGCGGCGCGCTCAGTCGAACTCGCCGAACCGCGTGATCGGCTCCAGCTCCTCGGTCGGCGGGTCCTCGAAGGCGTCGCGAGCGATCGTGCGGCGGTGGACCTCGTCGGCGCCGTCCACGATCCGGAACTGCCGGACGTTCTCGTGGAACCGCGCGACCGGCAGGTCGTAGCCGATCCCGTTGCCGCCGCAGAACTGGAGCGCGTCGTCGATCGCCTCCTGCGTGGCGTTCGCCGCGAACGTCTTCGCCATCGCCACCCCGATGCGGGCCTCGTGACCGTCGGCGATCCGGCCGGCGGCGTGGCGGACCATCGTCCGAGCGGCGTGGAGCTCGGTCCGGCGGTCGGCGATACGGAAGCGCGGGCCCTGCTTCTCGGAGAGCGGCTCGCCGAACCCCTCTCGCTCGGAGAGGTACGCGGTCGCGATGTCGAGCGCGCGGTCGGCCATCCCGGCGTAGCGCATACAGTGCGTGAGGCGGGCCGGACCGAGTCGACGCTGCACGAGCGTGAACCCCTCGTTCTCCTCGCCGAGCGTGTTCTCGACGGGGACGCGCACGTCGTCGAACCGGATCTCGGCGTGGGTCGTCCCGACGAGCCCCTCGCCGAGGTGCGGCACGTTCCGGATCACCTCGACGCCGTCGGCGTCGCCGGGGACGAGGATCACCGAACAGCCGGCGTACGGGTGCGCGTCCGGGTCGGTGCGCGCGAACGTCAAGAGGAGATCGGCGTCCAGCCCGCCGGTGGTCCACCACTTGTGGCCGTTTATCACCCACTCGTCGCCGTCCTTCTCGGCGGTCGTCGCCAGCATCTTCGGGTCCGACCCGCCGCCCTGCATTGGCTCCGTCATCGCGAACCCGGAGTCGATCTCGGCGGCCGCCAGCGGCCGGAGCCAGCGCTCCTTCTGGTCGTCCGTCGCCGCGATCTCCAGCGTGTGCATGTTCCCCTCGTCGGGCGCCGCACACCGGAGCGCGGTCGGCCCGAGCAGGCTGCGGCCCGCCTCCTCGAAGACGGGGAGCATCTCGCGGAATCCGAGTCCCAGCCCGCCGTACTCCTCGTCGACCTGCGGGGCGTAGATCCCCCTGTCGCGCGCGGCATCGCGGAGCGCCTCGACCTCCGCGGGGGGGATCGGTCCCCGCCCGAGCCACTCGCGCTCGACCGGGAGCACCGTCTCCTCGATGAACTCCCTGACCGATTCGGCGACCGCGGGTCCGCGCCCGATATCGTCGTACTCCATACACACCCGTATTTAGCAATGTAAATAGATTTTCCGTCCGGACCTCCCCAAAAGGCTATAAGCCCCGAATATAACCGTTTGGGTAGCGCACAAAGATTTACAATGTTATCCATATTCGGGACTGTGACCGAAATCCGTTCGGACGGTGAAGCGGCGACAGTCCGCCTCGGAGAACGCCGAGTCGACGGGGGCCGACCCACCGGACGACGAGCGGGGGCGAGCCGATCGGCGGCGCACCCGTTCAGACGACGACGAACGGAGACGAGTCGTCCGGGGGCCCGCCGCGGATGAGCGATCCCGAGTACCTCGACCGGCTGGTCGACGCCGACGCCCTCCGTGCGTACCTGACCGACGCGTTCGGTCCGGCCGGCGCGTTCGACGTCGAGCGCCACGCCGAGGGCCACTCGAACGAGACGCTGTTCGTCACGTGGGGCGACCGCGAGCTGGTGATCCGGCGACCGCCGCCCGGCGAGACGGCCGACACGGCCCACGACGTGCTCCGGGAGTACCGCGTCGTCGACGCGCTCGGCGACACCGGTGTGCCGGTTCCGCCGACGCTGCGTGCCTGCGACGACGCCGCGGTGCTCGGGAGCGACTTCTACGTGATGGAACGCACCGACGGCGACGTACTACGCGACGCCGAGCCGGATCGGTTCGCCGACCCGGTCGCCCGCGAGCAAATCGGCGCCGAACTCGTCGACACGCTGGCGGCGATCCACGCGGTCGACTACGAGGCGATCGGCCTCGGCGAGTTCGGTCGCCCGGATGGGTACACGGTCCGGCAGGTCGAACGCTGGACGGAACAGCTCGAGTGGGCGTTCGGGACGACCGAGTCGGTGAGAGCGGTACCGGACCTCGTCGCCGTCGGCGACTGGCTCGCCGACAACGTTCCGGACGATCACCCGGAGACGCTCGTCCACGGCGATTTCAAGCTCGACAACGTGATGTACGGCCCCGGAACGCCGCCGGAGGTCGTGGCCGTCTTCGACTGGGAGCTGTCGACGCTCGGAGACCCCCTCGCCGACCTCGGCTGGCTGCTGCTGTTCTGGTACGACGAGGGGGACCCGGACCCGGCGATGCCCGACCTGATGTCGACGTTTACCGCCTCCGAGGGGTATCCGACCCGCGAAGAGCTGATCGAGCGGTACGAGGCGGCGACGGGACGCGAGTTCGCTCACGAGCGGTTCTACCGCGCGCTCGCGGCGTACAAGATGGCGGGGCTCGGCGAGATGTTCCTCGCGCGGCATTTGAACGGCGACAGCGACGACCCGCTGTACCCGAAGATGGAGACGCAGGTGCCCGAGCTCGCGGCGCGGACGCTCGCGTACGTCGAAGGCGACACCGACCGGCTGTAGCCCACGCCGGCGGGCGCCGGGGACCGTTTACGGCGGTAGCGAGGCGAGAGAGTACCCCGTTACCGCGCCGTCCACCCGCCGTCCGCGGCGAGCGTTTCGCCGGTGACGAAACTCGCCGCGTCGCTCGCGAGGAAGACGACCGGGCCGGCGATCTCCATCGGCTCCGCGAAGCGGTCGAGCGGCGTCCGGTCGAGGATCGAACGCCGAAGCCGCTCGTTCTCCTGGAGGGTCTCCGTGAGGTCGGTCGCGACGTACCCGGGAGCGACCGCGTTCACCCGCACGGACGGTGCCCAGTCCATCGCCGCGCTCTTCGTCAGCCCGACGAGTCCGTGCTTCGAGGCGACGTACGGGTGCTGCCTCGGGAGGCCGACCTCTCCCGCCACGCTGGCGACGTTGACGACGCTCCCGCCGGCCTCGCGTAGGTGCGGGCCGGCGGCCCGGAGCGTTCGGAACGAGCCCCGGAGATTCACGTCGAGCACCCCGTCGACCGCGTCGGACTCGATCTCGGTCGGGTCGCCGAGCGCGTCGCCGGGGTTGAACCCGGCGTTGTTGACGAGGACGTCGAGCGAACCGAACTCGTCGACGGTCTCCGAGACCAACGACTCCACGTCGGCGTCGACGGTCACGTCGGCGGTGATCCCGCGCGCTTCGACGCCCAGTTCGCGGGCCTCGTCCGCGACGACCTCGACCTCCGAGGCGGTCCGCGCCGAGGGGACGACCGTCGCCCCCGCCGCTGCCATCCCGAGGGTGATAGCGCGTCCGATCCCGCGCCCGCCGCCGGTGACGACGGCGACCTTCCCCGAGAGGTCCGGGAGGGCGTCGTCCGGCATCGAGGCGAGGTCGGCCGAAGCCGGGTCGTCGCCGGTCATTCGTCACCTCCCTCGCCCGGTGCGTACGGGAGCTCCGGCTCCTCGACCGTCTCTCGGAGGGTCTTCTTGTCGAACTTCCCGGTCGCGGTCTTCGGAATCTCCTCGCGGAACCGAACGTCGTCCGGGAGCCACCAGCGCGGGAACTCCTCCTCAAGGAACGCCCGGACGGACTCCACGTCGATCTCGCGACCCGCCTTCGGCACGACGAACGCCAGTGGACGCTCCTGCCAGCGCTCGTGCGGGGCCGCGATAACGACCGCCTCGGCGACGTCGTCGTGCGCCATCAGGGCGTTCTCCAACTCGATGCTGGAGATCCACTCGCCGCCCGACTTGATCACGTCCTTGGCGCGGTCGACGACCTCGACGTACCCGTCCTCGTCGACGGTGGCGATGTCGCCGGTGCGGAGCCACCGAGCGCCGCCGTCGTCGGCTTCGACGAAGTCCGTCTCGTTGGCCTCCGGGCGGTTGTAATACTCCCCGACGACGCTCGGGCCCCGGACGAGCAGCTCGCCGAACGACTCGCCGTCCCAGGCTATCGGCTCGCCGTCGTCCCCGACGACCCGCATCTCCAGACCGGGAGAGAGCAATCCCTGTTTCGCTCGCTTGTTGAGCTCCGCCTCGCGGTCGCCGCCGGAGATCCCCGACGTCGGGCGCGAGACGGACCCGATGCTCATCGTCTCGGTCATCCCCCACGCGTGTTCGATCGTCACGTCGTGTTCGTCCTCGTACCGACGCATTACCTCCCGCGGTGCGGCGCTGCCACCGACGACGATGCGTTCGAGCGAGGAGAGGTCGCCGCCGTGTTCGTCCAAGTGATCGAGCACGTCGATCCAGACCGTCGGGACGCCCGCGGTGAGCGTTACGCCCTCGGACTCGATCAGATCGACGAGGTCCGCGGGGTCCGGAGACGGCCCGGGATACACCTGCTTCGCGCCCGCCATCGTCACGGCGTACGGGAACTCCCAAGAGTTCACGTGGAACATGGGGACGACGGGCATCACCACGTCGTCTTCGGCGATGTCGAGCGCGGCGGGCGTCATCACCATCATCGCGTGGGCGTAGATCATCTTGTGGGTGTACTCGACGCCCTTCGGCTTTCCCGTCGTCCCGGAGGTGTAACACATCCCGGCCGGGTCGTCCTCGGAGAGCGACGGCCACGACGTCGTCGGCTCCGCGTCCGCGATCAGTTCCTCGTACGCCGACAGCGGCAGTTCCGCCTCCGTTTCCGGCACCGAGTCGTCCATCACGACGACCTCGCGGACGCCGTCGATCCGGTCCCACAGGCGGTCGAGGATCGACACTGCGTCGCGGTCGGCGATCAGCACGTCGTCCGCCGCGTCGTTGACGATGTGCTCGACGTTGTCGTCCTGTAGCAGGAGATTCACCGTGTGTAGCTGTGCGCCGGAGAGGGGGACCGCGTAGTACGCCTCGAGGTGGCGGTGGGTGTTCCACCCGAGCGTCCCGACGCGGTCGCCGGGCTCGACACCGAGGTCGGCTAGCGCGGCCGCGAGCCGCCGGACGCGGTCGCCGAAGTCGGCGTAGGTGTACCGGTCGACCCCGTCGTGGGTCCGCGAGACCACCTCCGTCTCCGGGAAGAGCCGAGTCGCCCGCCAGAAGAACGGGCGGAGCGTGAGTTCCTCAGGCATCGGCGGTCCCCACGGAGAGGTACGTTTCGAGGAGGTCCTCGCGGTCGCGAATCTCCTCGACGGTGCCGTCGAAAACGATCTCTCCGGTGTCCATGATGTACCCTCGCTCGGCGAGATCGAAGGCGAAGTCGACGTTCTGTTCGGTCAACAGGACGGTGACGTTCTGGTCGACGACCGTCTGAACGATCTCCTTGAGATCGTCGACGATCACCGGCGCGAGCCCCTCGGTCGGCTCGTCTAACAGCAGTACGTCGGGCGCTTGGACGAGCGCGCGGGCGACTGACACCATCTGTTGTTCGCCGCCGCTGAGGTTCCGTCCGTTGCTACCCCTGAGATCGTCGAGCGCGGGGAACAGCTCGTACATCTCCTCGACCGGTCGCGGGTCGCTCGCCAAGTTGTGCGCCAACCGAAGGTTCTCTTGGACGGTCAGGGTGGGGAACACCCGGCGGTCCTCCGGGACGAGCGAGATCCCGAGGCCGTTGATCTCGTCGGACGACAGCCCCGAAATCTCCTCGCCGCGGTAGGTGATCGACCCGGAGCGCGGGGGTGACGCGCCGACGATGGAGCGCATCGTCGTCGTCTTCCCCGCGCCGTTGCGTCCGAGCAGCGTCACCACCTCTCCTTCGTCGATCTCGAGAGAGACCCCGTGGAGCACGTGGCTGTTGCCGTAGTACGTGTTGATGTCGTCGACCGTGAGTATCGTCATACGCTATCACTTCCGAGGTACGCTTCGGTCACCCGTTCGTCCGTCAGCACGTCCTCCGGCGTCCCGTCCGCGAGGATCGCCCCCTCGGCGAGCACGACGATCCGGTCGGAGATGTCGGTGACCACGTCCATGTTGTGTTCGGTCACGACGAACGTGGCGTCGAGGTCGGCGTCGAGCTCCCGGATCAGCGACACGATCTCCGCGACCTCCGTCGGGTTCATCCCCGCGGTGGGCTCGTCCATCAGGAACACGTTCGGCTCGATGGCGAGCGCCAAGGCGATCTCGACGGTCCGCTTTTCGCCGTGGCTCAGCGTGTCGCAGGGCGTGTCCGCGATGTGCGTGAGTCCGGTGAGCTCCAACAGCTCCTCGACGTCGGCCTCGACCGACTCGTCGCCGGTCGCGCGCGATCGGAAGTCGAGGCGGGTCCCCTCGTGGCTGATCCGGGCGACGCGGACGTTCTCTCGGACGGTGAGCCCCTCGAAGATATTCGTGATCTGGTACGAGCGCGAGAGCCCGGCCTGTGCCACCTCGTGGGGCTCCGCGTCGGTGACGTCGACGAGTTCGTCCCCGTCCCCGCTCCGGAGCCAGATCGAACCCGCCGTCGGCTGGAGCACGCCGGTCAACAGGTTGTAGAACGTGGTTTTCCCGGCCCCGTTCGGCCCGATGATGCTGGTAATCTTGTCGTCGTCGATCTCGATGGAGACGTTGTCGACGGCGGTCAGTTCCCCGAACTGTTTGCGGAGATCTTCGGTCTTGAGGACGGTCGTCACGAGGTATCACCTCTGTCGGTCCGCGCGTCGTCGTCGCTCGATTCGGTCGCTTCGTCCGGCGCGCTGGTCGCCCGAGAGCCGGCCTCGGCGGCGCCGCCACCGCCTCCGTCCCCGACCAGCCGGTCGCGGAGCAGGTGGAGGCCGCCGACGGCGCCCTGCTTGAAGAACAGGACGACGGCGATGAGCAGTGCGCCGAAGAACAGCTCCCAGTACGCCTCCAGCGCCGGGAACCGGCTGATCCCCCACCGGATGTACAGGAAGATGAACGCGCCCACGATCGGACCGGAGAAGTAGGTCGCGCCGCCGATCACGGTCGCGATGACGGCGATCGCGCTCGTCGACCAGTGCGTGAGCCCCGGGGACGCGACGCTGGCGAGTCCCGCACGCAACACGCCGGCGATCCCGACGATCGCCGCCGAGACGATGAACGTCATCCAGCGATGGTGTCTGACGTCGATACCGAGCGCACCCGCGCGGTCGGGGCTCTCGCGGATCGCTTTACAGACGGTCCCGAACGGGGAGTTGACGATCCGCCACACCCCGTACGTCGCCGCGACCACGGTGATCGCCGAGATCACGTAGTAGAGCCGCCGGCCGCCGACCCGAATGCTCACGCCGCCGAGGTCGACGGTCCCGAGCAGGACGATGACGCCGTCGGTTCCGTTCGTCAGCCCCGCCGGGTCCTGAATGATCAGCGAGTAGCCCAACATCCCGAACGCGAGGGTGATCAGCGCGAAGTAGATCTCCTCCAACCGGACGCTGAGCCACCCGACGGGGACGGCCACGACGACGACGAGCGCGAGCCCGACGACCCCGCCGACGACGAAAGTGACGAGCGGCGAGATCCCGGCCCCGACGACGTCGGCGAACACCGGTCCGAGGTCCCGCAACACGATCGCGATCCCATAGGCGCCGCCCGCGTAGAACAGGCCGTGACCGAACGAGAGCAGCCCCGTGTACCCGTACAGCAGGTTGAACCCGAGCGCGAACAGGGCAACGACGAGGAAGTCGGTGAAGAGGTACACCTGGAACGGCGGCCCGAAGGCGATCAGGATCAGCGCGACGGCGCCGAGGAGGCCGAACCGCTCGCGGGTCCACCCCTCGGCGACGGCCGAGCCGAACTGACTGACTCGGCCGCCGGTGTCGGTCGCGCTCATTCGCCGATCCCCCCGAACAGTCCCTCCGGACGGAGGAGTAACACGATTACCATAGCGAGGAACGGAATCGCGATGCTGCCTGCGCTGATGAACTGCGGGCCGAGGCTCTGCATCATCCCGATGAGCATGGCGCCGACGAAGGCGCCGCTCATCGAGCCGAGTCCGCCGATGACCACGACGATGAACGCGTCGATGATCACCTGGTCGCCGAGCGCCGGACTGGTCGCCTGTAGCGGCGCCGAGAGGGCGCCGCCGAGCCCGGCCAACACGCTACCGAGGAAGAAGACCCCGGTGTAGAGTCGGGGCACGTCGACGCCGAGCATGGCCGCCATCTCGCGGTCCGAGGACGTCCCCCTGACCAACGAGCCGAAGTACGTGCGCGTGATGAACAGCCAGAGTCCGACCAGCACCGCGACGGCCAAGCCGATGACGACCAGCCGGTAGGCGTTGAACGTGCTCCCGCCGAGCGCCACGGAGAAGTTGAACACGTCCGGCGGGTCGATCGAGTACGACCCCGAGCCCCAGATGAACCGGACCGTCTCGTGGATCACGAGCACGAACCCGAACGTGACGATGAGCTGATCGAGATCCGAGTCGACGCGATTGTACAGCCGCCGTATCGCCGAGAGCTCGATCGCGGCGCCGACGACGCCGACCGCGAGGGCGCCCGCGGCGGCGGCGACCCAGAAGTTGTCGATCACGTTCGAGACGACGGCGAGGGTGACGTACGCACCGAGCATGTAGAACCCGCCGTGCGCGAAGTTGAGCACGCCGAGGACACCGAAGATGAGACTCAGCCCGACGGCGATCAGGAAGAGCCGACTGCCGAGGCTCAGCCCGATGACGACATCGGAGATACCGATCAGTGGAACGAGGGATGTGAAACTCATGGGGACGGCGCGGGGTTAGATACCCGTCGGGAGGTCGGAGTCGCCGAGCGCCTCCGACAGCACGTCGGGACCCGCGTCGTATCGGTTCACGGGATCGAGCACGTTGCTCTCCCACTCGTCGTCGTACGTGACGGTCCCCCAGATGGACGCGACCGTCGCCTGGTTCGTCTCGCTGAACTGGTAGTCGCCGACGGGACCGGAGTGCTCCATGCCGGTGAACTCGTCGACGAGCGCGTCGGCGTCCGTGCTCCCGGCCGATTCGATCGCCTCCTTGTACAGGTAGAGCGCGCGGTACGCCCCTTCGGCGTTGTACGTCGGGAGCGACCCGTACTCCTCGTAGTACGCCTCGCGGAACGAGTTGTTCGTCTCGCTGTCCGGGACGAACGGGTCGTAGCGGGTGGAGGCGTACTCGCCTTCCGGGAGCGGACTGCCGTCGCTCGGGTAGTCCGTCCCCATGCCGACGCTGAACAGCGTGTGGTCGATCTGGTCGAACCAGCCCGCGTCCTCGGCCTGCCCGATGAACGTCGTGAGGTCGGCGCCCCACAGCGGGGTGAGCACCGCGTCCGGGTCGGCGTCGAGGATGGAGCTGATGAAGGGCGTGTAGTCGCTCGTCGCCAGCGCCGGGAACTGCTCGGCCGTGAACTCGGCGTCGACGCCGAGCCCGTTACAGTACGCCTGGAAGTAGTCCCACGTCTCGTACCCGAACGCGTAGTCCGGACCGATGGTCGCCCACTCGGTGGCGTCGAGCTCCTGAGCGACGCGCGCGGCCCCGTAAATGTCCTGTGCGAGACTGTTGGAGTCGCGGAACACGTACTCGTTCCCGACGGAGTCTTCGTGTTCGCCCTGCGGCGAGGTGACGAACGGAGTCGCCGCGTGGGTGATCATGAACGGCATTTGGAGCTGCGAGATCTGCGGCGCCACGGCCTGCGCGACGCCGCTGGAGTCGAGGCCGAACAACCCGTCGACGTTGTCCTCTTGGACGAGGCTGCGGATCTGCTGGATCGCCGTGTCACCGCTGGCCTCGGTGTCGCGGACGAGCACTTCCAGGTCGCGGCCGTCGATACCGCCGTTATCGTTGATCCGCGACTGCGCGAACTCGATCCCTCGCTCGGCCTCCTCGCCGTACAGCGACGCGAATCCCGAGAGGATGTACGCGGCGCCCAGAGTCACGGGTCCGCTGTCGCCGCCGCCCCCGGAACAGCCGGCGAGCGCGACCGCCGTCCCGGCGCCGGCGGCCTGTAGGAACCGCCGCCGTCGGACCGGCGATCCGGTTTCCGAATTCGCCTTCGCATCTCCGGTACGGTTTCGGTTGTTTCCGTCATCCGAATTTGGAGCTACCATTGTTAACGATTGTCCGTGTGTGTCCGCCCCACATAAATATACAGGTCGATCAGGACAATTCGCCGTCGCGCGTCGCCTCGCTCGGCGGTCGATCGGGCGGCTCGGTCGCCGGTCGGCGCGGCGCCTGACACTGAGCGCGCCGCGGCGACGCCTTTCCGGCCGGAGAATCAGGCCGCAGTGACGCCTTTCCGCCCGGATGTTCAGGCCGCGGTGACGCCTTTCCGGCCGGGCAGTCGCACCGCGGCGGCGCGTCTCCGACCAGTCACGCGGCGTCGGTCCCGGTCAGCGCCTCCAAGAGGCGGACCGCCGGCGCCTTCGCGAGCGGGTCGTTCCCGTTGCCGCAGTGGGGCGACTGGACGCAGGCGGGACAGCCGCCCTCGCAGTCGCAGGTGTCGATGAGCCGCGCCGTCCGGGTCATCAGTTCCTCGATCCGGTCGTGCCCGCGTCGCGTGAGTCCGACGCCGCCCGGGTAGCCGTCGTAGACGAACACCGCCGGTCCCGCGGTGTGGGGATGGTGCGGCGTCGAGATGCCGCCGACGTCGGCCCGGTCGCACAGCAGGTGGAACGGGAACAGCGAGATGATCCCGTGTTCGGCGGCGTGGATGCCGCCGTTGAACGCGTGCTCGCCGCCCGGGATCGGTTCACCGTCGGTGCCGTCCGACCCGTCGCCCGGGAGGCCGCCGTCGGTGCCGGCCGCCCCGCCTTCCGCCCCCGCGCCGTCGCCGTCGAGCGCATCGCCGAGTCGGCGCATCTCGCGCTCGACGTCCTCGGGCACCGGGAAGTACAGCGACTTCGTCCGCAGCGTCGTCTCCGGGAGGTCGAGCGTCGACTCGCCGAGCGACTCCCCCGTCGCGGCGTCCTTCCGGACGAACCCCGTGATCTGCTCCGTCACGGTCACGTCCGCGAACCGGACGGGCACGTCGGGGCGCGCCGAGAGCGCGCGCTCGTCGAGGTCGTCGTTGACGACGATGTCCTTGTCCGAGCGCACCTGCGTGTAGTAGTCGGCCCACGACTGCTGGAGCTCGGCGACGTCGCGGTCGAGGTCCAGCTCGACCACCTCGTAGGTGCGGCCCTGCTGGTGGTAGATGGCGCCGGGGTGGGCGTCGCGGAGCGCGTCGGCGAACCCGAGCGTCGCGACCGTCTCGCCGCTCGACCGCTCGATCAGCGATATCTCCCGCTCCTCCGCGGTGCGGAGGTTCACGGACTGCTGCGGGCTGGACCCGCCCGCGTGAACCCACCGCGTCCCCTTCGCGGCCTCGCGCCGGTTCAGGACGCCCTCGTCGGTGAGGTCGGCCACGACCCCCGGGAAGGAGTCGCCGAAGAACCGCTCGTCCTCGGGCGAGAGCCAGCTCTCGTCGGCCGCGCAGGCGACGTGCCCGGGCATCAGCTGGCCGTTCGCCGGGTCGCAGATCGCGTCCTCGGGCGGCGCGTCGAAGAAGTCGGCGGGGTTGCGCATCAGGTACTGGTCGAGCTGGTCCTCGCCGCCGACCATCACGACCAAGGCCGGGTCGTCGCCGCGACCGGCCCGACCGGCGCGCTGGTACGCCGACATCCGCGTGCCGGGGTAGCCGTCGAGGACGACCGCGTCGAGCCCGCCCACGTCGACGCCGAGTTCGAGCGCGCTCGTCGACCAGACGCCCCGCAGGTCGCCGGCGTGGAGGTCGGCTTCGATCTCGCGGCGACGGTCGTCGGTGAGCGCCGCCTGATAGGCGCTCACCTTCCCGGCGAGGTCGCGCTCGCCCCGCTCGCGGAGGTCGCTCGCGCTGTCCGTCGCGTACTGCTCGGCGGTCTGTCGCGCTCGGGTGAACGCGAGGGTCTGTGCGCCCGCCGTCACGAGGTCGACGAACAGCCGCTTCGACTCCGTGTGGCTCGACTTGCGGCGGCCGCTGCCGCGCTCCTGCCAGTTGTCGTCGTACTCCGGCGGGTTCCACAGCACCCAGTCGCGCGGGCCGCGCCCGGACGCGTCCTCGTCGACCAAGGCGATCCCGTCCGGGTCGCGGCCCGTGACGGTCGCGACGTGGTCGACGGGGTTGTTGATCGTCGCCGAACAGCAGACGAACTGCGGGGAGGCGCCGAACCGCTCGCAGGTCCGGGCGAGCCGTCGGAGCGTGAGGGCGACCTGCGAGCCGAACACGCCGCGGTAGCTGTGGACCTCGTCGATCACGACGTACTCTAAGGAGGAGAAGAACCAGTCCCACAGGCGTCCGGCGTACGGCAGCAGCGCGTAGTGGAGCATGTCCGGGTTCGAGAGGAGGACGGTCGGGCGGCGGTCGCGCACGTCGCGCTTCTCCGACCGCGAGAGCCGCCCGGTGTAGGAGTCGACGGAGACGCGGCTGCCGAAGCCGAGGTCGGCGGCGAGCTCCGAGAGAGACTCCTCCTGGTCGGCGATCAGCGCGTTCTGCGGCCCGAGATACAGCGTTCGGGCGCCGCGGTCCATCGCGGCCTCGAAGGCGGGCACGGTGTACGCGAGCGACTTGCCGCTGGCCGTCTCGGTGGCGAGGACGGCGTCGTCGCCGTCGCGGACCGCCTCGATCGCGTCGGCCTGATGACGGTAGAGTCGGTCGATCCCGCGGTCCGCGAGGGCGTCCGCGAGCCGCGGTTCGAGGTCGACGGCGGCGAACTCGGGCTCGCGAGCCGGGAGCCGCCGGTGGTCGGCGATCTGTCCCTCGTAGAAGGGGCGATTTCGCAGCCACTCGATGGCGTCGTCCACGGTTACGGGACACTGGGGTCGGCGGGGCCTAACGGTTGCGGTGGGGGCGGTTCGAGCGCCGGAGGGCGGCGCGGTTCGTCGGTCGATCGCAGTCGTCGGTCGATCGCAGTCGTCGGTCGATCGCAGTCGTCGGTCGATCGCAGTCGTCGGTCGATCGCAGTCGTCGGTCGATCGCAGTCGTCGGTCGATCGCAGTCGTCGGTCGATCTCAGTCGTCGGCCGGAGAGCGTTCGCCTCCGCTCTCGGTCGGCGAGAGTTCGACGGCGGGCTCCGCGGAGCCCTCCCGGGCGAGCGGCGGCCAGCGAACCTCGGCGGCGATCGGGTCGTCGAGGTCGAGCCGCATCCGGAGGTCCCCGCGACGCTCCGCGACCTCGAACCCGACCGTCCGGTAGACGTTCCGCGCGACGCGGTTACCGGTCTCGACGTGGAGTTCGATCCCGTCGCGGTCCGCGGCCGCGGCGTTGGCGATCACGTGTCGGCACAGCTCCGTTCCGACGCCGCGGTCCTGCGCGTCGGGGTGGACGAAGACGGCGAGTTCGGGGACTGCGGCGTCGGTCGGCGTGTACATCGCGTGCCCGAAGATCTCGCCGTCGCGCTCCGCGACGATGTTGTTCCCCTCGGTGAGCATCGAGCGGATCCACTCGACGCACCGACGCCGGCTCGCGGGCGGGAGCCCTTGCGCGCGGTCGGTGCGGTGGAACCGCTCGTACATCTCCGCGAGGAACGGTTCGTCCGCGTCGACCGCGGGTCGGATCGTCCAGCGCGCCCCCTCCTTGTCGACGAACCGGGGACAGCGCGGCGGGCAGTGGGGCGTCCCCTCGCACTCGGCACCGTCCCAGCCGTCGCAGGCGGCGGTGGCGTCGTGGCTCATACCTGTCGGTCGGTTGCGCAGGGAGTTATATCGTGAGAGGCGGTCCCACAGCGTGGGAACGTTGGTCCGGCGCGCTCAGCCGCGGAGGGTGACGGTGATCTCCGTGCCGCCGATGTCGCTCTCCGCGACGCCAAGCTCGCCCCCGGAGGCGCGGACGATCCAGCGGACCAGCCAGATCCCCATGCCCGTGCTGTGAGTGAGTTGCGTCTCGTTCGACCGCGTCAGGACCTCGCGCTCGTGGGCTGGGAGTCCCGGGCCGTCGTCGGCGACCGCGAAGAGCGCGCGGTCGCCGGCTTCGCGGACCGCCGCGCGCACCCGCGGAGACGGCCCGGAGTGTTCGACCGCGTTCTCCAGCAGGTTGTCGAGGGCGTACGGCAGGAGGTCGTGGGCGACGGCCTCGACGCCGCCGGGGGCCTCGACGGTGAACTCGGCCTCGGCGTAGGTCGCCTCGAACTCCTCGACCCGACCGGAAACGAGCGCCGACAGGTCGAACGTCGTCCGACTCGCTTCTCCCTCCGAATCCTGGAGCCGTTCGACGCGTCTGGCCGCGTCGCTCAGGTCGACGATACCGGCGAGCCGCCGTTCCATCGCCTCCACGTGCGGGTCGTCGTCTGGACGCTCGGCCGCGAGCGCCTCGAGGTGCCCGAACACGACGTTCACGTCGTTCCGGATGTTGTGTCGCAGCACTCGGTTGAGCACGGTTAACCGCTGTTCGCGGCGCTTCCGCTCTCCCACGTCGGTCGCGACGTACGTCGCGCCGTCGAACGCGCCGTCGCGATCGCGGAGCGGGGCGGCCCAGTACCGAATATCGACCAGCGAGCCGTCGCGATGGGGGTGTCGGGTCTCGACGCCGGTCAGCCGCTCGCCGCGTTCGAGCCGGGAGAGGGAGTCGCCGAACGGCTCGGTCGCTTCGGCCTCCCGCGAAACGAGGCGGCTACCGAGGGCGTCCGCCTCGGTCCAGCCGAACAGGCGCTCGGCGCCGTCGTTCCAGAGCTGGACCGCGCCGTCGGCGTCGACGACGACGATGGCGACGGGGGCGACCTCGACGACGGAGACGAGCCGGTCGAAGAGGAACTCGATGGCGTCGGTGAGAGCGTCGGCCCCCTCTTCGGGGTCGAGCTGCTCGTTGAGGACGGTGACGAGCTCGGCTATCAACCGCTCTATCAGTTCGTCCCGGCTCTCGGACGCGGTCGAATCGTACGCGCGCAGCAAGCGCTGTCGCGCTTCACCGTGTCCCTCCGCCTCTAACACGTCGAACAGGGCGCCGACCAGCTGTTCCTCTTGTCGCCTCATTTTAGGCCGGCCTAAAACACAAGGGAGTAAGTGCGTTCCGAACTCGTCGTCGCGCGCCTCACTCCCGGATCAACACGATGCCGTCGCGGAACACCGCGTGGTTCGGAATCACGTGCTCCTCGCCGTCCGTCTCGATGTGGGTGACGAACAGATCGACTTCCTGAACGACGCCGCGCTCGCCAGCGACCCGCACCTCGTCGCCGATGCCGTACGGCTGGCGGAGGAGGAGGAAGACGCCGGCCGCGGCCGAGGCGACCAGGTCCTTCGTCGCGAGCGCGGCGAACAGCACGAGCGCGAACGCGTACGCCGCGAGCAGCACGATGAGCGCGAGCGTCTGGACGCCGACCTGTCCCAGGGCGATGAGCGCGGCGACGTACACGACGCTGTACTTGACGACGGTCGGGAGGACGCCGAGTTCGGGGAGCTTGATCCCCCGGAGGCGCTCGGCGACGAGCAGCTCCGCCTTGTCGCCGACGACGATCCCGACGATGAAGACGATCACGGCGACGAACAGCCGCGGGAGGAAGGCGGCGACGCCCGACCAGAACTGTTCGAGGTAGTTCACGTCCGCGACGGTTAAGGCGACGATGACGGTGACGGCGACGATGAAGTAGCTCGAAAGCTGCGCCAGTATCCGCACGGTCGAGGTGTCGAACTCGCGGGCCGTCCGCTCGAAGGCGGTCCCCTCGATCACCTCGGGGACACCCGCGCGGCGGAGCAGCCGCCGGTTGACCACGCCGGTGACGTACGCTAAGAGGAGCCCCAGCAGGAGCACCCCGAGCGCCAGCCAGATGCGATACGGGACGTTCGCGACGATCTCGACGATCGCGATCTGAGCCGCAGACATGGGTCAGTACTCCTCCGGATCGATCTCCAAGACGAGTTCGCCGGCCTTGAACGCCCGGACGAGCCCGTCGGACTCCGAGAGGACGATAGCGGTCGCGTTGGTGTCGCGGGTGATCGCGCCGCCCGCCATGTGGCGCGCGCCGAGCCCCTTCGGGATGTCGACCCCCTCTGCGGCGGGTTCGAGGTAGCGGTACGCGGAGACGATCTTCCCCGAGTCGGAGACGACGAACGCGCCGTCGAGCCGCGAGAACTCCTTTAACATCACGTTCACGATGGGGTCGCCGACGTGGACGTGACTCTTCTCGAAGGGGTTGTACGACAGCGGCCGCGACTTGTTCATCACCTTCCCCGCGTCGCCGACGACGAACAGCGCGCCGACGGGCTTGCCCTTCTGTCCCTTCTTGCCGAGTTCGATCGCGACCTCGAACACGTCGCGGATGACGCTCGGCTCCGCCCGGGAGTTGGCGAACAGGTCGAAGATACCCGTGTGTATCCCCTCGTCGACGGTGACGCGGACCACGGCGTCCGAGCCCCCGTCGAACACGCTTGCGACGCAGGCCACCTCGTCGCCCTCCGCGAGGAGGTCGGCGTCCATCGCGCCCTCGATGCCGAACCGGATCCGGTCTTTGACGTTGTCGAACGGGAGGGGGAGCTCGACGAACGTCTCCGCGTCGACGTCGTTGTCGGGCGCGACGACGACGACCTCGACCTCGTCGTCCGCGAACTGCTCGTAAAACGAGCTCGTCGGAGAGAACAGGAGCGCGGCGTCGACGTCCGTGACGAGGTCCGTCAAGTGGTCGATGAGCGAGGCCATTACCGGACGTGACTCCCGGAGTCCGTATAGTCGTTGCGTCGTGCGCGCGTCTGACGCCGGGGGGGCAACGCATTTCCGGCGAAAGGCGCCGTGTTTCCGCGCCGAGACGCCGACGGCGGGAGTCCGTCCGATGTCGGGGTGCGTCTGGTAGCGAGATTGCGTCCGACGACGTTTTCCCTCTCTGACCGCGTTGGCACACGTGGAACCCCACTCCGTCCGAGACTCGTGGACGAACCGGGCGGGAGAGTACTCGCCGGCGTACTACGCGTACCGCGGGCCGAACGAGACCAGTGCGCTGATCCGTGAGGCCCTCGACTCGCACCTCGACCGCGACGCAGCCGTCCTCGAACTCGGGTGCGGGTCGGGCCGGCACCTCGCGCACCTCGCGGCCAACGGCTTCGAGGATCTCTCGGGCGTCGACATCAACGCCGAGGCGTTCGACACGATGCGAGAGACCTACTCCGAACTGGCCGCCGACGGGACGTTTTACTGCGAATCGATAGAGGACTTCGTCGAGAAGTTCGACGACGACGCGTTCGACGCGGTGTACTCGGTCGAGACGCTCCAACACCTCCACCCCGACGTCGAGGCGGTCTTCGGAGAGATCGCGCGGATCACCGACGAACTCCTCGTCACGGCCGAGATCGAGGAGCCGACGCGCGAGTCGGCGTCGGCCGACGCGGACGTGAACTACGTCGACGACGAGACGCCGCTGTACTACCGGGATTGGGGCGAGATCTTCACCTCGCTGGGCCTCGTCGAGGTCGACGTCGTCCGCGGCGACAGGGACGTCACGCGGACCTTCCGCGCGACCGACTGACCGGCCCCGCGGTGGGACCTCCCGGAGACGGTGTGCCGACCTCCCGCGCGACTTTTACCCGCGAGCCGACTACCCCGACCACATGGCGACTCGCGAGGCCCTCTGGGGGTACCGGAACCGGTTCGGCGACGCCTTCGGCCGCACCTACTTCCGGCGCTTCGGGCCGGGCGTCGTCTCCAGCGTCGGCATCGGGACGTACCTCGGCGAACCGACCGCCGACGTCGACGCGGCCTCGCGCGAGTCGATCGAGCTGGCGCTCCGGTCGGGGGTGAACCACGTCGACACCGCGGCCAACTACCGCTGCGGCCGAGCCGAACGCGTCGTCGGCGAGGCGGTCCGAGACGCCCCCGTCGACCGCGAGTCGGTCGTCGTCGCGACGAAGGGCGGCTTCCTCCCGTTCGACGGGGAGCGTCCCGACGATCCGAGCGCGTACGTCCGCGAGCGGTTCGTCGAGCCGGGGATCGTCGACCCCGACGACCTCGCGAACGGCGCCCACAGCATCGCCCCCGACTTCTTGGAGTGGTCGCTGGACCGATCGCTCGACCGGCTCGGCCTCGACTCCGTCGACTGTTTCTACCTCCACAACCCCGAGACGCAGCTCGCCGCGCGGTCCCGTGAGGACGTGTACGACCGGATTGAGGCCGCGTTCGAGGCCTTAGAGCGTCGGCGGGTCGCGGGCGACGTCGGCGTGTACGGCGTCGCGGCGTGGGACGCGTTCCGCGTCCCGCGGGGCGCCGACCGCTATCTCTCGCTCGGCGAGGTGCGGTCGCGGGCCGAGGCGGCCGGGGAGGCGGTCGGCCCCGACGACGACCACGGGTTCGCGGCGATCCAACTCCCCTTCAACGTCGCGATGGCGGACGCGTTCACCCGTCGGAACCAGCCCGCGCCGCCCGGCGGCGACGCCGAGGGGTCCGTCTCGACGCTCGAACTCGCCCACGAGGCCGGCCTCTCCGTGGTCACGAGCGCGAGCGTCGGACAGGGCGAGCTGGCGGTCGAGGGCGCGATCCCCGCCGACGTCAACGCGACGCTGGCGGGGGAGACGCCGGCGCAGCGCGCGCTCAACTTCGCGCGGAGCGCGCCGGGCGTCACCTCCTCGCTCGTCGGGACGACCGATCCCGACCACGTCCGCGAGAACGTCGCGGCCGGCACCTTCGACCCGCTCGGCGCGTCGGCGTTCGACGCCGTCTTCGAGTGAGGGCGGGGGCGTGACAGAGCGACCGCCGTCTCGTACCGTCCCCGCCCCACAAGACGTTTGTTCCGACCGGTTCAACCCGCTCGTATGTCCCCCACGCGACGAGCCCTCCTCGGGAGCGCGGCCGCCGGAGTCGTCGGCGCGCTCGCCGGCTGCTCCGGCGCGAGCGATCCGGAGGCGGAGTCCGTACAGCGACGAGCCTCCGGGACCGACACCGATCCGACCGTCCTGAAACCCCGGAATCCGAACGGCGAGGCCGTCCTGGTCGACGGGGCGGAGACCGACGGCGAGGGCGATCCGATCTCCGTGGGCCGTGAACTCGTCACGAGCGCGGACCGGGCGGCCGAGCTGCTGGTCGCCGAGGGCGTCACTGACGCGGACCGCGATCGGATCCGGTCGTTCCTCGACGAGACGGACTACGACGCCGAGACGGTGTACGTCGCGCCCGCCGGTATCGAGTCGTGCGAGCGGCTCCACATCGACTCCGTCTCGTGGAACCCCCAACGCGTCGAGTACGAGTACTGCCGCGAGCTCAGGCCGCCCGACGAGGCGTGCGAGACGGACACGCGGGTCGTCCTCGCTCTCCTCTTCCGGCTCCCGGTCGCCCTCGACGGGCGGATCACCGGCTCCGGCTCCAGCGGGCGCTCGCCCTGTCAGACCACGGACACCGAGTACGCGGTGATCGACGGGAACGCGACCGTGCCCGGCAACGCCACGGCCGCCGACGAGTGGAGTGAGTTCTGATGCCGCGACGCTTCACCCGACGCGACGCGCTCGCCGCCGGCGTCGCCGCCGCGCTCGGCTCGGTCGCCGGCTGTTCCGGCAGGCGGAGCGAGTCCCGGTTCTGGGACGATCCGCCCTCGCTCGACGTCGCCGCGGTTCCGCGCGGATTCGACGAGCCCGTTCCGGAGGCGCCGCGGCTCGTCCCCGTCGACGTCGAGCCCGCGGTCGCCGCCGCGTTCGCCGACCGTGTCGACCGCCTGCTCGGCCCGATCCCGGACCCCCTGACCGCGGCGACGCTGCCGAACGGCGAGATCCGGGCGCAGATCGAAACGGAGCGGGCGGCGGCCCGAGAGGCACTACCCGGTCCCGACGAGACGCTCCCGCCGCTGCGGACCGCGGAGCGGTACGCCGCGGCGCGCGATCACGCCGCCACCGCCACCGGCACGTGGGCGGCCGTGACGGTCGAGGGCGACCCGGAAGCGGTGGCCGCCGACATCGGGACGGTCCGACGGCGGGCGTCCGACACGCTGAGTTCACTGCCCGGCCCCGCGGCGGACCCGCTCGCCGGCGCCGCGGCGTACGGCCCGATCGAGCGCTGGTACGACGAGTCGCGGCGACGGACGCTGGTCGGCGGGAACGCCGGTCCGGCCGGCCGGGCGAACCCCCTCCGCGTCGGCGAATCGGTCGGAGACGCCGAGCGCGTCCAGTCGTACGTCGAGGCAGGGCGGTACCTCCGCGACCGCTACCGGGAGTCGCTCGACGACTCGGTGTCGGTCGCCGAGCCGCTCCGTCGTGAGGCGGAGCGCTTGGGGGCCGAGATCGGCGACCGGCTCCGGGAACTCCACGGGGGAGAGACGGACCGGCTCAGGTCGAACCCGGGGACCGAGGCGTTCCTCGACGACCGCCCCGTCGCCCGGGACGCGCCGAGCGCCTCGCTGCTCTCGACGGCGGCCTACCGGACGTTCGAGGATCTCCGGTTCGACCCCGTTCCGGTCGACGACTACGAGCCGGACCACCCGGCGACCGCGCTCACGCGGACCGCGCTCGCGCGGACCCGGCTCCGCGCGCTCGACGCCGTCGCGTCGCGGATCGAGAACGGGGAGACGATGTTCCCCGACGACGCCGGGGCGGTCGACACGGCGCGCGACGCGGCTGTCGAGTCGGCGGCGTCGCTCGCAGGCGGCGAGAACCCGCTCGGGCGGTGGCTGGCGACCGAGTTCCTCCGGCTGTTCTCGGAGTCCGACGAGGCGCTCGCGTCCGACGAACGGACCGCCCGCTCGACGGTCGAGGCGTGTACCGCGTACCGGTGGATCGAGATCGTCGCGAGGGAGGGGCGGACGGTGGCCGAGGCGGTCGAGGCGTCGCTCGGCTCGTGAGCGGCGACGGTCAGCGAGAGAAGAGAGAGGGGCGGCGCGGCGGGGAGTTCGGCACCGGATGCGGGGCGAGAGGTTCGCCACCGGGTGCGGACGAGGGCGTTCAGCGGAGCTCCTTGTACCGACTCTCGCACTCCGGACAGATCCGGACCGAGAACACCTCGTCCGGGTCGTTCTCCTTTTTCAGCACTTGGTCGCAGTCGGCGCAGTTGAGCCGCTCGTAGGTGTCCTTGACGAGGTCCCCGTCGCGGAGCCCCTTGCGCGTGGATTTCATACCCGGAGTTTGTCGCCGGGGCGCATAAAAACCCTGTACGACATCGGTCAGACGCGTCGGCCGAGATCGATGTCGGGCGGAGCGAAGCCGGCGTCGCTCCCAGATCAGGGGTCCGGAGTCCGAGAGGCGTTTCGCAACGCTTGTCTCCGGGCGCGGAGAAGCGCCGCCGTGTCACGGACCCGGCTGTTCGGATCGCTTTGCGCGCTGGTCTTCCTCGTCAACTTCGCGCGCGTCGTGTTCGCACCCCTCGTGGGGGAGTTCATCGACGCGTTCGGGATCCGCGAGGGGACCGCCGGGCTCATCGTCACGCTCGTGTGGCTCGGGTCGGCCGCGCCGCGGCTCCCCGCCGGCTGGGCGCTCACGCGCTTCACGCGTCGGGCGGTGATCCTCGTCTCCGGCGGGATGCTGACCGCGGGCGCGCTCGGCGTCGCGCTCGCGCCGAGCGTCCTCGCGCTGCTGGTCGCGGCCTTCGCGATCGGACTCGCCTCCGGCGTCTACTTCGTCGCCGCGAACCCGTTCATCGCGGAGCTGTTCCCGCGGCGCGTCGGCCGCGTGATGGGCGTCCACGGAATGGCCAGCCAGCTCGCCGCGGTCATCGCCGCGCCCGCGGTCACCGTCGCGCTGTGGTACGACTGGCGATACGCCTTCTACGTCCTCGCCGTCGTCGCGGCGGTCAGCACGGTCGCGTTCTACGCGCTCGCTCGCCGGGCCGACCTCCCGGACGCCGGCGCGGGCGACACCGACTTCCTCGGGGCCGCCCGCGGCGAGTGGAAGCTGATCGTCGCGGGGGTCGTCCTGACGGGACTCACGAGCTTCGTCTGGCAGGGCCTGTTCAACTTCTACGAGCTGTACATGATACAGAAGGACCTCCCGCCGGCGACCGCCCGGAACCTCCTGACGGTGATCTTCGCCGCGGGCGTGCCCGCGTTCCTCGTGTCGGGCGACCTCGCTGACCGGCTTCCCCACGTCCCGTACCTGCTCGGCATCGTCACGTCGTTCGTCGTCGGGGTCGTCCTCGTCGTCGTCGCCGAGGGGCTGGCGGCGGTGGTCGCCGCGAGCGTCGTCGTCGGCTTCGCCATCCACATGCTGTTCCCGGCGGGCGACACGTACCTGCTGGCGTCGCTGCCGGACGAGTCGCGGGCGTCGGCGTACGCGGTGTTCTCCGCGGGGATGATGTCGGCGCAGGCGGCCGGCTCGTGGGTCGTCGGCGAGGCGATCGAGGCGGGCGCGACGTACGACGCCGTCTTCCTCGCGCTCGCGGGCGGCCTGTCGGTCCTCGTGGCCGCCTACGCGGTCCTCTACCGCCTCGGTCGCGTGCCGGGGGGCGCCGCGGGCGCGGTCTGAGCCGTCCCGGACGGCCGGTCGCTCCCGCGACCGGGGGCCGGTCCGGTTGGTGGTACCGCACCTGTTTTGGGCGTCGCTCCCGTGTGATCGGTAAATGGAGTACGTTCAGGAGCGCGTGACGACCCTCCACGCGTTGACCGACCACCGGCCGGCGGCGCCGACGGACCGCGCGGCGGTGGTCGTGCCGATGACCGAGCGCGAGTACGGGACGCTCGCCGCCGAACGCGTGCTCTCGACGCTGGAGACCGTCGACCCGGCCAGAGTGATCGTCCCGCTGCGGGCGTCGGCCGACCGGGCCGGGCCGTTCGCGGACTGGCTCGACGGGTTCGACCTCGACGTCGAGACGCTGTGGTGCGACGGCACCCGGCTCGCGTCGCTGCTGGAGGCGCGGGGGCTCGACGGCGAGCGCGGCAAGGGCCGCGACGTGTGGCTCGCGCTGGGTCGCGCGCTCGACGAGGAGTTCGTCGTCGTCCACGACGCCGACACGAAGACGTACTCGCCCGCGTTCGTGAACCGGCTGCTGTTCCCGTTGGGGCAGGGGTACGCGTTCTCGAAGGGGTACTACGCCCGCGTCGAGGACGGATCGCTGTACGGGCGGCTGTTCCGGCTGTTCTTCCGGCCGCTCGTCCGCGCGCTGTCGGACGCCGCGCCCGGCCGCGAGCCGGACGTCCTCGCGTACCTCTCGGCGTTCCGCTACGCGCTCGCCGGCGAGTTCGCGGCGACGAGCGACCTCGTCTCCCGGCTCCGCGTCCAGCGCGGCTGGGGGCTGGAGGTCGGGACGCTCGGCGAGGCGTTCGGGCACGCGGGCTTCGCGGACAGCGCGCAGGTCGACCTCGGCCGCTACGAACACGACCACCGCTCCGTCGAGGGGCCGACCGGCCTCGCGGACATGAGCCGGGCGGTCGGCGCGGCGACGCTGCGCGCGGTCGAGGACGCGGGCGTCGACGTCGACTACGACGGCCTCACCGAGCGCTACCGCGAGGCCGCCGAGGCGCTGATCGACGGCTACGCGACCGACGCCGCGTTCAACGGGCTCTCGTACGACGCCGCCGACGAGCGCTCGCAGGTGGCGACCTACGCCGAGGCGCTCTCCGAGCCCGGTCCCGACACCCGGCTCCCGGCGTGGGAGCGCGCCCCGGTCGATCCCGACGAGGTCCGCGAGGCCGCGCGCGCGGATCTCGACGCCGTCAGGGACGAGGAGGCGACCGGCGGCGTCGATATCGTCGGCGGCTCGGGAACGGACAGCGGACAGGCGGAGCCCGCGCCGGGGGAGGACTGACGATGGGTGACGGAAACAGGCCGAGCGTCGCCGCGCGCGACGACCTCGCGGGCGTCGTCGACCTGTTCGGGTGGCTCACGCGCGCGGAGCTCTCGAACGCGCTCTCGGAGCTGGCGTTCAAGCGACGGGCCGAGGTCGACGAGGCGGCCATCGACGCCGCCATCGACCTCGCGGTCGCCGAGTACGCGCTCGTGCCCGCGCCGGCCGGGGCGCTCTCCGGGGAGGGGGCGGACGACGTCCCCGACGGAGAGACCGAGGCGGCCGACGAGCGGACCGCCCTCGCCGTCGGTCCCGCCGCGTTCCCGACCCTTCCCGAGGGCGCCGCGGACCTCCCGCACATCCTCGACGTCCCGGACCGGGGGGTCGACCGCGAGGCGCTCGCGGACGCGGTCCTCGGCCGACTGCGCGAGGAGGCGGTCGCGGCGATAGGCGAGGGGGACACCGAACGGCTGGAGACGCTCGCGGACGTGACCTACGACGTGGAGGCGTGGGCGCCGGTCGACGTCGAGCCGGTTCGGACGCGGATCCTCGCCGAAGTCGACGAGTGAGGGGCGAGAGCGGCGGTCGGCTCTCTATCCCGAGAACTCGGACTCGCTCACGCGGACGGTGACGGTCTCCTCGACGTCGCGGAGGTCGTACTCGGGCGTCTCGCCCTGTCGCCGCCGGACGAAGAGGGGTTCGACCGGGCGGCCGTCGACGAGGCCGAACAGCTTCAAACGTTGGTCGGTCTCCTCGGGCGGCACGTCGCCGTCGCGGACCTCGCGGGCGAGGTCCCGCGAGAGCCACTCGTCGGCCGCGACGGACGGCTCCAGTACCAAGGCCTCCTCGACGAAGCGAACGAGGTACCAGTCGAGGTCGTTGAGGAGGGAGACCGCGGCGCCGAGGCTCACGGTGTCGACGGCGACGCTGTTCTCGAACGGCTCTTCGATCTCGTACGTGGCGAGCGCGTCGCGAGCCGTCTCGCGGGAGAGCAGCTCGTAGGAGAGCTCCACGTCGGGGTCGCCGAGGAGACACACCCGCGTCATGCGCGCACCTCGGACCGGGCGGCGCAAATCCGTTGCGGTCGGCCGGCGGCGCAAATCCGTTGGAGTCGAGCGGGCCGGTACTCGGTCGCCGCCGCTCAGAACGTCGAGACGTCGCCCTCGATGACGCTGCGAGTTACGTCGGTCACGTCGGCCAGTTCGCGGTCGACGATGTCGATGACGTCCGCCTCGATGTCGGCCAGCGTCACGTCCCCTTCGGTGACGATCTGCGCGTCGGCGACGTGGGGCTCGTCGATCGGGCGGCCGATCTGCGAGAGCAGCCGGATCTGGAGGTCGCGGATTCCGTCGACCTCGTCCGTGACGGACTCGGCGACCCGGGTGGAGAGCAGGTTGTAGATCTTCCCGATGTGGTTGACGGGGTTCTTCCCGGAGGTCGCCTCCATCGACATCGGGCGGTTCGGCGTGATGAGCCCGTTCGCGCGGTTGCCGCGCCCGACGGAGCCGTCGTCGCCCTGCTCGGCGGAGGTGCCGGTGACGGTGAGGTAGACGGAGCCCTCGTCGTAGTCGTCGGCGGTGTTGACGTCGACGGTGACTTCGCGGTCGGTGTACTCGCGGGCGAGGTCATCGACGTACTCGCGGACGGACGCGACCGCGTCGTCGTACTCGTCGAGGCCGTCGACGTGCGCGTCGACCATCGCGGCGGCGACCGTGATGTCGATCTGGTCGCCCTCGCGTTTGCCCATGATCTTCACGTCGGGGCCGAGCTCGGGGTTGTCGTCGTGGTAGGTCGTGTTGAGCGCGCGCTCGGCCTCGCGGACGATGGTCTCCGTCTCGGTGAGCGGGGCGTGGCCGACGCCGAAGGAGGTGTCGTTGGCCATCGGGACCTCCTGGGTTTCCTCGCCGAAGACGTCTTGGAGGTCGCCCGAGCCCTCGCCGAGCTTGACGTTGACGACGACGTCGGTGCCGTACTCCAGCTCCGGGATCGCCTCGGAGAGGTAGTCCCGGGCGGCCGCGAGCGCGGTCGAGTCGACCGGGAGCTGCTGTCCGTCGTACTCCTTCGTGGCGCGGCCGACGACGAGGATGTAGATGGGCTCGACGACCTCGCCGCCGCCGAACGCGGGGGCCGCGCGGCCGGCGACCAGCTGCGTCTCGTCGGTGTTGTAGTGGAGCACCTTGCCGACGCGGTCCAAGTAGAGCTGCGAGAGCGCCCGCGAGACCGACTCCGCGACTCCGTCGCAGATCGAATCGGGGTGACCGATCCCCTTTCGCTCGACGATTTCGACCTCCTGGTCCTCGACCGCCTGCCGGTCGAGCCGGCTGACCTGTATGTTCCGGTCCATTACGAGACGGTACTCCGCCACCGGCAGTATAACTTGCGGAAACTCTCTGACGACGGTGAATTACCACCAGTTATCGGTAGATCCTCGGGTCGTTCGTTTCGACCGGCGCGTCGCACAAGCGATCGTTTGCGTTTCGGCAACGTCTTTCAGTCGTCCTTCGGTACGGTCTCCATGGACGGACTCGTCTCTTCTCGGCGACGCTTCCTCGCCGGTGCGGTCGCGGGCGGCCTCGGCGCCGTCGCGGGGTGTCTCGGGACCGGCGACGGCGGCGAACCGAGCGGCGGCGACGGATCGGCGCTCCGGCTCTCGCTCTCGCGGGTCGACGGATCCCTGCGCGACCGCTACGTTCGCGATCGCGACGACCCGCCGGAGCGGTGGGACGAGGCGGCGCTCGACGCCGCCCTCGCCGACGAACGGTACACGATCCGGGGCCGGGAGCCGTTCTTCGCGAGCGCGGACGACCCGACGTACGTCCTCGACGGCGAGACGTACTACGAGCTCGGCTCCGTGGTCGTCGACGAGGTCGCCGAGACCTACCCGGTCCTCCGGCTGTTCGCGGTCGACGGCGGCGACGATTCGACCGACGACGGCGATTCGACCGCCGACGGCGACGGCGGTTCGGCGGTCGACGCCGGCGAAGACGGGGACCTTCCCGAGGCCGACCGGCGCGCGGTCCGGATCGCGCACTTCGCCGCGCGGGCCCGCGGGAACGTGGGCGGGTACCCGGTCGGGCTGGTCGAGCGCGGCGGGTACGCGTACCGGTCCCCCTCGGCCCGCGACGACAGCGCGCTGCTCGCCGGCGACGGTCCCGACCGCGTCGTCTTCCGAGACACCACGTATCGGGTTGATATCGAGCACGAGCGGTTCCACGAGGCCGTCTACCGACCGACCGCCGAGGCGGTCGCCGGGAGTCCCGACCGAATGGAGGCTATCCTCCGAGCGAGGCTCGTCGGCCCGAGAGTCGCGCCGGACGACCTCTCGCCGGAGGCGAGGCGGATCGTCGAGCGGGCGGCCGCCGAGGAGTACAGCGAGACGCACCCGTACTCCGACGCCTACGTCGAACTGCTGCGGGCGATCGACGCGCGACACTTCATCGACGGCAACATTCGCAAGGACGGCGGCCTCGGTGTGGACAGCGAGGAGATGATTCGGTACGGCGAGGCGTACTACGAGCGCTACCTCCGGTTATCGGAGGCGTCCGACGACTGACCGGGCGAGGCCGTCGAACCCGCCTCAGCGAACCGCCGCGTACGCCTCGCCCATCACGTCGAGCGCCTCGCGGAGCTCTTCCTCGTCGGTCGCGTACGAGATGCGCGCGTGGCCGGCGCCGCCCTCGCCGAACGCCTCGCCGGGGACGACGACCACCCCGCGGTCCAGACACTCGTCGACGAACCCGTCCGGAACGCGCGGCATCGCGTAGAAGGCGCCCTGCGGCGTCGGGCAGTCGATGCCGATCTCCGCGAGCCCCTCTAAGACGATGTCTCGCCGCCGCTCGAAGGAGTCGGTCATCTCGTCGACCACGTCGCGATCACCTCGGAGGGCCGCCTCCGCGGCGTACTGCGCCGGCGCCGAGGCGCACGCCTGCGCGTACTGGTGGACGCGGAGCATGCGCTCGACGCGCTCCCCCGCGCCGTACACCCAGCCGAGCCGCCAGCCGGTCATCGAGAACAGCTTCGAGGCGGAGTTGACGACCACGACGTTGTCCGTCTCGGCGAACTCGATCGGCGAGTAGTGCTCGCCGTCGAAGACGGTGTACTCGTACACCTCGTCGGAGATACAGAGCACGTCGTGCTCGTCGGCAATGCGCGCGAACTCGCGCACGTCCTCCTCGGCGGAGACGGCGCCGGTGGGGTTGCCGGGGGAGTTGACGACGAACGCCGCGGTGTCGTCGGTGATCGCGGCCTCGATCGCGGCGGGGTCGATCGTGAGGTCGTCGCGCAGCGGGACCGGGACGGGCTCGCCGCCGGTCAGTTTCGTCAGGGCGTCGTAGGAGACGAAGCCGGGGTCCGGGATCAACACCTCGTCGCCGGCGTCGACGTGCGCCTCCAGCGCGACGTGGAGCGCCTCGCTGCCGCCGGCGGTCGCGATGACGTTTCCGGGGTCGAGGTCGATCCCCTGGTCGGCGCGGTGCTTCTCGGCGATCGCCTCGCGCAGCGACCGGGTGCCCTTGTTCTCGGTGTAGGCGTCCGCCTTCCCGGACTCGATGGCGTCGACCGCGGCCCGCCGGGCGCGGTCCGGCGTCGGGAAGTCGGGCTGGCCGAGCCCGAGGTTGATCGCGTCGTCGCCGGCCGCCTCGAACACCTCGCGGATCCCGCTTATCGAGATCCGCTCGACCCTGTCGGAGAACGTCGTCATACAGTTCCGGGGGCGCCGCCGAGAGTTAGTTCTTGTCACGTCGGGGCGCCGCGTCGCGTCCCCGGACTCACAACCGCCGCCGCTCCCAGACCGGCCGCCGCTCGCCGCGGGCGGCGTCGTTCCGGACCCGGCCGTCCGCGTCGGTCGGCAGCTCGAACCGCCCCCGGAGGACGCTCGGCACCTCCTCGGCCCGGGCGCGGAGCAGCCCGTCGTCGACCGCGCGGAGCCGGAGCATCGGTCGTCCCGGACCCATCGGTACCTTGATCGACTCGATGAGCTCCCGATTGACGAGCGCCTGCCGGTCGCCCGTGAACTCCTGTCCCGGGGCGATCCCGACGCCGTCGACGCCGACCCACGTCCGGAGGTCGCGGAAGAGGTGGTCGTGCCGGGCCGCGAGCGCGACGAGGAGCGTCCGGTCCGACGGCTCGGTCGTGCGGCCGAACTCGCCGGGCGGGAGCGACGCTAGCACGGTCGCGAGGTCGTCGGCGAAGCGGTCGTCGAGCGTCGCCCGCGCGGCCGCGAGCAACCGTCTCCGCGAGGGCATCCCGACGGGGTCGACCGTCGCGGCGTCGAAGCGCGCCGCGGCGGCCGCGTGAGCGCCCGCGACGGCCTCGGCACACGAGTCGGTACCCGTATCGGAGTCGACCGCGGTCGTCGCGAGCGACCGCTCCCCGCGGGGACCGACGACGACGTCGGCGCGGTCGTGACTCGCGAACAGCGTTCCCCCCGTCCCGTGCCCGAACGGCTCGCCGGTCCGGACCCGGAGTTCGTCGCGCTCGACCGCCTCCGCGACCGCGGTGCCGAGGACGAGGGCCCGGGAGAGCGCGTCGACGACGCCGGGACGACACGCGATCCGCCACGGCGCGCCCGACGAGCGCACCCGGGCCGCCAGCACCGCCGGGAGCAGCCGGATCGGAACGCCGACCGCGACGACCTCGGACCGCCCCGACAGCGCGGTCTCGACCGCCTCGGCGAGCTGGTCGTCGGACCGGGGGAGCGCGTCGGAGACCTCCCGCGCACCGTCGCCGCCGTCGCTCGCGAGGTCGCCGGGATGGCTTGCCGGGTCGAACTCGTCGCTCGCGGGCTCCGAGTCGGCCTCGGTGTCGGCGTCGTCCGCGGGCATACGGTCGATGACCGCGGCGAGCGGAAAGAGCGTTGCGCCGACTCAGGGCGCGCGGCCGAACACGAGGTATCCCGTGTGGCCGACGCCGGCGGTGGAGGGGCGCGAGCCGCGGTCGGAGAAGTCCATCTCGCGCTGGATCGTTTCGAGGGTTTCGACCTCGTCGAACCCGGCGTCGCGGGCCGCGAGCGCCGCCTCGCGGGTGCCCTCGACGAAGGGGGAGTAGACGGCGAGGCGACCGCCGGACGCGAGCAGGTCGTCCGCGCGCTCGACGACGGCGGGGGCGTCGCCGGTGTCGAGCGTGAGGGCGTCGAACGGCTCCTCGTCGGCCAGCGCGTCCAGCTCGTCGGTGAGGTCGCCGGTGCGGACCTCGACGCGGTCGGCGACGCCCGCGGTCACCATGTTCTCGCGGGCGACGTCGGCGAACTCGGGGTCGACCTCGTAGGTGGTCACGTCCGCTCCGGCGCGGCCGAGGTAGGCCGCGAGGATGCCGGTGCCGGTGCCGGCGTCGAGGACGCGGTCGCCGCCGGACGCGCCGGTGTGGCCCATGACGAGCCCCACGTCCCGGGGCATCATCGGGGCGCCGGTGCGTTCGAGGTGGTTGAACAGGTCCGGGCCGCGGAGCGCGCGGACCTCGAAGACGGTGCCGAGGTGGGTCTCGACCTCGTCGCCGGCCGCGACGTCCTCGGGGACCTCGATCACGCCGAGGTCGGTGCCGAACTCCTCGCCCGGCTCCAGCAGGTACTCGCGGTCGTCGTGGACGAGCAGGTACGCGGCGTCCGTCACTGCAGGTCGGAGATCGCTCGCGCGGGCTCGCCGTTGGCCGCCTCCAGCGCCTCGCGGGCCGCATCCTTCGAGACGCCGGCCTGCTGGGCGACCAGCTTCACGTCCTCTTCGGGGATCTCGTCGTCCCCGTCGTCCGCGTCGTCGAGCGCCGGATCGTCGGCGCCCTCGACCGCGGTCGCGCCGCCCGCTCCCGCGTCGGCCACCGCGTCGGGCGAGCCGACGATCTGGTAGGTCTCTTGGCCTTGGGCGTCCATCTTGGTGACCTGCGCGCCGTCGAAGACGAGGTCGTCGCCGTCGGCCGTCTCGATGACGACCCGCTCGGCGTCGAGCTCCTCGACGTCGATCCCCATCTGTTTCATCATCTGTTTCATCTTCCGCGGATTCATGCCGCCGCCTCCGAACATGGACGCCGTTTCGGCCGGAGGACACAAAAAGGGTGTCGACACGGGCCGAGGCGGCGGCCCGCCGCGGAATCCCCGCGGTCTCGGTTGCGGCGAACCGGACCGCGACGCCGGGGTTGATACGTGTCGCGCGCGAGGCGAGCGTATGTACCTCGCGGACCACACCTGGCCGGAGCTGGGCGACGCGCTCGCTCCCGGCTCCGTCGCGCTCGTCCCGCTCGGCTCGACCGAACAGCACGGCCCGCACCTGCCGCTCGCGACCGACCACCTGATCGCCGAGGGGCTCGCGACGGCGGCCGCGGACCGCTCCGACGCGTTCCGGACGCCGACGATCAACGTCGGCGTCAGCCCGCATCACCGGCAGTTCCCGGGAACGATGTGGGTCGACCCGCCCGAGTTCCGCGACTACGTCGAGTCGTTCGCGCGGAACCTCGCGTACCACGGCATCGACCGCGTGGTGTTCGTGAACGCCCACGGCGGCAACGTCCAGCACCTCCGCGAGGTCGGGCGACGGCTCCACGAGGACGAGGTCGCCTACGCGGTCGAGTGGATGTGGGACGAGTCGATCCCGGAGCTTGTCGACGACCTCTTCGAGCGCAACGGCCCCCACGCCGGACCGAAGGAGACGGCGATGATCACCCACCTCGCGCCCGACCTCGTCCGCGAGGACCGGCTCGAAGACGCCCGCGACGGCGGCCTCCCCGACCTGAACGAGGCGGACACGACCGTCCACGGCGCGCGCACCTTCTACGACGCGGTCGACAACTCGCCGAACGGCGCGTTCGGCGACCCGACCGACGTGACGCCGGAGAAGAGCGAGCGGCTGTTCGAGGCCGCCGCGGACCAGCTCGTCCAGCTGGCGGAGTGGATCGGCGACCGCGACGAGAGCGAGCTGTTCCCCGAGCCGCGCGTGGAGCGAGAGGACTGAGGCGGCTATCCGTCGGAGCGATCGCGTTCGACCGCGTCACCGAGAACCTCCCGTAACGCCGCGTCGGCGTCTTCGCGCCGCCCGTCGAGCACCGCGAACCGTTCGCCGCGGCGGCGTTCCAGCCAGCGCAGCAGCCGGGCGGCCCAGTCGAGCTTGCGCGCCTTCATCGGGTCGACGGCGGGGTCCTCGAAGTTCCAGCCCGGGAAGACGAGTTCGCCGGCCCCGACGTGGTCGGCGAGGAAGGCCGCGCGGTCGCCGTCGGTGAACCCGCCCGTGTTGCGGACCGGCCCGACCGGAGCAGCCTGCGTCGTCGCCAGCGTCCAGTCGTCGGCGAAGCGCGGGAGCCACTCGCGGACCGCGGGGACGTTGTCGCCGTGGGCGTGGGCGGCGACGGGGACGCCCTCGCGAGTGAGCGCGGCCGCCGTCTCGGGGTTCTTGTCGAGGTCGGTCACCATACAGTCGACGGCGACGCCCCGGTCGGCGAGGACGTCCGCGGCCGTGGACGCGGCGACGACGACGTCGGCGTCGCGGGCGAGGGCGACCTCGGCGGCGAGACACGGCGCCGCGCCCGCGACGGCGACGGTCTTCCCCCGCCAGTCGCCGAGGCGGTCGAGGGGGAACGGCGTCGCGAGGTCCGCCGCGATGTCCCGGGCGCGCTCGTCGGCCGCGCGGTCGAAGCCGAAGTCGTCGAGGATCGCCTCGTAGGCGGGCTCGAAGGTCGCGAAGTTCACGGACGGATCACGCTCTGGACGCGGGCGGTAGCGACCGCTGAACGGCGCCGCCGCTCGCCGGTCGGAATATGGTATGGGCCGGAGTGGCACAGAGTACCCCTACCCGCGTGCCCCTCCGGCGTCCGGTCGATCGGTTGTCTACACGAGGGCATAAACTTTCTCTTAACTCACGTGTCGGTCGATACCGTCGAGCGCAGCGTCGAGCGACTCCGAAACCCCGGATACCGACTCTCTAACGGCGTCGAGCCCGGCGGACGTCCCGATCAGGAGCCCGCGGCGGTCGTCCACGGGCGCGTCGGGGACGGAACCGTTCTCCGAGCCCCCGTCGGTCGCCGAAGGGGTCGCCGCGGCCTCGGCTCGGTTCGGGTCGCCAAGCGCGAACGCCGCGCCGCTCGCGTCTCCGCTGATCGTCGCGCCGCCCGCACCCCCGCCGACCGTCGCGGCGCGCAGGGCCCCGACGGCCTCGTCGTCGAGCCCGGAGAGCTCGTAGGTGCGGACGACCGCGGCGTCGGCGACGTCGCGGTCCCCCTGCCTCGCACTCGCCGCACCGATCCGGTCGAGGTGGCGCTCGGCCTCGCGGGCCGTCGTCACGTCGAGCTCCTCGACCGCGACGGCGTCGGAGGCCTCGCCCGAGCGGAACCGGTCGCGGGCGAACTCGGCGCCGACCAGGGCGGCGTCGCGCGTCTCGGCCACGTCGTGGGTGCGTATCACGTGGGCGCCGCGCTCGACCGCCATCGACGTGGCGGCGAGCGACACCGGCAGCGCCCCCTCGGTGTCGCGGCCCGCGATCGTCTTGAGGAAGCTCTTGCGGTTGATCGAGACGAGGAGCGGGCGACCGTAGCCGCGGAACTCCCGGAGACGGTGGAACGTCTCGCGGTCGTCCTCGTGGGTCTTCGCCTCGGACCAGCCGCCGAACGCGGGGTCGAGTATCGTCTTGTTGGTGAGGCCGTTCATCGACAGCGCCTTGTAGATGTCGTCGACCTCCTCGATCGCGCCCGGGCGTTCCAAGTCCGGCGGCGAGGCCATCTTCGAGACGGCCGCGTCGTGTTCGCGGCAGATCCGGGGCATCTCCGGGTCGGCGAAGCCGCAGATGTCGTTGACCATGTCGAAGCCGCGCGAGAGCGCCTCGTCGGCGACCTCGTGGTAGCGCGTCTCGATCGACCAGACGGCGTCCCCGGAGGTCGATTCGAGCGTCTCTATCGCGGTGTCGAGCCGCTCTAACTCCTGTTCGGCCGAGAGCACGTCGAGGTCCTTGTTCGCCGATTCGAGGCCGACGTCGACGATGTCGGCGCCCTCGCCGATCAGTTCCTCGTCGACGTACGCGGCGGCCTCGCCGGGGTCGTCGTACACGCTGGGGTCGTACGGCGACTCCTCGGAGACGTTGAGCACGCCCATGATCCGGGGCGGGTGGTCGTCGCCGATCCCGAGCCCCGCGGCGTCCACGTTTCGCATACGCTCACCACGGGCGCGAGCGACATAAACGGGGCGCGTACCCGACGCGCTCGCCGGGGGTGCGGCGGCGACGATCGCTCACAAATCGAACGCGAGTCGGTCGCCGACCTCGACGCCGTGGCGGTCGGTCCACTCGAAGGGAACTTCTAGCACGTACTGACCCGATCCGGGGTACCGCTGTTCCTCGCCGTCCTCGTTCGGTCCCGGCTCGGGCGCGTTGTGGATCCGGACCACCTCCCGATCCCCGTCGACGTAGACGATGTCGATGCCGAAGCTCATCCGACGCATCACGTAGGTGAGCGAGTCTCGGGGCGCGTCGTAGACGAACAGCATCCCGGCGTCCTCGGGCAGCGACTCGGCGTCGCTGAGGCCGAGGAAGCGCTTGTCGCGGTCGTCGGCGATCGCGGCGGTCACGGTCCCCCGACTCTCTCCGTCGGGTCCCGAGACGGTCACGGTCGTCGTCTCGTAGTCCGCGTACGGTTCGCTGGGCCACGCGGACGCTGCGTCTCCGTCCGCTCCGCCGTTTCCCGACCTATCGGCGTCGCCGGAGTCAGCGTCGCCCGCGTCGCCGTCATCCGCCGCGTCGCCGTCCCCGAGACAGCCCGCGGAGACGCCGGCGGCCGCGGCCGCGGTCAGCCCGAGGAGTCGCCGTCGGTCCATGACGGCCGGGAGGGGCCCCGGCGTGATAAACGGCCGCGTCGACGGCCGGACGGCAAGCGGCGATCGGCGGAACGCCCGCTCTCGTGCCGGGAAGGACGCGCTTTTATCGCCGCCGGAGCGTAGCGTGCGACATGGCGAAAGTGAGCATCGGCCTCCGCGGGTGGCGCTTCGAGGAGGACGAGATATTCACCGACGACGAGGAGCTGAAGCCCCTCGACGAGATCCCGGAAGATCCGCGGGAGCGGCTCCTGCGGCTCGTCGGCCTCGTCGAGGAGCCCTGCGACGTCTGTTACCTCGACTACGGCGAGGAGGAGATCCACCGCTGTCGCGAGGCGGAGATCGTGTACGGAGAGCCGGACGGAGAGGTGCTTCTCTGTCCCGAACACGAGCCCGAACTGCTCTACTGGTTCCGCGAGGAAGGCGGCAGCGAGCACAAGGGGTCCGTCGAGTTCGCCGACCGCTTCCACGAGTGGGTCGCCGCGGGCAACGAGGCCTCCGAGGGGTACGGCTCCGTCGAGCACGTCGAGGAGGACCCCGACGGGCTCCCCGATCTCCCGGATCAGCAGGAGGTTCAAGAACGGCTCGAAGAGGGGTTCGAGGGCGATCGCATCGATATCCTCGAACTCGCCGGTGGAGAGAAGCGCGACGAGGACGAGGCGGTGACCGACGAGGAGCTCGCCGACTCCGATCTCGACCTCTCGACCGACTACCCCACCGACCGATGAGCGGCGAGAGACCGGCCGATGGAGCCGACGCCGACGGCTCGAAGCGCGTCGAGGGCGACGCGGATCGGCGGAAGCCCGTGGTCGTCGTCGTCGAGCCGGAGACGCCGGGCAACGTCGGCACCATCGCGCGAGCGATGAAGAACTTCGGCCTCACGGACCTCAAGCTCGTGAACCCGCCGGAGCTGTCGGAGGACGGCGAGGCGTACGGCTTCGCCGGCCACGCCCGCGAGGACGTGCTCCCGAACGCCGACGAGGTCACCTTCGACGAGGTCGTCGCGAACTACCACACCGTCGGCACCACGGCGATCACCGGCGAGGACGACCGCAGCCACGAGCGGTTCCCGTTCAAGACGCCCGCCGAACTGCGCGAGTCGCTGAAGTCGGTCGACGCGCCCACCGCGATCGTCTTCGGCCGCGAGGGGCGCGGGCTCAACAACGAGGAGCTCTCGCGGCTCGACGAGGTGTGTTCGATCCCGGCCGACGACGACTACCCCGTGTTGAACCTCGGGCAGGCCGCCACCGTCCTCCTCTACGAGCTCCGCGAGCTCACGGTCGACGAGACGCAGCTGCCCGACACGGAGGTCACGCGCGCCCCCGAGGCCGACATCGAGCGCTTCCACGAGTTCTTCGGCGACTTCCTCGCGGCGACCGGCCAGCGCGATCACGTCCGCGAGAAGAACGCGCTGCTGATGCGCCGACTGCTCGGCCGCGCGCATCCGACGGAGCGCGAGATACACACCCTGCTCGGCACCTTCCGGAAGGCGAACACCAAGCTGGAACACGCCGACCACCTCGCGGCGAAGTACGACGAACACCCGTATCCGCGGGACGGGTAGCCGTGCCAGACACCGTCTTCGACGAGGACCTGCTGGCGGGCGTCCGAGACGTCTCGCCGCTAATGTTGGGGATCGCGCCGTTCGCGCTCGTCGCGGGGATCGCCGCGGTCGACGCCGGGCTCGGACTCGCCGAGGCGGTCGGGATGTCCGTGATCGTGTTCGCGGGCGCCTCCCAGCTGGCGGCGCTGGAGCTGCTCGGCGAGAACGCGCCGCTCGCGGTCGTCGTCGGCACGGCCGTCGTCATCAACCTCCGGATGCTGATGTACTCGGCCTCCATCGCGCCGCACTTCGCCGACTACGGGCGGCGGCTCCGCGCCGGGCTCGCGTACCTCCTCACCGATCAGGCGTACGCGCTCTCGGTCGCCGAGTTCGACGAGAACCCCGACCGCAGCCGGTGGCGCTACTACCTCGGCGCGGCCGCCTCGCTGTGGATCGTCTGGCAGATCGGCACGGTCGCGGGCGTCGTCCTCGGCGCCGGCGTCCCCGACGCGTGGGGGCTCACCTTCGCGGTGCCGCTCGTGTTCCTCGCGCTCCTCGTGCCCGCGATGAAGGACCGACCGACCACGGTCGCGGGCGTCGCCGGCGGCGCGGTCGCGGTCGTCGCGGCCGGGCTCCCGCTTAACCTCGGGCTGCTCGTCGGCGCGCTGTGCGGTATCGCGGCGGGCCTCGTGACGGAGGTGACGGCGTCGTGACCGACGCGCTCGCGGGGGTCGTCGCCTCGCCGCGCGCGTGGGTCGCCATCGTCGTCATCGGCGTCGTCACCTACGGGATCCGGCTCTCCTTCATCCACCTGTTCGGCCGGATCGACGGGGTCCCGACGCGCGTCCAGCGCCCGCTGCGGTACGTCCCGCCGGCGGTCCTCGCGGCGCTCGTCCTCCCCGACCTGGTGACGCTGCGCCCGTCCGTCGCCGCCACTCTCCTCGACGAGCGACTGATCGCGGGCGCCGTCGCCGGCGCGGTCGCGTGGCGGACCGAGAACGTGTTCGCGACGATCGCGACCGGGATGGCCACGCTGTGGCTCTTCCGGTTCGTCGTGTTCGCGTGAGACGGCCGCGACGCTCCCCCGCTAGGCGGCCTCGCGTCAGTCGATCCGGTCCGGATACCGCCGCGCGAGCGCGAAGACGACGACACCGACCAGGAGGGACCCGGCGAGCGCGCGCTCGACGCTCACGACCCCGCGGACCGGCGGGACCGAATACGACGCGGCCGCGACGACCACGAGCGCGTAACCGAGCGCGGCGGCGCCGAGCAGGACGGGGCGAGCGCGCGGACTGTCCCAGAGACGGAGCCACGTCGCGGCCGCCGCCGCGGCGGCGACGAGGAGGCCGACCGGGAGCCCGACGAGCGCGGAGAACGCGATCCTCGCCGCGAGCAGTTCGGTGACCGCGGCGGCGACGAGGAGGAACGCGGTCACGCCGACGCCCACGGTCGCGACGAGTCGCCAGTTCATGCCCTTCCGGTCGCCGCGAGGAGGCATAAATCGTCGCTCCGGGCGCGGCGTCGACGAGTCGGGGCGACCGTACCGAGGGCGACGGACCGACCATTCAGCGCTCGCGCTCGGTTTCGCGCTCCGAGGGGCGCTCACTGGTGTCGGGAGCGCCGCGGTCGACGGGAGGGTCGAACCGCGAGCGGTCGCCTGACTCGCGCTCGCGGGCGTCGGCGATCCGCTGAGCGGCGTCGGCGAGCGAGTCGAGCGCGGCGAACAGCCGGTACGAGACGTACGGGCCGACCGAGAGCAGCGTGACGACGACGACGCCGAGCAGGATCTGCCCCACGATCAGCAGGGAGTAGACGAGCACGAACAGGCTCAGGGTACCCAGAACCGTGCCGGCGCGCGTGCGGAGGGCTTCGGACGGCGAAAGCGGGTCATGCGCCATGGGCGACGCTACCGGCGCGGGACAGTTAAAAATAAACGGGAGCCGTCGGCGGCGGTCGCGCTCAGTCGTCGGCCGGGGCCGCGGAGTCGCCGGCGGAGACGCCGGTGCCGGGGCCGATGTCGATGCCGAGCGCCTCCAGCTTCTCGTCGGGGACGACGCCGTCGACCCAGTCGCGGGTCTCGTAGTACTCGGCCTTCAGCTGGTCGAGCTCGACGAGTTCGCCCTCGCTGGCGCCCGTGCCGGGGATGGCGTCCGGGTGCCCCTCGACAAAGCGGTTCGGCAGCGTGTCGTCCGCGCCGTCGAAGCCGGCGAGGTTGTTGTAGTAGCGTTCGAGGTTGTAGACGCGCTCGCCGGCCTCGAACAGCTCGTCCTCGCTGACGTCGCGACCGGTCACGCCGTTGTACTGGAGCACGTACTCCTCGATCCCCTCCGCGAACGCGCTGAACTTACAGATGTCGAACGAGTCCGACACCGCGTGGAGGTCCTGGAAGGTGGCGGTGAGTTCGCCTTTGCCCTCCCACTCGTACGGGTCGACCTTCTCCGGGATCCCGAGGATCTCGGCGGCCGGCGTGTAGCCGCGCAGGTGGCAGGCGCCGCGGTTGGAGGTCGCGTACGCGATCCCCATGCCCTTCATACAGCGCGGGTCGTAGGCGGCCATCGTCTGGCCCTTCACCGAGAGTTTGTTGCCGTGCGCGTCCTTCGCGTCGGCGACGCGCTCGGGACCCTCCGCGAGGAGGTCGCCCAGATCCGACGAGCGGTGACCGATCTCGTCGAGGAGGTCGATCATCGTCTCGGAGTCGCCCCAGTCGAGGTGGCCGACACCCTCCAGTTTGCCCTCCTCGCTCATCTCCATCGCCATCGCCATCATGTTGCCCGACTCGATGGTGTCGATGCCGAGGTCGTTACAGCGCTGGAGCATCAGGGCGATCTCGTCGCGGTCGGAGTGCCCCGAGTTCGGACCGAGCGCCCACGCGGACTCGTACTCGTACGACTCCGTGCGGACGTTCATGTCCTGCCCCTTGTGGGTGACGTTGACCTCAACTTCCTTCTTACACGCCACCGGACAGGAGTGACAGGTCGGCTCGTCCACGAGGATGTTCTCGCGGACGTTCTCGCCGGAGACGCGCTCCGCCTCGATGTCGACGCCCTCGGCGTCGTGGTACGCCTCCGTCGAGGTGTACTTCGCGTTCTTCGACGGGAGCCCGTCCATCTCCTCGGTCGCGTTCATCAGGACGTTCGTCCCGTACATCGAGAGCCCGCCCTCGTTGGGCGCGGTGACGTCGGACTCGCGGATAACCTCCATCGCCTGCTGGTACCCCTCCTGGAACGTCTCGGGGTCGGACGGTTTCGGCATGTCCGTGCCCGACTTCACGACGACCGCCTTCACGTTCTTCGAGCCCATCACGGCGCCGGTGCCGCCGCGGCCCGAGGCGCGGTCGTCCTCGTTGATGACGCAGCCGTAGCGCACCTCGTTCTCGCCGCCCTGTCCGATCGCCATCACGGAGACGTCGCGACCGACCTTGCCCTCGACCTCCTCGCCGAGTTGGTCGATCGTGTCGTGGACGCCCTGCCCCCAGAGGTGGGAGGCGTCGCGTACCTCCACGTCGCCGTCCTCGACGAACAGGTACACCGGCTCGTCGCTCGCGCCGTCGAGCAGGATCCCGTCGAGGCCGGCCCACTTGAGCCGGGCGCCGGACCAGCCGCCGTGGTGCGAGTCGGTGACCGTCCCCGTCAGCGGGGACTTCGTCACCAGCGCGATCCGGCCGCTCATCACGGTCTGGGTGCCCGTGAGCGGGCCGGTCATGAACGCCAGTCGGTTCTCCGGTCCCAGCGGGTCCACGTCGGGCCCCTTGTCGAAGACGTACTTGACGCCGAGCCCGCGCGCGCCGATGTACTTCTTCGCGTCGTCGTCGTCGATCCCGCGGTAGCTGACCTCGCCGCCGGTCAGATCGACCTGTGCCACACGGTCTCTGTAGCCGCCCATTTCAGTCATGTAATGCTCTATCATTATATTGGGGCCACACCGTGTTAGGTGTTGATTCGGCGTTGTAACCGGAACCAATTACCATCCGGTCGGGACCGCGGTTCGGGCGCCGTTCGGGCAGGACCCTCCAGTCCTGCGGTTCGGACGGAGAGTCCGGGCGAACGCGTCGAAACGGGGAGTTAACTCGGAAGGGGACCGACGGTCGGGTCGCAATGGGGACCGCACCGGACGACGAGCAGGGAGCGCGGCGCGGAGCGAGCGGCCGCGATCAGCGCCGTCTCGCCGTCGCGTTCGCGGCGGTCCTCGTCGCCGCGTCTCTCGTCCCGGTACCGGACGCAGCGTCCGCGAGCGGACGCCCGAGCGGTGTCCTCCCGGCGTGGGTCGGGGTCACGACGGCGTTTCACCTCGTCGGGTACACGGGGCTCGCCGTGCTCGTGACGAGAGCGGTCCGACACGGACACCGCGGTCGGGTGGCCGCGGCGGCCGTCGGTGTCGCGGTCGCGACCGGCCTCGGATTCGGCGTCGAACTCGTTCAGGCTCCGGT
This sequence comes from Halorubrum sp. GN11_10-6_MGM, assembly GCF_005435165.1. Classification (GTDB taxonomy): domain Archaea; phylum Halobacteriota; class Halobacteria; order Halobacteriales; family Haloferacaceae; genus Halorubrum. Next base: position 24,161 of record NZ_SGUC01000004.1, on the reverse strand, counting down.
CCCCTGGCGGTCGTTCGCGTGGACCGACGCGGCGGTCAACGGCCTCGGGGCCCTCGTCGGGGCGGGGACCGCCGCGGTTCGCGCACCCACCTCGCCGTCGTCGGGCGGTCGGTGAGGGTCGAACGGGAGCACGGACTCGTCCTCAGTCGGCGGCTGACCGCCCGTCGACGGCTGACCGCCTGAGACCGCCCGGTCAGCGATGACGACACCGCTTTACGCGCTCGGCCGCACCTCCAGACAATGAGTCAGCCGAGCCCCGGAGCGTACGAGCAGGGGCGCGGGATGGACGCGCACAACGCCGTGATGCGCGACATCCGCGCCGAGCGCTCGGAGACGTACGACCCGACGGAGCCGACGCGCGTGTGGATCGACGAGGACAACACGCCGGACGGCGTGGTGAACTCCCTGACTATCATCCTCAATACAGGAGGGTGCCGCTGGGCCCGCGCCGGCGGCTGTACGATGTGCGGGTACGTCGCCGAGTCGGTCGAGGGCGGCAGCGTCGCTCACGAGGACCTCATGACCCAGATCGACGCGTGCCTCGACCACGAGGCCGAGGAGGCGGACGAACCCGCGGAGCTGATCAAGATCTACACCTCCGGCTCCTTCCTCGACGAGCGCGAGGTGTCCGCGGAGACCCGGCGAGCGATCGCCGAGACGTTCGCGGACCGCGACCGGATCGTCGTCGAGTCGCTTCCCGACTTCGTCGACCGCGAGAAGATCGCCGACTTCGCGGAGTACGGGATCGCCACCGACGTGGCGGTCGGGTTAGAGACCGCGACGGACCGGGTGCGCCACGACTGCGTGAACAAGTACTTCGACTTCGCCGACTTCGAGGACGCCTGCGCCGAGGCGGCCGCGGCCGACGGCGAGTTCGACGCGGACGTGGGGATCAAGGCGTACCTCCTCATGAAGCCGCCGTTCCTCGCGGAGCCGGAGGCCGCCGCCGACATGATCAGTTCGATCCGCCGCTGTGCCGACGTCGACGGCTGTCACACCGTCTCGATGAACCCGACGAACGTCCAGCGGTACACGATGGTCGACGAGCTGTTCTTCGAGGGGGGGTACCGCCCGCCGTGGCTCTGGTCGGTCGCGCACGTCTTGGCGGAGACGGCCGACGCCGACGCCATCGTCGTCTCCGACCCCGTCGGGCACGGCTCCGACCGCGGCGCGCACAACTGCGGCGAGTGCGACGACCGCGTCCAGACCGCGATCAAGGACTTCGACAGGCGGCAGGACCCGAGCGTCTTCGAGCAGGTGACCTGCGAGTGCGAGGCGACGTGGGAGTACGTGATGGACGAGGAGACGAGCTACAACATGCCGCTGGCGCGATAACGCTGTGGCGACGGGGCCGACGCCCGCAGCCGGTGTCTCCGAAACGATGGTGACAGATACCGATCAAAAATACTCTGTTTTTAGAAATAATCGATCTGTTTTACTCCAGTTTGATCGACAACCCAGTGTGTGAAACCCGATCATACTGAACGATCAGGTCGAAAAAGACCCTTATAGCTCGGGCTCTAGAGGTGAACCATGAACGCAGACGCCAGCGGTTCCCCGCCCTCCCGCGGGAAGTCGGTCCTCTTCTGTCCGGAGTGTCGCTTCGAGAGCCCCCTGTCGGAGGGGTGGCTCGTCGTCAGCGACGGCGACGAGCGCACGATCGTCTGTCCGGAGTGCGGTCACGTCGCCGATCACCGCTCCGAGCGGTCGGCGCCGACGCCGCAGCACGCGGACTGACCGCCGGCACGCGGACTGACCGCCGGCACGCGAACTGACCGCCGACACGCGAACTGACCGCCGACACGCGGACGGATACCCGTCGTCTACTCTCTTTCGGGCGCTCGCTCCGCGAGGACGGGGATTTCCGACAGCTTCTCCGCGTCGAGGGCGTCCCAATCGACTCCGGCCGGCCGGGCGTACGGCGTGTCGGTGCGGACCGTCCGCTCGGGCGTCACGACGAGGTCGAGCGGCACGTCGTGCGCGTCGGGCTCGGGGAGGTCGGTCTCCGTGCCCACCGCGGACTCGGGGCCGTCGAGCACCGAGAGTTCGTGGACGGTCGTCGCGACCGTCGTGGCTTCGTCGGCCGCGCCGAGCTCGCGGAGGACCGCCCATTCCAAGTCGCTGTACCCCTCGCCTTTGCCGATCCGGGCGCCGTCGGTCGTCACGCCCACCGAGCCGGCGACGATCAGGTCGACGGCAGCGACGTCCTCGGGCGCGGTCGGCGTCCCGTACTCGGAGATCCCGGAGACGGTCGTGGCGTCGTCGATCTCGTCGGGCGGGACGTCGGCCGGGTCGAGCCGAAGGAAGGGGTCCGGATCGCGGAGCCGCGGCTGCGCGACGTAGACGGTCTTGCCCGCGCGGAGCGCGGCCCGGCGGACCGGCAGCTGTGGCGCGTCGGGATTAGCCTTCAGCGTCGCGGCTTGCGCCCACGCCTCGGTCGCCGCGAGTCGCTCCGCCGCGTCGTCGGCGCCGGCGAAGTTCGGGATCCGGTCGTGGGGCGGGAACGGGAACCGCGCCTGGTCGCCCGCGTCGAAGGCGTCCCACACCGCCTCGCGAACTGCCTGCTTGTCCATGTCGGTCCGTGGCGGGGCACTGGTAAGTAGCCGCCGCCGCGACGCGCCTTTTAACCCGCTCAGGCGCGCACGGTCGGGTATGTTCGAAGACCGGCCGGACCGCGACGCCGAGGTCGTCCTCGTGGGACGCTCGAACGTCGGCAAGTCCACGCTGATGCGCGAGTTGACGGGCCACGACTTTTCGACCGGCGGGAAGCCGGGCGTCACCCGGCAGCCGAACCACTTCGACTGGGCCAGCGAGAGCTTCATGTTCACCGACCTGCCCGGATTCGGGTTCATGTCCGGCGTCGAGGAGGAGCACCGCGAGCAGATCAAGACCGACATCGTGCGCTACCTAGAGGAGAACGCCGACTCCATTCTGGCCGGCGTCGTCGTGATGGACGGCAAGGCCGCCGTCGACATCATCGACCGCCACGCCGAGCGCGGGAACGTCCCCCACGACGTGGAGATGTTCGGCTTCCTGGAGGACGTGGGCGTCGAGCCCATCGTCGCCGTCAACAAGACCGACAAGATCGACGACCTCGACGAGCGGCTCGACGAGATCTGCGATCGGTTGGGGCTGTACCCGCCGTGGCAGCAGTGGTCCGACCGCGTGGCGCCCATCTGCGCGAAGCGCGGCGACATCGAGGCGTTAGAGGAGTGTCTCCGGACGCGCTTCCACGACCACAACCGCGACGACCTGCTGAAGTTCGTCTCTTAAGTGGTTGAGTCGGTTCGAGACGAGACCACCGAAGTCTCAGTCGGTCGTTACGACACGGTTGCTGTCGAGAACACGACCACCGAAGCCCCAGCCGCGAGGACTCGATGCGCTCGCTGCGGTCCTCGTCGCTCACTGCGTTCGCTCCTGCGGTCCTTACGTCGCGCGTCTTCGCCCTCGCGGCTGCCCCTTCGATTCCCCCCCCGCACCGCAACCGCAGCCTCACACCTCCCCAGCCTCGTCAGTCGCCGTCGCTTCGCTCCGGCGACTGACTCCCTCGCGCGTGCTGTCTCGCGGTCGCCGTGGGCGACCGCTCGCAGGCACGCGCCACCGCGGATCGATTTATAAATAGTCGGGCAGCTACCCGTCCGGTTCGGCGGTCTCAAAACTCGAAGCCGACCGCGTCGCCGCTCGGGCGGAGCGGGCTCTTCGGGTACGGCGGCTCGGCGTCGGGGTCGTTGTACGCGCGGGGCGCCACGTCGTTCGGCCCGTCGGGGTAACAGAGCGCGGCGAGCGTCTGGATCGCGGTGCGGCCGCTCGCGAGTTCGAACTGCCCGCCGCCGTACAGCTCGATCCCCTCCCGCTCGCAGTAGGCGATCGTCTCGAACAGCGATTCGAGGGTGCCGAACCGCGAGGGTTTGACGTTACACCAGCCGGGCTCGACCGGGAGCGATTTCAGGCTCTCGACGCCGTCGATCGGGTAGTCGAACGAGAGGCGGTCGGCCTGCGGCTCGACCAAGGCGCCCGTCGCCGGCGTGAACGCGGGGTCCTCCACGACCGCGGCCGGGAACGCCGCGAACACGTCGCGGTACAGCTCCGGGTCGGGCTCGACGTCGACGTCGGTCCCCTCGTACCAGCCTTTCAGGTCGAGGACGCGCACGGCGTCGGTCTTCCGGAGGGTCTCGAACGCCTCGTCGGGCCACTCGGGGGTCGGGTCGAGCTTGAACTCCAAGTCGGGGTCGCGCGCGAGGAGTACCTCGACGCGGTCGGTCGACGGTGGGTCGCCGAGCCGCGTCGAGACGACGAACCGGAGCGGCTCGGGGTCGATCCCGAGCGCGTCGCCGAGCGACTCGCCGCGCTGGCGGAGCGCGAGGTCGAGCGCCGCGCTCTCGACCGCCCACCGCCGGTAGTTTCGAGAGGTCTCGCTTTCCGGCGAGTGCCCGTGGAAGAGGTCGATCTCGTCGAGTCGGTCGGAGAGGCCGTCGATCGTCCACTCCCCCTCGAGATCTATCGGATCGGTCCCGGCGAGCGCGTCGTGGTCGGCGGTCTCGTAGGTCACGTCCTCCCCCTTGCCGACGACGCCGTCGCCGGAGAGCCGGTACTCCGTGGTCGTGCGCTCGAACCCGCTCGTCGTGTTCGCGACGTGTCGCCGGCGGTCGACCGATTCGATCGTCACCCGGAGGTCGGCGATCCGCTCGTAGAGACTCATGGGTGAACGGAGGCGACGCGACGACTTAAATCGGGGCGCGTCACGCGGCGGAGCCGGACTCGCGGTCCGGGTCCGCTCCGCGGTCGCGGAGCGTCGCGATCCGCGTGCCGAGCGCCCAGAACAGCGGGACGACGGTGAGTACGACCGCGCCCGCGGCCGCGACCTGGAGGACCGTCGTGGTGAACCACGGCGCGCCGTCGGCGTACGGCAGCGAGGTGTGCGTCACCTCGCCGATCACGGGGACGAAGTAGTCCATCAGCAGGTCGACGGTGTACCACGCGGTCGCGACCGCCACCGCGCGGAGCGGGAAGTCGGTGATCCGATGGAGGACGAACGCCTGAACGACCATCGCGAGGTGGCTCACCAGCAGGAACGCGTACAGCGCCGGGCCGTTGGCCGCGAGGAACTCCGGCCAGAAGACGACGAGGACGTACGGCGTCCACAGCCCGAGTTTGACGTTGCCGAAGAAGGCGAGCGCCGCGAGGGTGTCGCTCGACCGACCCAGCGCCCACGCGCCGAGCGCGAGCGCGATGAGCAGCGTCGCGCCCGGGCTGTCGGGGATGAAGATCCACATCTCGGTCGGGAGGGCCCGAAACTGGAAGCGGTAGTACCAGAAGCCGAAGGCGGTGCCGACGAGGTTGATCGCGACGATGAGCCACGCGAACCGGAAGGCGATGTCCTCCAGCCGTTTCGGGAGCGGCGCGACCCACCGCGGCAGCGACTCGCGGTCCGGCGGGTCGCGTCCGAGCGCGCCGAGGATGTCCATACCGCCGGCTCGGACCGGGCGGGCAAAGCCGTGGCGGTCGCGGCGGTCGCGGCGGTCGAGGGAGTTTAGCGGGGGGCGATCGCGGCGAGCGTCGGCGTTCTCGACCGGCGCAGCGAGTACGTGGCGAACGACCGGCGCAGTTGGGTGATGCGAACGGCCGGATTCGCGTCCGCTCCGCAGCCGCGACGAAAAGGGCTATGGGCGCCCGGCGGGAAGGCGGGGGTATGCGCCCGCGAACGCTGCTCGCGCTGCTCCTCGTCGTCCCCCTCGTGGACGCGCTGTTTCTGATCGTGGTCGCGACGCGGCTCGGGTGGCCGGTGACGGTCGCGCTCGTCGTGTTGACGGCCGTCCTCGGGATGCTCCTCTTGCGCGCCGAGGGGCGCGCGACGCTCGCGCGCATCCAACGCAAGGCGGCGCAAGGGAAACCACCGACCGACGAGCTGCTCGACGGCGGGCTGCTCATCGCCGCGGGCGCGTTCCTGCTCACCCCCGGGCTCGTCACCGACGCGGTCGGCTTCCTGTTCGCGCTCCCGCTCTCGCGGGTGCCGATCCGCGTGGCCCTGAAGAAGTACGTCGTCGTCCCGTACATCGAGCGCGAGACGGACGGGTTCCTCTCCGGGAACGTGTACGTCGGCGGCTTCCCGAACGACGGAGAGGGGGGGTTCACGATGGGCAGCGGGTTCCCCGGCGACGGCGGTGACTTCCCCGGCGGGGAGGACGGCGGCGGTTCCGGCGGTCCCGGCGCCGCCGGAGAGTCGACGGGCGCCGCGAACGATGACGCGTCGGCCGGCGACGACGTCGTCGACGTGGAGTACACGGTCGAAGACGAAACGCAGCAGCGAACCGACTGACGGCTCGGACGTTGGAGAGGACGTGAAACCGCCACACGGCGGGCGGCTGTCGAAAGGAAACCCTTAAAATCCTACCCGCGCAACGACTGAATGCGCTCACCTGGGCCAATAGCTCAGTCAGGTTGAGCGCTCGGCTGATAACCGGGAGGTCCACGGTTCAAATCCGTGTTGGCCCACCTACTGAACGCGCGGTCTCTGGCCGTGCGGGATTGGTGGGCTGGGACTCCCCAGCCACCCAATTTCGTCGTTCCACTCCCCTAGAGACACCGCTAGCGTGTCTTGTCCGGGCAAGAATTAAGCCGGTAGTCACCACCGTCCCCCGATCCGGGTTAACCGAGATGATCTCGGCGTGATGTAGCCCCGACTGCGGCAGCGGCAGCGGAGCCTCCTCGAACACTACTGTGCGACTCATTACCAGAGACACAACAGCTACCACCAGACTAGCGACTGACTACAACGCCCACTCATTTCGAAAACGGGCGACGGCCCGTCGTTTCCCGGTGGATTGAAGCCCTACTCTCGACTTGTACGCGCTATGCCATATCGACGCCGGCAGTTTCTGACGGCCGGGGGAAGCCTGTCAATGGTAGCTCTCACCGGCTGCTCGGCGAATTCGAAGTAACTCAGCGGAGGTTCGTCCGGAGAGTTACAGACACAGAAAGCGGTTGTCGACCAGTTCATCACCGGCGTGAACGAGAACAACATCGAAGCAGTGGACGAATCCGTAGGGTCGTGGGCCGGCGGTGGGTTCACAGCGGACAACATCGGAGAGTACACGCTTGAGCGGGGGGGGGGATCTCCGGAGAACGACTCAAGAAAGCGCGTACGTGATACTCGAGACAACCCTCACAATTGCGCACCAAGGGAAATCGCGGACGGAAGAGGTCTCCTTTCGAATGTCCGAAGCCAGAGAAGCGTGGTACATCGAACAGATTCTGGTCGGCGGTGGGCTCATCATCGACGAGGAGCCGCTTGGACCCCCGTCCGTCTTCCTAGCAGCAGAGTTCGACTCGGCAGCGACTCGCAGCGACGAGACCGGCGTGCTGACGGTTAAACATGAAGGTGGTGGACCGCTTTCCGCGAAGAGACTGGCGTTCGTCGGAACCATAGTGGATCCGGAGGGCAGTGACCCCGACATTACAACCGACGGAGCGACGCTCGCCGAGGCGACGCAGCGTTCGCGATTCGTTCCGGGGGACAGCCTGACAGTTGGAGGCGACGCAGCGTTCGCGATTCGTTCCGGGGGACAGCCTGACAGTTGGAGGCGACGCAGCGTTCGCGATTCGTTCCGGGGGACAGCCTGACAGTTGGGGTCGAAGCCGAGTACGATGTCAGGGTCACGTTCACCAAGGAGGGAGTGGCCGCGGAGCTGGCCTTGGGCCGATTTACCTGCTCGTAACGACAGTTGTGTGCGTCGGCAAGGCGACCGTCTCCCCGCGGCCGCCCGCGAACTCCGACGCGAAATCTTCGACCTCCCTCACGCTTACGCGAACTGCTGGCAGTACTACACCCGGAACAGGCACTACGGACGGCGATCTTTGCGTAGTCCACCGTCCCCGTATGCCGACGCCGTGACCGTTCGGAGGGGCGGGCGCGCGGCTCGATCGAACGCCGTACTCGCGGGGTTTCCACGGCGAGTGGGCGCACAGGATCTTCAAGTCCTTCGGCCGAACAAGCCGATCGGACGCGCCGGACGGTACTTCCGACTCCGGTACACGCAGCGGGGCGAGAATTGCGACGGTCCGCAACCAATCATTTGTACGCCGGCCGAGAGGGGGCGGTATGGACCGGTTGACCTGTTACGACTGCGGCGAGACGTACGCGTTCGGGGACGCGGCCCGCTGCGCGTGCGGCGAGCCCCTCTGGTTCGAGACCGACACCGCCGGGTTCGACTGGCCCGACGCGAGCAACCCGACGGAAGACGCCGTTTCGCTCGGGCGAGACACCCTCTGGCGCTACGAGTCCGTGCTTCCCGCGACGGCACCAACCGGCCTCGCCGCCGCCGCAGGGGGAACGCCGCTGTTTCGCGCGCCGTCGATCGAACCGACTGACGGCCCGCGGGTCCATCTCAAAGTCGAGGGCGTCAACCCGACCGGGAGTTTCAAAGACCGGGGGACCGCCGTGGGCATCGGTCGGGTCGACGGCCCGGTCGGGACCGTCTCGCACGGGAACATGGCGCTGAGCGTCGCCGCGCACGCCGCCGCGGCGGACCGGGACGCGGTCATCCTCGTGGCGGAGGACACCCCGGACGCCCGGCTCGCGATGATCGCCCAACACGACCCGCACCTGTTCCGAGTTCGCGGCGAGTACGGGCGACTCTACTACGACACGCTCGAACGCGACCTCGGCGTCGCGTTCCTCAACTCGGACTCCCCGCTCCGGGTGGCCGGACAGAAGACTGTCGCGTACGAGATCTGCGAGGCGTTCGCCCCCGAGGCTCCCGACGCGATCGTCTTGCCAGTCAGCAGCGGCGGACAGGCGAGCGGCGTCTGGAAGGCGCTCCGCGAGCTGACCGCGGCCGGTCTGCTCCCGTCTGTCCCGCGGATCTACCTCGCACAGGCCGCGCGCTGTGACCCGGTCGCGCGGGCGTACCGACGCGGGGATTCCCGCGTCGAGCCGGTCGCGGGCGAGCCGACGGCGGCGGTCTCGATCAACAACGCGGACCCGCCGAGCGGGAACCGAGCGCTGGCGGCCGTCTCGGAGACGGACGGCGGCGTCGTCTCGGTCGCCGAGGAGGCGATGCTGGCCGAGACGGAGCGGCTCGCGGCCGACGCCGGCGTCTCCGTCGAGCCGTCCTGCGCCGTGGCGACGGCCGCCGTCCGGGAGCTCGCCGCGTCGGGCGAACTCGACGCCGCGGACGACGTCGCCGTGATCCTGACCGGGTCGGGGTACAAATACGGGGGCGCGGACGCCGACGGCTCGTCGGTTCGAGAGGCCGACCGACGGGACGTTCCCGACGCGGTCCGCGACGCGGTGTCGTGAGCGACCGTCTGGCACGAGGGTGTTGAGGCGGGCGCAGCGCCGCGATCGACGATGGCCTCGATGCGGGAGGTGGAGGTGCGTGATCCCGACCGTCGAGGTCGAAGCGCGGCGGAACCGCCACAGTTCCACGCTAACGAACGCCGACCGTGCTTCCGACCGAACACCGACCCCCGCCAGTCACGCCACCCGCTCCTCGGCGGCGTCGTACCGTCGGACCAGCGCGGCGACGTACCAGAACTTCAACCCCATCGCGATCACGCACGCGACGCCGGCGCGGACGGGCCGCCGCCGATACGCGGCGACGAACGCGTACAGCGACACGGGGACGTTGAGGAGGTTGAGTCCGTTCGGGTAGCCCCGATCGAGGAGGCCCGCGTCCTCCTCTCGCGTCCACCAGCGCTCGGCCAGGACAACGCGGGTCATCCACGCGTCGTCGGTTTCCGGCGGGGCGAACAGGACGGGGTTCGCGACGGTAAAGAGCAGCGCGGCGCCAGCGAGTCGCCAGTTCCGGTGGTAGAGGGCGTAGAGGAGGGCCGGCAACAGGACCGTGCGGCTCCAGCCGCTCTTTGGATTCGAGTGACGGCGCCAGAACCGCGCTTCGAAGTCGTCCGGTAGGTTGAGGACCATGTTCGAGCATCGCTCCGAGCGATCAAATAGCTTCGTCCGCGTCGGGGAGTATCATCGTGTATCGGTGGGTTCTGGCCGCCTTGGGGTCCCTCAATCTTCGCATCGTGAGTTCCGAGTCCGAACCACCGAATACTTTTAGCAGTCAACGTCCACCGAAAAACGCCCTCAAAATAATGCTCGACGAAATCTTCGAACTCGTCTTCGACGTCATCCTGGAGTTCGTCCCCACCGTTATCCTGAAAATCCTCCTCCTGCTCGTCGGTCTCGCGGGGGTGGCGGTCGGCGTCCCGCTGCTCGCCGACTCGCCGCTCGTCGGCGGCGCGCTGACCGCCCTCGGCGCGGCGGCGGTGATCGGCGTCCTCGCCAGTTGGGTCCTGTGACCCGACGGTGGGCGAGACGTCGCGGAGCCGGGCGACCGCGCATCGTTTCGGAAGTCGGGAACGACATCGACCGGTGGAATTTATCCCGCGGTTGGCCGTCCGCCGGGGCATGGACATGTTCGAGAACGCGGGGACCTGTTCGAACGGCCACCACTTCGCGTCGGCGGGGCGCACCGGGGGCGGCACCTACTACTGCCCGCGGTGTAACGCGAAGAACGTCTCGCCGGGGGCGGAGGGGATCGAGAACGGTGGCCGCTGTCTGAAGGGCCATTACTTCGCCGCGCCGACCGAGTTGGGGAACGGGACGTACGCGTGCCCGGCCTGCGAGTCGGTCGACCTCGACCCGGCCGCCGAGGCGTTCGACGACGGCGGAGCCTGCTCGAACGGCCACGAGTTCCGCGTTCCCGATCGGAACGACGCCGGCGTGTTCCGCTGTCGCGAGTGCGGCACCTTCGATATCGACCCGAACTAACCCTCGGCGAGCGACGCGGCGACCCCCGGCCCCCACTACGTTTAACCGGTCAGCGTGAGTCGGTACCAACGATCATGAAGAAGCTGATCAACGACCCGGACGATGTCGTCGACGAGATGCTCGACGGGATGACCGCGGCGCACCCGGACCGCCTGCGGCGCCTGCCGGACACGCAGGTGCTCGTCCGCGACGACGGGCCGGTCGACGGGAAGGTGGCGCTGGTGACCGGAGGGGGCAGCGGCCACGAGCCGACCCACGCGGGGTACATCGGCGACGGCATGCTCGACGGGGCGGCCGCGGGCGACGTGTTCTCGTCGCCGACCGCCGACGAGTTCGAGGAACTGATCGGCGCCTGCGACGCGGGCGACGGCGTCCTCGCGATAATCAAGAACTACGAGGGCGACGTGATGAACTTCGAGACCGCCATCGAGCTCGCGGAGATGGAGGGCGTGGAGGTTGAAAGCGTCGTGGTGAACGACGACGTCGCCGTCGAGGACTCGCTGTACACCTCCGGGCGCCGCGGCGTCTGCGGGACGATCCTCGTCCACAAGGCCGCGGGCGCGAAGGCCGCCCAGGGCGCCGACCTCGCGGAGGTCAAGCGCGTCGCCGAGAAGGTGGTCGACAACGTCGGCACGATGGGCACCGCGCTCACCTCCTGTGTCACCCCCGAGAAGGGCGAGCCCACCTTCGATCTGGGCGACGACGAGATCGAGCTCGGCATCGGTATCCACGGCGAGCCCGGCACCGAGCGTACCGAGACGATGCCCGCGGACGAGGTCACCGAGGCGCTGACCGACGCGGTCCTCGACGACCTCGACCTCGACGAGGGACAGGAAGTGCTCACGGTCGTCAACGGGATGGGCGCCACGCCGCAGATGGAGCTGTTCGTCGTCAACCGCCGTCTTCAGGAGCTGCTCGGCGAGCGCGGCCTCGAGACCTACGACGCGTGGGTCGGCGACTACATGACCTCGCTGGACATGGCGGGCGCGTCGATCACGGTCTGTGCGGTCGACGACGAGCTGAAGGAGCTGTTCGACGCGCCGGCCGACACCCCGGCGCTGACGACGACATGACCGAGGAGCGAGCGACGGAGGACGGCGCGGCGGTCGTCGCCGCGGTCGAGGCGGTCGCCGAGCGACTTGAGGACGAACGGGACCACCTCACCCAGCTGGACTCCGCCATCGGCGACGCAGACCACGGCGGGAACATGGCGCGCGGCTGGGCGGAGGCGGCCGACGCGGCGCGCGACCTCGACGACCCGGACGCGGAGACCGTCGCGAAGACGGTCGGCAAGACGCTGATGGCCGAGGTCGGCGGCGCCTCCGGCCCGCTGTTCGGCGGGTCGCTCGTGTTCGCGGCGGGCGAGCTGGACGGGGGAATCACCCCGGAGACCGCGGTCGCGTTCGCCGAGACCTACCTGGAGAAGGTCGAGGACCGCGGCGACGCGCGCGTCGGCGACCAGACGATGGTGGACGCGCTGACGCCCGCGGTCCACACGTTCAAGAAGTCGGTCGAGGTCGACGACCTCGACCCGATCGAGGCGCTGACGAAGGCGGTCGACGCCGCCGAGCGCGGCGTCGCGTTCACCGTCCCGATCCGCGCGCGGAAGGGCCGGGCCTCCTACCTCGGCTGGCGGTCGGTCGGTCACCAAGACCCGGGGGCGACGAGCACGCTGTTCATCCTCGAAGAGCTGCTCGCGGTCGCCGCGGACCGGCTCGGCGTCGACGCCCCGGAGACGGACGCGGCGTCGCCGACGATCCCGGACGACGACCCCGACGGGGCGGCCGACGACGGCTCGGCCGCGGCCCCGGAGGAGAGCTGATGGTCGGGATCGTCGTCGTCTCGCACAGCGAGCGCGCCGCCGAGGGGATCGCGGAGATCGCCGCGGAGATGGCCGGCGACACCTGTATCGAACCGGTCGGCGGCGACGGAAAGGGCGGTATCGGAACCGTGCCGGACGCGATCGAGGCGGCGATCGAGGACGCGGCCGGGGGCGACACCGATGGGAGCGACGCGGGCGATGAGAGCGACGGCGACGCGGACGGCGTCGTCGTCCTCGTCGACCTCGGCAGCGCGGTGATGAACGCGGACGTCGCGGTCGAACTGAGCGACGCGGAGGCGGCCATCGCGGACGCGCCCGTCCTCGAAGGCGCGGTCAACGCGGCGGTCGCGGCCACCGACCCGTCGGCCACGGTCGAGTCCGTGCGCGAGCAGGCGGAGGCGGCGCGCGACATCGAGAAGCTGTAGGGGCGGAGCCGCCCCGATTTTTCCGGAGCCGTCTACGCCGGGCGGTCGTCGAGCCCCAGCGCGTCCAGCACCTCGGCCCGCGTCTCGCAGGCGAGGGCTTCGCTCGCGAGCGACGCCGCGGCGTCGGCGTCGACCTCGCGGACCCGCCGTTTCACCTCCGGCACCGTCACCGCGCTCATGCTGAGCTCGTCGAAGCCGAGTCCGACCAGCAGCTCCGTCAGCGCCGGGTCGCCGGCCATCTCGCCGCACATGCCGACCCACGCGTCGGTCCCCTCGACGGCCGCCGTCGTGCGGTCGAGCGCGCGTACCACCGCCGGGTGGAGCGGGTCGTGGTACTCCGCGACCGCGTCGTTCCCGCGGTCGGCCGCCATCACGTACTGAGCGAGGTCGTTCGTCCCGACGCTCAGGAAGTCGAGCCGCTCGGCGAGCGCGTCCGCGAGGAACGCCGCCGCGGGCGTCTCGATCATCGCGCCCAGTTCGGGCACCGCGTGGTCGACTCCCTCCTCGGCGAGGTCGGCCGCGACTGACTCGACCGCGTCGACAGCGCGCTCGACCTCCTCGACCCGGGTGACTAAGGGGAACATCACCGCGAGCCCGTCACCCTCCTCGGTCGCCGCGGCGCGGAGCAGCACCCGGAGCTGCGTCTCGAAGAGGTCGGCGTGTTCGTCGAGCGACAGCCGGATCCCGCGCCGCCCGAGGAACGGGTTGGGCTCGTCGGGGAGATCGAGGTACGGGACGGGCTTGTCGCCGCCGACGTCCAGCGTCCGGACGACGACGCGGTCGTCCGGGAACGCCGACAGCGCGGCCGTCACGGCCGCGTACTGCTCGTCCTCGGTCGGGGGCGACTCCCGGTCGACGAAGAGGAACTCGGTCCGGAACAGCCCGATCCCGTCGGCGCCGCGCTCGGCGGCTGGGTCCAGCTCCGCCTCGCCGCCGACGTTCGCCGCGACCTCGACCGGGCGGCCGTCGTCGGTCTCGACGCGCTCGCGGATCGCGTCCGGCCCGGACTCTCTCGCGGCGGCGCGCTGCGTCTTGTCCGGGTCGCCGACGACCTCGCCGGCCTCGCCGTCGACGAGGACCGTCTCGCCGTCGGCGACCGATTCGAGTTCCCCGCCGACGCCGACGACCGCGGGGATGGCGAGCGACCGCGCGATGATCGCGGCGTGGGAGGTTCGACCCCCCTCGACCGTCGCGATCCCGGCGACCGCGTCGGGGTCGAGCGCGGCGGTGTCGCTCGGTGTGAGCCGCTCCGCGAGCAGTATCGTTCCGTCGGGGAGCGCGGCGAGGTCGGCGGCGGCCGGGGGTCCGTCACCCCCGTCGTCGAGGAGCGCGCGGAGCAGTCGGTCGCGGACGTCCCGGAGGTCGTCGGCGCGCTCGGCCATCCGGCCCTCCATCCCCTCGAACTGCGCGACCGCCTCGTCGAACCGGTCCGCGACGGCGTGTTCCGCTGGCGTCCAGTCGTCGATCGCGGCCTCGACGTCCTCGACTATCGTCGGGTCGTCGAGGAACCCCTCGTGGGCCTCGAACACCGCCGCCTCCTCCTCGCCCACGCGCTCGGCCGTCCGGTCCCGGGCGTCGCGCAGGGCCTCCCGCACCGCGTCTCTGGCCGCCTCGTACCGCGCTAGTTCCGCCTCGGCGTCGACGGCGTCCGGATCGGGACGGTCGGGGAGCGTCAGGTCGGCGTCGGGACGGTACCAGCGCGCCGTTCCCACCCCCGAGCGCGGCGTGCTGCCGACCCCGGCGAGCGTCCTCACGGCGCGTCCTCCGCGTCGTCGTCCGAGGACTCCTCGACCGGGCTCGTGAGCAGGTCACAGACCGCGTCGAGCGCGGCCTCGGCGTCGGAGCCCTCGGCGACCACGCGCACCGACTCGCCGTGCTCGACGTTCAGTCCGCTCACCGAGAGCATGCTGTCGGCGCGCACGAGGCCGTCGTCGCCGTCGTCGCTCCGGCCGATCGACACGTCGGCGTCGAATCGGTTCGCCGTCTGTACCAGCTTCGAGGCGGGGCGCGCGTGGAGTCCGGCCTCGGGTTCGACCGTCACGGTCCGTTCCATGGGGACGGATTGGACCCCGGCGGCTAATAGCTGATCGGAGTCCGGGGTTCCGGACGGGGAAATCGGGGATCGGCCCGAGCGTTCAGGGCGCCGCCTGCTTCGTCGAGACCAGTTCGATCACGTCGCGGTGGGAGAGCTCGCGGTCGGTCCCGACCTGTCGCCCGCTCCGACAGTCGGTGCCGTGGAGGAGCCCCTCGCCGATGTCGGAGTGGATGTGGTACGCGAAGTCCTCGGTGGTCGACCCCTCCGGGAGGATGAAGCAGTCGCGGAACACCCCCTTCTCGTCTTTGCTGCCGTTCGCGGAGCCGGGGAAGACGGCGATACAGCCCAGCACGTCGAAGACGGCGGCTTCGAGCGCGGCCTGAACCCCGGTCCCGTCGTACTCGGCGGCGAACTCGGCGATCTGGTCGAGCCCGGCCGCCTGCTCGCCGGAGACGTCACCGACGACGTCGAACGCGTCCTCGCCCGGCGTGTAGTCGACGACGCCGGCGTCGTCCGCGTTCTTCAGGGCCTTCTCGGCGTGGGCGCTCGCGGGGACGAAGGAGAGGTGGTCGTAGTCGGGGTCGCTCGTAATCTCCTCCCAGTTGGCCTGCGCCTCGGGCGTGTCCATCTTGTTGGCGGCGATCACCATCGGCTTCGTCCGCTTCCGGATCTCGCGGGCCAGCTCGATCTTGTCCGTCTCGTCCCACGTCTCCGGGTCGAGTTCGAGCCCCTGCGCGAGGATGGTCCGCTTCATCCGGTCTTTGTCCGTGCCGAACGCGGACATCTGGTCCGCGAGCTCCTCCTCGATGGCTGCGTCCGCGCCCTGATAGCGCGTCTCGTACTTCTCTAGCCCCTTCTCCAACACGTCGAGGTACCACGCGTCGAGCTCCTCCTCTAGGAAGTCGATATCCTCGCGGGGGTCGTGGCCCTCGGTGGCCTCGCCTTCGATGTCCGTCTTCCCCGAGAAGTCGACGACGTGGATCAACACGTCGGTCTCGTTGAGGTCGGTGAGGAACTGGTTGCCGAGGCCGCGCCCCTCGTGGGCGCCCGGGACGAGCCCGGCGACGTCGACGAGCTTCACGGGGACGAACCGCGTCCCCTCGCGGCAGACGCCGACGCTCGGCGTACAGATCTCGTCGAACTCGGGCGCGGCGCAGTCGACGCGGACGTACGCCTCGCCGACGGTCGGGTCGATGGTGGTGAACGGGTACGCGCCCTCGGGCACGTCGTTCATGGTCGCGGCGTTGAAGAACGTCGACTTCCCCACCGAGGGCTTGCCGACGAGGCCGATCCGGTAGCTCATTACCACCGGTGGGCGGCGCGGCGTAAAAAGCGATGCGAGACGCGGCGCGGCGTAAAAAGCGATGCGAGACGCGGCGTGGCGTGGGAAGCGCTGGCGAACGCCCCGACGCGCGAGGCGGTGACTCAGGCGTCGCCGTCCGACTGCCCGGGTTCGCCGACCGCCTCTATCGGGAGCACGTTCTGTATCGCCACGAACGCCTCCTCGGGGTCCGCGAACCGCGGTTGGTCGGTCTCGGCGATCAGGTCGCCGAGGTCGGCCTCGCCGTCGGCGAACAGCACCGTCGTCCCCGCGAACGAGTCGGCGAACTCCTCGCGCGGGGCCGGGTAGTCGTGTTCGTCGAGCGCGGCTTCGAGCCGGGAGAGGTGGATAGAGGCGTCCATACCCTCGTATCGGCCGCGGAGGTAATAAACGCGACTCCGCGCGAAACCGGCAAGAACCGCAAAGGGTTATCCCTCGTCGGTGTCATGGTACACGTGAACATGCCCCTATACGACCGGATACTGGTTCCGACCGACGGCTCCTCCGAGGGCGAGCTGGCGGTGTGCCACGCGCTCGACCTCGCCGCGGTCCACGGGGCGTCGGTCCGCGCGATCTACGTGGTCGACACCGCGCGGTACGCCGGGATGCCCATGGAGACGACGTGGGAGGGAGTCGGCGACCTGCTGTACGACGACGCGGAGTCGGCGCTCGAAACCGTGGAGGCGCTGGCCGCGGACCGCGACGTCGACGTCGAGACCGCCGCCGTCGAGGGATCCCCGAGCCGCGAGATCATTACCCACGCCGAGGAGGCGGGCTGCGATCTCGTCGTGATGGGCACTCACGGGCGCGGCGGGATCGACCGACTGCTCCTCGGCAGCGTCGCCGAGAAGGTCGTGCGCGGCTCGTCCGTGCCCGTGTTGACGGTCCGGATCGGCGACGAGGAGGCCGCGGACGTCGCAGAGTCGGCGACCGCGAGCGGCGCGGCCGAAGCCGGGGAGTCCGCGGCCGCCGACGAAACGGGCGCGACCCGGGCCGAGGCGGACGGGTCGGTCTCCGACGCGACGGAGACGGGATGAACGAAACGCCGCGACCCGCTGCGTCACCGACGCGACTCACTCCGCGTCGCGGAGGTGTTCGCAGTCGCCCGCGTGGACCCGCCGCCGTCCCTCGTCGGTGTCGACCACGAGCGCGCCCGGCTCCGCCACGTCGACCGCGGTGCCCTCCACGACGCCGTCGGCGGCCTCGACGCGAACGCGTCGTCCGAGCGTGCTCGCCCGCTCGCGCCACGCCGGAAGGATTCGGTCGAGCGCCGCTGGCGACGCCGTCAGCTCCGCGTACCGTTCGAGCAGCGTCGCGGCGAACCGGCGGCGGTCGACCGGGCCGCCCCGTTCCGCCGACAGCGAGGTCGCGCCCGCGGGGAGCGTCTCGGGGTCGACGTTGGCGTTGACGCCGACGCCGACGACGAGCCAGCCGACGCGGTCGGCCTCGCCCTCCATCTCCGTGAGGATCCCCGCCAGCTTCCGGCCGCCGCGGCCGCTCGCCTCCGGGTCGGCGTCGACGGAGCCGCTTCCGTCACCGCCGACGAGCACGTCGTTCGGCCACTTGATGTGCGCGTCGACCCCGGCCTCGCGGGCGGCGTCGGTCGTCGCCACCGCGGCCGCGAGCGTGAACAGCGGCGCCCGCGCGGTCGGCACGTCGGGACGCGTCAGGATCGACAGCCAGACGCCGCCGCTCGGCGCCACCCACTCGCGGTCGAGGCGCCCCCGGCTTCCGGTCTGCTCATCGGCGACCACGGCGACGTCGGCGGCGCCCTCGCCCGCGAGTTCGCGGGCGCGCTCGTTCGTCGATCCGATCCGGTCGCGGTACGCCACCGAGTACGGAGCGTCGAGTCCGAACGCGATTCCCGGGCCGGAGTAGCCCGGGTCCTCGGGAGCGACGTACCCGTCGGGCGTCGACTCGACCGCGAACCCCTCCTCGCGAAGCGCCTCGACGGCCTTCCAGACGGCCGCCCGCGAGACGCCGAGCGACTCGGCGAGTGCGGGACCGGAGACGGGACCGTCGTCGGCCGCGAGGGCATCCAGCAGCGCGCGCCGCGTGTCCATACCGCCCGTTCCGGCGCCCGCGCCGAAAGCCGTTCCGGGTCCCGAGCGCCGGGTTCCGGAGGTAGGCCGCGGAGATTGGACTTCGGCCGCCGGAGCCCGGAGGCTGGACCCCGGTCGCCCGCCCCGGACGCTTTGTGTCCGGCGCGCGAAGGACCGGTCATGACCGACGGCGACGGGAGAGCGGGCGCCGGACCCGAGGTCGGCGAGACGGTCCCGCTCGCCGTCGTCGACGGCGACGAGCGGGTCGAGCTCGACGTCGAGCGCGGTCGGAACCTCCGTCGAGTCCTCCTCGACGCCGGACTGTCGCCGTACGCGCCCGCGACGCGGCGACTCAACTGCGGCGGGCGGGGGCTCTGCGCCACCTGCGGCGTCCGCGTCAGGGAGGGACCGCCGGCCGACCACTGGCACGACCGCCTCGCCGACCGGTTCGGCTACCCTCGGCTCTCCTGTCAGATCGCGGTCGACCGCCCGATGACGGTCGCGCTCGTCGACAAGCGCGTGTGGGGCGGGCGGCGGGCCGACGCGAACGACGGAGACGAGGAGCCGACCGGGAGTCGGTAAGCGCCGCGAACCGACGCGCCCCACACCACGTTTCCGGTGAAACGGCGAACGGTACCGCGTCGCACGCGACCGCGCGGCGAGACGGCGGTTCGAGGCCGGGCGCGGCACAAAAGCCAAGTCCGCGGGCCCGAACGGTCGGGTATGCAACCCTCCAAGGAGCGCGAGTCGTCCGACGGGGATCCGATGGACGACCTCGACGACCTCCTCGACGACGACCTCGCCGGCGGCGACCGGGAGTCCGACGCCGGGTCCGACGGCGCCGCGACCGCCGAACCGAGCGCCGGGAGCGCCGGAACCGCCGAGGGCTCCGGCAGGGTCGGCGTCTCCGGCCGGTGGTTCTCGGGGAAGGCGTTCGCGCTCGCGCTCGTCACCGTCGCGGTCGGGGTGTTCGTTGGCGGGCTGATCCCGCTGATCGGCGGGACGATCGGGACCGCGGGCGGCGTGTTCCTCGCCGCGTTCCTGCTCGGGCTCGTCCTCTCGACCCGCCGGTACGTCGAGACGGGGATCGCCGGGGGCGCGGCGGGCGCGGCCAGCGCGGTGACGAGCGTCCTCGGCGTCGGCTTCCTCCCGATCGGGATCGACTACCTCTCGCAGTGGGGGCTCCCGCTCGTCGCGGTCGGCGGGGGCGTCGGGCTGGTGCTCGCGCTGCTCGGCCACTACTTCGGCCGGGACCTGCGCGCGGGGCTGAGCCGAGACGTCGAGTAACCGCTCTCGCGGGCAGGAAGTGCGTTCCGCCGGCAGTCGCTACCCGACCAGCCGGTCGATCCCGACGTAGTCGGCGATCTCCCGGCGCTCCAAGACGAGGAAGCCGGCGAGGATCGCGACGAATCCGATCAGGGCCTCGGCGTCGATCAGATGGCCGAGCAGGGCCCAGCTGCCGACCGCCGCGACGACGGGCTCCGCGTAGCCGACGAGGTGGAGCTGCGACGGGCCGACCGCGTCGAGCAGCGCGAAGTAGAGGAGGAACGCGACGACGCCGGAGAGCAGCGTCAGGTACGCGAGCGACGCGACCGAGGTCTGATTCCAGACGATCGCGGCGGGCGACTCGCCGATCGCGACGGCGGCGACGAGCAGCTGCCCGGCCCCGATGACCATCGCCCAGCCCTGAAGCGCGGCGATCGGGAGGTCGGTGCGGAGCGGGCGCAGCAGGACGGCGCCGAGCGAGAAGGCCGCCGCCCCCGCGAGCGCGAGCGCGACGCCGACGACCGCCGCGCTGCCGAGCCCGGCTGCGGCCGGGTCGGCGACCACGACCACGCCGAGGACGCCGAGCGCGAACCCGCCGATCTCGACGGGACCGACTCGTTCGTTCGGGAGGAGCGCGGCCGCGAAAACGGCAGTCAACACCGGCGAGAGGCTCACGACGACCGCGGCGACCGCTCCCGAGACCCGCATCTCGCCGAGGTAGAGGAAGCCGTGGTAGGCCGCGATCACGAACGTCCCCGCGACGGCGACGCCGAGCCACTCGTCGCGACCGCGCGGGAGCCACCGGTCCGCGGCGACCGCGGCGTAGCCCAGCACGACCGCGCCCGCGACGACGTACCTGACGCCGGCGAACAAAAGCGGCGGGAAGTAGTGAAGGCCGGCCTCGATGGCGACGAAGGAGGTTCCCCACAGCGTCGCGAGCAGCAGGAACGCGGCGACGATCGCTTCTGGAGTAGAGAGGAGGTTTCTGAGATTCACTTGCTATCAGTTCGAAATACGCAGAGATAGTTAAACTACACTCTCGGTGTGCCCGATATTCGGGATGAAAAATCAGACATACGAATCAGGTCCGATTCGACGCTCGAACGCGACCCGGATCTTAGAGCAGACTCCAAGACTGTCTGGCGACATATACAACCGATCGGGGGGCGATCGGGGCACATGGACGAGCGCGACGTGCGGCTGTTAAAGGCCATCTCCGATCTCGGCACCGGAAGCCCGGAGCGGCTCCACGAGGAGACGGGGATTCCGGTATCGACGATCCATTACCGGCTGAACGGTCTCCGGGAGGAGGGGATCATCGAGAACGACCTGTACGACCTCGACCACGAGGCGCTCGGCCTCGGCGTCACCGTCATCGTGGAGGTGCTCGCGAGCTACGAGGGGCCATACGACGAGTTCGCCGAGGAGCTGTTGGCGGTCGAGGGCGTCACGGAGGCGTTCTTCACGATGGGCGAGACGGACTTCGTCGTCCTCGCGCGGCTCTCCTCGTCCGACACCGTCGAGCGCCTGATAAGTGACTTCGAGGCGATCCCGGAGGTCGAGCGCACGAACTCGACGTTCACCATCGCGACGCTGCGCGACGAGCCGCGCGCGCCGGCGACGTACGACCTCGACACGCTGATCGAGGAGCTGACGGACTGAGCGCGGCTTACTCCGTCTCCGGTAGCAGGGAGGAGCCGACCGAGCGCTCGACGAACAGCAGCGCCACCAGACCGAGGATGATGATCGTGTACGACACCGCGGCGAACAGTGCGTCCTGCGTCGTGGCGTACTCCGTCGTGCGGAAGATGATCACCTTCCGGACCATCGCGATCACACCGGTGTAGATCACCAGCCTGACGATCCGACGGGTGTCGCTCTGTTCGATGTAGGCGACGACGGTCTCGTACACCTCGACGATGATCAGGAGGAGCAGTCCTGTCTCGATGAAGCCGATGACCGTGTTCGGGTCGGTGATCGCGCCGGTCGGGACGGACTCGGCGATCTGGATCGCGAGGTCGACGACGCCGATGCCGAAGAGGAGCGCGAAAAGCGCCGCCGCGGCCAGTTCGACGCCGTGGATGAACCGGTTCGTCGCGTCGGAGACGCGGTCGCCGCGCGTTCGGGCGGTCGCCGGGTCGGGTGTATCCGAGGCGGATGGCCCGTCCGGCGAATCCGTCGCAGACGAGTCTGCCATCTGTGTGTCTCGGGTCGAGCCACGAACTCTCGCCACGTAAAGAACGGGCCTAACGGACTGAGAGCACGCTACGAGCGCTTGCCGATCTCCTCGCGCAACACGTCAGAGACGACCTCGCCGTCGGCCTTCCCGCGGAGCGCGCCCATCGCCTCGCCCATCAGCCCGGAGAACGCGCCCATCCCCTCGGCCTCGATCTGGTCCGCGTTGCGCTCGACGACCTCGACGACCGCCTCGCGGACCTCGTCCTCGCTCACGCCCGAGAGGCCCGCCTCCTCGACCGCCTCGCTCGCCGAGAGGTCGGGATCCTCCGCGAGCGTCGTCAACACCTCGGGGACGCCCTCCTTCGCGAGGTCGCCGTCCTCGACGAGGGCGAACAGGTCGAGGAAGTGATCGTCGGTGAGGTTCTCGACGGGCGCCCCCTCCCGACGGATCTCCGTCGTCGTCGACTCCAGCGTCGACGCGGCGAAGGTGGGGTCGACGCCGCGCTCTACGGCGGTCTCGAACAGCGGGAACCGCTGCCCGAACGCGACCTGCTCGGCGAGCCCGGCGTCGAGCCCGAACGCCTCGGCGTACCGCTCCGCCTTCTCGTCGAGCAGCTCCGGCGTCTCGACGTCGGAGGGGTCCGGTTCCACCGGCGGCACGTCCGTCTCGGGGTACATCCGCGCCGCGCCCGGGAGCGGGCGGAGGTAGCGCGTGGTGCCGTCGTCGTTCGCGCCGCGGGTCTCCTCCGGGACGCCCTCGATCGCCGTCTCGGCGCGCTCCGCGGCCGCCTCGATCGCGAGGTCGGCGGTCTCCGGGTCTGCGGCGACGATGGCGACCGCGTCCTCGTCGCCGGCGCCGACCGCGTCGCGGAGCGCGGCGACCTCGTCGTCCGTGACCCCGTATGCCGGCAGCTCGTCGGTGTGGAAGATCCCGCCCGCGCCGTGGCGCTTCGCGTGGTCCGACAGCTCCGTGCCGAGCCGGCGGTCCGGCTGGAGTTCGCGGCCGACGAGGCCGTCGAAGCCGAACAGCGGGACCGCGGTGACCTTCCCGCCGGAGTCGAGCGCGCCGCGGATGACCCCCGACTCCGTGTCGGCGAAGACGTCGGTCACGTCCGAGACGTCGCCGACGCTCGCGTCGCGGTCGCGGAGCTCGTCGCGGATCTCCAGTAGTTCGGCCTGCCGCCCGACCTCGCCGCGGACGATGTCCTCGATCCCTTGGAGGTCCTGGACGCCCTTCACCTCGACCCGGGCGCCCTCCGCGATCGAGACGTTCACGTCCTGCCGGATGGTGCCGAGCCCGCGCTTGACCGCGCCGGTCGAGCGGAGCAGCATCCCGATGCGCTCGGCGGCCTGCCGCGCGCCCTCGGGACTGCGGATGTCGGGGCCCGTGCCGATCTCGACGAGCGGGACGCCGAGGCGGTCGAGCGAGTAGACGACGCCGTCGTCGGTCTCCTCGACGCGCTTGGCCGACTCCTCTTCGAGCATGAGGTCGACGACCGACACCGACCCCGACTCGGTCTCGATCGCGCCGTCCTGTCCGAGCAGGATCGAGCGCTGGAAGCCGGAGGTGTTCGAGCCGTCGATGACGAGCTTCCGCATGACGTGGGCCTGGTCGACGACGGAGAGATCGAGCAGGTCGGCGATCTGGAGCGCCACGGAGAGCGCCTCGTCGTCGACGCGGCGGGGCGGCTCGTCGTCCTCCTCGACGAGGCAGGTGGTGTCGTACGCGAGGTAGGTGAACTCGCGGTCGACGCGGCTCTCCTCGACCGCGGCGTCGTCGAGCTCGCCCAGTTCGCTCTTCGTCGGGTGGAGCCGCCGGGTGATCGACCGGTCGGACTCCTCGGGGTCGCGCTCGACGGTCGGAGAGTCGCAGAACAGCTTCGTCTCCGTGTCGAGCTGCTGGTGGATCTCCAGCCCGGCGACGAGCCCCAGCTCCTCGTAGTCGTACTCGGGGGTCGCGTCCGTACTCATTACGCGTCACTCCGACGGCGCGCGACTAAAAGGGTGGCAGTTCGCGCGAGCGATAAGAATCGAGACCACCGATGGTGCTTATAAATGACTTGTCGGTGGCGCGCGCCTGCGAGGCCGCCTTGCGGCCGAGCAGCACGCGCGAGGGAGTCGGTGGTCCGGAGCGAAGCGGAGGACCACCGACGAGGCTGGGGAGGTGTGAGGCGGAGGACCACCGACGAGGCTGGGGAGGTGTGAGGCGGAGGACCACCGACGAGGCTGGGGAGGTGTGAGGCGGAGGACCACCGACGAGGCTGGGGAGGTGTGAGGCGCTGTGCGGTGCCGTGC
>NZ_SGUC01000049.1 GCF_005435165.1 Halorubrum sp. GN11_10-6_MGM | reverse complement strand
TTCCCACCCCGCCCGGCACAGCATCCGCACCTCATCCCTCCCCAGTCTCGTCGGCCTCCCTTCGGTCGGCCAACTCCCTCGCGCGTGCTGTCTCGCGGCGCTTCGCGCCGCTCGCAGGCACGCGCCACCGCGCGTCGTTGTCATGTTTATCTGGCGTCGTTCCCACCGCGAGTGCGAAGCGATTAGTCGCCGCCGCCGCAAGGTTCGGTATGGCTGACTTCGAGACCACGCCGGCGTTTCGCGGGCTGAAGAGTCGGGCGTCGGGACGCGTCCACGAGACCGCCGACGCGGCGACGATCGACGACGACGAGCGGGCGCGCGGCCTTGACCCCGTCTACGACTACGACGCGGTCGACCCGGACGACCTGTTCGACCCCGCGGCCCGGGGCGCGAGCGGCGACGCCCGGACCGCGCCCGCGACCGCCCGCGGACACTGGCGCTTCGACGCGCTGTTGCCCTTCCCGGCCGCGGACGCGCTCACCGCGGGCGAGGGCGGCACGCCGCTCGTCGCCACCGAACGACTCGCCGACGAGCTCGACGTCGACGCGGTGTACGTCAAAGACGAGGGGCGCAATCCGACGGGAACCGTCCTCGACCGCGGCCTCTCGCTGGCCGTGACCGCGACCGCGAAGCGGGCGGCCGACGGCGCGGACGTCGAGCCGCTCGTCTGCGCGAGCCCGGGCAACGCCGGGCAGTCGATGGCGGCGTACGCGGGCCGCGCGGACCTGCGCTCGTACGCGTTCGTCCCCTCCCGCTGTGCGTTCTCGAACAAGTCGATGACGAACGTCCACGGCGGCGAGATGCGCGTTGTCGGCGGGCGCTTCCCCGACGCGGCCGCCGCGGTCGACGAGCAGCTGGAGACCGACTACACCGACCTCGGCGAGTTCGCGACGCCGTACCGCCACGAGGGCGCGAAGACGGTCGCGTTCGAACTCGTCGCCGACCTCGGCGACGCGCCGGACGTCGTCGTCGTCCCGACCGGCTCGGGCGAGGTCGTCGCGGGCGTTTATAAGGGGTTCGACGAGCTCGACCGGATCGGCGCGATCGACGGGACCCCGAAAGTGGTCGCGTCGCAGGCGGCGGGCTGCGCGCCGATCGCGGCCGCGGTCGAGCGCGGCCTCGACGAGCCGGAGCCGTGGTCGACCCCGGACACGATCTGCGGCGAGCTGGAGATCCCGGACCTCGCGGGCGGCGCCGCGGCGATCGAGGCGGTCACGGAGAGCGGCGGGACCGCGGTCGGCGTCGACGACGACGACATCCTCGCGAGCGCGGTCGCGGTGGCGCAAAACGAGGTCGTCGAGACCGGCGCGGCGGGCGGCGCGGCCCCCGCCGGCGCGTGGGCGCTCGCCGAGGACGGCTTCTTCGACGGCGACGAGACCGTCGTGCTGCTCAACACCGACGCCGGCCTGAAGACCCCCGACATCCTGCGCAGCCACCTGATGGGTCAGGGAATTTAAAGAAGCGCCGCTGATCCGCGCCGGAGCCGATTCAGTCGCGCCGCGCGAGCAGTCCCGTCGCGAGCAGGGCGAGCGCGGCCGCGACGACGCCGAAGCCGGGCGCCGAGTCGCCCGTGTTCCCGGTACTGCCGTCGCCCTCGGACCCGTCTCCGCCGTCGCTCGACGAGCCGTCGTCCGTGGTGTCACCGCCCTCGGACGTGTCACCGCCGTCCGAGGAGTCGCCGTCTTCAGCCGAGCCGTCGTCAGCCGAGCCGTCGTCAGCCGAGCCGTCGTCCGCGCCGTCCGTCGACTCGCTCCCGTTCGCCTGTAGCTCGACTACCGCGTTCGACAGCGTCGTCGTCGACTCGATCACGCTGCGGGGCGCCGGCTGGTTGAGGTAGTTCACGTTCATCACCACGTAGTTCCCCTCGGCGCCCGCGGTCGTGCTCGCGTACGGTTCCTGTTCGAGGATCGGGGCCTCGGGATCGGTGACCAAGATCAGCTCGGGGTTCGACTCTAAGATTACCTCGTCGGAGAGTTGCGGGTACGCCTCGTACTCCGCGGCGACGTTGTCCACCCCGCCGGCGTTCATGATCGCGTCGATGAACGTGTTGTTCGCGGCGACGTAGCCACCGCCGAGCGGGTACAGCGCGGCCGGCCGGTCGACGTCGGCGGTCCGGTTCTCCGCGGCGTCGACGGCGTCGTACATCTCCTCGTTGGTCTCGGCGGCGGCCTCGCAGGCGCCGACGAGCCGACCGATCGTCTCCGTCTTCTCCGCGATGTCGTCGATGTCCGTCGCCGCGGCGAAGTGGTACACGGTCAGCCCCTGCTCGCGGAGCGGCTCGACGTCCGCCGCCGAGGAGTTCGGCGCCAGCACGAGGTCGGGCTCGGTGTCGACGACGCGCTCGACGCTCGCGCCGAACTCGGCGGAGACATTCGCGCGCTCCTCGGCGCCGTCGAGGTAGAACGCGAACTGGCTCACGCCGACGACGCGGTCCTGCTCGCCGAGCTCCCAGAGGGTCTGGGCGGCGGACGGGTTCAGCGTCGTGATCCGGTCGGGGCGCTCGTTGAGGGTGATCGTCTCCCCGGTCGCGTCGGTCACCTCCACCGGGAACCCGCAGGCGTCGTCGGTCTGCGCGGGGCCGACGCCCGTCCCGGTCGCCCCGACCGCGCCCACCGCCGGCCCGGCCCCCGCCGTCGGCCCGTCGGTCGATATCGTCGGCTGTGCGCCCGCGGCGGTCCCGGCGACGCCCCCGAGCAGGGCGGTCGTCACCAGCACGGCCATCGCGATCGCGAAGCTGTCTCGCATCGGATCGACGACCGAACTCGTCCAATAAGTATTTACCTACTACAAGTTGTGTTGGAATACGCATGCGACCGTGGCTCCGATCGGCCGGCTGGTCGGCTGTGGGAGCCGCGCTGCTGGCGGTCGTCGTCGTCGCGAGTGCCGCCGTCGGCCCCGTCCGTATCCCGCCGGAGACCGTGGTGAAATCGGTGTTGAACGCGCTTTCCGTCCCCGCCGGGATCGAGACGACCGCGAGCGGCGTCGGGCCGCTGCCGGTCCCGGGCGTCGGCCCGCTCACGCTGCCCGGCGTCGACCTCGCGTTCGCGTCGCCGTTCGCGTTCCCCGTCGACTCCGTCCACGAGCAGATCGTCGTGGGGGTCCGGCTGCCCCGAATCCTGTTGGCCGCGCTCGTCGGGTTCGCGCTCGCGGCCGCCGGCACGGTGATGCAGGGCTTCTTCCGCAACCCGATGGCAGACCCGTCGATCATCGGCGTCTCCTCGGGCGCGGCGGTCGGCGCCGTCGCGTTCATCGTCTTCCCCGTCGCGCTCTCGACGACCGTCGCCGTCCCCCTCCTCGGCCCCGTCGAGGTCGCGCTCTCGCGGGGCGCCGGAACCAGCCTCTTCGCGTTCGTCGGCGCGCTCGTCGCCGCCTTCGGCGTGTACGCGATCGCGACGCGCGGCGGTCGAACGCCCGTCGCCACCCTCCTTCTGGCGGGCGTCGCGGTCCAGACGTTCCTCGGCGCGGTCGTCTCGTACCTCCAGCTACAGGCGGGCGAGTCGCTCCGGCAGATCGTCGCGTGGCTGATGGGCCACCTCTCGGGCGCCGCGTGGAGCGAGGTGGCCGTCACCGCGCTCGTCGTCCCCCCGCTGTTCTGCGTCCTGCTCGCGTACGCCCGCGACCTCAACGTCCTCCTGCTCGGCGAGGAGGAGGCCCGCGGGCTGGGCATCGCGGTCGAGCGCACGAAGCGGGTGCTGCTCGCGGCCTCGGCGCTCGTCACGGCCGCCGGCGTCGCGTTCGCCGGCGTGATCGGGTTCGTCGGCCTCATCGTCCCGCACATGCTCCGGCTCGTCGTCGGCCCCGACCACCGGGTGCTGCTCCCGACGGCGGCGCTCGCCGGCGGCACGTTCCTCGTCGCGGCCGACACGGTCGCGCGCTCGGCGGCCGCGGAGTACCCGGTCGGGATCATCACCGCCGCGGTGGGCGCGCCGTTCTTCGTCTACCTGCTCGTGACCAGAGAGGTGACGGAGCTGTGAGCGCGGACCGCCCCGCCACCGAGATGCTGCCCGACGCGTCGCCGCCGTCCGGCGACGACCCGCTCCTGTCGGCGTCGGACGTGGCGATCTCCTTCGGCGATCTCGACGTCGTCTCCGGGGTCGACCTCCGGGTCGAGCCCGGCTCGCTCGTCGGCCTCGTCGGCCCGAACGGCGCCGGCAAGACCACCGTGTTGCGCGCCGTGACCGGCGCCGTCGAGCCGGACGCCGGAACGGTCCGCCTCGGGGGTGCCCCGGCGTCGTCGCTGTCGCCCCGCGAGGTCGGGCGCCGCGTCGCGAGCGTCCCGCAGACGACGAACCTCGCGTTCGACTTCCGGGTGCGCCACGTCGTCGAGATGGGGCGGACGCCGCACCTCGGCCGCTTCGACGCCCACGGGACCGAGGACGACGCCGCGGTCGACGCCGCGATGGCGGCCGCGGACGTCGAGCGCTTCGCGGACCGGTCGATCACCGAGGTCTCCGGCGGCGAGCGCGGGCGCGTGCTGCTCGCGCGGGCGCTGGCGCAGGCGGCCCCGCTCCTCCTCCTCGACGAGCCGACCGCCAGCCTCGACGTGAACCACGCGGTCGAGACGCTCGAACTGGTCCGCGCGTTCGTCGACGACGGCGACCGAGGAGCGATCGCGGCGATTCACGACCTCGACGCGGCCGCCCGCTACTGCGACGAGGTCGTGGTCCTCGCCAATGGCGGCGTCCGGGCGGTCGGGCCGCCGGCGGACGTACTCTCCGCGTCGGCCGTCGGCGCCGCCTTCGACGCGGAGGCGTTCGTCGGCCGCAACCCCGCGACCGGGACGCCCGCGGTGACGGCGTTCCCGCACAGCGACGTCGACCCCCGTCGCGTCCACGTGATCGGGACGGGACGCCCGACCGCTCGCGTCGTCGCCCGGCTGGCCGCGGCGGGCCACGAGCCCTCCGTCGGCGTGGTTCCCGAGGGCGACGCGGCCGCCGGCGCCGCCGCGGACGCGGGCGCGACGGCGGTGACGGCGCCCCCTTTCGAGGAGCCCGCTCCGGAGGCGGTCGCGGCGGCGCGCGACCTCGCGGCCGACGCGGACGCGACGATCGCAGTCGCGGCCGCCGGCGCCGACCCCGCGGTCGCGGACGGCCCGAACGCCGACGTCGCCGCGAGCGCGGACCGCGTCGTTCCGCTCGCCGCCGACGTCGACGACGCGGAACTGCTCGACGCGGTCGCGGCCGCGACCGCGGACGGGGAGTGAGTTCTCGCCCGCGCTCCCGCCCGCGAAGCGTCACCGTTTATTCGCTCGCTCGCGTCCCTTCGACGATGAGCGTTCCCTGCGTCGCCGTCGAGCGCGAGCGCGGCGAGACCGTCCGGAGTCGGCTCGCCGACGCGGACGCCCTCGACGGCGACCACGAGATTTCCGTCGACGGCGACACGATCTACATCCCGGTCGCGGACCGGGGTCGGGTGCCCGCCGACCTCGCGGACCGGATCGTCGAGCGCGACGCGGCGGCGCGGGACCGCCCGACGACGCCGGCGGAGATCCTCGGCTACGAGCCGTCGATCGAGCGGCTCGGCGACATCGTCATCGTCGACGAGGACGACGACGACCGCGCCCGCGAGATCGCCGACGCCGTGATGGCGGCCGACCTCCCCTGCGACACCGTCTTAAACCGCGCCTCGCCGATCGAGGGCGAGCTGCGGGTCCGCGAGTGGGACGTGTTGGCCGGGAACGGCACTGAGACCGTCCACCGCGAGTACGGCCACGAGTTCCTGCTGGACGTCGCCGCGGTGTACTTCTCGCCGCGGCTCGCCACCGAGCGCCACCGCGTGGTCGAACAGGTCGCGGTCGGGGAGTCGGTGGTCGACATGTTCGCCGGCGTGGGGCCGTACGCGATTCCGATTGCGGCCCGCGGAGCCGACGTGGTCGCCTGCGATCTCAACGAGCGCGCCGTCGAGTACCTCCGCGAGAACGCCGAGCGAAACGGCGTCGCGGACCGCGTCACCGCCGTCGCGGGCGACGTCCGCGAGCTCGCTGCCTCGCACGCCGACACGGCCGACCGCCTCGTGATGAACCTCCCGCACTCCGCGGACGAGTTCCTGGAGGCCGCCGTCTCGCTCGCGGGCGACGACTGCGTCGTCCACTACTACGACATCCAACACGAAGACGACCCGTTCGGCCCGGGGCGCCGCGCCATCGAGGCGGCCGCGGGCGACGCCTACGCCGTCGACGTCGAGACCGAGCGCGTCGTCCGGTCGTACGCCCCCCACGAGTACAACGTCTGCCTCGACGTCCGGCTGACGCGCGTCGACGGGTGAGCGCGTCGCCGCGCTCTTCGTCATAAAGGCACAGGATCGTCAGGCCGTTTCTTTATGTGAGATACTACCTAACATAACGGCGCATGAGCGACGCCGCAGACCCCGAAGAGCGCATCGACGAGACGACCACTTGGCCGGAGCTGGCGATCGGACTGTACGACCGGTTGACCGGGCGCAACGCCGAGATACACTACCAGTTCGAGGAGATGACCGTCGAGGTACCGAGCGGAACGGGCGACGACGCCGAGCACGCCGAGTGGCACATCGACGGCGGCGTTCGGGTCACTACGCGTGAGCGGGACTGACTCGCGGGACGCCCTCTCGGTAGCGACCGACGACCTGACCCTCTCGGTCGACGGCGTGGATCTCCCGGTCCACGCGACGGACCGCCGGATCTTCGTCGAGGTCGAGCGCGTCGCCGACGCGCTCCGGATCGCTCGTCGGCTTCCGGACCCGTCCGTCTCGAACCGCGCGATCGGAGAGCTGACGCGCGGCGACCTCACCGCCGACATCCGGGTACGCGACCGAACGGTCGCGGTTGTGGGCGCCGACGCGCGTCCCGGCCCGCTCTCGCGCCGCCTCGGCGTCGCTCCCGCGGAGTTCCGGCTCGCGGGCGTCGCCGGCGCCGGCTACGGTGGACTCTCGGCGGCCGTGCGTCGGGCGCGGCGGCTGGTCTCGTAGCCGGAGGCTCGCACGTCCGGGTCACTCTCAGCGGTCGGTCGCACCGCTCGCGAGGAACGATCGAGACAGCGAAAACGCCGCGTCGCCCCGAGGGGGATGGGGCGACGCGGCCGGGGCCCGTCACATGACAAGCGGTCGCGGCGAGGTCTGTCGGACCAGAGGCGATTTTGCGCTTGGCGCGTCGGAGACGCGATTTACACGGTAGCCGCGACGGAACGCTGGTTGGGATGACGGCCGCGCCGAGTCGCCGTGGGGATGACGACCGGCAAGACCCTCGTCGCCCGGTACGGGCTTCGACCGGGCACGCACCGCCGGGGGATTCGATCCCCGCCGTCCCGGCACGCGGGCGGTGTTCCCATACATTATTTGAGTTCCGGACGAGTATATAGTCTTTTTCCTTATATACTTGAATCGTGTTTCTGTTTTCTGTGCGTATCTAGATAGAATCCGGTGCGATTCAAGACAAGTGTTCGGTTACTACCGGAACGGTTCGCCGGTTCCGCCGCACGGCTCGGCGTATCGGCTCGGCGATCGGATCGCCGTCCCGCCCCCGTTTCGGAACCCTTATTTTTCCGTCCGGGAATTGAAGCATGCGTGCCGGGGTAGCTCAGCTGGCAGAGCGATTCCTTCGTAAGGAATAGGTCGGGGGTTCAAATCCCTCCTCCGGCTTCCTGCTGCGAACAACGTGAGCAGCGGGAGCCAAAGCGGTATTTGAACGATGCCGGACGAGCGCGAGCGAGTCCAGACGTTGTTCACAATCCCTCCTCCGGCTCTTCTACCGTCACTCGCCCAGAGTGAGCCCGTTCCTTCCGTATTCTCGCTACGTCGATCTTGCGAGCGACTAATTCCGATCGTTCGGTCACCGACGCTCGCTTTTTAATTTATATTCTTGAAACAATATTAGGTGAGTGATTATCTATCACGGAGGCGTATCCGTCTGTATGCGTCCAGAATACGAGTTCGACGGCGGAGAAGTGTACGAGTGTTTCGAATGCGGTCGAAGAACTGGCACCCCCGGTGAGTGCGAGTGTGGGGGCGAGCTGTGCCACATCGGTCGCTCGCGGGATCTGTGAGTCGGAACGGACCACGGTCGACGGGGACCCCCGCGGCCCCGGTCAATCGCGTCCGGTAGCGTCGCCTTCGTCGCTTTCGCCGCTCTCGTCGTCGGAGCTGTCGCTCTCGTCGTCCGCCTCTCCATCGCTCGCGTCGGCTTCCCGATCGTAGTCGGGGAGCGAGAGGACGTTCTCGCGGCCCAGCCGGAATCCGTCGAGGTCGCCCTCGTCGCGCAGTCCCGTCACGACTTGGCTCGTCTTCGCGGCGGTCCAGTCCAACTCCTCGGCCACCCGCTTCTGTTTCATCCGCCCGCCCTCCGACTCGACGAGTCGGAGCACCTGCTCTTCGTTGCTCAACAGTTCGCTGTCGACGGGCGACGAGCTGTCCGCCCCGCCTTCGGACCCGTCTGCGGTATCGGCGTCGTCGCCGCTGCCGGAGTCCGCCGCACCGCCGGCGTCCCCTTCGTCGGCCCCGGCGGCCGCCCCGCTCGCGTCGTCGCCTCCGACACTCCCTTCGGCCGGCGTGGCGCTCTCGCCGGTTTCGCCGGCTCCCGCGCCGCGCTCGGCGGTGTCCCGGCGACGGTAGGCGAGGACGCCGCCCGCGGCGAGGAGGGCCGCGAGGAGGGCGACGAGCCCGCCGGTCGGGAGTCCGGAGAGCGCACCCGCGGGCGCGACCTCGATCCGCGGCTGGCCCGCCGAGAAGTCCACCGGACCGTTCCAGACGACCGACCGCTCGCGCACCTCGCTCGGCTCCGGCGCCGTCTCGCCGAGTCGGTACCCCTCGGGCCACGAGACGATGAGCGAAGAGGAGCCGTCTAAGAACAGCCCGTCGACCGCGTCGCCGACGCGCAGCCGCTCGCCGTCGACGGCCGCGAAGTTCGTCCACTCGAACCGGTAGGTCAACACTCCGTACGCCTGCGGGAGTTCGCGCCGCTCGGCGGTGACGGTCGCGTTCGACACGGTCATGTTGCGGCCCGTCGTCGACTCCGCGGTCGCCGCGGTCGAGACCATCCGCTCGCGGAACCGGGTCGTGTACGCCTCGGTGTCGTTCTCGACGTCCGCGCGGAGCTGTTCGAACGCTTGTTCTTCCTCGTCGGTGCCGAGCCGAATCCGGTACTCGACGGTCCACTGCGCGTCGCCGTCCGGCTGGACATCGACCTCCAGCGACACGTCGTCCGGTTCGACGTCCATCTGGGCGAAACCACCCTCGAACGGGACCGCGCCCGCGCCGCCGGCGCCGAGCGCGAGACCGGCGACTCCGAGGAGGGCGACGACCGCAAGGAGGATCGACGCTCGCTGCACGGACTAGGTCACACGGAGGGTGGGTAAATTCCTTCCCATCCGGAACGGTTCGGACCCGCCGTCGTGAGTCGGAACGCTCCGGTGTCCCCGCTCACGCCGGCCGCGTCGCTCACGGATCGAGCCGCCACGGACCGCTCACTCTCGTCGGCGGCGCGTCCGCGACGGCTTCGACCGACGGAGCGCCCGATCCAGAGTTCGATCCGCTTCCGCCGGGAGCGCCGTCGCTCGGCCCGCCGCCGCGCTCGGACCCGTTCTCGGTGCCCGTCGGCGAGCCGGGTGAGGAGTCGTTCCCCCCGTCGTCGGCCGCGTTACCGTTCCCCGGCGACCCCGCCGGAGCGGGCTCGGTCGGGTTCTCGGCTCCGGGGGCGCCGTTCGATCCGTTCGCCGAATCAGGTCCCTCCGACCCCGGCGGTCCGGCCGAGCCGTTCTCCGGGGCCGAGCTCGGTCGCCCCGCCGAGCCGTTTCCCGGGCCCGACCCGGGCGTTCCGACTGACTCGTTTCCCGACCCCGCTCCGAGCGACCGTCCGCCGGGCGGACCGCGCTCGGTCTCGTTCCCCGGCGGGCCGCGCTCGGTCTCGTTCCCCGGCGGACCGCGTTCGGTCTCGTTCCCCGGCGGACCGCGTTCGGTCCGGTTCCCCGGCGGACCGCGTTCGGTCCGGTTCCCCGGCGGACCGCGTTCGGTCCGGTTCCCCGGCGGACCGCGCCGTTCGGGGGCGACCGGCCCGCCGACGCCGTTGCCGGCCACGCTGCGGGCGATGGCGGCGACCTCGGGACCGGTGAGCTCGCTCGCGCGCGTCCGGAGCGTCGCCAGCCGCTCCTCGTCGACACCGGTCTCGTTGCGGACTGCGGCCGGGAGCTCGGCGGCCGCGCTCGCGCTCCGGTTCAGGCCGCGGGAGAGCGTCTCGATCCGCGCGGTCGTCGTCGCCATTCGCGCGGCGTACGCGCCCTGACTCAGTTCGCCGGCGGCGCGTTGCTCGCGGAGCGCCGCCTGTCGTTGCTCCAGTTCCGCGAGCCGCTCCTCCGTCCGGTTCAGCCGCTCCGCGACGACGGCGGCGCGGCTCTCGTTCGTCTCGGCGTTCCGGAGCCCGACCTCGAAGGCGCGCGACTCGACCTCGCCCTCGATCTCGGCCCCCTGAACGCCGACGACCCCGGAGAGCCGCTCACCGGGGCTGAGATCGGTCGTCCCGTTCGCGGCGCTCGCGTTCTCGCCGTCGCTCGCGTTTGTCGGCGAATCGGTCTGCGGAGCCACCGGTCCCGCCGGCGCGGCGGCGGCGGCGCCCACGACCACGGCGGCGGCGACGGCCGCGACGACGAGGGTTGCGATCCATCGGTTCATCACCGACTCCTTACTCCTCCGTCCGTATATATCCGAAACTCGGTTAAGCCGGATCAATCCGGATTAATCGCCGGACTCGACGGGGAACGGATTGAACACCGAAATCGCGGGCCGCGGTCGAAAAATCGACGCTGAGGCTCAGTACGTCTTCGCGAAGTACGCGGTCCGCTCGGCGTCGTCGTCGCACATCGCGCACGTCTCGCCGTGATCCCCGTCGGCGAGGGGGTCGTCGTCCTCGAACGGGACCATCACGATCTCGGCGGCCATCGGCTCCTTGATCGGCTCCTCGCAGGCCTCGTCGCCGCACCACGGCGCCTTCACGTAGCCGCCGTGCTGGCCGAGCGTCCCGAGGATATCGGCGCGGTCGTCCGCCTCGCGCACGCCGTCGTCGAGGGTCTCCTCGGCGGTCGCGTACAGCTTGGCGTACACCTCGTCGAACGCCTCGCGGACGGTCTCGGCGACGCCCTCGCGGTCGACCTCGACGCTCTCGCCGTCGGGGCGGTGAACGAGGGTGAGCTCCTCGTCTTCGACCTCGTGGGGACCGATCTCGATCCGGAGCGGAATCCCGTTCAGCTCGTGTTCGTTGAACTTGAACCCGGGGTTGCGCTCGTCGCGGTCGTCGAGTTCGACGCGGACCCCGGCGTCGTCGAGGTCGTCGGTCACGCCCTCGGCGTACTCCAGCACGTCGTCCTTCGTGTCCTCCTGCCAGATCGGGACGACCACGACTTGGGTAGGCGCGACCGTGTGCGGCAAGACGAGCCCCTGCTCGTCGGAGTGGGTCATGATCAGCGCGCCGAGCGCGCGCCACGAGAGCCCCCACGAGGTCGTGTGGGCGACGCGCTCCTCCTCGTCCTCGTCGGAGTAGGTGATGTCGAACGCCTCCGCGAACGACTGGCCGAGGTGGTGGGAGGTGCCCGCCTGGACCGACTTCCCGTCGGGCATCAGCGCCTCGACGGTCGTCGTCGTGTCCGCGCCGGGGAACTTGTCGTGGTCGGGCTTCTGTCCCTTCAGGACCGGCAGCGCGAGCAGGCCCTCGTAGACGGACTCGTACTGGTCGAGCCGCGTCATCGTCTCCTCCCACGCGTCTTCGTGCGTCGCGTGCGCGGTGTGGCCCTCCTGCCAGAGGAACTCCTTCGTGCGGAAGAACGGCTTCGTCTCGGTCGCCTCCCACCGGACGACCGAACACCACTGGTTCACGCGCAGCGGGAGGTCGCGGTGGCTGCGGACCCA
Organism: Halorubrum sp. GN11_10-6_MGM; assembly: GCF_005435165.1. Taxonomy (GTDB): domain Archaea; phylum Halobacteriota; class Halobacteria; order Halobacteriales; family Haloferacaceae; genus Halorubrum. Next base: position 1,387 of record NZ_SGUC01000049.1, on the reverse strand, counting down.
CTGCGAGATGTACGGCGTGATGATCGACTCGGAGGTGGGCCGGACCGCGAGCCGCTCTTCGAGCTCCTTGTTCCCGGCCTCGTCGACCCACGCCACCTCGGGGTCGAACCCCTCGACGATGTCCTTCTCCCGTTCGAGGTACGACTCGGGAATGAACATCGGGAAGTAGGCGTTCTGGACGCCGGTGTCCTTGAACTTCGCGTCGAGGAACCCCTGGAGGCGCTCCCAGATAGCGTACGCACGCGGTCGGGTGACGATGAACCCGCTCATCCCCTCCGGGCCGTAGTCGGCGAGGCCGGCCTTCCGGACGACCTCGGCGTACCACTCGCCCGTGTTGTGCGTCTTGGACTCGGTGATGCCGAGTTCTTGGTCGTCGTCGCTCATTACTCTCGAAAGCGGGTGTCGCCGGCTTAAAAGGTCCGAACCCGACCGCCGCGGCGCGGTCGGGCGCCGAACGCACGCGTATCGGGAGAACGCACGCGCACCGGCCACGTCCCGCGCGAGCGAAATTCGGGGAAACGTTAACCGCCTCGCGTCGCCTACTCCGCCCATGGACCTGTCGGGGCTCCGTCGATACGCGCCGCAGTCGGTCGCCGGGCGGCGGGAGGCGGCGGTGTTGGCGCCGGTGATCGCGCGCGACGGCGACGCCCACCTGCTCTTTACCAAGCGCGCCGCGCACCTCGGGGAGCATCCCGGGCAGATGAGCTTCCCGGGCGGCGGCCGCGAACCGATCGACCGGACGCTGACGGACACCGCGCTGCGCGAGGCCGACGAGGAGGTCGGCATGCGACCGGACGAGGTCGACGTCGTCGGGCGGATCGACGACACGCGCACGTCGAGCAAGTACGCCGTTCGCCCGTTCGTCGGCGTCGCGCCCGACCGGACGTACGTCCCCGACGAGTCGGAGGTCGCGGAGGTGGCCGTCCTCTCGGTCGACGCGCTCACCGACCCCGACAACTACGAGTCGGAGCGACGGGTGGGCCACCCGGAGTACGGCGACCACCGCGTCCACTACTTCCACGTCGGCGGCTACACCGTCTGGGGCGTGACGGGGCGGATGGTCGTCCAGCTGTTGGAGCGGACGACCGACTGGCGCGCGCCCGCGGAGCCGGACCGCGTCGTCGGCGCGGACGCGGAACTGCCTATTTAAGTAGTTGTTTAAGTAGCTGCGGACGTTGGCGTCGTCGTTCTCGAACGCTCGGTCGTTTGTTTATAAACGGCGTTCTCGTGGGGAATCTCTCCGAAGCGCACAGACGCTCGGCCGTATGTGAGTGGCTTCGTCGGGAGTAGCTCTGTGACGGAGACCGCCGAAGCCCCAGTCGTGCGGCGGGCGCAGGTGACGGTAGGACCGCAGCGAGTGAGCAACGCGAACGAGCGAGGACCGCCC
>NZ_SGUC01000048.1 GCF_005435165.1 Halorubrum sp. GN11_10-6_MGM | reverse complement strand
TCGCCTCACACAGTATCTCCGAGCGTTCCAACTCAGACGAGAACTCTACCGCAAACCCGGACGAAAAGCGCTCAAACACGCCGTCAAAGCCACTCTCTGAAATCAACAATGTGCTACACAAGAGCGAAATGCTATTTACGCTCTGAATTCAGCAACAGTCAATGTGTCTGTGCCCCCTCGAATTGAGGTTGGTCCTTATTATTTCAGCGGATCACATATCGATTCTGAATCTAATAGTACTCTCCTGTTCGAATTTAATACAAATATCTCAAATTCTCAAGGACTCATAACTACTAAATTTTCTTATGGGAAGTCAACCACCATTCAGCTAGGAAACCACTCTCAGGCATACGATGTGGATGGTGAATTTCTGTATGTTTATCCCCTTGTAGAAGCAGATAATTCCACTCGAAATATCACTCCAGAAATTAGTAGAGTAAACATTGGTGGTATTCTCTCCACCTCAAGTAACACTCCGCTCAAAAACCAATCTCATTCTCCTGTGCGAGTAGAGGATTTAATCTCTAACTCAGGCAAATATCAGATTGATAAAGGTTCTACTATCGCTTTTCGGCTAAAAAGCCAGAGTAAATACAATATCTCAAAACGCAACGGGAGTAGTGCTAGACAACTGATCTCTGCTGATTCGAGCAACATCCACAAAGTCAGTACAGATGGCCTCAGATCCGGATATTACTCCGTGGGTTCTAATTCAGAAAACAAGAATATCACCGTCAAATTGCTCGATCCCTCTATCAATCTTGAAGCGAGTGACACAGTAAATGGATCTCAGATACCGATTCAAATCGGAGGTAGTGGAACTAACCGGACTGCTGCTCTCAGTGCCTCTAAGTCACATACAGGTAGAATATATCATGAACAGGTACTACTAGAAAATCTCACTAATATTAGCAGATCTCTACCCGTTTCTCAACCAGGAACATATACGGTGAAAGTACGTGATCTGAACACAAATGCCACAACCACTCAGGATGTAGATGTTGTAGAAGACAGGCCTGTTTTTGTCCATATTAACAACCGTAATAATTTGTCTAGTGGAAGCGTTCTGAATCTAACTCTTAATTCGACATATGACTACTCTTCAATAGCTTTGACATCACTAAACACCACCACCCTCGAACTGACCACCAGCGAGACGGGCCCGACGCCCGTTACGCTCAACACCTACGCGTCGCCGGACGCTCCGTCGGAGTTCGTCGAGACGGGCACCGGCGTTAGCGTCGACTCGGTCTCGGGAGCTACCGGTCCGCTCTCGCCCGGGACGTACGACGTCACGCTGCGATCGGAGCACGGTACCGAGGTCGCTACCGACACCGCCACGGTCACCGTGGAGCCCCGATCGACGAACAACCTGACCGCGTACACCACGCGCGACGTCTCTCCAGACGGGTTCGACAACGCGACCGCGATCCGAGAGGCGATCGCCGACGGCGCGCTCTCCTCCGGATCGACCGCCACCGCGAACGACACCGTCGTGTACGCCGTGAACGCGACCGGACTGACCGGCCTCCCGGCGACCGCGAACGCGTCGCTGGACCGCGGCGCGGATCTCGACCGCCTCGACGGCCTCTCGTTCGGGGTTGCGCCGACGGACTCGGGCGACGACAACGAGTCCACCGACGGCGACGCGCTCGGACACACGCCGAACGACTCCGCGGTCCACCTCGACCGCGAGGGCCTGTACCTCGTCGTTGACGGGGAGCGCGCGTTCGGCCCCGAGGACCCCGCTCCCGGCGAGACGTTCGAGGCCGCGTTCCGCGTCGACGACGACCGGCTCCGTCGGACCGCGGCCGACGACCGCCACCGCGTGACGACGGAACTGGCCTACGCCGCTCCGGACTCGATCGACGGGAGGACCGAAAGCGAGACCGAGAACGGGTCGATCGAGACGACGGCGGTAGACGACGACTCGACCCGAACTGGAGCGTCCGCCGGCGCCGAAACGACCGACTCGTCCGGGGGTTCGACCCGCGGCGGTGGCTCGACCGGTGGCTCCGGTGGATCCGGCGGCTCCGGCGGATCCGGCGGCCCCGGCTCGGCCGAGTCGGCCGGCGGCGGCAGCGCCACCGGCGCGGGCGGGCCGGGTTCGGTCGGGGGACCGCCCGGTGCGGACGCGGATCGCTCGGGGCCGCGTCCGGGGACCGGAATCTCCATCGCACCCGGCACGTCGGAGATTCCGCCGTCCGCGGGACCGCCGGCGCTCTTCGACACCGGCCGGTCCGAGCGCGGCGCGGAGGGCCCCGCGACCGAAGGATCTCGATCGGTCGACGGGCAGTCCGTCGGCGACGCCGGGGGTGAGAGCGACGACGCGACGGTCGACGATGCGGACGGGTCGACCGACTCGTCCGCGTCGTCCGCGGCGAGCGACCCGTCCGCGCCGAGCGATTCACCTGCGGAGAGCGATCGGTCCGCGGGCGAGGCCGACGCGAGCGACCTCGGGTACGAGGACGCGCCGATCCGCTCGACCGCGTACGACCTCCCGGGCTTCGGGGCCGCCGCGTCGATCGCGGCGGTCGCCGGCGCGTCGCTGCTCGCTCGGCGTCGCGGACGGGGATCGTGACTCGTGCCGGCGCGGTCGCTCCGAGACCCGGTCGCCGGGAAGGTCCTCGCGGGCGGTCGATGAGCGCCCGTCCGCCGGTATCCTTTTGCTCGCCGACGTCGTTCGGGCGCGTATGAGCGTGACCATCACACCGCCGAAGGAGCGCACGTGCGAGCTGTGCGGGCGCGAGGAGCGGTGGGACGATGAGGCCGAGGGGTGGCGGATCGCGGAGAAACCGGGGAACGTCTACTGTATCCACGAGTGGGACATCAACGGTTCGTTCGTCCCGCTCGAAGAGTAACGGCTGATCGAGAGTTCCGACACTCTGGCTGGAATACGCGGGACGTTCCGGGAAGGAATTGCGTACGATTTGTGAAGGTGTGGCCCGAAGTTGCGTATGTTCTGATCGATCTTGCGTGTGACATCTGTTCACCACCCGTGATGAATAATTACCTTATATTCCCTAATGTGTGTACGATGGATCCTACCCCTATCAGGGTCATACCTTTACCTGTTCATTCGTAGGTAGACGTATGACTAAGTCACGTAGTACCACCCGGGGCGTACGCGACGCCGAGTCCTCGGGTCAGGAGGGGGGACTCGCGGCGCCGACGGACGACCGATCCAACTGCGGCATCGGCGGGGTCGTCGACCTCGACGGCGAGCCGACGCACGAGGCCGTCACGGACGCGGTCGAACTGCTCGAAAACCTCGAACACAGGGGAACGACCGGTGCCGAGGAGAACACCGGCGACGGCGCCGGGATCATGGTCGCCCGTCCGGACGAGTTCTTCCGCGAAGTCGTCGACGCCGACCTCCCGGAGGAGTACGCGGTCGGCTCCGTGTTCATGCCCCCGGAACCGAGCGTTCAGGCGGAGATCCACGACGTCATCGCCGAGGTGTGTGCGGTGTACGGGCTGGAGGTGCTCGCGTGGCGCTCCGTCCCCACCGACAACGACGACCTCGGCGCGACGGCGCTCGAATCCGAGCCCGAGGTGTCGCAGGTGTTCGTCGCGCCCGTCGAGGGCGCCGGGCTCGCCCAGCGGTTCACCAGTGAGGGGAACCGACCGGCCGACGCCGACCCGGACCTGCTCGGGTTCGACCGCGCGCTGTACGCCGCCCGCCGCGAGATCGAGAACGCGGTGTCTGAGGTCGACGGCGCCGGGCGCTTCTACGTCTGCTCGCTCGACCGCCAGCGCGTCGTTTACAAGGGGCTGCTGAAAGGGTCACAGCTCGCCGGCTACTACCCGGACCTGACCGACGAGCGGTTCGCGAGCCACGTCGCCCTGGTCCACGCGCGGTTCTCGACGAACACGCTCGGCGCGTGGCACCTCGCGCACCCGTACCGGAACATCGTCCACAACGGCGAGTTCAACACGATCCGCGGGAACGTCAACTGGATGCGGGCCCGCGAGAACGACCTCGAACACCCGGCGTTCGGGGCCGAGCTCGACACGATCAAGCCGGTGATCGACGACCCGAACCAGTCGGACACCGCCAGCGTCGACAACGCGCTCGAACTCCTCCTTCAGACCGACCGGGACCTCCCACACGCGCTCCGGATGCTCATTCCGGAGGCGTTCCGCGACGACGACCTGATGGACGACGACCGCGTCGACTTCTACGACTACCACGCCTCGCTCGTCGAGCCCTGGGACGGCCCCGCCCTCGTCATCGGCTTCGACGGGGAGCGCGTCGCCGGCGTCTTGGACCGTAACGGCCTCCGCCCGTGTCGCTACGAGGTGACGACCGACGACCGCCTCGTCGTCGGCAGCGAGGTGGGCGCGCTCCCGACCGACCCGAGCGAGGTCCGCCGCCGCGGTCGACTCCAGCCCGGTGAGATCTTCGTGGCCGACCCCGAGGCGGGCCGGATCGTGCCCGACGACGAGGTGTTCGAGGAGCTCACCGACGAGAAGTACGGCGAGTGGATCGAGGGCGGGCAGGTCGACCTCGACGCGCTCACCGACGAGGACGACGCCGCGGCCGGCATCAACGCCGGCACCGACGCCGACTCGGTCGCCGGCGAAGAGATCGAGGGAGCGGAGCCGACCGTCCGCGCCCACCAGGCCGCGTTCGGATACACGACCGACTCGCTGAACCACCTCGTCGAGCCGATGGCGAAAGAGGGGAAGGACCCGGTCGGCTCGATGGGCGACGACACGCCGCTGTCCGTGCTGGCAGACGTCGACCGCCCCCTGTTCACCTACTTCAAGCAGCTGTTCGCACAGGTGTCGAACCCGCCGATCGACTACATCCGCGAGGAGCTCGTCACGTCGCTGGAGACGCGCATCGGCAACCAGCGCAACCTGCTCGACGAGACGCCCGAACACGCCGAGCAGATCGTCGCCGATACCCCGATCCTGACCGACGCCGAGACGACGGCGCTGCGAGAGCTCCCCGGGCCGGGCGAGCGGACCCCGGCCGACCGCGACGACGACGCGTCGGACGGCCCCTCGTTCACCTCCGTCACCGTCGACGTCACCTACGACCGCGACGGCTCGCTCGTCGACGCCGTGAGCCGCGTCCGCGAGGACGCCGCGGCCGCCATCGAGGACGGCGCCGACGTGGTCGTCCTCTCGGACCGCGCGGTCGGGCCGGACAGACTCGCGGTTCCGAGCCTGCTCGCGACCGGCGCGGTCCACCACCACCTCGTCCGCAAGGGGCTGCGCAACCGCGCCGGGCTCGTCGTCGAGTCCGGCGAACCGCACGAGGTCCACCATATCGCCACGCTTGTCGGCTACGGCGCGGACGCGATCGACCCGTACCTCGCGTACGCCTCCATCGCCGACGTGGTCGCCGGCCCGGACGGCGCCGACGAGGACGAGGCGCTCGCGGCGTACCGCCACGCGCTGGAGGACGGCCTCCTCAAGACGATGGCGAAGATGGGCATCTCGACGATGGAGTCGTACCAGGGCGCCCAGATCTTCGAGGCGGTCGGGCTCGACTCCGCCTTCGTCGCCGAGTACTTCGAGGGGACCGAGATCCGCACCGAGGGGATCGGGGTCGAGCAGATCGAAGACGACCTCCGGACCCGCCACGCGATGGCGTTCGGGGCCGACCCCGAACTGGAGACCATCGGCGAGTACGAACACCGCTCGTCGGGCGTGAAACACGGCTGGAACCCCCAGACCGTCGGCACGCTCCAGCAGGCCGTCCGCGGCGGCGACTACGAGCAGTATCAGGAGTTCGCGGAGCTGGTGAACGACCAGACCGAGGAGCTCCAGTCGCTTCGCGGCCTCCTGGAGTTCGACTCCGACCGCGACCCCGTTCCGGTCGAACAGGTCGAGTCCGTCGAGTCGATCGTCGAGCGCTTCTCGACGGCTGCGATGAGCCTCGGGAGCATCTCGCCTGAGGCCCACGAGAACAACGCGATCGCGATGAACCGGATCGGCGGGAAGTCGAACACCGGCGAGGGGGGCGAGCCGCCGGAGCGCTTCGACACCGAGAAGGAGTGTACGGTCAAGCAGGTCGCCTCCGGCCGGTTCGGGGTCACCTCCGAGTACCTCGCGAGCGCCGACGAGCTCCAGATCAAGATGGCGCAGGGGTCGAAGCCCGGCGAGGGCGGCCACCTCCCCGGGAAGAAGGTCAACGAGATGATCGCGCACGTCCGGTGTTCCACGCCCGGCGTCGGGCTCATCTCGCCGCCGCCCCAACACGACATCTACTCGATCGAGGACCTCAAGCAGCTCATCTTCGACCTGAAGGCCGCCAGCCCCGAGGCCGACGTCAACGTGAAGCTGGTCTCCGAGGCGGGTATCGGCACCATCGCGGCCGGCGTCGCGAAGGCGAACGCCGACGTCGTCCACGTCTCCGGCCACGACGGCGGGACCGGCGCGTCGCCGAAGACCTCGATCAAGAACGCCGGGCTCCCGTGGGAGCTCGGGCTCGCGGAGGCGAACCAGATGCTGCGCGCCACCGGCCTCCGGGACCGCATCCGCGTGTCGGCCGACGGCGGGCTGCGGACCGGCCGCGACGTCGCGGTCGCGGCCGCGCTGGGCGCCGAGGAGTACGTCTTCGGGACCGCGTCGCTCGTCACCGCGGGCTGCGTGATGGCCCGGCAGTGCCACGAGAACACCTGCCCGGTCGGCGTCGCCACCCAGCGCGAGGACCTCCGCCAGCGCTTCCCGGGCCAGCCCGACCACGTCATCAACTACATGACGTTCATCGCGCAGGAGCTGCGCGAGATCATGGCCGAGCAGGGGTACACCGAGCTGGAGGAGTTCATCGGCCGTCCCGAACTCCTCTCCCAGCGCGACACGGACCACGAGAAGGCGAAACACCTCGACCTCTCTGCGGTCATCGCCGAGCCCGCCGGCGAGTCTCGCACGAAGGCCCGCGAGCAGGCGCACCCCGGCATCGACGACCTGCTCGACTGGGACCTCATCGACGAGGCGGCGCCCGCCATCGAGGACGGCGCGCCGGTCGCGCTCACCCGGGACGTGCGCAACGTCGACCGCGCGGTCGGCGCCACGCTCTCGAACCGCGTCGTCTCCGAACACGGCGGCGAGGGGCTCCCGGACGACACGATCTCCTGCCGGTTCGACGGCGAGGCCGGGCAGAGCTTCGGCGCGTTCCTCGCGCCGGGGATCACGATGGAGCTGTCCGGCGCCGCCAACGACTACGTCGGCAAGGGGCTCTCCGGCGGTCGCATCACGGTCGAGACGCCCGCCGAGGCGGCGTACGACCCGACCGAGAACGTCGTCGTCGGCAACGTCGCGCTGTACGGCGCCACCTCGGGCGAGACCTACGTCAACGGCGTCGCCGGCGAGCGGTTCGGCGTCCGCAACTCGGGAGTGAAAGCGGTCGTCGAGGGCGTCGGCGACCACGGCTGCGAGTACATGACCGGCGGCGTCGTCGCCGTCCTCGGTGACACCGGTCGCAACTTCGCGGCCGGGATGTCCGGCGGGGTCGCGTACGTGTACGACCCCGACGACCGCCTCGACGACCGCGTGAACCGCGGGATGGTGTCGGTCTCCGAGACGCTCGACGACTCCGACGAGCGGATGCTCCGCCGGCTCGTCGAGAACCACCGCGCGTACACCGACAGCGAGCGCGCCGCCGAACTCCTCGACGACTGGGGGGCCGCGCTCGACGACTTCGTCCGCGTCTTCCCCGACGCGTACGCCGAGGTCATCGCGGAGGGCACGGGCGCCGACGTGCGCGAGGAGTTGCCCGCGCCGGCCGCCGCGGTGCCGGACGCCGACGCCGACGCGACCGGCCAGGCGTCGAGCGACGACTGAGCTCGGAAGGGAACGCGGGACGCCGGCGATCTGTCACTCCGGCGTCTCGGAGTCGGCCTCGCTCTCGGCGGTCGCCCGCTCGACGGCGCGGTCGACGTGGCGCTCGCGGGCGCGCTCGACGAACTCCTCGGGCAGCTCGTCTATCTCGCCGGCTTGAACGCCCCAGAGCTTCGCGTAGAGCCCGTCTGCGGCGAGCAGCTCCTCGTGGCTCCCCCGCTCGACGATCTCGCCGTCCTCCAACACGAGCGCGGTGTCGGCGTCGGTCACCGTCGAGAGGCGGTGCGCGATGACGAAGGTGGTCCGGTCGGCAGCGAGGCGGTCGAGGGAGCGCTGGATCAGCATCTCGGTCTCCGTGTCGACCGCGGAGGTCGCCTCGTCGAGGATCAGGATCGCGGGGTCTTGGAGCACGACCCGGGCGATGGCGAGTCGCTGGCGCTGGCCGCCGGAGAGCTTCACGCCGCGCTCGCCGATCCGCGTCTCGTAGCCGTTCGGCAGCGACGAGATGAACTCGTGGGCCTCCGCGGCCTTCGCGGCCTCGATCACGCGCTCGCGGACCGACTCCGCGTCTGGGGTCTCGTCGCTTCCGCCGCCCTCGCCTCCCTCTCCGCCGTCGATCCGCGTGTACCGGCCGTACCGGATGTTCTCGGCGATGGTGCCGTCGAACAGCGTCGTGTCCTGCGCGACGTAGCCGACCGACGAGCGGAGGCTCTCGACGGTGACGTCGCGGACGTCGTGGCCGTCGACGCGGACGGCGCCGTCGGTGACGTCGTACAGCCGGAGGAGGAGCTTGAGCAGCGTCGACTTCCCGGCGCCGGTCGGCCCGACGAGGGCGACGGTGTCGCCCGGGTCGGCGGCGAAGGAGACGCCGCTGAGGACCGCTTCGTCGGCGTCCTCGGGATCGACCAGCGCGTTCTCTGGGTACGCGAAGGAGACGTCGTCGTACTCGACGGCGCCGGCGACGCCGACGCGGTCCCTCCGGTCGGCGTCGCCCTCGGAGGCGCCGCCGTCGGCGGCCGCGCCGCCCGGGCCGTCGTCCGACCCGCCGCCGAGCTCGACCGCGTCGTCGGCGTCCTCGATGCGGACGGGGATGTCCCGCAGCCCGAAGACGCGCTCGCAGGACGCCTTGGCGTTCTCGTACTGGTCGATGATGTTCGACACCTCGGCGAGCGGGGCGACGAACTGCTGCGTGAGGAGGACGAAGGTGACGAACGTGCCGACGGTGAGTTCGGTCGTGAACGGGCCCGGCGGGCCGTTCGCGAGCCAGTACCCGCCGACCGCGAAGGTGGCGGCGAACGCCAGCCCGGCGAGCAGCTCCATACCGGGGCGGTAGACGTAGTTGAGCCGGAGGATCGCCATGGTGCGCTCGAAGTACGAGAAGGAGGCGTCCTCGACGCGCTCGCTCTCGTGGGCCTCCGTGTTGGAGGTCTTCACCAGCTCGACGCCCGACAGGGCGTTTTCGAGGGCGGTGTTGAGGTCGCCGACGACCGAGCGCTGCGCGACGTACCGCGGCTCGACGGCCCGCATGAACCACAGCGTGAAGAGGAACATCAGCGGGACCGCGGCGAGCGTGACGACCGCGAGCTCGTAGTTGTAGTAGACCAGCACGCCCGCGATGCCCACGAGCATCACGCCGAGGCGCGCGGAGTTCTGGAGCGCGTTGTCGAGGAACACCTCCAGGTTCGAGGCGTCGTTGTTGAGGACGGACATGACCTCGCCGGTCTGTTTGTCGTCGAAGAAGGTCATGTCGAGCCGCTGCATCCGGTCGAAGGAGTCGGTGCGCACCGCGTGCATCACGCGGTGGGCGAAGTTGTTCGCGGCGATGCCGTAGACGTACGTGAACACGCCCGTCACGATGAACGACCCGAAGATGAGCAGCACCGAGAGGCGAAACTGCGCGCCCGCCGCGGTCGGGAGCCACGCGTCGGGAACGAGCGGGAGCGTGTACGGGCCGGTGCCGGTGAAGACGGCGTCGATGGCGACGCCGAGGACGACCGGCGGGATCAGCCCCGCGACGCGGGCGATCACGTTGGCGACCATCCCGATCACGAGCCAGTGGGCCTCGGCGGTCCCGTACTCGCGGAACAGCCGGCCGAGGGGACGGTCGACCCGGTCGCGGTACACTTCGAAGGCGTTGCGGTCGTCGGCGGCCATGGGCGTACGAGCGCTGGGCCGCCCATGTATCCGACGGCTTCGGCGGCCCGTTCCGGGTTCTAACGAGTTCGGCTCTTGGCCCGCCGATCTCGTATAAAGAGCTGATCGGATGCGGCGGCGCGTACCGACGAGCGGCCGACGGCCGCGAGTCGCAAGCGCGAGGGAGCCGGGCGCGTCCTCGGGCTCCCTTCGGTCGCCCTCGTCGCGCCCGACGAGGCTGGGGAGGTGTGAGGTGCCGTGCGGTTGCGGTGTGGGGCGGGAACAGAAGGGGCAGTCGCGAGGGCGAAGCACGACGACGCAAGCACTGGAAAGAGCGAACGAAGTGAGCGACTGAAGCGCGCAGCGAGTCGCGCGAGTCCTCGCGACTGGGGCTTCGTGGGTGTCCGTGTCGATCGGGAGTTTATAAACAGAAGTCACACCGTACAGCTTCGCGGCCGGGGCTTTGGCGGTGTTCGCCGACAATCTGCCAGCAACTCTCGATAATCGTCATACCTCGGTGCTCGAAGCGGCGACCGATTCGTCTCAGCGAGAGCGATCTGGTCGCCGGACTGTTTAATAAGCGCCACTCGAACCCTCGTACGTGGACGAACTCGTCGTGAGCACGGAGGTGTACGCCGACCCCGAGGAGGTGTACGCGTTCCTGCTCGATTTTCCGCGGTACGCGAACTACTCCGAGTACCTCCGGGAGGTCCGGACCGTCACCGGCGACGGCGGCCCCGGCACCCAGTACGCGCTCACGTTCGCGTGGTGGAAGATATCCTACACCGCCCGCTCGGAGGTGACCGGCGTCGACCCGCCCGAGCGCATCGACTGGAAGATCACGAAGGATATCGACGCCGGCGGCTGCTGGCGGGTGACGCCGCCCGGGGCTGACGGCGACCCCGAGGATGACGACCCCGACGGCGACGACCCCGACGGGGACGCCGCCGAGCGAACCGACGACGCCCCCTGCGAGGTCGCGCTCGAAGTCGAGTTCGACCCGGGTTCGGCGAGTTCGGACGCGCTCGACCTCCCGCGGCTGGTCTCGTTCGACTGGGTGTTGAAGAAGGCGATCCCGCTGATCAGAGACGAGGCCGAGCGCGTCGTCGAGCGCGCCGTCCGCGACTTGGAGGGGTCGAGCCGCGACGTCGACCTCGACGTGTCCGTCGACTCCGACCGGATCTGAGCGCGGGCGGGTCGCCCCCCCGCCGGTCCGTGATTCGAAGCCCTTAAGATATTCACCGCGGAACAAACGAATGCGTTCGCGGGCTCGTAGATCAGTGGTAGATCATCCCCCTGGCACGGGGAAGGCCCGGGGTTCAAATCCCCGCGAGTCCATTCCTTCGGTCACTTCGTTCCCTCAGTCATTCCCTCGCGTGGTCCCACTCGCTCACTGCGTTCGCTCGCGGGACCCCCGCGAGTCCATTCAGGTTCCTCCGGCCGCCTCATCTCCTCGCTCTCTTGTGGCGCAGCGGTCGACAAGGTCGCCGATATCGGCGGTGAACGGCTTGGAAGGAACTCGCGTGTGACCGCGTCAGCGATGCTCGTCGATCCAGCGACACCACGCGTCGAAGTCCGCTGCGCCGCACTGGTCCGCGATCGATTGGAGCGTTCCGATCTTCACCCGATCGTGTAGCGGGACGGTGACGGTTCGGACCTCGCCGGTGTCGGGGTTCGTGTACTTCAGAATCGCGTGGCTTCCGCGCTGTCGGTCTTTGTGGTAATTGAAAGAAGTGAGGACAGTGACTATCTCTCGCCCGGAGAAGTTTCGCGGCGGACCGCTCATTCCTCGAACCAGGGAGCGTCCGGCTCTGGCGCGTCCGTGTCTGCCTCGCGGGCTTCCTTCGTCAGTTCGACCGCCTCGTCGAGGTTCGAAAGCGCCTTCTCGCGCGTCTCGCCTTGGCTGGCGACGTTCAGCTCTTGATCGATCGCCGACCATCCCCCCTCGTCCTCCTCGATCAGTCGGATCTCCCGGCCAGTACTCATGGGTGATGGTAGTCGTCACCGTGGAATAAGCGTTCTGTCGCTCCGAGACTACGCCGAAGGACGGTCGGTCCGCGAACGGTTCGATCGCGTTCAGTCGGGTCCGATTCGCTACTCCGCGACCGCCTCCTCCACGATCGCGATCTCCTCGTCGGTCAGGTCGTAGAGGTCGTAGACGATCTCGTCGATGAGCCGATCCGTCTCCTCGATCTTCGCGTCGAGTTCGTCGGCGCGTTCCTTCGTCTCGACGTAGCGCCGGAGGTCGTTGGCGGTATCGTCGGGGTCGGGCAGCGTGATCGCCTTCAGGCGGTCGACGAGCGAGTTCGTCTTGGTGGCGTTCGCGCGGAAGCCCGCTGTCTCGTCGTCGACCGCGACCGAGACGAGCACGGCCCCGCGCTCGGAACCCTATCTGTGCGGTTCTCTTTACCCCGTATTCACGTGCGCTGATATTCGGTTGCCACAACTACCGTAGTTTGAACTACGATAGTCTGAGCTACGCTATATGTGCGTTTTATATACTGGTGGTTCAAAGGCGGAGACATGCCTGCGTTCGTGAATTGAGAACGAGAACTCGACAGGCTCCACGAATTATACGACAGTGACTCTGCGGAGTTGAGCGTCGTCTACGGACGAAGCAATGAGCGCAAGTTATCACGGTGGCGCGCCGGTGAGCGGTCGCCGCAGGCGACCGCGAACCGCCCGCGAGGGAGTCGGCCGACCGCAGGGAGGCCGACGAGGCTGGGGAGGCGTGAGGTGCGGTGCTGTGCGGTGGGGGTGGGACTCAAAGGGGCAGTCGCGAGGACGAAGCACGGCGCAGTAAGCACCGCAGCGAGCAACGCGAGCGAGGAGCGCAACAAGCCGCGCGAGTCGTCGCGACTGGGGCTTTGGAGGAGTTTACCGCGGCTACGCCGGCCACGTATGAAAATCGCGACCTCGCTTCGCTCGGTCGCGTCGACGGCTATTCTGCGACCGCCTCCTCGACGATCGCGATCTCCTCGTCGGTCAGGTCGTAGAGGTCGTAGACGATCTCGTCGATGAGCCGATCCGTCTCTTCGATCTTCGCGTCGAGTTCGTCGGCGCGCGCTTTCGTCTCGACGTAGCGCCGGAGGTCGTCGGCCACGTCGTCGGGGTCGGGCAGCGTGATCGTTTTCAGGCGGTCGACGAGCGAGTTCGTCTTGGTGGCGTTCTCGCGGAAGCCCGCGATCTCGTCGTCGACGGCGACGGGGACGAACGCCGCGACGAGGGCGGCCTCGCGCTCCGAGCAGTCGACGAGCGTGAACGCCTCGACGAACTCGGTCTCGGTGTAGCCGTACGTGTCGGTCTCGTGGGCGTCCTCGTCCTCCGGCTTGTACCGCGCCGTCGCCGAGACCGTGACGCTCGTCCCGTCGCGCTCGGCGCGCACGTCGCCGACGCGGAGCTTCTCGTACTCCTCGGTCGTCGCGTCGAGCACGGTCGACTCGCTCGGCTGGAAGAGCCCGACGTCGGGGAGCTTCGGACCGTCCTCGTAGTTGCCGAGGTACTGTCTCAAATCTAGTGAGAGCTGTTCCCGAGCCTCTCGATAATCAAACATCTTGTCGACTTTATCCACAACCTCTTGAGAGATGTCTTCTATTGGGAGCCCAATTGGTGCGATATAATCCTTTGTGTACCGATAATAGCCACCTCGGAGGACGTTACTTGTCCGAGTGATGTAGTACCAGATCAGCGTAGAATTGAGTATCCCGACTACGAAGTTCGGAGGAATATCTTCGGGGAGATCCGGGCTATAAACCATATTCAGTACCTCACAAAGCATCCTCGACTAGCTGTTTCTGAAGCCTGAGTTTTGTATCGAAGCGGTTGTACTGACGGTCTCGACGGGAGAATCACGGACCGATCGACGGGGAGTTGTCGCTGTCGGCG
>NZ_SGUC01000047.1 GCF_005435165.1 Halorubrum sp. GN11_10-6_MGM | reverse complement strand
CCATCCGAGACGGAAGAGCCTCTGTTCAGTTCTCCGATCACGCTTCATCAGCGATTTGACTCAACACCGTCTTGCTCAACTATCCGCACAAACACCGCCTCGACGCGCCGCTAAACTACAACGGATGCCGGTTCGACAGAGAAGTTTAACCGAGCCCCCTCGGTTTCAGACACCTAGTCGATAGGCGGCTGCGTCAGGTCGCCGTTACTGCTATACGTCGCTACCGTGAAGCCACAAACAACTGGGAGACACCGGTGATCTAACGCTATGGGTCGAAAACGAAGCCGAGACCGTTCGCGGGGCACGTCGCGTGGGCTCGTTAGCCGCCGCGGGGTCATCGGCGTGCTGGCGGCCGGCGGCGTCGGAGTCGCCGCCCTCGAAGGCACCGGCGCCTTCAGTGCGATCGACTCACGACGCGATGTCAGCATCGTGTCGACGGGCGACGACGAGGCTTTTTTACGCATTACCGGCGGACAGGCGGGCGGTTCCGACGGGGACACCGTCACGCTGTTCGAGCTGACGAACCAGTTCGACCAGCCGCTGACGGCGATCTCGGCGACGGTCGTGAGTTCGGGACCGCCGATCGACCCGCAGACGATACGGACGCCTGCCGAACTCCCGCCGGGTGGGTCCGGCGACGTCCGAGCGACGGTCGATTGCGAGGCCAACGGCGCGGTCGAGATCCAGTTCGTCGCCTCCAACGCGAACCAACGCGTCGAGTTCACGCGGACCGCGCAGGTCGCGTGCGAGAACTTCAACGTGTGTGCCCCTCGAGAGCGTCCCTCCGGGTGCGTCGTCAACGAGGTCCCGAAGAAGTCCACCGACTGTAGCCTCGTGATCGACAAGCCGAGCCAGATCAGAGAGCGGATCACGGGCAACACCACGGTCGGCGGTGCGGCCGAGTTCTACTCGAAGAGCCAGATCGACCTGACGCTCAGGGGGAACTCGGAGATCGGAGAGTATCTCAAGGTAGACACGCCGAGCCAGATCGGCTTAGATCTCGGCGGCAACAGTCGCGTCCGGGGCGTCCTCAAAGTACGGAGCAAGTCACAGCTCGATCTCGACGTCTCGACGCGCGTCGGGGGCGGACTCTGCGTCGCGGACGCTGGAGAAATAAAGTTCACGCCGCGTGGCGCTACGATCGACGGCGAGGTGTCGCTGACCTCGAACGACCAGGTGACCGTCGACAGCTTGAAGCACGCGACGACCGGTCCGATCACGATCGACGCCTCCGGTCAGGTGAAGTTCGACAAGACACGGAATTCAACCGTGAACGGGCCAGTGTCAGTAACCGCAGCCGGTCAAGTCAAGCTGGACGAGCTGGAGGCCGTCTCGACCGGTCCGATCACGGTCGACGGCAAGGGGCAGGTAGATATCGTCAGCGGGCGTGACACGACCGTCGACGGGGCCATCGAGGTCACGGACGCCGGCGGCCAGATCACGCTCGATCTGGCGGCGACCGAGATCTCCGAGGGCGTTTCGTTGGCCAACAACAGCCAGGTGAAACTGTCGCTGACGGACGGATCGACTATCGGATCGACCGTCGACGTGGACACCGAGAGTCAGGTGAAGGTCGACCTGACGGACAGTCAGATCGAAGACGATCTGGACATCGTAACCAACAGTCAAGTCGAGCTCGACCTGACGGACAGTCAGATCGACGGGACGGTTACGATCGAATCGCAGAGCCAAGTCGACGTCAGACTAAAAGACTCGTCGATCGCCGGCGATCTCTCTATCTCGACGCCGAGCCAGATCTCCGTCTCCGACTGTTCGGCTGTCGAAGGGACGGTTAGCCCACAGCGGGCGTGCTGATAGGACTGAACACCCGAAATCGAGCGCGTCGGATTCATCGCTCTCCAGCGTCTGAAGTAGCCGGCTTCCCCCACGTTCGGAGCGGGCATCCCGACAGGGGCGACGAATCGGCTCCATCAACGGGCGGGATGAGCGTTCGCTTGATCGTCTTCTGAAGGAGAGATGCGATCACGGTCGCCGTCAATCATCTCAGTTCCCCCGCGCTTATGACGCCGACGGCACAAATCCGGAGTCGAACCGGATGCCCCGCGACGCCGACGCGACGATTCTGATAGTCGAGGACGACGGCGAGCAGGCCGCGGAGTACGCCGACTGGCTGGCGGGATACGCGGTCCGGATCGCCGCCGGCGGCGAGCGCGCGCTCGACGCGCTCGACGGCGACGTCGACGTGGTGCTCCTCGACGGCGACCTCGCCGACCCGTCCGCCGAGGAGCTGCTCGGTCGGATCCGCGCCCGTCGGCCCGACTGTCAGATCGGCCTCCTCTCGGGGGTGAGCGTCGGCGACAGCGTCCATCGGCTCGACATCGACGAGTACGTCCCGCGGCCGCTCGCCCGCGACGAGCTCCGCGAGAGCGTCGCGCGGCTCGTCGACCACGGTGCCGTGGAGTCCGCCGTCGAGACGTACCTCGCGCTCGTGGCCCGCCGCCGCCGGATCGAGGACAGGAAGGACGACGCGGAGCTGGCCGACGACGAGCGCTACCGGGAACTGACCGGCGAGATCGCCGCCCGACGCCGGCAGGTCGACACGCTGCTCGCGGAGATCGACGACCCGGTCGCGGGGGCCGAGGGCGACGCGGTCGAAGGGATCTCGGCGTCCGGCGACGACGACGCCTCTGCAACCGTCGTCCCCGCGGGGCCGCCGCTGTACCGGACCCGCTCGACGGGGTTCTACGCGCTCTGGCTCGCGGCCGCCCTGACGTACGGCGTCGGCGACGTGGTCTCGACGCTGTACGCCACGGCCGCGGTTCCCGGGCTCATCGAGGCGAACCCGGTCGTCGGGACGCTGCTCTCGTCCGCAGGCCTCCCGGGATTCCTCCTGTTGAAGCTGATCGTGTTGCTCGTGCTGGTCTCGGTGAGCGTGCAGGGAGCCCGGCAGCGGGAGCCGTTCTCGTACTACTGGCCGCCGGTCGTCGCGACCGGGATCGGACTGCTACTCACCGGGTGGAACGTCCGGCTCATCGTGGGGGCGTGAACGAGGAGATACCCCCCGGTATCCGACTCACCGCCACCGTCGGATCGTCCGCCGGACCCGCTCAGAGATCGACAGCTCCCGGCCGCGGTCGCGGAATCGGAACGGTTCGAGCCCGACGGTGAGCACGTACACCGCCGTGACGACGACGATTATCACGGCGTTTATCGCCGCGACGGCGGCGAACGGGTGAATCGCGTGCAGCGAGAGGATGACCGGCGCCGGGAGGAACTGCACGTACTGCCACTCGGAGACGGACCTGACGTACGCGCCGGTCTCCTCGGGGGCGTGAAGCGTGACGGTCGTCGACGCCGTCTCGCCGCGGGGCGCGGCGAGCGAGCTCTGAGCGACGTCGACGCCCGTGCTGGCCGCGTCGACGGTCGCGATCCGGGGGATGAACCCGTCGTTGGTGAAGTTGTACGTGTACTCCACCGACCCGCCGCGCTCGATGACGGTCGGGTTCGAGCTCGCCGTCTGCGAACTCACGATCGTGATGTCGTTCGTCCCCGAGGGGATCACCATGCTCGCCGTCGCCGGGACGGTGATGAGGAGTACGATCGCGAGCAGCACGAGGACCGCGCTCGTCTTGCCGCCGCGGTCCCTGGAGCGGTCGTCTCGCCCCGAGCGGCGGTTCGACCCGCCGACGGCCTCGGCGACGAGGCTGTAGCCGAGGAGTAACAGCCCGACGAGGACCATCGACGAGCCGACGTTGCCCTCGGCGATCCCGCCGAGTCCCGGGATCCCAGAGAGGAACGTCGCCGCGAACCCGAACGCGTCCTGCATCGCGAGGACGGCGAGACCGATGTTGGGGATGACGACCGTGTCACCGCCGAGCTGGAGCGCCACGGCTTTGATCTGCGACTCCTGAACCGGCGGTTCGGGACCGTCCTGATCGGTGAAGGGGTTGGCGTCGCCGCGCGTGACGTACCCCTGATCAGTCTCTGCGACGACCCGATGCGTCGTCAGCCCGCCGCCCTGGAGCTCCTGCGCGTCGAACGTCACGACGTCGCCTTCCTCGATGTCGCCGGCGATCGACGGCGGGACGGCGACGAACCCGTCGCCGGGCGCCATGTTCGCCGGCTCCGCGTTCATGCTCCCCGTGAGGACGAACCCGAGCACGATCGGCTGGCCGAGCTGCTGGCCGACCAGCATGGCGACCACGAGAACGACGAGGAGCGCCGTGATCCCGGATCCGGCCAGTGAACGTGGGTTCACGCGGTTACCCCCCGGGACATATCCAACGAGTGGTAGTACGGGGGTGAGATGTATAGCTTGTTCGCCAACGAGACCGGGTTTGAGCCACAGAACAAGATCATCGCTGTGGCCGTTGGCGGGTGCTCAGCCTAATGGCGGTTCACAGACGTACATCTGGCCGCCGTTGAACACGGCGTAGCGTTCTCGATCGGGATCGTACACTACACGTTCGCCCGCGTCCGCAGCGACGTTGATAAGATCGACAAGCGACGACATTTCGATAACGTTTGAATCAGCAAGGTCGGGCTGTGTAGAGAGAGAACCGACGGAAATCCACTCGGAATACTCAGAGTGAACCAGTTGATCGCGTTCTGCTGGCGACAGCGCGATCCGTCCCCGACGGCGTGCGACGACGAGACCACCGAGACCGGCGATGCTAAACAGGAGCACGGCCGGTCCGCCAAAGCGTCTGGCAGACGAGTACTCGCGTGTAGTGGTGCTCGTCCGCGTTTGACGACTGGTGTTCGTCACCTCTCCCGGGTCATTAACGACGAATGCATCACCGTCTGGGATTAGTCGAAGTTCATCCGTGAATTCACGATTAATTGGTTGGCCGTTGACTCGGCCGGTCAGACGAGTCTGGGCCCGCACGATCACAACCGGGTCACCGGGTGTCTCACCAAACGTCTCCTCAACGCGTTCAAGTTGAACGCGCGTCTGGTTCATATCGAACTCAAAGTCGGTAGTCGCCGTTCCGCCCGGCTCAACGTCAGCCGTCGTGACACTCCCGACATCGCGGGTCCGCTGCCAGAAGACAGTCCCGTCGCTGCGGCCCTGAACGGTTGATTGAAGCCTGACGTCAATATCGATATTGCCATTGCCACTTGCGGCGTATTGGAGCTGATACTCGCCTGAGAGAACTGGTGAGATGAGCGGAAAGTACGCTCGCTGGTTCTGTAGGCGCTGTCCCGTGTCGTATACTGGGTTTTCTCCGGTGACCGTTGCGCCGTGATCGAACGTCGCGGTCCGGCTCCACTGTGAGACGACTTCGGTTTCGGTCTGTGTTTCCGGACTTACGTGGGTCGTATAGCTAACCCACAGGCCGGCCGTCATCAGTAAGACGAGAAGGCCGATGATGAGTATGTACTGGGTATCGACCGTGTCCCGGATCCGCAAGCGGAGTTCGTCATCAGACCCATCGACCGCGCTGGTCATCGTCGGGGGCCTCCGAACAGACGGCTCGGACCAGAGCCCGCACCGGGTGCGCCACGGATCTGGGGACGACCGCCGACGAACCGTGCAGCGAGGAGAAACGGGATCGCCAGAATTGCGTCAAGAACGAGGACCGGAGCGAGCGGGCTGAACTGATAAAGGGTGTTGATGACCGGCGCAGGCATCACGAGCGGATACCGATACTCCTGAACGTACCGTCTGTACGCGCCCGTCTCAGGCGGTGCCGACAGACGGATCGTGGCGTTCGCCGAGTCGGTCAGTTGGATGCGACCGCTGCCGGTTCCGTTGAGTACCTGTACGCCGTCGCTGGCCGGTTCGACGTAGTATTGTACCGGAAAAACCGTCCCGCCGGGAACTCTGTATGTAGTCGTTTCGGTCTCGCCTGCGGCAATGACGCTCGGACCGGGCAAGTCAGCTTCAGCGCTCACAACCTGATATTCGGTCGGTCCGAACGGAGCTAGGGCACTTGCGGTCGCCGTTGCGAGGACGACCATTCCACACACCAAGATGATCTCACGCGGTCCGACAGACAATCGGCGCCCACTGTCGTGTCCGGGAGGCCGGTCCCCGAGCGACGGCCGTTCTAAACGCCCGCTGCCACCGCCGCTGGCCAGCAATATAACCAAGCCCGCGACTCCGGCGCCGATCCAGACGTGAGTTGGGATCCGTTGCTGGAGTCCGTCGCCGGCGCTCCGAATCGCAACCGCGGCCGTACCGAGTTCTGGAATTGTAACAAGAGTGTCGGCAACGCGGACACCGACAGCGACGACCTGTGGCTCACGAACCGGCGGCTCTCCCGCCGATTGATCGGTGAACGGATTCGCGTCACCTTGTGTCACGTATCCGCGATCGGTCTCGGAAATGACGCGGTGAGTGGTCAGGCCGCCGCCATTGATTTGTTCTGCTCGGTAGACAATGACGTCACCGGATGACGGTGAACCAACCACCTCAGGTGGTAGCGAAACGAATCCGTCGCCGGGCTCAAGCGTAGGCTCCATACTCCCGGTTTCGACGTATCCGAGCAAGATCGGCTGCCCGACGAGCTGACCGGCGAGAAGAGTGATCGCAAAGAGGATAACGAGAGCCTCGACCAGCCGCTCTGCTGTTGCCCGCATTCATCATGGAACTATTATCACAGTGATATAAAACTTGCCAATGTGGCGGAGTCCACAAGAAGCGAATCCAGTGCGCCCGCCCGAGTTGTCGGCTGTGAGAGCATCCGGCGGCCTGCGAAGATGAGTTATCAACATGACGATTTGGAGGACAGCACTTTAGCGCGTTGGGAAGAAAATCCGTGGTATGGGCGATTTTCTACCCGAAAAGATGCGGTTTGGCGCGCTCGCCGACGCGTGTCTGCTTGTCGGTCCCCCAGTACTCTATCTGCTTGTGTTTCTCGCACCGAGCGAGACGCGACTTGCGTTATCGTTATCACATACGGCACCAACTTTTTATTCGCTATACACGTCGCACTTCGTTCACTTCACGGAAGCACATTTGACAGCAAACGTTGTCGGGTATCTCATCGCCGCGACGGTCGGATATCTCCTCGCACACATTGCCGGTACGCGCGGGCGCTATCGTATTGCGCTCTTCGTTATTGTCACCGTCTTGCCGCCAGTATTGTCACTTCTTAATCTTGCGATCCCGCGTCAGAGCATTGGATACGGCGCGTCTGGGGTAGTGATGGGTGTGGTCGGTCTCGTTCCGGTGTTCGTGTTCGTTTACCTGCATCATCGACCACAGACCGGTGGTAGCGTTGAGGACGCGCCGGTTCTCTTCTTTTGTGGGTTCGCGGTCGTTGGCGTCTCGGCACCGATTGGGTGGCTCGGCGCCGGCGTCAGCGCGGCAGCGCTTCTCTCGGCCGTACTGTACGGGATCGACATCCGGATCGACTTCGGATCCGTTAGGCGGCTCCCGCCCGGACATCTCGAACTGCTCGCCGCCGGGGTCATAATCGGGGTCGGGTACCCGGCCGTAGCGTTTCCCTCGAACCTGCACGTCCAGGGCGGGATAGTCAACCTTTACGTCCACCTCCTCGGCTACGCGCTCGGGTTTATTCCGGCGTATCTCACGCCTAGTATCGGGAGTGAGATACTGTTTGCAACCTCGAAGGCGTAGCGATCGTCCGGTTCGTCCATAGAAGACGAGTGGGGGCAGCAATCGCGGCGCTGCATACCGGACCTCACTCCCGCCGGCGGATGCGGATGAATGCCACCGCCGCCAGGATGGCCAGCACAGCCGCAATCCCAAGGGTCGGGAGGAGGCTGATACCCCCAAGCTCGCCGTCTGGCGGCTGGTCGTCCGGGGGTGCTACCCCGTCCGTTCCATCGGCGTCATCAGGTGTACCGCCGTCGTCGACGGCCGGGTCATCGTCGGCGTCATCGACCGGGTCGTCGACACCGTCGTCCACATCGTCGGGAGCGTCCGGACCATCGGTCCCCTCGTCGTCGTCACCGGAATCGTCGGCGTCGTCGCCGTCTCCGAGATCCACGTCGCCGCCACCGCCGCCACCGCCGCCACCGCCGAGGTCCAGCGTCGGCGCGCCGGGGTTCACCGTCGCCGCGAACGGCGAGAAGCCGGGCGTCTCCGCGACGAGCGTGATCGTGCCGCCACCGGTGCTCTGGACTGTAGTGGGGAGCACCTGCCACGTCGTGCCGTCGTACCGTTCGAGCGCGAGATCCGACGGCGCGACATCTGCCGGGACCGCCGAGGCGTCGAGTTCGACTGTGACGGTGGCATCGGCGTTGGGGGTGGTCGGAACGGAAACGTTCGCCGCTCCGACCACGGACGACCCCTGCGGCGAGTTGCCGCCGGCGACGTTGGCGACGGATTCCGTAGCGAGCGCGCGGACGGTGACGTCGTCGCTAGCCCCACCTGCCAAGTCGACGGTCACCGATTCGATGCTCGGATCATCGCTTCCCGAGACGGCGTTCGGAAGCGTGACTGTCTCGCCGGGGGGAGCGGTCTGTGGCGGGCCGCTGACCACAACCTGTCGGGTCACGGAATCAGAACCGTTCGGCGCTCGCGCGGCGGTCTCGTCGACGGTGAGCGTCACGTTGTACGTGCCGGGGTCAGCGAAGGCGTGAGCTTCCCGTGGGTCGACGTTGTTCGTGACGGTGCCGTCGTCGAAGTCGTAGGCGTACGTGATCGCGTCACCCTCGCTGGCGGTAGCGTTGAACGTCACCGGCTCGCCGGCCGTGGGCACGCCCGTCTCGATCGCGAGGACCGCGTCGGCGATCTGGCTCACGTCGGCGTTGACGGTGAACGTGACATCGTTGGCGGTGAACTCGTCGCGGGTGTCGACCGCGAACCCGATCACGGTCGACTCGCCGGTGTCTAGTCGGACGGCGTTGGCCTCGCCCTCGATCGACGTCCCGGGGTCCGAGTCCTCGATATCGCTAGCCCCGCGGTAGAACGCGAAGTCATCGGCGGCGGTGCCCTCGCCCGTGACGTACACGTACGCCTGTCTGCCCTCCGCGTTGCTGGCAGTATTCGTGTTGACGGCCACGATCACGTTGTCGAAGCGCGCGAGCGTGTCGGCGGGGAGCCCCTCGCCGGGGACCGCGGCGTCGGCGTCGAGTTGGATCGACACCTGGCCGTCGTCGCCGACCTGGACGTAGTCGGCGTTGGGTGTGTCGGCCGCGCGGATCTCCACCCCCTCGCCGATCTCGGCGGCCTGCGTGCTGGCGAGCGGCGCTGTGGCTGCCAGCAGGGCGAGCACGGCGAGCGCGGCGACGAGGGTGTGGAGTTTCACAGTTAGTATAGTTTGATTCATACTAGGCTATCTATATACTCAGAGTTGATCCAGTACCCATTCATACATCAGTTCGCTGGTGTTGTTGAAAATATCTATGTGATATGATTTGGTCGCTTTGATCCGAGCGTCTGTCGTGCGAATCTAGATTTCTAGGATATCCGAACTCTCTGTAGGACTCACAGCTTCGTTTTGGAAGACACCACCGCCGTCAGTACCGAACACTTCATTAATAACGATCTCAGAGGGTGCGCTGGGAAGGTCAGGCACGTCAGCATCCGCCGCCACAGCGGCCCAATCAATGAGGAACATATAGCTTCGCTGGTCATTCGACTCAATCGCAGCATATCCTGAGATATCGGCTCCCGAGACAGCAACCCGATCCGCTGTGCCTCCAGTCCCAGTGTTCCGACTCAGGTATCCACCAGGACTCTCTCCATTAACATCGCTCGGGTCTCCCTCTGGACCTGCGTACCCGAACCGGAAGTCATCGTTACCGGCATCTCCCACTGTCCCGTTCTCGCCGATTTCTCCATCATCACCCGTATCGGAGTCGATATTGACTTCTAACTGGTATGAGTCAGGGTTAGCTGGCCAGCCACCTTCTCCTGGCGAGTAGACGCTGTTGTCTAGGTTAACCGAAACAACGGTCGTCTGTCCAGCACTGACCTGCGCAGTGAAGAACGAGCCATCACTC
The DNA here is from genome assembly GCF_005435165.1 of Halorubrum sp. GN11_10-6_MGM. Lineage (GTDB taxonomy): Archaea > Halobacteriota > Halobacteria > Halobacteriales > Haloferacaceae > Halorubrum. The sequence goes on along the minus strand of NZ_SGUC01000047.1, from coordinate 4,835 downwards.
GAACTACTGTCAGTAAGTGTTGTATCGAGTTGGATGAGCGCCGGGAACGCGTCGTTGTCCCTCAGCAGAGCCTCAATCTGGTCAAATTTCCCGGTCTCCCCGTTAACATCTGCTGGGGTCTGTTCTGAGCCTATATCAGTGAGTTTGATCGCCGCCGTTCCGGTGCCGGTATCACTGACTAGGTTATCCTCGATGGTATAACTGAAGTCGCCGATGCGAGCCTCGCCGAGCGTAAACGCGGTAATACCCTCGCCTAGAATTCCACCATCACTGTCGGACTCCGTGACGCTGTTGCCCGAGATGGTCACCGAACCGCCTGAGCTGGAACCGGATCCGTGCTGAACCTGGATACCGGCATCGGTCACAGTGTTATCGGTAATCTCGATATCAACGCCTCGAACGTCAATCGCGTTGGTATCGAAACTGGCGTTGGATGTGATGTCCAGCCCCTGAATCGTTAGTCCACGGAGATCGCTTGGTTGAGCACCGCTGATCAGGTGTACGTCATCGTCCCTACCGAGACCATCGTACGTGAAGCTGAGGTTTCGGATAGTAACGTCGTCGCTTTCGATGTTGATAGCTTCGTCAGAAACGAGTTCAGACACATTGACTGAAGGCTTCCCTTCAAAACCACTGAGCGTAAGGGGTTTATCAATAGTGACTCCTTCATTGATGTCTTCCGCGTTCCTCACACCGACGACAGCGCGTGATTCGGCCGCCGAGACCGCTTCTGAGATACTCGGGAAGATGTTCTCATCGTTGCTATCTTCCTCAGAGTCACCGTCATCGTCGGGGTCACCGAACGCGTCCGAATCAACCACGTACTGCGGCTGCGGAACGTTCTGCCCCGGCGACGACGCGTTTGCGTCCGCGTACAGGACGACGCTGTCGAGCAGCTGCCCGCTCACGTCGTTGCTGAGCGTGTCGACGGTCATCCCGACCACAACCTGCTCGCCGACCGCAAGATCAGCCGAGTTGTCCGCGCCTTCGAGCGACTGCCCGGTCGCGTCGAGCGCGTCCGCCGACCCGCTGACCCGGAACGTCACCGCGTCGCTGTCGTCCTCGAAGTAGACGCTGACCGGTTGGGAGCCCTGATTGACGACCCGGAACAGGTCCTCAAGCTGAGTGACCGCATCCTGTGCGACACCCTCTCCGGAACCGCTGTTGTCGCCGTCGAGGTTGATTTCGACCGTGCTGTCGCCGTTCTCCGTGTCGACGTACTTGCCCGCATTATCGCTGCTGAGCGGCTGGATCGCGACGAACGAACTGCTGTCACCTGCAACCGACACGTCCACGTTACGCTCCGCCTGGACACTGGTAAACGCCTCTGTACCGAAGGCCGCGCTCCCACCCGCGGCGGCCGCGCCGATGCCAATGAGTAGCTTCCGCCGTCTCATGATGCGTCCGACTCTGTGAGTGGATACCACTTCGTTTTCGGGTCGTTGAAGTGTCGAAACGAGCGGTTTCGATACGCGAGCTGCTCAGTGAAACCGCGTAACGAGTCGTTTACGGGAACTGAAACGACGTACAGCGGGGGTGTCACACGGGACACTTCGCGAGAGGTGTGTATTTTGATAGCTTCGCTATCTCTCTCAAAAAAGACAAAACAGTTATATATCTTGTTGAAACACATCAGTGCGACTGATGAACTTCCCCTCCGCTAACTGGTTGACGTCCGGTACAGGCGTCGAGTTAGACGAAGAGGTGGTCTTCTCCGTCCTGTCGAACCGACGCCGGCGGTTTGCGCTCCACGCCCTCTGTCAGCGCGGGGAGGCGACCGACCTCGGCTGGCTGGCCGAGCGGGTCGCCGCGTGGGAAGCGAACGTGGCCCCCGCCGAGGTGGACTCGGACACGCGAAAGTCTTGTTACGTATCGCTCCAACAGACCCATCTTCCGAAAATGGACAAGACCGACATCGTCGCGTTCGACAAGCGTGCCGGTGTCGTGCGTCCAACACCCGCCGTCGAGGATCTCGACATCTACTTGGATGTCGTCACCGAGCCCGAGATCCCGTGGCACGGCTACTACCTCGGTCTTGCGGCGGTGGGCGCCGCATTGTTGGCGGCGCTGTGGACCGACGCGGTGCTGTTCAGTGCGTTGCCTGACCTCGCGTGGGTGGCCTTCCTCGTCGGTGCGCTCGTTGTCTCTGCGCTCGCACACGCGTACTTCGCCCGACGCAGAAAGCTCGGCGGCGACGGGCCGCCACCGGAGGTAGAGGGGTGAGACACCGACGGCTGATCCTCGCGCTGTTCGTCCTCGCGACGGTCATCACCGGAACTGCTGGGTACAGCGCGATCCAGGCCGAGCGGTCAGTTGATGTCACCGTCGCCGACGATGGAAACGCGTATTTGGCCGTCGAGAATCAAAACAATTCCGTGGAGAACGGGTCGACAGAGGGTGTACTCAGCGTCACTAATCAGTTCGGCCGAGAGGTCGAACTGACCGTTGATGACGTTGAGACAACCGGAAGTGTTGAGTACGACTCGGTGGATGGAGCGACCAGCGACGTGACTCTCAGCGCCGACGAACAAGCGATGATCAACGCGTCGTGTACGGGGACCGATGACGGAGAATTAGAGGTGATGGTGTTCGTCGAAAGCGATGATAATGAGCTCTCTGTCAGGACGATGCAGGTGGTTGAGATCAGCTGTACTAGCAATTGACCTGCGCGATCCGACGACCCTTCATCGCCTGGACGCGGCGGGGGACTAGTGATGTCGTGAGTGAAAGACGTGTTAACGCGTCTCCTCTGATGGCTCCGATCGCTCGCTACTTGGTCCGTTCCAGTCGCTGCACCCAAGAGTTAGACGTGTTATTCTCGACCCAGTCGGCGGGTGCCGTTCCGGTAGATGTGAGTTTCATTGAGCCGGGCCCACATGGCAATTTACCCTTTCATCTCTGGATGGTCTTGTTTGTCGCGCGGTTCACTACGCTGGCGACCTGAAACGTAGGTGTACCGATCTGCGACTCACAAGGTGGGGGCCGGATTCGTTCCGGTCCGTGGAGGGTCTACACCGACTTGAAGGGTCAAAATGCCTCGTTCGCCGAGAGACAGCCGCTCATGACAACTGCGGACAGCCACGTGACGCTTGGGAGGAACTTAATCGATGAACGGCGAGATGTACGCGACAGGGAGCCCGAACACGTTGCTCGGGAAGTGGCTGTAAAGATTCGCCCGGATTGCGGCCGAGATCACGGCCGGGGGCCGACGGGCACGACTGTCGCGACCACGACGAGTTCGCTGTAGCGAGGCGTGGCCGCAGTCCGAGCGACGACGTGGCCTGCCTCGTCGAGCGGCTTGCAGCGGACACGGCGGCCGTACGAAGGCGCGACGGTGACGCTCGCACGCGGACTCGATGACCCGATCGCCCACGATTCCGATCTACACTGAGTGGTCGAGGGGCCGTCGCCAACCGGGATACCTCAAACGGACGAGACGGGCGTCCAGTCGGTGACGCCCTCGCGGCTCCGGACGCGGAAGACGGCGTCGTCCGTCGAGTCGGTCGCCCCGGCCGCGTCGGCCGCCTCGCCCGGAGCGTCGACCGCCCCTCGCTTCCGCGTCTCGATCACCGCGTCGAACGGCTCCCGCAGGGCGCGGCGTCTCGGGTCGTCGAACACGGGCGTGGCGGCGACGGCGGCGACCGGCCACCCCTGACCGGTCGCCTGGTTGATGAGGACCTGCGCGAACTGGAACACCGACTCGACTGCTCTGTTGAAGAGCGATCTTATCAGCCGATATCACCGGTTTAGAAGGGTGAAGCCGAGGAAATCGAACCTACCATGGAAATCGATATCCTCGACTTCATCGAGCAGTGTCGTCACCTAGCTAAACAAGCGTTGGGGAAGCACGCGGGCGAGCCCGCCAGCGGCGGGTTCGCCCGCTGGGTTCACGTCGTCCTGCACTGCTTTCGGGTCGAAGAGACCCACAGCTACCGTGAAACGCCGAATAGGCTAAAGTACATGGCTGAAGTGCGTGATGCTCTCGACTTAGATCCGGACGATTTTCCCGATCACACGACGCTCTACAAATCGTTTGTTCGACTAAAAATGTGGGTATGGCGGGCGCTGCTGCGCGTTTCCGCGCAGCAGCACCCGCAGTCTGGCCACGCTGCGCTCGACAGCACGTTTTTCGACCGCCGACGTGCACCATCGTACTTCCGGCAGCGGGCCGGACGGACGATACAGACGCTCAAAGCGAGGACACTGACAGATGTGGACTCTTTTGCTGTCCTCGATGTTCACATCGCAGCACGATGGAAGCACGATACAAAGACCGGACCGCAGGTCGTCCGCAGAAACGCGGACAACCTGCAGTCCGCCGCCGACAACGGCTTCCAAGATTGGCATACCGAGTATGAAATCGCAGCACATGATGTTGAGTACCTTGTTCACTACCGCGGTTCGTCAGCGAAAGCAGCCGCGAACAACGCGCTCAATCGAGCAAATGGCTACGCTCAGCGGTGGATGGCCGAAACCTCGTACTCGACAACGAGGCGCTCGCTCGGCGATGCCGTGCGAGCGCTGAGTTGGTGTCGACAGTTCCGTGAAATTGTCCTCATGTTCGCCATCACTAACATAGAACCACTGTGTGAGCCGCTGTAACCATGACTCAACGTCTATTCAACAGAGCACTGTCGACGAGGTTCAGCCACCGCCGCTGGATCAAGATCGACGTTCTGGAACGTCTCGGCGATAGCGTACTTCTTGGTCGCTCTTGTGTAGCACATTGTTGATTTCAGAGAGTGGCTTTGACGGCGTGTTTGAGCGCTTTTCGTCCGGGTTTGCGGTAGAGTTCTCGTCTGAGTTGGAACGCTCGGAGATACTGTGTGAGGCGA
>NZ_SGUC01000046.1 GCF_005435165.1 Halorubrum sp. GN11_10-6_MGM | reverse complement strand
GACTCACACCATATCTCCGAGCGTTTCAGCTCCGTCGTGAAGTGTTCCGAAAACCGGGGAAAGAAGCGCTCAAAACCATCCTCGAAACTGCGCTATGACTCACCAACAATCTCCGCCACAAGAGCGTACTACTTAATCTCGTTCGATCATCTAGACTATTAGGTAAGCACTCTCCATCAACCGGCTGTCTCAAACAAGATAAGTCAGAATGGTAGGATTTCAGCAGATCAGTGGTGGATTAAATCATATTTTTACTGATGTCGAAATCCCTTTTTCAGGTGTTTCAGTCTGTTTTGACGACGTTGCTCTTTCGACCGCGCATCATAGTGTTCTTCGAGCGTGTCGGCCGAGACGGATGCCCGTTCACCAACGATTTCTTTTGGGACTCCATCGTCAAGATGTGCGGTAATCGCACCCCGTCGGATCATATGTGGTGAACGCGCGGAGGGACACGATCCTGCCTTGTCTGGGTTATTGAGATGGACGCAGGTCGATTCACTCTCACCATGAGGACAGTCCCCAAGCAAGCAAGGTTGTGTCGCACGATACACGTCCGTCCGAATAGTCGTCTTTGCAGCCCGACCGTAGTCGGTGGCAATCAACGGTTCACGGTTATGTTCGTCCTCAACATCGGGACGATTGTACTCAATGTAGTCGCTCACTGTATCCGCGAGATCGCTGTTGGCGATTGTGACGTTTCTTTCTCCTTCATCTCCGAGCTTGAGTGGTGTGTCCGTATCCGGACGGTGGGATACCGCAAGGTACGCGTCACTTCCTGAGTAATGAAAGTCACCGACGTCAAGCGCACGCAGACTGCCGGTTCGCATCGCGGTATGCCATAGCAAGCCGAAGACGATGTGACATCGACTGGCCCAGCTAAATTGAGCGAGGTGGTTGACGATAGCATTTGCACGCTCGGGCTGGATAGTGTCGTCCCGAGTTCGGTCCGACTTCGTTGTCCGTGGAATTCGAATTTTTTCGTGGAGGTCTGAATCAACGTATCCAACGCTTCCACACCACCGGATGAAGTGGCGGAAGGTCATCATGTGCTGTCGGACGGTGATTCGCGCAAGTCCAGCATCAACTCGTGCGAGCTTCCATTGCTCACAGAGCATTCCATCAAATTCTGCCATGTCGTCGACCCCTGCTTCGTCTGTCCACTCAACGAATTGCTTGAGTCTATAGCGGATGTTTTGTTGGCTCGCATCAGCGAGTTCATTACGACGCGATGTGAGGTACTGTTCAACGGCGTCTTCGGGTGGGACACACTCTGACATGATCGGTAGGAAACTCGATGTTGGTGGTGCCACGGCCGGCGCCATGTGGAGTCTGTACGCACCGAGTAGTGTCTCCCAGAAACAATATTGAGGACCCGGCTGGAACTGGGTTGGTCGTGGTGTACTGTCTTCAATGACGGCTCCTTCACACGGAGCAGGGCGACGCTCTCGTGAGCCCTGAACGAGAGTACGAGAGGCGCGCAGAGCGTCTCTAAGCGCCTCTCGATGGTTCAAATCCGCCCCAACCCATTTCTGGCGGCACACTGCGACGAGCGAGCGACGCGAGCGAGGAGCCGTGTCGCCAGAATGGATGCCGCGGATTCGAAGCAGGGAACAGAGCGGGCGCCAGCGAGCGGAGTGACTGAGGTTCGAATCCGCCCCAACCCATTTTCGCGATGTCGCGTGGGTGAAACGGTCCCTCGCTACTGTTCGGTCGAGCCGTTGTACATTCTATCGAACTCTTCTTCACCGCGGATCAGCTCGTCGACGCCGTCTGTAAGCGTCACCTCTCCAAACACGGTCGCTCGGTAGTACGTGTACGAGCCGTCTTGGCCCCGTTCGGTCCGTTGACGTTTTTCGACGAGACCCACATCAACGAGCTTGTTGAGGTGGTAGTGAAGGGTACTGTCGTCGATGTCGATCGCGTCCTCTAGTTCTTTGGGACTCATGTCTCCGCTGTGTACGAGTCGGTAGAGGATCTCGTATCTGGTACGATGCCCGACGGCGGCGTGCATCGCAAGATACTCCTCAAGACTGAGGACGCTCTCTTCCGGCAGTAGGTCTTCGGGATCTTCCGGGAACCCACCTCCGGCTGTCTCCGTGTGATTCGTCGCCATCTTGGTCTACGGTACAACGGACAGACTCTTAGGCTTTCTCAAGCCAGACTCTCTCAAAAAATACAGTTTTTAAATACTTTCGGCGGGCATGATTGCTCATGACTGCGGAGATAACGCGCGATTTGATTGCCGAACGGTTGGGTCACGTAACGTATGACCGATTTCTTTTCTACTTGATGGGCCCGTACAAATCGTTTAATCTAAACTACATTCTCAGTGAGGAGGAGCGCCAAGAAATCGACGTGGGCGACCTCCCAGGGCCGCTCCGGCAACTGTTTCAAAACAAAGAAGAGATCGACGCGGCGCAGGCACTCTTACGACGGGTACAAGGAGCACTTCGCGTCAGGCCCGGAGTGAACGCGTTTCTCGCTCTCGACGTTGACGTGGACACCGATGAGGTGGACGCAGCGACTCAGAGCATCGAATACACGCAGTGTAGCAATGCGACAGCGTTCATTTTACCGTTTCTCGGGCATAATTTCGGTGTCGGAGAAGAAGCCGGAAGTGTTCTTGAAGCGCTTTCGGAAACACACGGTGACCGACTCGTCTTCGTTCATGAGGACGATGTCACGAGTGCGATGATACGATCAGCACAGGTGCGATGGGACCTACGGGTAGCGGCATACGAGACCGAGGCAGAACTCATCTCGAAACTCCGGTTGTTCGCCGGTGGTATCATGCATCAAGAACGCCGGGGAGAACTCGACCAGTTAGATTGATGCCGAGACACGAGCGCTGGCGGCCCATCTCGCTCCCCAGCGGCCTCGGAACACAGTGACGACGAGAATGACGCCTTGCGGTATTCAGCGTGGTTCAGCCGCAAACCGAGCCAGGCGATGAAATGTGTACGGCGGTTTCGAACAGTTCTCTCCAACCCAACAGCTGGGACGTGAGTCACATCCCACCGACGCTGACGAGGAGTCCGAGTAGCAGGAGTACGGTAAGAACGAGTACACCGACGGCGAGCGGCGTGTTCTCCATCGCTTTCTCGTAGAACGGCATCGCGTCGTACTCCTCGCGGAACGCGTCCCGGTTCGCCTCGTCGTAGAAGTACTTGGTTTTGAACGCGAAGCGCTCGGTCACCGCGCACCCGGTACAGACCGGGGCCTCCTCTAAACGCCCCGTCTCGATGTGCGAGCCGCAGTTCACGCTCCCGCAGTTCGCGCAGTACGTGTACGTCGTGTCGCCCCCGTCCGTACCGCAGTGGACACAGCGGTGAATCCCGTCCTCGCTCGTCACCCGCGACGGCCCCGCGGCGAAGTACTCGTACGGGTACGTGTACTCGCCGAGGTCGATCGTGTGCCGCACCTGTGGAACGTACACCGGCTCGACAGACTGGACTGAGACGTCCGAGCGCTTCGGCTCGCACGTCTTCGTGTACGTGACGTTGTTGTCCCCCGTGTACGACACCGTCGTCGTGTGCTGCTCTCTAAGCCGGTCTACGGCCCAGTCCTTGTACTCGGTCTGCGTCTGCCCGAACCGTCGCTCTTCAACGGCGTCGTACCGCTTCCCGAACGCCTCCGCGTCGAGCTCGACGGTCGCGTGAAGGTTCTCCAGCACGAGGGTCGAGACGTCACCGGACACCGTTTGCGGGCGGCCGCGATCCGCGTGAACGGCGAATCGTGACCGGTCGTTGACCCGGTGGACCACGCCGACCGACGTCTCGAACACCGCGTTCGTGTCCGCGGTTACGGCGACCACCGGTCGGAACGTGACTTGCGAATGCGGCGCGGGGAGATCCGCCGCCTCGATGTTGTCGATGTCTCGGAACGCTTCCGCGACCGGTGCCGCTACCGACGTCGCCGGGTCATGCGGGCGCAGCGTCTCGTCACACAGGATCTCGATCCGGCCGTTGTACAGGTCCAGTCCGACCTCGTCAGCGATCTCGCGCAGATCCTCGCCGTCGATCAGCTCGATCGGGTACGGGTCACCGTTTCGTTCGAGGCGTTCGGCGTACTCGACGGCCGGACCGGTGAACCGGCCGGTCGTCGCCACAATCCCGCGTTTCGGCCCGTCGAACTCGAACGTCGCAATCGCCGAGTGGAGCTTCTGAACGACCGGCCGACCCACCGTCCCCGTGTGCTTACACTCGACGACGACCGCCCGGCGCGTCCCGTCGACGACCTCCTCCATGAGGACGTCCCGCCCCTCGTCGGCCGTCCGTTCCGCCTGCCGAACGTTCTCGTACCCGAGGGTCCGGAACACGTCCTCCATCACGTCCTCGAACTCGAATCCGGAGAGATCATCGAGGACAGGCATCGAACGTATCTCTACCGTGTCAGTCGCTCGGTAAAGATTCTATTGGCGAGCACAAGTGCCAAGCGTGTGAGCGTCGCAGCCCGGAAGAAGGTGGGTTGGCAGAACTCCACGTCCATCATATCGAACGCGATCCGGAGAGTCAATTCCCAACTGACCGGCAAGCCCGTCTCCATAGCCTTTCTCGTGCTCTTTGAGCTTTGCTTCTGTCGGCTCCCTAGGTCTTGAAAGTTCCCGAATGGCCATGCTGAGCATTATTATTCGAACTCGCAAGATGATGTCGGTGAATTGTTCACTGGTTATTTACGATGATGTACTCGTTGGCTTCGACCGTGTGTTCGACGCGCTTTTTGATATTGACCGCCGGCTACGTTCTACTCTGAGTGATCTGTCGATTCGGTTCCCGTAGCCTGAGGGAGTCCGTCACAGTCGGTTGTCTACTGAATTTCGCAGGAGCTGCCGACAGTGCCTTGGTATATATAGACTAACGGTGCCAGGAAATTGCTCGTTACTCGGGAGGCGCGTCCCACTCTGCGCCGTTGTCTTGGGGCGTGTATCCGAGGATGTCTCGTGTGTGCGAGAGATCGACCCAGGTACCGTCATTGCCGCTGACACCCCAGAAGACGTCGAAGCCGGGGTCATCGTGTTGGAGGAGGTGGTCGGTGAGTTGGCCGAGGTCGCGGTGTGAGAGCCACGTACACTTCAGCCGGTCAGCCATGTGGTTGTACTCGTCGCTGTCGCGCTCCCACCAGCCTTCGTCGACGCCCATTTCGGCGAGCCCGTACGGGTGGTCGTACTCATCGCCGAGGACGGTTTTGATGCGGAGCGCGTAGAAACTCGTGGGGTACGCTCGCGTGTTGGTCACGTACGTCGGGTGGAGGTCGCCGAGCGGGTTCTCCTGACTCTCGACGAAGAGACGCCCGGCCGCCTCGCCGAAGACTTTGGAGAGGCCATAGAAGGAGTCTGGTCGGACAGGGTGTTCGTGCGTGACCGTGAGATCGTAGTCCGGGTCGTAGATGTCCGGTGAGAGTTCGATTTCGTACATGCCCACGGTGTGGATTGATGACGCGAAAATGAACTTCTCCACCTCGGCTTCCGCTGCTGCTTGTAACACGTTGTACGTGCCGATAATGTTGGTTTGAAGGATTTCTTCCCACGATCCGCTGAGGTCAACGGCGGCAGCGAGGTGAATGACGGCATCAATGTCGTCGAAGTGGCCGCGAAGGTCGTCTAAGTCTGTGATGTCTGCGACAACTGTGTCGCGGTCGGGGTGGTCTTCGACGTCGAGACACGTGAATTCGTACTCGTCTGTGTCTCCGAGTTGGTCGATGATCGCGCTGCCGACTGTGCCATTCGCCCCCGTGATAAGTACACGCATAGACGATAGAGGGGAAACCATTATGAAATACCTTTGGACGGCGGAGTGACTCCCGACAGCGCGACGAAGTACTTCGGTCCCGTCGTTGGTCAGCCAGCAATTGTACTGGTCTGTCGCTAACGTCAACTCTGAGTCTCTATGATGTTGCCAAAGAAGCTATCACTTAGTACGGCAGCACTCACTCGGTCCCCGCCATAATCAAGCCGATATCGGGAAGCCTGTATCGACTTGGATAACCACTGGAAAAGCGTGAGAATACCATATCGTCATGGTAGCTACACGACGGTACTCAACAGTTAGCTCAATATTGTGGTCTGGAGAAAGAACTCGATCATCATCAAGAGAATCGGGAGAATTATCGACCCGATCAACCGGGCGATGATAGACGCTCGGAGCGGATACAACCGGACCTGTTGATACGTCTGATACTCATTCCTGAGTCGGGTGAGCTTCTGTTCGGTGACGGGATCCGTTTCGGCGAGATCCGCACCCGCTCGTGGTTCACCAGCCGTCCGCTTCAGCTCCTCATATTGATCCCGTATGTTCTCAAGGATCCGCTGACGTATCTCGTTGGCTCGTTGACTGATCTTGACTGTCGGGTAGAGAAACGATAGATTCTCAGCCATTTTTCCACTGTGGACTCCCGCCCGTCGAATTTGGACCTCTTCAGTGAGATTTACGAACACGTCGCGGCGTCGGACCTGCTCTTCTGAATTTGTCGTCCCCCTACCCGTGCCAACGGCGATCGGTGTAAAATGGGTGAGCCTTAGGGACGGGGTGAAACTAAGAGTGGTACCGTAGCGAGTGCTGGTGGGCGAGCGCCGATACGGTGTCCTCGACATCCCCGAAAAGAGTCTCGAAAAGCAAGACGACCAGGTGAGCGAGCGCCAGCGGGTGCGCACCGCTACGACTTCATCCGAGACAACTAGAAATTCGACACAACCGGTGGGAAGCGCGGGTATGACGCTATTGACCCTCAGGAAGATCTCTCCCGTGTTACCCGAGTTTAAACGGGTCTTTGACTTCGCCGGCGAGGTCGACCCAGACGCTTTTTGTCTGTAGGTATTCCTCTAGGCCTTCGTGTCCGTTTTCGCGGCCGAGCCCGCTATCTTTGTACCCACCGAACGGGGAGTTGTAGGTGAGTGTGCGGTACTCGTTGATCCAGATGGTCCCGGCTTCGATCGCGTCGGCGATACGGTGAGCTTTCCGGAAGTTTTCGGTCCAGATACCTGCGGCGAGTCCGAAGTCGGTGTCGTTCGCGCGTTCGATGAGGTCATCCTCGTCGCTGAAGGTGAGCACGCTTGCGATGGGGCCGAAGATCTCCTCTTGCGCGACGGTCATGTTGTTTTCCACGTCGGTGAGGATGGTCGGTTCGAGGAAACACTGCCCGGGGAGGTCGTCGGGTTGTTCACCGCCGAACTGGAGAGTTGCGCCTTCTTCCAGTGCGGTCCGGATGTAGTCACGGTCGGTTTCCCACTGTTCGCGGAATGCGACCGGTCCCATTTCGGTCTCAGGGTCGCGCGGGTCGCCGAGGGTGATGTCGCTGGCGCGGTCAGTGAACCGGTCAATGAACTCGTCAGTGATGTCCTCATGGAGGAACACGCGCGATCCTGCGAGGCAAGTTTGTCCGGTCGCGGCGAAGATGCCTTTGATGACGCCGTTGATTGCGTTGTCAAGGTTTGCGTCGTCGAAAACGATGTTCGGGCTCTTCCCGCCGAGTTCGAGGGAGGCAGGGATGAGGTTCTCGCCGGCGGTCTTCCCAATGTGACGGCCGACGCTGGTGCTACCGGTGAAGGAGACTTTGTCGATGTCTTCGTGATCGATGAGCGCGTCGCCGACGGTGCTGCCGCTGCCGGTGATGACGTTGTAGACGCCGTCGGGGAGGCCGGCTTCGTCACTGAGAAGTTCGGCGAGGCGTAACGCGCTCACGGGAGTTTGCGTGCTGGGTTTGTGGACGAACGTACACCCGGCGGCGAGCGCGGGGGCGAGTTTGAACGCCGTGAGGAGAAGCGGGGAGTTCCACGGGGTGATGGCGCCGACGACGCCGTACGGTTCCTCGACGACGTAGTTGAACATCTCACCGTCTTTGCTTTCGACGGGGATGGTGTCGCCGTCGCGGGTCTCGCATTCACTGGCGTAGTAGCGGAACCAGTCGCCGAGCGAGTTCATTTGCCCGCTCATCTCACGGATGAGCTTCCCGTTCTGTCGGGTTTCGAGTTCCGCGAGCTCGTTTGCGTGGTCGTCGATGACCGCGGCGACGTCTCTGATCAGTGCGGCGCGGTCGCTCGGTTGGAGGCCGGCCCAGTTGTCTCGTTCGAAGGCGTCTCGTGCGGCGGTGACGGCACGGTCGACGTCATCTGGGGTTCCGAGGGGGACGGTCGCCCATGTGTCGCCGTTGTACGGGAATGTGACTTCGGCGCGGTCATCGCTTTCTGAGGGGGCGAACTCGCCGTCGATGAACTGGTCGTATTTTTCGATGTCTGGCATACAGACACGTGATAACAAACCACATTAACTTTTTCTGCGACGGGATTGGCGGCGAACGCCGTGGACATCTGGGCGAGCGGACTGGTTCAAACTGCGATAGAGGAGTTGTTGATCGGTGTAAGTCAGTCACCCACACGTTTATTCCGTCTGGTATGAGTGGCAGTGGTATGGTAGATACTGGCGATCTTGAGATTTTCAGACACTCGCTGAAGAGTGTCGTTGAAGAGATGGGGGTGACGCTTCAACGAACCGCCTACTCGACGAACATTAAGATCCGTCGTGACCACACGTGTGCGTTGTTCGACGCCGACCTCAGGCATATTGCGCAACACGACATCGCGCCGCAACACATCGGGTCGCTTGTTTCTGTCGTCCCACGGAACGTTCCTGAGTGGGAAGACGACCTCGAACCGGGCGACGGTATTCTCATCAACGACCCGTACAAGGGCGCAGTTCACCTGCCGGACGTGATGCTGATCTCGCCGTTGTTCCACGACGACGAGATCATCGGCTACGCCGCGAATTCGGCGCATCACGTCGATATCGGTGGGGGTACACCTGGCGGGATTCCGAACGACAGCACGGAGCTCTACGGGGAGGGATTGATCATTCCCGGCGTTCACGCGGTGGAAGACTGGGAGTACGACGAGGACAAGCTCTCGTTCATTCTGCGGAACGTCCGGGAGTCGAAGATGCGTCGCGGCGATTATCAGGCACAACTCGGGGCGAACCGGATCGGTGAACAGCGGTTCGCAGAACTTCACGAGGAGAATGGCCGTGAGAACGTCGAGACCTACTTGGATGAGCTGCTTGACTACACGGAACGCCGTGTTCGCGCGGCTGTTGAGGAACTCCCGGATGGGGAGTATTCGGCGAGCGATGAGATGGACGGTGACGGGATCGTTGACGAGCCCGTGACGCTCGTGCTCACGCTGACGGTCGATGGTGACGAGATGACGATCGACTTCACCGGGACCGCGGCGGAAAACGAGGGGCCGTTGAACTGTACGCCCGCGATGGCGTTCGCGGGGACGATGGCGGTTATCATGGCGTTCATCGGTGAGGACCTCCCGAAGAACGACGGGTTCTACCGACCGTTCGAGACGATCACTCCGGAGGGAACGATGGTGAACCCCTCGTACAACCGCCCGGTGGCTGGCGGGTGGGAGATCCCGATGCGTGCGGGTGATCTCGTGACGAAGGCGCTCGCGGACGCAGTCCCGGAACAGACCATCGCTGCGACGAAAGGGATGGTGTGTAACGTCGCGTACGGCGGGACCGATCCGCGTGACGGCGACGATTACGTGTACTACGAGACTGTTGCGGGAGGCTACGGCGGACGCATGGAGAAAGACGGGATGGACGCAGTACAGACGCACTTCCAGAACACAGCGAACAGCCCGATCGAGGAACTTGAAGACGAACTGCCCGTGTACGTTCGGCGGTACGAACTGATTCAGGACTCGGAGGGTGCGGGGCGGCAGCGCGGGGGTCTCGGCGTCCGTCGTGACCTCCAGTTTTATGATCACGAGGCGTCGTTTTCGCTGCTTACTGACCGGACGCGTTCCAAGCCGTGGGGTGTCTTCGGCGGGCACGCAGCTCGACCGTCTCGGTTCTATCGTAATCCGGGGACGGCGGATGAGGCGGTGTTGGCGTCGAAGTCGACGACTAAGCTCGCTGCTGACGATGTTGCGAGCGTTCAGACACCCGGCGGTGGCGGGTACGGGGACCCGTTGGAGCGGGCTCCCGGTGACGTCCTCGATGACGTCCTCGACGAGAAGGTCTCGCGGGAGAAAGCCCGTGAGGAGTACGGCGTCGTCATCGAAGACGGTCGTGTCGATGAGGAGGCGACTGTTGAGCGGCGTCAAGAACTTCGTGACACCGCTGCGGGTACCACGGGTGAGAACGCGTGAGCGTACGCATCGGTGTCGACACCGGTGGTACGTTCACCGACGTTGTACTCTACGATGTGGACGCGAACGAAGTGTACATCACAAAGACGCCGTCCACGCCTCCGGACTTCGACCGCGGTGTGTTGAACGGGATCGACAAGATCCTGGAGGAAACCGACACGAGTCCGGGCCGCGTCGAGTTCCTGAGTCACGGGACGACGGTCGGGACAAACGCCGTCCTAGAAAACGAGATCCCGGAC
Source organism: Halorubrum sp. GN11_10-6_MGM (assembly GCF_005435165.1). Lineage (GTDB taxonomy): Archaea > Halobacteriota > Halobacteria > Halobacteriales > Haloferacaceae > Halorubrum. Next base: position 4,436 of record NZ_SGUC01000046.1, on the reverse strand, counting down.
CTCGGGCTGATTACGAACGAGGGGTTGCGTGACGTCTTAGAGATCGGAGACCAGACCCGCCCGGAACTCTACAATCTTCAGGCGGACAAACCACCTGCGCTGGTGGACAGGAGGCACCGGCTCGGTGTCCCGGGGCGTATCGACTCGAAGGGAGACGTTGTCGATGAGCTTGACGAGGATGCTGTTCGTGCGGCGGTTAGCGAGCTCGCTGAGTCGGGTGTCGATTCGGTCATTGTGTCGATGTTGTTCTCCTACTTGAACGACGACCATGAGCGGCGGGTCGGCGAACTCATCGCAGAGGAAACCGACCTGAGTTACGCGCTTTCCTCCGCCGTCTACCCGGAGACGCGTGAGTACGATCGGACCGTCACCACGGTGTTGAACGAGGCGGTGAAGGTCACGGTTCAGGATTACTTCCGTCGGCTGGACGCCGGGATCGCGGAGCGTGGGATCGATGTGCCGCTGAACGTGATGCACTCCGGCGGCGGGATCTTCGGAACGGACCAGGCGACGGATTTCGCGCTTCGGACTGTTCTGTCCGGGCCGGCCGCGGGAGCCGTTGCGTGCCGTGACGTGAGTCGGACGGAGGAGCTTGAACACGCTATCGGGCTCGACATGGGCGGGACGAGCGCGGACGTGAGCGTCGTCGAGGATGGTGACCTCGTTCGATCCACGGAGGGTGAGATCAACGATCTGCCGATCAACACTCCGCTCGTCGACATCAACACCGTGGGTGCGGGTGGTGGGAGTATCGCGTGGATCGACGCTGCCGGCGGGCTTCGCGTCGGGCCGAAGTCCGCCGGCGCGGACCCCGGGCCGATCTGTTACGGGCGCGGTGGGACGGAGCCGACGGTGACGGACGCGAACCTTGTGCTTGGTCGTATCGATCCGAGCGCCTTCCTCGACGGTGACATGCGACCGGCCATCGAGAAGGCGAGGGAAGTGTTCGGTGAGGAGATCGCGGAACCGCTGGGGCTCAGTCTTGAGGAGGCGGCGATGAACGTGGTCAAGGTCGCAAACGCGAAGATGGCCCGTGAGCTGCGTCGCGTCACCGTCGAACGCGGCCGGGATCCCGGTGAGTTTTCGCTCGTCGCGTTTGGTGGGGCCGGGCCGCTTCAGGCTGCTGAAGTCGCCGAGAATATGGACATGGATTCGGTCGTGATTCCCCGGAGTCCGGGCGTGTTCTCGGCGCGTGGTCTCCTGCTCGCGGACGTTCGGATGGACGAGTCTCGGGCGTACACCGGTGATGGGCTCGACGCTCAACGGGCCGGCGTCGAGTTCGACGCGCTCGAAGACTCGCTCACCGACCGGTTCATCGAACAGGGATTCGACGCTGAGGACGTGCTGGTGACCCGGCAACTCGACGTTCGGTATGCGGGGCAAGCGTACGAACTGACGGTGCCGCTGCCCGGAGAGACGTTCACTGCGGCGAACTTCGAGGCGGGGATCGAGCGGTTCCACGACCAGCACCGCCAACTCTACGGGTACGCGATGCGGGACGAACCGGTTGAAATCGTCACACTCCGCGTCGCGGGGACAGTCGAGACGCTACCCGTGGAGGACGAGGTGTCCGTTACGGGCGGCGAACAGGTCCGACGTGAACGCGAGGTGTACTTCGCAGATCGAGGGTTCGTGACGACGCCGGTAATCGACCGGCAAACGCTTGCGGTCGGTGCGACGGTCGATGGACCCGCGATCCTCGAAGAACCGGGGTGTACGAGTCTCCTACCGCCGGAAATTACGGCAGAGGTGTCTTCGGACGGGAACCTCCGTATCGACCTCTAGTACGGCGGGAATCCGGGCCGCGCGATATCCGGATTCGTGCGCACGTCGAGAACGAGCGGTACGTCGGGCTTGTCGTCCAGGAACTCGTCGAGAACGTCCAGATCGTCTGTCGATCGTATCGTTGCGGCGTGTGCGCCGAGACCGCGAGCGACCTGCTCGAACTCGGGGCTCTCGTAGTCGGCAGCGGTCGCACGATCGAATTCGAGGTGCTGGCGGTGACGGATGATCCCGTAGCTCTCGTCGTTCAAGACGACGAAGACGACCGGAAGACGGAGTCGAACCGCGGTCTCGACGTCCTGAACGACTTGCATGAACGCGCCGTCGCCCATGTAGCAGACGACGTCGCGGTCGCGGTCGGCGTACTGCGCGCCGAGCGCTGCGGGGAGCGCGTACCCCATCGTTCCGAAGTTCCCGTTCACGAGCATCTGGCCGCCGGCGTCGAGTTCGTGAAAGACCGCCGGGAACCCCGTGTTGTTTCCGGAGTCGACGGCGACGACGGCGTCGCCGGCGGTACGGTCGGAGACGGCGAGCGTGAGCGCCCGCGGGTCCACGTACGGTCCGTTCGACTGCTCTTCGAACGGGATGACGTGACCCGTGTCCGCGATGGTGTCTTTGACTCTCTCGACGCGTTCTGGGTTCGCCTCGATGCGGTCTTCGAGTGCGGCGACGGTCGCTCGCGCGTCTCCGAGCACCCCGACCGTGGGGTCACGGTAGCGTCCGAGAGCGTCGGACGACGTGTCGATCTGTACGATGGCAGCGTCCTCGTAGAGAGCCCCGTAGCGAGTGGATTTCCCCGAGAGCTGCGCACCGACGGTGAGGACCGCGTCGGCGTCTGGGAGTAACGCGTCGTTGGCGGGCGTCATGAACGTGCCCGCGATCCCCGAGTGAAGCGGGTGATCGTGGTCGAAGAGCCCTTTGGCGAAGTACGTCGTGGCGATGGGTGCGCCGAGTCGTTCTGCGAGTGCGGTGATGGCGTCAGCGGCGTCGGACGCGCGAGCGCCACCGCCAGCGAGGATGACGGGGTGGGCTGCCGCGTCGAGAATGTCGGCCGCGGCGACGACCGTTTCGGGGTCGGCGTGGATGCGTTGGGCCGTGGACGACCGTGGATTGTAGGCCTCGTCGGGGACGGGGTTTTCTTGGATGTCTCCGGGGAGTTCGACGATGGCGGGACCGCGTTTGGTCCGGGCTTTTGAGAACGCGCGACGGAGGGTTTCACCGATCGTGTCCAACGTCTCCGCGCGCGTCTGGTAGACGGATATCGGGTCGGTGAACGTGACGTGGTCGAGATACTGGAGAGATGTTTCCCGGCCGCTGAATCCAGTGTCGCCGACGAGCACGACGAGCGGGACGTTATCGCGGTCCGCGGCGGCGATTCCGGTCGCGCCGTTCGTCACACCCGGACCGTGCGTGAGTGTACAGACGCCGACTCCGCCGGTGGTGCGGGCGTAGCCGTCCGCCATGGAGACGGCGACTTGCTCGTGACGCGCGTACTGGAACGCGATGTCGTGGTCGTTCGTCGCGTCGATGAGGTGTGCGTTTCCTTCTCCGATGAGGCCGAAAAGCGTCGTGACGCCTTCGGCGTCCAGTGCGTCGAGTACGAACGTGCTTCCAGTCATCTCAGTCATTGTGGTGTTGGCTCCGGTAGTACGGCCCCGTTTCGCTGAGAGAAACGACAGAGTGTGGTGATATAAGCGTTGTTCAGCCGCGAACCGAGTGTATCAGGGCAGGTGGACCGTTCAGCCGTCTTCGACCGCGCCATCGCCTTGCCCCAAGTTTGAAGATAGCTTCGGCGAACGTCGCGTTATGCGAGTGACCACATACCACGGGGGTTATCCACACTGTTCTGTGAGCGACGCGTCGATTTCTGAGATCGACGGTTCGACGACACTGGCGAGTGATTCGTCGATGATTCAAGAGGGTCATTTCGTCGATGACGTGGAGTGAGGACGCTGCGGAGGCATTAGCAGACGCCGGAGTCGATCTGATCGCGTATCTGCCCGACTCGAAGATGGACGCGCTTATCGGTGAGGTGGTCGAGGACAGCCGGTTCGAGACCGTGCTGGTGAGCCGTGAAGAGGAGGCTGTCGGGGTCCTCGTGGGCGCGTGGGTCGGTGGCGACCGCGGGGCGCTGCTCTGTCAGTCGAGCGGGCTTGCGAATACGTTCAACGCCATCGGGTCGCTCAGCGTCCCGGCACGCGTCCCCTTCCTCGGTGTCGTGACGCGCCGCGGCAACCTCGGTGAGTTCAACATCGCGCAGGTGCCCGCGGGGTACAACATGGACAAACTCCTCGACGATGTTGGCGTTCGCAACACTGTCGTGACTGATCCGGAGGGAGTTCGAGAAACGGTGACGCTCGCCGGAGAGACAGCGTTCGCCACGCAGTCTCCGTACGTCGTACTGCTGGACCAGACCGTCACCGGGCGAAAGCCGGAGGCTACAGAATGACAGACGATCGTGCGGATCAATACGTTTGTACGGAGTCTATCCTCGACATCACACCGGACGCGGCCGTCGTGTCGAACCTCAGTACTTCACAAAGCCGCTTAGTTAGAACGTCTGCTTGCTGAAGGTGTGTCTAAAACCAAGCAAGCAGACGGTGTGATTCACGAGGACCAGCTTCTTAACTTTCTCGTCAACCGCCTTGACGAGG
>NZ_SGUC01000045.1 GCF_005435165.1 Halorubrum sp. GN11_10-6_MGM | reverse complement strand
AGATTGAGCTTGATCGATCGCCTCATCGAGTTCCTCTTCACTCAGATGTTCGAGGTGATCTTTCGACGGTCCAGGCATAGTTCGTACTTACACTCTAATATTACAAATTTTTCGGCTATCACTATCGAGCGCTCACCGCTCCCTCGCGCGGCGCTCCTCGCGGTCGCCGCAGGCGACCGCTCGGAGGCGCGCGCCACAGCTGCTGCCGTCTTATTCTGTCTATAAAGAGACCGTCGCCTCAGTCGTCGCCGCGCGCCTCCTCGACCACTCGCGTGAACTCCCGGGCGGTCTCGGTGATGACCTCGTAGTCGCCGCGCTCGGCGGCGTCGTAGTCGACGAGCGCGCCCCCTGCGCCGACCGCGAACGCGCCCGCGTCGATGTACTCCGCCGCGTTATCGGGGCCGACGCCGCCGGTCGGCATCATCGGGATCTGACCGAGCGGGCCCTTCATCGCGCCGAGGTGGGCCGGGCCGACGGTCTTCGCGGGGAACACCTTCACGAAGTCGGCGCCGGCCTCGTAGCCGCGGACCGCCTCCGTCGGCGTCATCACGCCGGGCGCGCTGACGGCGCCGTAGCGGTTACACGTCTCGATGACGTCCTCGTGGAGGCTCGGCGAGACGACGAACTCCGCGCCGGCCATCAGCGTGGTCCGGGCGGTCTCGCTGTCGAGGACGGTGCCGGTACCGACGACGACCTCGTCGTCGAAAGAGCCCGTCACCTCGTCGATGAGGTCGGCGACGCCGGGCGTGTCGGCGGTGATCTCGACGGCGGTGACCCCGCCCTCGCGCAGCGCCTCGGCGATCTCGATGAGCTGGTCGGCCGGTACGCCGCGCAGCACCGCGACGACGCCGCTGTCGTCGAGCCGCGAGAGCGTCTCGTTCATACCCTACGTTTCCCGAGTCTGCCCTTAAAACCGCGCCGATGCTCCGAGCGCTCGTCCGCGCCTGCTCCGTGACACCGATCGACACGAAATCGGCGGGGATCGCGGGCAACTCCCCGCGAAACGGCCGCGACGAAACACTACCCTTTTGACCCTCCTTTCGGTAACAGTCGGTATAATGGGCCGACGCAAGAAGATCGTTCAGGAATGTGAGCGGCTGATGGACAACCCGGAGCACATCCGGAACATCGCCATCGCCGCCCACGTCGACCACGGCAAGACGACGCTCTCCGACAACCTGCTGGCGGGCGCCGGCATGATCTCCGAGGACACCGCGGGCGAGCAGCTCGCGATGGACACGAAGGAGGACGAGCAGGAGCGCGGGATCACCATCGACGCGGCGAACGTCTCGATGACCCACGAGTACGAGGACACCAACCACCTCATCAACCTCATCGACACCCCGGGCCACGTGGACTTCGGGGGCGACGTCACCCGCGCGATGCGCGCGGTCGACGGCGCGCTGGTGGTCGTCGACGCCGTCGAGGGCGCGATGCCCCAGACGGAGACGGTGCTCCGGCAGGCGCTCCGCGAGGGCGTGAAGCCGACGCTGTTCATCAACAAGGTCGACCGCCTCATCTCGGAGCTCCAGGAGGGGCCCCAAGAGATGCAGGAGCGCCTGATGTCGGTCATCGCCGACGTCAACGAGCTCATCCGCGGCATGGCCGAGAACATGGACGACATCCCCGAGGACTGGACCGTCTCCGTCGAGGACGGCACGGTCGGGTTCGGCTCCGCGCTGTACAAGTGGGGCGTCTCGATGCCCTCGATGCAGCGGACGGGCATGGACTTCGGCGACATCATGGAGCTCGAACAGAACGACAAGCGGCAGGAGCTCCACGAGCGGACGCCGCTGTCGGACGTCGTGCTCGACATGGTCTGCGAGCACTTCCCGAACCCGGTCGACGCGCAGCCCCGCCGCGTCCCGCGCATCTGGCGCGGCGACCCGGACACCGAGCTGGCCGAGGGGATGCAGCTGGTCGACGAGGACGGCGAGGTCGTCTTCATGGTCACCGACATCTCGATGGACCCGCACGCGGGCGAGATCGCGACGGGTCGCGTCTTCTCCGGCACGCTGGAGAAGGGCCAGGAGCTGTACGTCTCCGGCACCGCGGGCAAGAACCGCATCCAGAGCGTCGGTCTCTTCATGGGGTCCGAGCGCGAGGAAGTGGAGCACGTTCCGGCGGGGAACATCGCGTCGGTCACCGGTCTGCGCGACGCGATCGCCGGCTCCACCGTCTCCTCCGTCGAGATGACGCCGTTCGAGTCGATCGAACACATCTCCGAGCCGGTCATCACGAAGTCCGTCGAGGCCCAGAACATGGACGACCTGCCGAAGCTCATCGAGACGCTCCAGCAGGTCGCCAAGGAGGACCCGACGATCCAGATCGAGATCAACGAGGACACGGGCGAGCACCTCATCAGCGGGCAGGGCGAGCTCCACCTCGAAGTGATCACCCAGCGGATTCAGGACAACCAGGGTATCCCGGTCATCACCGGTGAGCCGATCGTCGTCTTCCGCGAGCAGCCGCAGGAGGCGTCCCGCGAGGTCGAGGGACAGTCCCCGAACCGGCACAACAAGTTCTACATCACCGTCGAGCCGCTCGAACAGGATATCGTCGACGCGATCCAGCTCGGCGAGGTCTCGATGGACATGCCCGAACTGGAGCGCCGCGAGGCGCTGCAGGAGGCCGGCATGGACAAGGACACCTCGCAGAACGTCGAGGACATCCACCGGACCAACATCCTCATCGACGACACGAAGGGGATTCAGCACCTCAACGAGACGATGGAGCTCGTACTGGAGGGGCTTCAGGAAGCGCTCGACGACGGGCCGCTCGCCGCCGAGCCGGTCCAGGGGTCGCTGTTCCGGCTCCACGACGCGAAGCTCCACGAGGACACGATCCACCGCGGTCCGGCGCAGGTCATCCCGGCGGTCCGCGACGCGGTCCACCGCGCGCTGATCGACGGCGAGGTCCGTCTGCTGGAGCCGATTCAGGACGTCCGGATCGACGTTCCCTCGGAGCACATGGGCGCCGCATCCGGCGAGATCCAGGGCCGCCGCGGCCGCGTCGACGACATGTACCAGGAGGGCGACCTCATGGTCGTCGAGGGCATCGCGCCCGTCGAGGAGATGATCGGGTTCTCCTCCGACATCCGCTCGGCCACCGAGGGCCGCGCCTCGTGGAACACCGAGAACGCGGGCTTCCGCGTGCTCGTCGACAACCTCCAGCGCGAGAAGATCATGGAGATCCGCGAGCGCAAGGGAATGAAGCTGGAACTGCCGCAGTCGATCGACTACTTCTGAGTCGACGACTCGGTCAGCGGTAGTCGGTCCCTCGTTTTTTCTCCCGCCTCGGACTCGATTCCCGGCAGCGCCGCGACCGTCAGCCGAGGGTCCGCCTAACCGTCGACGCGCCGCCGACGAGGACGAAGCACAGGCCGAGGGCAGCCGCGAAGAGCGGCGCGTTCGACGTCTGTTCCCTCAGGAACGCCCCGTCGGGATCGGCGGGGTCGACGTAGGCGGTGGCCGGCTCGCCGACGGCGTACGCCGCGACGACCTCGCGGGCCGCCGACTCGGTGTCGTAGTTCGACGTGATCGCCGACGGGAACACGTTCGTGCTCGCGTACTCCGTCCCGTCGTACTCGTAGGTGAACCGCACCGTCGGTCGGTAGTCCACGCCGGCGCTGCTCCCGGTCGACGTCGACTCGACGTCGAGGTCGGTGATCGTGGCGTCGACCGTGATCGCGTCCTCGACCGCGTCCGACTGCTGGGTGTAGTCGTACGCGCCGTAGCCGGTCACCGCGAGACCGATCAGCAGCATGACGACCGCACCCTTGAGCGTCTTCGGGCCGTCGATCGAGATTCCGCCGCTCATTCGACGGGCACACCTCGGTTCGCGGGGGTCCGATCTGCGGAACTCCGATTCGACGCGTTCGGGCGCAGGGCGATGCTCGACGAACCGCGTGGAGGGTGAGACACGCCCGGTTCTCGGACGCGGTCGCCCATAGTTCTGCGGGGCGTCGACCCGCCGGATCCGTGCGGTGCGTTGGCACCCGCGGCGGAGAGGCAACGCCTGCCAGCGCCGAAGGCTTATACCGGATCGTCCGACTCCGTTCGGGTATGCAGACGGGCACGTCTCCCCCCCGGCGCACCGCGACGGAGCCACCGAGCGACCGCTCCACGCCGGGAACAGGAACGTGTCCGCGAACACGCGCTCCCGACCGAGCCGCGTCCAGCACGGCGGAGGTGGCGGCGTGAGCGACCGTCGCGACGGGACGCCGGAGGACGCGCTCGCCGCCGAGGACGCGGCCGACGGAAGCGCGGGTACGGACGCCGACCCCTCCCCGGACGGCGGGCACGCGGCCGCGGCCCCCTCGACGCACACGGTGCGACTGGAGCTGGTCGACGAGCCCGGCCAGCTGCTCGCCGCGCTCCATCCGATCGCCGACAACGGCGGGAACCTCCTGTCGATCTACCACGAGCGCGGGAACAAGACGCCCCGCGGCCGGATCCCCGTGGAAGTCGACTTCGAGGCGACTTCCGAGCGGTTCGAGGAGATCGTCGACGCGCTCCGCAGCGAGGGCGTGAACGTGATGCAGGCGGGCACGGAGCGGTACGCGGAGGAGGTGACCATCCTCCTGTTCGGTCATCTCATCGACACCGACCTCTCCGACACGCTCTCGCGGATCGAGGCCTGCGAGTCGGCGTCGGTCGCCGACGTGTCGCTCGCGGCCCCGCAGGGCACCGAGGAGGTGTCGAGCGCGCGGCTCCGGCTCGAGGCGCGCGCCGGCGAGACGGACGCGGCGCTCGCGACGGTCCGCGACCTCGCCGCCGACAAGGGACTTCGCGTCGTCGAGCCGCTCGCGGGGGTGGACGCGTGAGACTCGCCGTCATCGGCGCGGGCGCGGTCGGGCGCTCCGTCGTCGAGCTGGCCGGCGAGTACGGCCACGAGGTCGTCGCGGTCGCGGACTCGTCGAGCGCGGTCGTCGCGGACGGGGCGGGCGCCCCCGGCGGAGGCGACGCGGTCGGCGTCGACCCCGACGCGGTCGTCGCTCGGAAGGCGGAACGCGGGATCGTCGGCGACGACGACCCGGCCGACGCGCTGGCGGCCGACTACGACGTCCTCGTCGAGGCGACGCCGACGACGCTCGACGACGCGGAGCCCGGCTTCTCGCACGTGACGACCGCACTGGAGCGCGACCGCCACGCCGTCCTCGCGAACAAGGGGCCGGTCGCGGAGCGGTTCGGCGACCTGCGGGCGGCCGTCGACGACAGCGAGGGAGCGATCCGGTTCGAGGCGACCGTCGGCGGCGCGATCCCGGCGGTCTCGACCGTCGAGGACATCGAGCCCGGCCACGTCACGGCGGTCCGGGGCGTGCTCAACGGGACGGCGAACTTCATCCTGACGCGGATGGCCGCGGAGGGGCTCGACTACGACCACGTGCTCGCGGAGGCGCAGGACCTCGGCGTCGCCGAGGCCGACCCCTCCTTCGACGTGGACGGCACCGACGCGGCGCTGAAGTGCGTCATCCTCGCGAACGTGCTATCCTTCGGCGCGGCCGACGACCCGGCCGACGCCCGGGAGTTCACGCTCGACGACGCGGACGTCGAGGGCATCCGCGACGTGCCCGGCTCCGCGCTCCGGCTCGCGGCCGAGGACGGGCGGACGGTGCGGCTGATCGGCGAGGCGACCGGCGAGACCGTCCGCGTCGCGCCCCGGCTCGTCCCCGAGAACGGGACGCTCGCGGTCTCCGGCACCCAGAACATCGTCCAGATCGAGACGACCCACGCCGGCCGGCTCAACATCTCCGGGCGCGGCGCGGGCGGCCCCGAGACCGCGAGCGCGGTCCTCGGCGACGTCGGGCGGCTGGAGTAGGCCGCGGTTCGGCCGGCGGAGGCCGCTCCGGTCGTCGATTCGCACCGCCGCGATCCGGCGCGTGTGTCGTTCTGTCGTGCCCCGCGTTGTCGAGAATCGCCGGACTGCGGCGCGATGCTCTGTGGCCCGTATCGAAACCGTTTTAGTGGAATCTACCGAAACTTACTCACAGAGCGCCTTAGCGCGTGATTACCCCATGAGTGACAAACCGCACCAGAACCTGGCCATCATCGGCCACGTCGACCACGGCAAGAGTACGCTCGTGGGTCGCCTCCTCTTCGAGACGGGGAGCGTCCCCGAGCACGTAATCGAGCAGCACCGCGAGGAAGCCGAAGAGAAGGGCAAGGGCGGCTTCGAGTTCGCCTACGTGATGGACAACCTCGCCGAGGAGCGCGAGCGCGGCGTCACGATCGACATCGCCCACCAGGAGTTCGACACCGACGAGTACTACTTCACCATCGTCGACTGTCCGGGCCACCGTGACTTCGTGAAGAACATGATCACGGGCGCCTCGCAGGCCGACAACGCGGTGCTCGTCGTCGCGGCCGACGACGGCGTCGCGCCCCAGACCCGCGAGCACGTGTTCCTGGCCCGCACGCTCGGGATCAACGAGCTCATCATCGGCGTCAACAAGATGGACCTGGTCGACTACCAGGAGTCCTCCTACAAGGAGGTCATCGGCGAGGTCGAGGACCTGCTCAACCAGGTCCGCTTCGCGACCGACGACACCACGTTCGTGCCGATCTCGGCGTTCGAGGGCGACAACATCGCCGAGGAGTCCGAGAACACGCCGTGGTACGACGGGCCGACTCTGCTGGAGTCGCTCAACGACCTGCCGGAGGCCGAGCCGCCGACGGACGCGCCGCTCCGCCTGCCGATCCAGGACGTCTACACCATCTCCGGTATCGGGACCGTCCCCGTGGGACGCGTCGAGACCGGGATTCTCAACACCGGCGACAACGTCTCCTTCCAGCCGTCCGACGTGGGCGGCGAGGTGAAGACGGTCGAGATGCACCACGAAGAGGTGCCCAAGGCCGAGCCCGGTGACAACGTCGGGTTCAACGTCCGCGGCATCGGCAAGGACGACATCCGCCGCGGCGACGTCTGTGGCCCGGCCGACGACCCGCCGAGCGTCGCCGAGACGTTCCAGGCGCAGGTCGTCGTCATGCAGCACCCGTCGGTCATCACGGCCGGCTACACCCCGGTCTTCCACGCCCACACGGCGCAGGTCGCCTGTACGATCGAGTCGATCGACCAGAAGATCGACCCGTCCTCGGGCGAGGTCGCCGAGGAGAACCCGGACTTCATCAAGTCCGGCGACGCCGCGGTCGTCACCGTGCGCCCCCAGAAACCGCTCAGCATCGAGCCGTCCGGCGAGATCCCGGAGCTCGGCAGCTTCGCCATCCGCGACATGGGTCAGACCATCGCGGCCGGCAAGGTGCTCAGCGTCAACGAGCGATAATCGATGCAGCAGGCACGCGTCCGCCTCGCCGGCACGAGCCCCGAGGACCTCGACGACATCTGCGACGACGTCCGCGAGATCGCGGACTCGACGGGAGTCGCCCTGTCGGGCCCGATCCCGCTGCCGACGAAGACGCTCGAGATCCCGTCGCGCAAGTCCCCGGACGGTGAGGGGACGGCGACGTGGGAGCACTGGGAGATGCGCGTCCACAAGCGTCTGATCGACATCGACGCCGACGAACGCGCGCTCCGTCAGCTGATGCGCGTCCAAGTGCCGAACGACGTCAGCATCGAGATCGTTCTCGAAGACTGAGCGCTAGGGCGTTTCTCTTTCACCCCTTTCGTTTTTTCTGCCGCGTCCAGCGACGGCGCCGTCTTCGTCTCGGCGTCTCCGCTACCGCGCGTCGAGGAGGCCGGCCCGGCCGGCCACGAGCCCGCAGAACGCGCCGGTGGCATGCGCGATCAGCGCGACGCCCGGCGCGGCCGTCGTCGCGGTGAGGGCGACGGCGACGAGCCCGAACAGGGCCAGTTGGACCCGCGGCGAGAGGCGGAGCCGGTCGAACAGCGTCTCGCTCACGACGTTGCCGGCGAGCAGGTAGCCGCCCAGCGCGAACACCGCGCCGCTGATCCCCAACACGGCGGACGGCGGGCCGAGGAGGCTCCCGAGCGTCACCTGCGCGACGCCCGCGAGCGCGCCGGTGGTAACGACGAACGCGTGGAAGCGCGGCCGGGTCGTCCGGCGCTCGACGAGAGGGCCGACGAGAAGCAGCGCGAGGGCGTTCGCCACCAGGTGCCCGACGGAGCCGTGTGCGTACACGCTGGTGACGAGCGTCCACGGGGCGACGGAGACGGGCGTCGACAGCGCGAGGAGTCCGAAGAGGCCGACGAGGCTGAGGACGGCCTGCGCGGCGCCGACGAGGAGGGTGATTCCGAGCGTTTCGAGGGTAGCGCGCATCGGGCGAGGGTTGGGGACGCCCGGTGAAAAGGGTGTGCGGGGAGGACACCCCGCCGACTCGCGCGCGGCTCAGATCACGTCGTCGGGGTCGTGTGCGTTCGCCATCCGCGTCGCCTCGGCGGCGTAGCGTTCGCGGTCGTCGGGGTCGTCGACGGTCCCGACGTTCGACGGCGGCGCGTCGACGGCGGCTGTGGTGTCGCGCACGTCGGTGAAGGAGGTGAGCGAGCGCTCCTTTCGGAAGTAGCGCTCGCCGTCGGGCGTCGCGTACGTGAGGATCACCATGTTCTGCTCGTCGTCGGAGTAGGTGCGCTCGACGAGCCACATCCGAACGCCGTCGGTCGCGGAGTCGGGGGCCGCTTCGTTCGCGTTCATGCGTAGTATTTCGATCCCCACGCACAAACGCGTTTCGTCGGGACCGGACCGCTCGCCTCCGCGAACCGCCAACGTTATGTTCTTTAGGGCGGCCTAAACGAACACATGAACCCGCGCATCGCCGCCGCTCGGCTCCGAGAGCGACTCTCCCGGATCGGCGAGAGACTCCCTCGGGGATCGCTCGCGGTCGCGGGGACGCTCCTCGTCTTGGCGGTCGGCGGGGCGGTACTGGTTCGCACCCTCGACATCGAGGGCGTCGTCTCGGCAGCGGTCACCGCGGACCCGGCGCTGCTCGGCGCGGCGCTCGCCGTCTACCTCGCCTCGTGGCCGGTCCGCGGCCGCCGGTACGGCGACGTGCTCGCGCCGATGGGCCATCGGTGCCGCACGGCGTTCCTCACGGCGGCGGTGTTCGCGAGCCAGACCGCGAACCTGATCGTCCCCGCGCGAGCCGGCGACGGGGTGCGCGCGTACTTGCTCCACGACCGCCGCGAGGTGCCGTACCCGACCGGTGTCGCGTCGCTGGCGGTCGAGCGCGCGTTCGACCTCGTCGCGCTCGGCGTCCTCGGCGGCGCCGCGCTCGCGGTCCTCCTCGTCGACGGCCGAACCGTCGTACCCACCGGCTTCGATCGGGCCGGCGCCGCCGCCGCGGGAATCGCCGTCGCGGCCGCGCTCGGCTCGGCACTTACCGTCGCCGTCGCCCGGAGCGACCGCCGAGTCGGTCCGACGCTCCGCGAGCGCGCCGCCGACTCTCGACTGTCCGGGGCCGTCGACGCCGCGGTCCGGTTCGGGGCCGCCGTCCGGGTCGTGGCCGCGGACGCGGGCGCGCTCGTCCGGGTGTCGCTCGCGAGCGGCGTCGTCTGGGGGGCGGACGTCGTCACCGCGGTCCTCGTCCTCGCCGCGCTCGTGGGCGGCTTCGGGGGGAGCGTCGCCCCGGCGACGCTGCTCGTCGTCGGCACCCTCGCCGTCTCGGCCGGGAACCTCGCGAAGGTGCTACCGCTCTCGCAGGGCGGGATCGGGCTGTACGAGGCGGCGTTCACCGGTATCGTCGTCGCCGCGACGCCGATCCCGGCCGAGACCGCGCTCGCCGCGGCGGCGCTCGACCACGCGCTGAAAAACGCCGTCACGCTCGCGGGCGGCGGTCTCGTCGCGGCCGCGTTCGACCTCTCCGTGACGGGGGCGCCCGAGTCGGAGCGGGAACCGGACGCGGCCGCGACGCGGCCGACGACGGACCGCTAATGTTTTAGGTCAGCCTAAAAATAACTGCGTATGGTCGATACCCCACCCGACGCGGTCGACGCCGACATCTGCGTCGTCGTCCCGACGATCCGCGAGTACGAGTGTCTCCGCGAGTACGTCGCGAACGCCCGCGACCACGGCTTCGACGTCTCGCGGCTCCACTTCGTCTTGGTCACCGAGGACTTCTGTGACGTCGCCGAGATGCGCGCCATGCTCGACGACCTCGACGTCTCCGGCGAGGTGTTCGACGGGACTCGTCGCGAGGAGTGGTACGAGGCGAACGGGGTCGCGGAGTACGATCATCTCGTGCCCGCCGCGAGCCACGCCGAGACGAGCTTCGGGCTGCTGTACATGTGGGCCGACGACTCCTTCGAGTACGGCGTCTTCATCGACGACGACACGCTTCCGCACGACGACGTCGACTACTTCGGGCGCCACATGGAGAACCTCGCGTTCGGCGGCGAGATCGAGCGCGTCAGTTCCGACGAGAACTGGGTGAACGTCCTCTACGACAACGCCGACGAGCACGGGCTCTACCCGCGCGGCTACCCCTACTCGGCGATGGACGAGACGGTCGAGACGGACGCCGTCGAGGTCGAGTCCGGCGCGGTCGTCGCCTCGCAGGGCCTGTGGACGAACGTCCCCGACCTCGACGCGGTTCGCATCCTGATGGACGGAGACTTGGAGGGACAGGCGCAGACCCGGACGACCGCCGAGGACTTCGGCGACGACTTCGTCGCCGCGCGCGGCAACTACCTCACCGTCTGCTCGATGAACCTCGCGTTCCGCCGCGAGGTGATCCCGGCGTTCTACCAGCTCCCGATGGACGACAACGAGTGGGACGTGGGTCGGTTCGACGACATCTGGTCGGGCCTGTTCTTGAAGCGCGCCTGCGACCTACTCGGTAAGCGGATCTACAACGGCGACCCGCTCTGTGAACACAACAAGGCCGCGCGCTCGACGTTCGACGACCTCGCGAACGAGGTGGCGGGGCTGGAGCTGAACGAGCACGTCTGGGAGGTGATAGACGAGGCGGCCGAAGACGCCGACTCGTACGCCGAGGCGTTCGCCGAGATGGCCGACGCGCTCGCCGAGGGCGACTTCGACGAGTGGAACAACGGCGCGTTCCTCAACCACTGCGGCGAGTACATGCGCGACTGGCTCGACTGCCTCGACGCGATCCGGCGAACGCCGGCGCCGGCGGACGACTGAACCGACACGACTAAAAGTATTTAGGCAAGCCTAAAACACATGACGAACCACGAATCCGAGACCACGGACGGACGCGACGTCCGCCGACGGAAGTTCCTCGCGGCCGCCGGCGCAGTCGGCGCGGCGGGGATCGCCGGCTGTAACGGGAGCGGCGACGAGAGCGACGGGAACGACGCAGACGGCGGCGACGGGGAGTCGGCGATCGGCCAGATCGGGTCCGGCCGCGCGGGCCGCGACGCCCCGGGCGGGACGCCGATGGCGGAGATGCCGGCGCTGGAGGGCGAGCTCACCGTCTACTCCGGTCGCGGCGAGTTCCTCGTCGGCGAGCTCGTCAGTTACATCGACGACCTGTACGACGACTTCGACCTGACCGTGCGGTACAACAGCTCGACCGACCACGTGAACGCGATCATCAACGAGGGCGAGGGGTCGCCCGCTGACGTGTTCTACTCGGTGAACGCCGGCTCGCTCGGCGCGCTCGCCGACGCCGGGCGCACGCAGGCGCTCCCCGACGACGTGGCCGGGAAGGTCCGCGAGGAGTTCCGCACCGAGCAGTGGGTCGGCACCTCCGGGCGCGCCCGGACGGTCCCGTACAACACGAACGAGTTCTCCGAGTCGGACCTCCCGGACGACATCATGGCGTACCCCGAGGAGTTCGAGGGGGACCTCGGCTGGGCGCCGTCGTACGGCTCCGCGCAGGCCTTTATCACCGCGATGCGGCTCTTGGAGGGCGAGGAGGCCACCCGCGAGTGGCTGGAGGCGATGGTCGGGCGCGGCGCCGCGACCTACCCCGACGAGTTCCGGACCTGTCAGGAGATCGCCGACGGGGAGATCGACGCCGCGTTCACGAACCACTACTACATCCAGCGCGTCCTCGACGGGAACCCGGAGGCCCCGATCGCCACCGCGTTCACGCAGGGCGACGCCGGCGCGGTGTTCAACGTCGCGGGCGCCGCGGTCGTCGACACCGCCGCGGACGCCGACCTCGCCGCCAACTTCGTCCGGCACCTGCTCTCGTCGGAGGCGCAGGACTACTTCGCGCGCTCCACCTTCGAGTACCCGCTGATCCCCGAGGTCGAGCCGATCGGCGACCTCCCGACGATCGACGAGCTCGACGTCCCGGACATCGACCTCTCTGAGCTGTCGAACCTCGAACCGACGATCGACCTCATGCGCGACGCCGGCGTCCAGATCTGAGGCGCGGCACCCCGCTGACCACCACAGATCGTGTCCGTTCTCCCACCGTCCCTCCGTCCCCGTCGACTCGCGGCCCGTCTCCGGCAGCGGCTCGATCGCGCCGACCGCGTGACGGTCGCGGCCGCGCTGGTCGCCGTCGCGGCCGGGGTCCTGACGTTCGCGATCGCGGCCACCGTCTTCTCGCATCACTCCGCGAACCACGACGAGGGCGTCTACCTCACGCAGGCCGCGCTGCTGTTGGGCGGGCAGCTGGAGTTCCACGCCGGGCCGCTCGCCGACGCCGTCCACCCGTGGTTCTTCGTCGAGGACGGGGGGCGGCTCTACCCGAAGTACAACCCGGTCCCGGCGGCGACGTTCGCGGTCTCGATGGCGCTGTTCGGCGAGCCGCGCGTCACGCTCGCCGCGGTCGCCGCCGGCAACGCCGCGCTCGTCTACCTCCTCGGGTCGCAGGCGTTCGGCCGTCGGGTCGGCCTCGCCGCGGCCGTCCTGTTCGCCGCGTCGCCGATGGCGGTCGCGACCTCGTCGGCGTTCCTCCCGTACGCCCCGACGACGTTCTTCAACCTGATCTTCGCGGTCGCGTACCTCCGGAGCGTCCGGGACCGGTCGCTCGCGGCTGCCGGCGTCGCCGGCGTCGCGATCGGGATCGCCTTCTTCGCGCGGCCGTACACCGCGGTGCTGTTCGCCGCCCCGTTCATCCTCCACGCCCTGTGGCGGGTGGTCGCGGCGACGCGGCGGTTCGGTGACGACGCGGAGACACCGCTGCTTCGCGCGCTCGCGGCCGCCGGCGTCCGCGGACTCCCGGACCCGGTCCGCCGACACGGGCTGACGGCGTTGTTCGGTACCCTGTTCGTCGGCGTCACGCTCGCGTACAACGTCCGGATAACGGGCTCGCCGCTCGTCTTCCCGTACCAGGCGTTCGCCCCGATGGACGGTCCCGGCTTCGGCGAGCGGCGCATCCTCGGCCACTCGGTCGAGTACACGCTCGGGCTGGCGCTGGAGTCGAACCGGTACGCGCTCCAGGAGATCGCGACTCGGTGGGTCGCCGCCGGGCCGCTCGGCACGGTCGCGGCGCTCGTCGGCGCGGCGGTCGCGCTGTGGGGCTGGCGCGCGCGCGGCGATCCTCGGGGCCTCCTCGACGGCGCGACGGCGACCCGGTCGCCGGCGGTCGACGGGGGCGCGGGGGCCCGCCCCGCGGGGTCGCCCGCCTTCCGGCGGACGGCGGCGCTGCTGCTCGTCGGCGTCGCGGTCTCGGTCGTCGTCGGGAACCTCTACTTCTGGGGGACCCACAACGCGCTCGCCGACCTCTCGGACCCGACCGACGGGCTCGCGTCGCTGTTCGGCCCGTTCTACCACTTCGACCTGCTCGTCCCGCTGTCCGTCTTCGGGGGGGTAGGGGTCGCCGCCGGCGCCCGCGCGCTGTCCGCCGCCCGGGAGCGACTGGTCGATCGCGGCGTCTCGTCGGCGGCCGCCCGGGTCGCGCTCGCGGTCGTCGTCGCCGTCGCGGTCGCCGGCGCGGGCGTCGCCGCCGTCGACGCGGCCGCGGACCCGATCGAGCGTAACGCCGCCGTCGACGCGAAACACGAGGCCGCCTACGCCCCCATCGACGAGGCGACCTTCGAGGACGGGCTCGTGTTCGTCCCGACGCCGTACGGCGAGTGGCAGAACCACCCGTTCCAGTACCTGCGGAACGGGCCGGGGCTCGACGGCGAGGTCGTGTACGCGCTCGACCGCGACCCGGTCGAGAACTTCGCGGTGCTCGACGCCTACCCGGACCGGACGCTGTACCGCTACGGCTATCAGGGCGTCTGGACGGCGGACCCGGAGGCCCGGGTCACGCCGAAGCTGGAGGCGCTCGACCGACGGTCGGGCGCCCGGATCGACGCCGAGACGACCGTCGGCGTGCCCGACCGCGTCGCCCGCGCGCAGGTCAGGGTCGACCCGCGCCGTGGCGCGCCGGGCGGTCCGGACCACGCCTCTTACACCGTGACGGCCCCGAACGAATCGATCGCTGTCGACTGGGCCGTGACGCCCGAGGGGGTCCGGCTCCCCGGCGCGGCGGCCGCGGGCGACCCCGAGGCGGGCGAGCCGGTCCCGTTCGACCCCGAGGGCGACGTGGTCGCCGTGACCGTGACGCTCGTCGACCCGACGGGCGCGACGTTCACCTACCGGCAGGAGGTGACGGTCCGAGTGACGGAGGGGGGTGAGGCGGGTGCCGACGGTGCGCGCGTCGAGGCGGTCTGGCCGCCCGAGCGCTCGACCTGCCGCCTCGTCACGGCGTGCGGCAACGAGGGGACCTACCTCCCCGACGACCCCGACGAGCACTCGGAGTGGGTCGTCTTCGAGACGGAGGCTGACGCGAGCGGCGAATGAGACTACTATTTATAAAACAGCGGGTAAATTGAAACAATCAAAATATAATATATTTTATTATTATTCATAGGATATGGGTGCTACATCTTCTCACGCCTGATATGGTCCCAAATATAGTATTTCAGGAATAATCTGTACAGCGTAGACTCGAAATCAGCATATTCTCATCACGAATGAGTCCCGGGCAGCTACATATATAACGGCACCCAAGAAATTTGTATCACTCAATCGAATAGATTCACATGGCTCTTCCGGACTTTGCGTATGATGATATTGGGCCGCTCAAGAGGGTAGAATGTGAGAACGTACCTGACCTGATGGTATTAGCAGGGCCCAATGGAGTTGGGAAGTCTACACTTCTTGACAGTATTGCTAGGGATTATCAAGATCATTTTGCCACATCCCGTTTGGTTGAATCCGGTGAATTGGAGAGTGTATTTGAGGACGCTGATATTTCGAAAAGTGAGATAGAAGAAATAAAAAAGGCATTTGAAGAGGAGGAATCTTTGCCTGACGATACAAATGTTGCGTTTGTAGGTCCGCACAGAGGTATGAGCAACAATATTCCAATTCGGGAAAGGGATCTAATCGGTATGCCTACCTATAGTACAAAATTTTTATATTCGTTATCTAGATTATCTCGGAGCGCTACTCAATACTGGCTAAATAAAGGACAAGGTAACTTTCGTTCAAATATATTTGACGCTGAAAAAGGGATGCTAGACGAATTACCTTATTATGAGGTAAGGAGGCGACTGGCACAGATCCATTCTAATATTGAAAAGCATATCACAAGCGAATTTTTTGAAGGAGACGGAGAAGTTGATGATCCTGATCTTTTGGAATGGCTATCACCACTTCAGGAGGCTATTGAAGAGGTATTACCCGGAATAGAACTAAAAGAAATAGAAAAAACGGATGATCACGAATATGAAATGAAATTTGAGAACAACGATGGAACTGTTGTTAAATTTCATGACCTTAGCTCTGGGAAAAAGATGCTGTCGCGTTATTTTTCGCTCTTGGGTAGAGGATTGTTGGTCAGTTCTCAGCAGGAGCTGGAAGTCACAGCAGGCAAGGGTGACGCGACCGCGTCACCCGACGAACGATGTTCCCTATCAAGACGTTCGTCTCGGAGCGTCGCGCCGCGAACCTGCTGGAACAGGTTCGCTGGCGCGACGGCGTCTATTGCCCGCGCTGCCGTGGCGAATCTGTG
>NZ_SGUC01000044.1 GCF_005435165.1 Halorubrum sp. GN11_10-6_MGM | reverse complement strand
GACTCACACCATATCTCCGAGCGTTTCAGCTCCGTCGTGAAGTGTTCCGAAAACCGGGGAAAGAAGCGCTCAAAACCATCCTCGAAACTGCGCTATGACTCACCAACAATCTCCGCCACAAGAGCGTCCCGGTTTTTAAGTGGTGGTCGAGGAAGGCGAGCGGCTGCTCCGCGGCGAGCGTGCGGAGCCACAGCGACACCTTCGCGAGCTCCGTCGCGAGCGGATTCAGGTCCACGCCGTAGATACACCGCTGGGCCACCTTCCGCCGCGCCCAGTTGATGTCGCGCTCCTCGTCGACCGTCTCCACGCCCCGCTGGGCCGCCTGCCGCTCCTGCGCGTCGATGATCTCCCGCGCGAGGTAGTCGACCGCGCTCGTGAGGAAGTGCCCGCTCCCCATCGCCGGGTCGAGGACCTTCAGGTCGAACACGCGCTCCGCGAACTCGTCCGCGAACCCGCCCTCGCTGTAGGAGTCGTAGCCGACCAGATCCTCGCGGATGTCGTCGACCAGCGGCCCGAGCGTCTCGTCGACGATGTACTCCACGACGTACTCCGGCGTGTAGTACGACCCCGTCGCCTTGCGCTCGCCGCTCCCGGTCGTGAGGTACACCTCTCCCGGCTCGACCGCGACGTCCCGGGCGTCGGGGTCCGTGTCGCCGCCCGAGTCGACCCCGTCGCCGCCCGAGCCGCCTCCGTTGCCCTCGTCGCCCGCCTCGATCGGCGCGTACTCGCCGTCGTCGAGCGCCAGCGGCTCGTCCGCGACGTGAAGCTGGTACTCTAAGAGCCCCTCGTAGATGCTCCCGAGGTGGCGCACGTCCAACGAAGAGTAGTCGACGAAGATCTTCCCGCCGCCGTCCTGCCGGCTCCGCGTGAGCAGTTCGACGACGCGCGCGAGGTGCGCGTCCCCGACCGTGTGCTCCGCGAGGAACCGCGCCTCCGCGCCGTCGTCCTCGTCCGGGTCGGTCCGGAACAGCCCGCCGTTGTACGCCGGGATGTGGAGGTCCTCCTCGGGGATTCCGCGCGATTTACTCCCCCGGTCGATCAGCTCGAACAGCTCGTCGAGCCGCGCGCTCAGGTCGTCCTGCCAGTCGCGGTACTTCGAGTCGCCGCCGTCGAGCTCCGCGGCGACCTCCTGTTTCAGCGAGTTCAGGCTGTACGACTCCTCGTAGATCTCGTTGTCCGTGTCGAGCAGGTCCCGCCCCTCGGCTTCCGCGTACAGCACGAAGATGAGTCGGTAGAGGTAGATGAGCGAGGCGTCGTGGATGAGGTCCAACTCCCCCTCGTCGAGGTCGTTCTCCGGGTACTGGAGGTATCCCTCGGAGAGCACCTTGATCGCCTCGTAGATGTTATCTTGGAGGTCCTCGCCCAGATCCTGTGCGAAGACGTTCGACTCGTCGTACACGTCGTCGAGGAAGCAGTCGCCGCCGCCGTCTTCGAGGAACGCCTGCCGCCGGAAAAAGAGGTAGAAGTACTTGAAATCCGAGAGGTCGCCGGTTTCGAGGACCGTCGGCAGGTCGATCTCGTAGTAGGAGTCGAGCCGGTGGCTCGTCGGCCCGTAGTAGAGCCGCCACTTTCTCCCGTCAGTCAGCACCGCCCAACGGGCGGGCGTCTCTTGGAGATAGACGTGGATCTGGTAGCTCGGGTTCTCGAAGTCGCGCTCGTGTTCCCCGCTCCCGCGCGTGTCGAGCGGCCGCCCCCAGCGCTTGGCGTCGGCGACCGCGACCGCGTTCTCGTAGAAGTCGCCGCCCGCCTCGCGACGCTCGAAGGCGTCGCGCGCCGCGTCCTCGGTCTCGAAGAAGCCGTAGTCCGGCCGGCGCTGCGTCCGGTTCGTGCTCTCCTCGACCTCGAAGGGGATCCCCAGCTTCCGGAACATCGGCCGGATGAACTTCTCCTCTAGCTGCGACTCGTTCCGCTTCGGCGCGGTGTCCTTCTCGCGCTCGTAGAGGTCGACGATCTCGTCGTACGCATCCCGCAGCTCCCCTTCGTCGATCTCGTTCCACGCCTCCGTCTCGGGGAGGTGTTCGTCGAGGTAGTGGTTCGAGAACAGGTCGCGGTTCGTGCGGTAGGTGAGCGACTCTTGCATCTCAGAGGGAGGTGGAGCGGTCGTCCGGGTCGCTGTCGTCGCCCGCGTTGTCGTCCCCGAAAGCCAGCCCGAGGCCGAGACCACCGGTCGAGTCGGTGACCGCGACGCGTCGGCCGATTCGTTCGCGAAGTATCACGTATGGAACGGACGAACACCGGCGGCCGTATAGACTTTTCTTCGACCGCCGACCCCAGACGGTGCGGCCGGTCGCTCTCCCCTACTCCGGCCGCGCCTCCCGCTCTCGCCGATTCACGACCCGTCGAACGACACCGGCTTGCCGCTGCGCCCCCGAGGTCCGACGTGACGCTTCGACGCGACGCGCTCGCGGCGCTCGCCGCCGACCGCGGGGCCTTCGCCGACCGGCTCGCGGCGCTCGCCGACGAGCACGACCTCGACGCCGCGTCGCTCCCGACCGAACCGGACCACCCGGCCGACCGGACCGAGCGCGAGGCGAGGCTCGTCGACCGCGTTCGGGCGCTTGACGACGCGCCGATCGGTCTCACCCTCACCGGACCGGCGTACCGCGACACGCCGATCGTCTACGTCAACCGCTGGTTCCGCGAGTGGACCGGGTACGGGATGGACGAACTCCGAGACCGGAACCCGCGCCTGTTTCAGGGTCCGGACGCCGATCCCGACGCCCGCGCCGACTTCCGCGAGGCGCTGTCGACGTGGTCGACGGTCACCGTCGAGCTCCGCAACCGGCGACGGGACGGCGCCCCCTTCGCGAACCGCGTCACGCTGCGGCCGCTGTTCGGTGACGCGGGGACCGTCACGCACTGGGTCGCGGCGCAGGAACCCGAACCGATCGAGGCGCCGGAACCCGAACCGATCGAGGAGCCGGAACCCGACGAGAGGCTCGACGGCGGCGGCGAGTGACGCGACGACCGCCGAGCGCGCCGCTCACCGCAACGTCGAGGTCGGGACCACGGACGGGAACGCGCCGCTTCCGGTCGCGTCCTCGATCACGGCATCGGCGACGTGTTCGCCGCTGAGCAGGCACATCGGCATCCCGATGCCGGGGTTGGTGTACGCCCCGACGTAGTAGAGCCCGTCGACGCCGGGCGCGCGGTGCGCGGGGCGGAGCGGGCCGGTCTGTCCGAGCGTGTGCGACAGCGCCAGCGCGGTGCCGCGGGGCGCGTTGAACCGCCGCCGGAAGTCGGAGACGCAGGCGGTCTCCTCGAAGACGATCCGGTCGCGGAAGTCGACGCCGGCGTGCTCCGCGAGATCGTCGAACACCAGCTCGCGGAACCGCTCGCGCGTCTCGGGGTCGTCATCGAGTCCGGCCGCCAGCGGGACGAGCAGGAAGACCGCCTCGTGGCCGGCAGGCGCCGCCTCGGGGTCCGTCTTCGAGGGGACGTGGACGTAGTACGCGGGGTCGTCGGGCCACCCCGGTTCGTCGAAGATGGCGTCGAAGTGCGGGCGCCAGTCCGTCGGGAACACGAGCGTGTGGTGTTCTAAGTCGACGTCGCCCTCGACGCCGATGTACGAGAGGTACGCCGAGGGGGCGTACGTCCGGGAGTCCCAGTACGACTCGCGGTCGACGGTCCCGGCCGGGAGGAGGTCGCGCTCGACGTGCGGCGGCGGCGCGTTCGCCACCACGCGGTCGAAGCGGGCCGATCGGGTCGCCGCGGTCGACTCCCCGATTTCGCGCCGCTCCGTCTCCACGGTGAACTTCGGCGCGGCTGCCGGGACCGACGGCTCGATCGCGGTCACCGGCTCGCTCGTGCGGATCGCGACGCCGAGCTCCTCGGCGAGGTCGGCCATCGCGTCGACGACGCTCGCGATCCCGCCGGTCGGGTGGTAGACGCCGAGGTTCATGTCGACGTGGCTCATCAGCGTGTAGATCGCGGGCGTGTTGTACGGCGACCCGCCGAGGAACACGAGCTTGTACTCCGCGATCTGCCGGAGCTTCTCGCTGTCGAAGTAGTCGCCGACGTAGTCGTCCATCCCGCGGAGCTTCGGCAGCGCGCGGCCCGACCGGAACACGTCGGCATCGATCATGTCCCGCAGCCGCGACCGGCTCGGGTAGACGAACCGGTCCATCCCCAGCTCGTACGCCTCCGCGGCGTCCGCGAGGTAGTCGTCGAGAACGTCGCCCGCGCCCGACTCGTACGACTCGAACAGCGCCTTCTGCCCCTCGCGGTCGGCGGGCATCGACGCGCGGTCGCCGTCCTTCCAGACCACTTCGTACAGCGGATCGAGCTCGGTCAGCTCGTAGTAGTCGTCGGTCGACCGCCCGAAGCGCTCGAAGAACCGGTCGAACACCTCCGGCATGAGGTACCACGACGGGCCGGTGTCGATCCGGAACCCGTCGCGCTCGATCCGCCCGGCGTACCCGCCCGGGTGGTCGTTCCGCTCGAAGAGCGTCACGTCCGCCCCCGCGTCGGCGAGGTAGCAGGCCGCCGAGAGCCCGCCGAAGCCGGCGCCGACGACCGCGATCGACTCCCCGGCCAGCGGTTCGTCGGCGTCCGACGGGATCGCGTCCGGTTGGGTGGACATCGGCTGTCGCTACGCGCTCGGGAGGGTTCACCCTGCGGTCATACCACGTCAGGGTCGCCGCCGCCGTCCCCTTCGAGTCCGTCGACTTTCGCGTTCGTCGGCCGCCGTCTCCGCCGGCCTCCACGTCCGTCGCCCGCCGCTGGGTGACTCACTCGCGGTCGGCGGCGACGTCGCTTTGAAGCCGCCGCGCGGCGAGCGCGAACAGTCCGAGCCCGACCAGGTAGAGCCGCCACCCGCGGCTCGCGATCGGGAACCGTCGCTCGACCGGTTCCTCGACGTCGACGTCGGGGTCACGCGGCTGGACCGGGTTGCTGACGTGGACCGACTCGCTGGTGCCGCCGGCGCCCGCGTCGACGGTTCGCGTTCCGGTCTCGGGGTCGACCCGAACGTCGACGAACGTCTGGACGAACCCCTCGGCCGTCGAGTAGTAGATCTCGCCGTCTAGCTGGAAGAAGCGGTCGCGGAGGGGCCAGAACGCGTTCACCCCGTCGAGGTGGGTCCAGTCGATCGCGACGTGCGCGAAGACGTGGACGAAGAGGGCGACCCACGCGACCGCGACCCAGCGGTCCGAGAGCCGGTCGCGGACGAGCGACCGGTCCCGGACCCGGGTGTCATAGTACAGCGCCAGCGCGGCGACGGCCGGGAGCACGAAGTTGTGCCCGACCGTCCGGTGTGCGCCCGCCATGACCACGCCGAGGAAGCTGTCCGCCTCCGGCAGCACGAGCACGACGAGCAGGACCGCGAGCGCCCGCCGGTCGTAGTACGCCCCGAGCAGCCCCGCCGCGAGCAGCAGTGCGAACCCGGCGTGGACGACGGTCGACGGCATTCAGCGCGACACCCCGGCGTCGGTCGTCGCGTCCCCGTCGCGCACCCCGAACCGGACCGCGAGCGTCGCGGCCGCCGCGGCGCCGACGACGAGCTGCCAGCCGCCGTCGACGAGCCGGAACGCGCGGTCGGCGTCCGGGTCGAAGCCGGGCTGCCCGTCGGGGTTAACCCACGAGGTGACGGGGTCCGAGACCGCTCCGCCGACGCTCCGGAGCGGCAGGACTCCGGGGTCGTCCCCGCCGAACGTGAGAAACGTCTGGACGACGCCCTCGCGCGTCGAGAACCCGAGCCGCCCGCGGACGACGTAGCGCGCGTCCTCCAGCGGGTACAGAAGCGCCGCGCCCTCGCCGGCGAACAGCGCCGAGCCGATCCCGGCGACGACGAACGACGCGAGCGCGACCCACGCGACCCGCACGGCGCGCCCGCCGCCGCGCGCCCGGATCCACGACGCGTCGGCCGGTCGGCGCACGGTGTCCCAGTACAGCAGCCCTCCCGCGACGAGCGGCAGCCAGACGGCGTGAAACAGCGCGTTCGTCGCCCCCGGGACGGCGAGGCTCGCGGCGGCGTCGAGGCCGGGGAGCAGCGCGGCTCCGACGACGATCGCGACCGCGCGTCGGTCGAAGGCGTTCCCCAGCAGCGCCGCCGCGAGCAGCGCCCCCACGGCCGCGCTCACCAGCGTCGGTGCCATGTCGGTCCTGACGCTCGGAGGCGAATAAGCGCTCCGGGGGGATCAGCCGCGATCGGCCCGGCCGTCACCCTCGTCGGGTGCTTCCGGGTCGTCTCCGAACTCGAAGCCGTCGGCGTCCGGGACTGCGGAGGAGCCGCTCTCTTCGGCGTCGGCGCCCGATCCGGCGTCGGCGCTGGCTCCGTCGATTTCGGGCTCGCGGTCAGGTTCGGGCTCGCGGTCAGGTTCGGGCTCGCGGTCAGGTCCGGGCTCGCGGTCCACGGTTACGCGGTCGCCGTCACCCCCGCTGCCGACCGCTGACTCGGCCCCCTCCCGGCCGGTCCCGTCGCCGAGCAGCCCGATCGCCATCAGCCGGGCACCGCCCGCGATCAGGTTCGTCAGGTGGAGGCCGACCAGCACCCCGACGACCCCGAGCCCAGCCGCGAGGCCGGCCTCGGGCGCGGTGTCGACCGCCCACACCAGCGGCTCTCCGTTCAGCTCGCCGAACTCCGGCGCGTAGGGATACCGGATCGGCGCGGCGGCGAGCGAGAGCGCGTTCGCGAGGACCACGAGCGGCGCGAACGCCAGCACCGTGACCCAGAACTTCAGCGAGAGGAAGCCGAGTCCCCGCCACGTCGACGGCGCCGCGAGGTACGCGCGAACGGTCGCGAGGGCGCTCGCGGAACCGTCGTTCGCGGCGTCGGGGAGATCGTCGGCCGCGACGAGGTCGGTGCCGAGCAGGCGGTTCGCCAGCCACCGTTCGAGCCCGGCAACGAGCCGCGAGCCGACGACGGCCGCGATCAGGACGCCGACCCCGACGAGGACGACCGAGAAGACGATCCCGAACGCGAGCGCGAACGTGACGAATCCGGAGTAGGCGATCCACAGCGGCAACGCGATGAGCAGGTACAACAGGTGGCGATACGTGCGGCCGTCGGCGACGACGCCGACGACCGGGAGGGCGGCGAGCGGTCGGAGGGAGACCATACCGCGACTGGTTCATCGTCCGACAAAAATCGATCGCTCGACGGCGGACCGAACCGCCGCCGTCGGGGGTAGGCTCAGCCGAGGAAGAAGTCGATCGCGTTTCCGGACGACTGGCCCTTGTACAGCTCGGAGTAGCCGCACTCGGCGCAGGAGACCACGAGGAACTTGCGGTTCTGTACGTCGAACATCTTGGTGAGTCCCGTCCCGCTGGTGGCGATCTCGTCGGTCTCGGTCTCCCTGCCGCCGCACTTCGGACAGCCGTCCGCGCCGTCGCCGCCGAGCGAGGCGGCGCGGTCGTCCGCCCGGGAACCCCGATCGTCGGCGGCGTCGGGGGCGACGTCGGCGTCGCCGTCGCCGTCGGTGTCGCTCGGTTCGTCGTCGTCGAAGACGGAGTACTCCGTCTCGTCGTTCTCGGAGGGCATCGATCGCGTCTCTCGCGCCGAGCGGCAAACCTCTTGTGGCGTCTCGTCTCTCCGGGTCCGCGTCACTCGTCGAGTTCGTCGACCAGCTCGTCGGCGACGCCCGTGTAGCCCGCCGGGGTCAGCGCCTTCAGCTCCTCGCGGACTCCGTCGTCGACGTCCAGCTCGTCGAACAGCTCGCGGAAGTCGTCGAGCGTCACCGACCGCCCGCGCGAGAGCGCCTTCACGCGCTCGTACGCCTCGGTGTCTCCCTCGCGCCGGAGGATCGTCTGGACCGCCTCGCCGATCACCTCCGGGGTCGCGTCCAGCTCCTCGCGCATCACGGTCTCGTTCGGGACGACCTTCGCGAGCCCGTCGGCGGCCTTCGAGTAGCCGATGAGACAGTGCGCTAAGGCGGCGCCGACGTTGCGCTTGACCGTCGAGTCCGAGAGGTCGCGCTGGAGCCGCGAGCTCGTCACGTAGTCGGCGAGGAAGGTGAGATCGGCGTTCGCCTTCGAGAGGTTCCCCTCGCTGTTCTCGAAGTCGATCGGGTTCACCTTGTGGGGCATCGTCGACGAGCCGGTCTCGCCCTCGACCGCCTCCTGTCCGAGGTAGCGGTCGGAGACGTAGAGCCACGCGTCGAGGTCCAGATCGAGGAGGACGTTGTTGGCGCCCCGGAGCGCGTCGAACAGCGCCGCGAGGTCGTCACAGGGGTTCACCTGCGTCGCCAGCGCGGTGTGTTCCAACTTGAGGCCGCGCACGAACGACGCGGAGAACGCCTGCCAGTCCACGTCGGGGTAGGCGGCCTCGTGGGCCGCGAAGGTCCCGGACGCGCCGGCGAGCTTCCCGGAGAGGTCCCCGTTCGCGACCACGACTCGCCCGAGCGCCCGGCCGAGCCGCGCGGCGTACACCGCCATCTCCTTGCCGAACGTGGTCGGCGTCGCGGGCTGGCCGTGGGTGCGCGCCAGCATCGGCGTATCGCGGTGCTCCTGTGCCAGCTCGACCAGGGCGTCGCGCACCTCGCGGACCGCGGGGACGATCACCTCGCTCACCGCGGGCTTGAGCAGAAGTCGATGGGCGAGGTTGTTCACGTCCTCGCTCGTGAGCCCGAAGTGGATCCACGGGTACAGCGACTCGGCGTCGTCGATCGAGGGGTCGTTCTCGTCGGCGATCTCGGCCAGCCGGACCCGCAGGAAGTACTCCACCGCCTTCACGTCGTGGTTGGTCGCGTCGTACCCCGCGGCCCCCTCTGTCTCCAGCCGTTTTATGAGCCTCGCGTCTTCGGCCGAGAACTCCTCGTACACCTCGCGGAGCGCCGCCGCGGCCGCCTCGTCGAAACCGATCGGCGTCGCGTCGAGTTCGCCCAGCGCGATCAGGTACTCGACCTCGACGCGGGTCCGGGCGCGCATCAGTCCCGCCTCGCTCGCGTACGGGGACAGCGCCGCGGTTCGGCCGGCGTACCGCCCGTCGAGCGGCGAGACGGCCGCGAGCGGGTCCGAGCGCGAGAGCCCGGTGATCGCGTCGTCGGCCGTCGGTTCGGTGTCGTCGGTCATGCTCGCGACTGCCCGCGGCGCCAGCAAAAGCGTGTCGATGAGACGACGCACGGACGTGGATCCGTCCGGGCGTGTTACCCTCTCCGAGACACGTTCCGATCCGCGTTTGTGGACACCACTGCGCCGCGGACCGCAATCGATATACCCGATCGGTCGGACCGTCGCGTATGAAGATCGCGGGACTCGCGAGCAACCGAGGCCGGAACCTCAGACACATCGCCGACGCCGCGCCCGGCGGGGCGGAGCTGTCGGTCGTCCTGACGAACCGCGAGCAGGCGCCCGTGTTGGAGGCCGCGACCGAGCGCCGGATCCCGACGGAGGTCGTCGAGCGCGACGAGGGCGAGTCGCGGGAGTCACACGAGCGTCGGATCGTCGAGCGCCTGTCGGACTACGACGTCGACCTCGTCTGTCTGGACGGGTACATGCGCGTGCTGACCGAGGAGTTCCTCGACGCCGTCCCGACGACGCTGAACGTCCATCCCTCGCTGCTCCCCTCGTTCCCCGGCACGGACGCCCACGAGCAGGTCCCCGACGCCGGCGTCCGGACGACCGGCTGTACCGTCCACGTCGTCACCGAGGAGGTCGACGCCGGCCCGGTCGTCACCCAGGAGCCGATCCCGGTGTACGAGGACGACGACGCCGACTCGCTGAAGGCGCGCGTCCTGCGGGAGGCGGAGTTCACCGCCTACCCGCGCGCGGTCCGCTGGTTCGCCGAGGACCGCGTGACCGTCGAGCGCGCGGACGACGGGACCCCCGAGCGCGTCGCGGTCGAGGGCGACGTGGGCGGCGACTTCCCGGAGCGCCGGTTCGTCTCCGAGGAGCGCGCCGACTCGCTGCGGTACGGCGAGAACCCGCATCAGGACGCCGCGCTGTACGTCGACGACGGCTGCGAGGAGGCGAGCGTCGTCGACGCCGCCCAGCTGAACCCCGGCGCGAAGGGGATGGGGTACAACAACTACAACGACGCCGACGCCGCGCTCGATCTGGTCAAGGAGTTCGACGAGCCCGCGGCCGCGGTGATCAAACACACCAACCCCGCGGGCTGCGCGGTCGGCTCCGACCTCGCGGACGCGTACGACCGCGCGCTGCGGACCGACGCGAAGTCGGCGTTCGGGGGCATCGTCGCGCTGAACCGCGAGTGCGACGCCGACACCGCGACCGCGGTCGCCGACTCGTTCAAGGAGGTCGTCGTCGCGCCCGGCTACACCGACAGCGCGCTCGACGTGCTCACGGACAAGAAGAACCTCCGCGTGCTCGACGTCGGCCCGCTCGGCGAGGGCGACGACCGCTTCTCCGAGCGGTTCACCGAGAAGCCGATCGTCGGCGGGCGCCTCGTTCAGGAGCGCGACCGGCAGTCGCCGACCGCCGAGGACCTAGAGGTCGTCACCGAGCGCGAGCCGACCGACGAGCAGATCGAGACCATGCTGTTCGCGTGGCAGACGCTGAAACACGTGAAGTCCAACGGCATCCTCTTCGCGACCGGCACCGAGACGGTCGGCGTCGGGATGGGGCAGGTGTCGCGCGTCGACGCCGTCACGCTCGCGGCGATGAAGGCCGAGAAGGACGCCGAGGGCAAGTCCGCCGAGGGCGCCGTGATGGCCTCGGACGCCTTCTTCCCGTTCCCGGACGCGATCGAGGAGGCCGCCGACGCGGGCATCGAGGCCGTGATACAGCCCGGCGGCTCCGTCAACGACGAGGACGTGATCGCCGCGGCCGACGAGCGCGACATGGCGATGGCGTTCACCGGCTCGCGCTGCTTCCGGCACGATTAGGCCCGGGCACCCCGGAAATCGTGTACCGCCGGCGAAACGATAACCCCACGCGGACCGCCGGATCTGCGGCGCTTTTCTCTCCGGGTCTCGTTGCTCCCGTTCAGAGACCACCGTGGCGCAGTTCGGCAACTCGGTACGGCTGCTCGGCGACCGCGAGTTCGCGGCCCTCGCGGGGACCGCGTTCGCGCGCAGTCAGGCGTACTCGACGATCCTCATCGCGCTCGCGCTGTACGCGGACCTGTTCGGCACGACCGGGTTCGTCGAGGGACTCTTCGGCACCGCCTTCGCCATTGTCCAACTCGTCATCGTCCTGCCGTTGGGACGGAAGGTCGACACCGGGAACGCGAAGCGCTGGCTGCTCGGCGGCTTCCTGATCAACGTCGCCGTCTTCGTCGGGTTCGCCTTGGTCGACAGCTCCGTCCACATCATCCTCGTGCGGATGGTTCAGGGCCTC
Source organism: Halorubrum sp. GN11_10-6_MGM (assembly GCF_005435165.1). GTDB lineage: Archaea > Halobacteriota > Halobacteria > Halobacteriales > Haloferacaceae > Halorubrum. The sequence goes on along the minus strand of NZ_SGUC01000044.1, from coordinate 4,632 downwards.
GGCGCGAGCGTCCTCTGGATCACGGGCGCGACGGTGATCGGCGAGATCAGCCCGGACGACGAGCGGGGCCGCTGGCTCGGCTCGTACAACCAGTTCGCCTCCTTCTCGTCGCTCGCGGGCGATCTGGTCGGCGGCTACCTCCTGTACGCCTACGGGTTCACCGAGACGTACCTCGTCTTGACCCTCGTCACGCTCGCCGCCTTCGCGCTGGTGTTCGCGTTCCTCCGGGACAACCCCGGCGGGCGGAAGGACCCGGAGGAGTCGGGCGGGATCGAGACGTTCCGGTCGCTGCTCGGGCTCCCGATGTTGCGCGCCTTGGTGTTCTTCCGGTTCACCTTCAGCGTCGGCAAGATGGCGGTGATCATCTTCCTCCCCATCTACGCGCGGACGACGTTCGGCATCTCCGCGTTCGCCATCGGCTGGATCATGGCGGGCGGAAAGGCGACGAAGGCGCTCACGCAGGGGTTCGTCGGCGACCTCACCGACCGCTACGAGCGCACCTACCTGTTCGTCGCGGTCGGGGCGCTGCTGTACGGCGTCGGCACGGCGATAATCCCGCTCGCGGCGTACTTCGACGGGACTCTCTCGCCGGTCACCGTCTCGTACCTCGGCGACTCCCAGACGCTCGGCGGCGCGTTCTTCGCGCTGTTCGCCGCCTACTCGCTGCTCGGGATCGCCGACTCGATCCGGCTGCCCGCGAGCATGTCGCTGTTCGTCAGCGAGGGCGAGGCGTACGACTCCGTCGCCAGCGCGATGAGCCTGCGCTCCGTCTCGTGGAAGGTCGGGCAGGTCGTCGGGCCGGTGCTGGTCGGGACCACGATGGACGCGACGACCACCGAGACGGGGTTCCTGCTGGCGGCCGCGTTCATCGCGTTCGCGACGACCGGGTTCGCGTGGCAGGCCCGGGCCGCCCACCGCGCGGACCGAGGCCCGGCCGGGACGGTCCCGAGCGACGACTGAGCCCGATCAGAGCGTGTAGTCGTGCTCGCCGGTCTCGGACTCCAAGAAGGCCGTCAGCAGGTCGATCGTCGCCTCGACGTCGCCCCCGTCGGCGGTCTCGGTGACGGTGTGCAGGTACCGCGTCGGGATCGAGATGGCACCGACCGGCTTCGCGCCCGCGGTGTTCTGGAACCCCGCGGTGTCGGTGCCGCCCGCGGGCAGCACCTCGTGTTGGTGGTCGATCCCCTCGTCCTCCGCGACGTCGGTGAGGCGACGGTGAACCTTCGGGCTGGTGATTACCGAGGAGTCCTTCAGCTTCACCGCGGTCCCCGCGCCGAGCTCGGTGACGGCGTCGGCCGGGTCGCCGATCTGGGGGACGTCGTTGGCGACGGTGACGTCCAAGGCGATCGCGAGGTCGGGGTCGACGTCGACGCCGAGCGCCTTCGCGCCCCGGAGGCCGACCTCCTCCTGGACCGTCGCCGCGACGTGGATCGTCACGTCGGGATTCTCGATGCGACGGGCCGCCTCGAGGGCCGCGAACAGGCAGATCCGGTCGTCGAGCGCCTTCCCCGTGACGCGGTCGCCCATCCGCGTCGTCGTCTGGTCGAGCGTGACGAGGTCGCCGACGCTCACGAGCTCCTCGACCGCCTCGGCGTCGCGCCCGAGGTCGATGAAGACGTCTTTGACCTCGTCGTCTTTCTCCTGCTGTTCCTCCGTCAGCGTGTGCGGCGGGACGGAGCCGATGACGCCCGTCAGGTCCTCGTCGCCGTGGACGGTGACGCGCTGCGCGCACAGGACGCGGGCGTCGAAGCCGCCGAGCGGGTCGACCTGGACGAACCCCTCGTCGGTGACGTGGCGGACCATGAACCCGATCTCGTCCATGTGGGCCGCGACGGCGACCGAGTACTCCGAGTCGCCCTCGATCGTCCCGACGACGTTGCCCATCGCGTCCGTCCGGACGCGGTCGACGCTGTCGGCGAACTCGCGGCGGACGATATCCCGGACGTCGTCCTCGTAGCCCGGGACGCCGCGGGCCTCGGTCAGCTCTCGGAGCAGGTCGAAATCGAAGTCGAACTCGCGTGGCATACGCCGACCTGACGGCGCCAGCGACAAAGGTCCGCAGGTTCCGGCACGGCAGTCGGCCTCCGGCGCCGGTCAGCGTCTATAACTCAAAAAACGGCGGTGGCGCGTGCCTGCGAGCGGTCGCCTCCGGCGACCGCGAGACAGCACCGCGCGAGGGAGTCAGTCGCCCGAAGCGAAGCGAGGGCGACTGACGAGGCTGGGGAGGTATGAGGTGCCGTGCGGTCGCAGTGCGGGGTGGGACTCGAAGGAGCAGTCACGAGCGGTGAGCGCACCGAGACGTACTCGTCAATTTATAAGCAAACGAGACGGTAATAAGCGGTGTGCGTCGCGTCGTCGATCGCACAACTCGGCGTTTATCAACCCTGAATATGTTTATCGTTGTTCCGGAACCCTTTTGCGGACGCTTGCGGGATGTCGTGTGTATGAGCGACGTGAAAGCGGAACTCCGCGAACAGTTCATGGACGCCTTCGGCGGCGCAGACTTCCCCGTCGAGAACCAGATGGACCTCGTCCCGGCGCTGCCGGACGGCCCGGCGACGAAGTTCGAGGCCGGCGACGTGAGCTTCACCGCGATGGAGATGGCCGCGAAGCTCGGCAGCGAACAGGAGTTCCCCTACGACTCCGCCGAGGCGCTCGTCGACGACATCCTCGACGGGCTCGAAGCGAAGGGGATGATCTGACCGGCGGTCGACCACGCGCCTCTGCTTCTCGCGAATCCGCCGGCCCCGCAGCCTCCGCTCCGGCGGGAGGTTGATTACCGCGGAGCCGCTACGGCGAGTGTGTTCGCCGAGCTCACGACGCTGGTGCCGCGGTGGGTCCTCTGGGGGGTGGGCCTCGGGATCGCCGCCACCGGAGTGGTCGCGCTCGCCTTCTACCTCGGTGACCGGTTCGTCCCGCCGCGCGTCGCCGAGGCCGGCCGCCGCGGCGCCGCCGGCGACGAGCGCCGCCGCCGCGAGATCCGGACGTACCTGAACGCGGCGGGCGAGCGCTTCGACGAGGACCACGCGTTCGACGGCGTCTCCGTGCCCTTCTACCTCCCCGAGCGCGGCGTCGCCATCACCTTCGACGCGCACGACTACTTCCGACTGGAGGGCGAGGGCGTCTACACCGTCCTCTGTGAGCACGAGATGCCCGGCCGCGGGCTCGGTCGCCGGCTCCCGTTCGACGTGGACGAGCCCGACTGGGCGACCGCGGACGACGCTCGCGGCGGTCGCTCCGGACGCTTCGCCGGCGGCCGCTTCGGTGGCGACCGGTCTACCGGACCGGCGGGCGCGCGCGGTCCCGCTGGCTCCGCCGGTCGGCCGGACCCCGTCGGCGACGCCTTCGACGAGCTCGGCCTCGACCGCGACGCCGACCTCGACGACGTGAAGGGCGCCTACCGCGAGCGCGTCAAGGAGACGCACCCGGATCAGGGCGGCGACGAGGAGTCGTTCCGGCGCGTCCGCGAGGCGTACGCGACCGCCCGCAACCACGCCGACGGCGGGCCGGCCGACCCCGATAAGCGCCGCCGTCGCGAGCGGACCTCCGGGTTCGGCCGGTGAGCGACCGGTCCCCCGGCACCGGACCGGAGGCCCCGTTCTCCGACGCCGCGTTCGCGGAGCGAGCGGTCTACCTCCCCGCCGCTGACGCGCTCGTCGTCGCCGACCTCCACGTCGGGCGCGACGAGGCCTCCGCCGTCTCGCTCCCCCTCGGCGAGCGCGCGGACCTCGTCGACCGCCTCGACGCGCTCCTCGACCGGTTCGACCCGGCGACGGTCGTCGTCGCCGGCGACGTCGTCCACACGTTCGATCGCGTCACCGACAGGGCCCTTGGGACCCTGCGCGCGCTCCGCGACGCCTGCGAGGCGTCCGGCACCGCGCTCGAACTCGTCGCGGGAAACCACGACGCGGCCCTCGCGAGCGCGTGGGACGGCCCGGTTCGCGACGCGCTCGTTCTCGAAGCGTCGACCGGTGCCGGCGCACCGTCCGAGACCACCGTCGTCTGTCACGGCCACGAGGCGCCCCCGATCGACGCCGATCGGTACGTGATCGGGCACGTTCATCCGACGATCGAGATAGAGGGCGACCGCCGCCCCTGTTTCCTCTCCGGCGCCGAGACGTACCGCGGCGCCGACGTGCTGCTGTTGCCCGCCTTCACGCGCCTCGCGGCGGGAGTTCCGGTGAACGACGCGGTGCGGACCGGGCTCGACTCCCCGCTCCTACCGGACCCCGCCGCGCTCGCGCCGATCGTGTACGACGCCGTCGGCGGCCGTGACGCCGGTAACACCGGCGGCGCCGACATCGACGATAGGGATGCGGGGAAACCTCTCCGGTTCCCGCCGCTCGGCGAGTTCCGCGAGCTGTTGTGAACGCTTTTGTCGGTCCGTGAGTATCGTGACCTATGAACACGGAGAACGCCTGCCTCGGCTGCGGCGAGCCCTTCGACTGGAGCGAGGGAGAGTGCCCGGAGTGCGGCTGGAACCGCGACGAGTGGGCCGCGAGCGGCGTCGTGTTAACTTAAACATGATTCCACCAGACGGCGTGGGCTTGTAACCAGTTTTCCGCGGTCGGTGGATCGACGTGGCTGAAACAGTTTGAAAACGAAGAGGTTCGTCGTTCTACTTCTCTAAAG
>NZ_SGUC01000043.1 GCF_005435165.1 Halorubrum sp. GN11_10-6_MGM | reverse complement strand
TTCCCGAACCCGCCGTTGGTCCGCACCACCGCGTTGTCGTCGGCGGTGTCAGGTCCGTACTCATTGGGGTCGGAATCGGAACCGGAATCGTAGCTGTCGGCTTCGAGCCGCCTGATTCCGCCCGCGGCGATGCTCGAACTCCCGACCGCCGAGGCGCTCGTCGTGAGCGTGGGGTGAACGGTCTTCGTTCGGATCTCGACCTGGACCTCGTCCGAGGACAACTGCGTGACGTTCGCCTCGGTTCTGGACTCGAAGAATCGCCCCCACGCCTCGGCGTATTCGCTCTCGACGGTGATGGTGACGTTTCCACCCAGAAGCGGGTTCGAGATGTTCTCCGACGCAAACAGCCCCTCGGGTCGCTCATCGCTCTCGCTGATGGTGACCGAGTCGGAGAGGTCCCTCTCGCCGGCGACCGTCACCAGCGGAAGCGTGAGCGTGTCGCCGCGGTAGTGGAACTCCGGCGGCGAGACCATCCGCGTGCTGTCTCCGTTCGCGCGCCAGACCCCGCCGCCTTGGTAGGCGATGACGTCGTCGCCGCGCTCGTAGACGATCGCTCCGAGCGTGGTCTCGTTCGTGTAGGTCCCGTTCTCGGTCTCGACCTCGATCCGCATCGATCCCGCCCCCTCGTCGACGCGTAGGTCAGCGTTCCGCCCTGGGCCGAGTTGAAGGCGCTGCGAGGTCGACTCGCCGTGCGCGACGAGGCTCGCCTTGGAGTCGACCTGCGTCATCGCCCCCTCGACGCGCTGGAGGTCCGCGGTCCGCTGGGAGTCGTCGAGCGCGGTCGCGCCGAGCGCGACGGTGGTGCCGACGACCGCGACGGTGAGGCCCAACAGAAGCACCGTACCGAGCACCTCGCTCTGCGCGCGGTCACCCCCAAACATACCGGTATATGCGTCGAGCGCACGGATAAACGTGGAGTCCCGTCTATCGCGCCTGAGATCTAGGCGCGCGGAGCGCGCCGGGCGATATATGCCCTCGCCGCTCCTTTGTGGAGCCGTGACGGAGCAGCTACACCTTGACGACGACACCGTGACGACGTTCGAGGCGACCGTCGAGCGCGCGCTCGACGACCCGCCGAGAGCGGTCCTCGACCGGACCCACTTCTACCCGACCGGCGGTGGTCAGCCGCACGACACGGGCGCGCTGCGTGCGATCGACGGCGACCGCGTCTGGCGCGTGGTCGACGTCGAGAAACGGGACACGGTGTATCACACGCTCGGCCCGGCGGCGGAATCGGACGACGGGGGCGCCGCGCCGGACCCTCCCGAACCCGGGACGGCGGTGACGGGCGAGATCGACGCCGACCGCCGCACGGCACACTCGCGGTACCACACCGCACAGCACCTGTTGTCGGCGCTGCTGCTCGACGAGTTCGACGCGCGGACGACCGGCAACCAGCTGTACCGCGACCGCGCGCGCCTCGACGCCGAGTACGACCGGTTCACGGACGCCGACCTCGACCGGATCGAGGTGCGGCTCAACGAGCTCGTCGCCGACGGGCGACCGGTGTCGAGCTACACGATGGACCGCGAGACCGCGGAGGCGACGCTCGACACCGACCGGACGCGGATCGACCTCCTCCCGGACTCGATCGAGGAGCTCCGGATCGTCGAGATCGCGGGGGCGGACGCGGACGACGAGCCGTACGACCGCACCGCCTGCGCCGGGACGCACGTCGCGAACACCGCTGAGATCGGCGAGGTCGTCGTCACGGGTCGGGAGACGAAGGGACCCGACGAGGAGCGCGTGCGGTTCGCGCTCGCGGAACACGTCGACGCCGACTGATCGGGCCGAGTCGCGACGTCAACTGATGGGGTCGAGCCACGACGTCAACTGATGGGGTCGAGCCACGACGTCAACTGATGGGGTCGAGCCACGACGCCGACTGACGGCACCGAGTCACAACACCGACTGATGGGAACCCCTCTCCGTAGACCGGCGCCCCGTCGCCCGTACGCGGCCGCCTCCGCCCCTCGCCCGCGATCCCGCCGTTTAAATACGATCCGCGGTAGGTTCGGGCATGAAGTTCTGCGACGAGTGCGGATCCATGATGAAATCCGGCGAAGGCGAAGACCACTGGGTGTGCGACGCCTGCGGCTACGAGATCGGCCGCGACGACGGCGACGACGAGTGGACGACCCAGTCGCAGGTCGAGTCGGAGATCGTCGACGTGAGCGACGCCGAGGACAAGGGACTGCCGACGACGACCGCCCACTGTCCCGAGTGCGACAACGACCGGGCGTACTGGTACATGCAGCAGATCCGCTCGGCCGACGAGTCCGAGACCCGCTTTTTCGTCTGTACCGAGTGCGAACACAAGTGGCGCGAAGACGACCACTGACCGCCTTCCCGCCCGGCTCGACTCCTCCCCCGCTGTCCGTCCGACCTCTCTCCCCTCGCGGCCCGCCGTTTTATTCCGGTCCGGAGAGATGCGGGTCCATGGAGCCGCCCGCCGTTCCCCGTGACCGCCTCGACGGCTGGACGCTCGTCGCCGAGGCGACGGAGCGCCCCTTCGATGCCGGCCCGGTCTCGGTGACGGCGGGCACGACGCGTTACGAGCACGAGACGCCGCCGCCGCGGCCGTTCTTCTTCGCGAGTCGACTTCGCGTCTCCCCGGACGCCGCTCCGAACCCCGCCCTGACCCGGCTCGTTGAGTCGCGGGCTCGGAAGGGGTTCGGCGACCGCCTCGCCGACCGAGATATATCCGAACTCGCGCGCCGCGACCAACGGCGCCTCCACGTCGACGACCCGAACGCGTCGCCCGCGACGCTCACGGTGTTCCACGGCAGCTGTACGGTCGACGGCGAGCGAGTCCCGGTGGAGGCGCTGCTCGCGGTGTGGGAAGCCGGCGAGTACCTGCTCGCCGGCGGCGCCTACCCGACCGGCGACGGATTCGAGGCGACCAGGAAAGCGGTGTTGGCGCTGGTGCGGGGCGTTCGGCCGCCGAACCCCGAGGACGGCGTGGGACGCTCGGAGTGACCGGTCAACAGGCGATCGCGCCGGCGCTCGAATCGATCGGCGACCCGTCGTCCTCGTAGCCGGCGTCGCCGACCGACCCGTCGAACATCGGGAGTCGCAGCTCGTAGGTGTACAGCACGTCGAACGCCGCGAACGGGTCGATCCCGTCGGCGATCGCCCGTCGCGCTGTCAGCCGCACGCCCGCCGCGAGCGTCACGATCGGTTCCCCGTCGAGCTGTCCGGCGGTCTCGACGCCGAACTCGTTGCCCGCGGTGGGATCGGTCAGCACCGAGAGGTGGATCACCGCCGTCATCGTCGCACCGTCTCCGCCGTCGCCGATCGATATCGGGTACCCGCTTCCGGTGAAACACCGCGTGATCGGCGGGGCCTTGCTCCGGTTCGCGTCGACTCCACCCCCAACGGTCGCGGGACCGGACGCGGCTCCGGCGGTCGCGGCCACTCCCGCCGGCGCGTGGACGCTAGCTCCCGGCGTCACGGCGTGGCCTGCGCCGACGCCAGTGCCGACGCCAGCGCCAGTGCCGACGCCAGCGCCAGTGCCGACGCCAGCGCCAGTGCCGACGCCAGCGCCAGTGCCGACGCCGACGCTCGCCGCGAGGAGCAGCAGCGAGAGGGCGAGGGCGCTGACGGCGATCCGAGGCGGTCGCTTCATCACGCCCCCCTTTCGCTCGCCCGGGTTAATATCCCCGCGGTCGCCGGTATCAGTCGAGAGAACTGGAGTCGAGCAGCCCCTCGACGAGCAGCTCGGCCGACGCGACGTTCGTCGCCAGCGGCACGTCCTTCACGTCGCAGACTCGGAGCAGCGCCGAGATGTCGGGCTCGTGCGCCTGCGCGGTCAGCGGGTCGCGGAGGAAGACGACCCCGTCGATCCGGTCGTCCGCGATCATCCCGCCGATCTGGAGGTCGCCGCCGTACGGGCCCGAGGCCTGTCGGTCCACGGAGAGCCCGGTCGCCTCCGCGATGCGTTTGCCGGTCGTCCCGGTGGTCACCAGTTCGCACCCCTCCAGGACGTCGGTGTACGACTCGACGAACGCCACCATCTCGTCTTTCAGCTCGTCGTGTGCGATGAGCGCGATGCGCATACACTTGGGTCACGGCGGCGTCGCTTAAGTACTGGCTTCGGCGCACCGGTCGTCCGCTCACTCGCCGTCGGCCGCGTCCACGCTCTCCCCCTTTTCCGCGCCGTCGATCACTCCGCCGCCGACCGCGCGACGCGCGCCGGGCCGGCCGAACGCGACGCGGGCCAGCGTCCCCGGACTGTGTCGGCGGATCACCAGCAGCGCGTTGGCCGCGAACACCGCGACGCCCAGCGTCACCAGCGTCAGCCCGACCAGCGCGACCCCCGGAAGTCCGACCGCGAGCGCCGTCCCCGCCGCGTCGGCGGCGACGTCGGCGGCGACGAGGAGGGCGGTCCCGGCGAACAGCAGCGTCCCGTCGGCTGCCGCGAGGCGGTCGGCGTAGAGGTCGTCGACCATCGGCACCGCCTCGAAGCCGAGCCGGTCGCTGTACCGCTCGACCCAGACGACGAACGGGACGATGTGGTACAGCGTGCCGAAGATGACGAACCCGACCACGCCGAGCAGGAGCAGCGGCGCGCCTCCGGGCCCGCCGAGGACGTGTTCGGGCGCGAGCGGCGCCCGGAGCCACGCCGGCGCGGCGGTCGCGACCCACGCGCCGAGCGCGAGCGCGACGACCGCGTACCGCGTGTGCATCGGCGTGCGCTCGACGCGCATCTCGACGAGCCGACGGGCGAGAACAACCGCGAACCCCAGCGCGGCGAGCAGGACCAACGCCGCGCCGACGCGGGCGAGCGCGGTCGCCCCGACCAGTCGCCCGCCCGCGAGCGCGACGACGCCGACGGGGTGGCCGACCTCCTCGACCGCGCGAAGGCGGTGGTCGATCCCGCGGAGCTCCGTCTGCGTGAACATCGTTCCGAGCTGGTAGAGGGCGCCGTATATCGTCGTCAGCACCGCGCCGAAGACGCCGAGGGTGACGTGGGCGCCGCGGACGCCGGCGTGCGACACCCCGAGGTCGGCGAGGAGCCCGGAGCCGAGGTCCGCCGCGAGGAGGACGCCGAGTCCGGTCAGCACGGCGAAGCAGGCGAGCGCGACGACGAAGTGGCGCTCGGTCGCGTCGAACTCCGCAACGGTCGCGAGCGTCCGGCCGAGGTTGTACACGAACGCCCAGAAGCCGAGGAGCATGACGGCCCCGAACCCCGCGAGCCACCCGAGTCGCCCGAGCGCGAGCGCGGTCGCGAACCCGAGCAGGCCGCCGCCGACTAGCGCGAGCTGGGCGCTCGCGAGCCGCCGCGACCGGAGCGTCGTCCCCGACCACACCGGGACGAACTGCGTCATCGCGCCCATGATCGTCACGCACACCCACCCGACCAAGAACAGGTGGACGTGGACGAGTCCGCCGAGCCCCGGTACCGCGTCGACGACGAGGCCGATCCCGACGAGGAGCGCGCCACAGAGGAGGCCGATCCCGACGAGGAAATGCCGAAGCGGAACCGTCATCGGCGGCCCCCGAGCCGTGTCGATACCGCGCGGAACTGCTCCCATGGTCGTAACGCGGTCCCCCGCCGGCCTCCGACTGTTCCCGAAGATGTTCGCGGGGTCGGCGGGGTGCGGGGTCGGCGGGAGGTGGAGGCAACGGGAGGCGGGATCGGCAGGAGGCGGGAAGCGGCGTCGGCGTCGTGCGCGACGCGACGGCACGCGCTTAAGTCCGTCCGGTAACGAGGAGGCCCTATGCTACGCGACCGAGACACCGCGCCGTCCGGCGGCCAGAGGGGCCGGGACGCCTACGGGGTGTCGTAGATGGACGAGGGAGCGACGGTCGAGACGAAGGCGGACGGACGGTCGACGGACGACGCTGGAGCGAACGGGCGAGCGATCGGCGTCGACGTCGGCGGGACGTTCACCGACGTGGCGCTCTCGCTCGACGGCGACCTCGTCACCGCGAAGGTGCCGAGCACCGACGACCAGAGCGAGGGCGTCGCGGCCGGCATTCGGAAGGCCTGCGAAGCGGCCGGGATCGACCCCGCGAGCGTGACCGAGTTCTCGCACGCGATGACCGTCTCCGTCAACGCCCTGTTGGAGAGCGACGGCGCGCGAACTACTCTCGTGACGACCGAGGGGTTCCGGGACGTGTTGGAGATCGGTCGGCAGACCCGGCCGTCGCTGTACGACCTCGACGCCGAGAAGCCGGCGCCGCTCGTTCCCCGGCGCCGCCGGTTCAAGGTGGCCGAGCGCGCCACGCCTGACGGAATCGAGCGCCCCGTCGACGACGAGGAGATCGAGTCGCTCGTCGGCGACCTCCGCGACGCCGACGTCGAGTCCGTCGCGGTCTGCCTGCTCCACGCCTACGCGCACCCCGGGAACGAGGCCCGCGTCGCGGACGCGCTCCGCGCCGCGCTCGACGTTCCGGTGTCGGCCTCGAACGAGGTGCTCCCCGAGTTCCGCGAGTACGAGCGCACCGCCACCACGGTCGTCGACGCGTACGTGCGCCCGGCGATCGACGGCTACGTCGGCCGCCTCACCGAGCGTGCCCGGGAGATGGGCCTCCCGCAGCCGCGGATCATGCAGGCCAATGGAGGGGTCACCGACGCCGACACCGTCAGGCGGAACGCCGTGACGACCGTCCTCTCGGGCCCCGCGGCGGGCGTCGTGGGCGCGAGCGCGACGGCGGGGGCCGACGCGGACCGCGAGGGGCTGATCACCTTCGACATGGGCGGCACCTCCAGCGACGTGAGCCTCGTCCGCGACGGCGAGGTCGCGCGGACGACGGAGTCGGCGGTCGCCGACCGACCGATCGGGACGCCGATGGTCGACGTCGAGACCGTGGGCGCGGGCGGCGGGTCGATCGCGTGGGTCGACGCCGGCGGCGCGCTGCGGATCGGCCCGCGCTCGGCCGGCGCCGACCCCGGACCCGCCTGCTACGGGAAGGGCGGCACGGAGCCGACCGTCACGGACGCGAACCTCGTGTTGGGGTACGTCGGCGCCGACACGGCCCTCGGCGGCGACCTGTCGCTCGACGCGGACGCGGCCCGCGACGCGCTCGCCGACCTCGCCGACGAGGCGGGGATGGAGGGCCCGGTCGCGGCCGCGCTCGGCGTCCACCGCGTCGCGAACGCCGACATGACGCGCGCGATCCGCTCCGTCACCGTCGAGCGCGGCCACGACCCGCGGGAGTTCGGGCTCGTCGCGTTCGGCGGCGCGGGACCGATGCACGCGGCCTCGATCGCCGACGGCCTCGACGTCGAGCGCGTCGTCGTCCCCCACGCGTCCGGCGTCCTGTCGGCGTACGGGTTGCTCGCGGCCGACGAGACGCGCGACGCCGTGCGGACGCGGCAGGCCCCTCTCGACGAGGTCGATCCCGGCGCCGTCGACGAGCTCTACGGCGAGCTGGCCGACGGACTGCTCGACGAGCTCAGCGACCCGGACGCGGCCCGCGTCGAGTACGCCGCCGACTGCCGGTACGCCGGGCAGAGCTTCGAACTCACCGTCGACGTCGAGCGGCCGTTCGACGCGGCGGCCGCCGGCGAACGGTTCGCGGCGGCCCACGAGTCGGCGTACAGCTACCGGACGGACGAGCCCGTCGAACTGGTGAACTGCCGCGCCACGGCGACCGTCCCCCGGCGCGCGCCCTCGGTCGGCGCCGTCGGAAGCGAGGGCGCCGAGCCCCGGACCACGCGCGAGGCGGTGTTCCCAGACGGCGCCCGCGAGACGGCGGTCTACGACCGGAACCGGTTCCCCGCCGAGAGCCCGGTCGAGGGCCCCGTCGTGGTCGAGGGGGCGGAGAGCACGGTCGTCGTCCCGCCGGGGTGGCGAGTCCGGCTGCGCGACGACGGCGCGCTGGTCGCGGAGGTGAGCGACGCGTGAGCGACGCGGAGACCGACTCTGACGTCGATCCCGTCTCGCTGGAGATCCTCCGGAACCAGCTGGAGAGCGTCGCAAGCGAGATGGGCCACGTGCTGATCCGCGGGGCGTACTCGCCGAACATCAAGGAGCGGCAGGACTGCTCGACGGCGCTGTTCGACGCCGACGGACGGATGGTCGCGCAGGCCGAACACATCCCGGTTCACCTCGGCGCGATGCCGGACGCCGTCGACGTGATCCTCGAAAAGGAGCCGAAGCCGGGCGACGTCTTCGTCGTCAACGACCCGTTCGCGGGCGGGACGCACCTTCCGGACGTGACGCTCGTCTCGCCGATCGCGCCCGACGGCGAGATCGTCGGGTACGCGGTGTCGCGCGCGCACCACGCCGACGTCGGCGGCAGCGCGCCGGGGAGCATGCCGCCCGGCGCGCGCGAGGTGTACGAGGAGGGGCTCCGCCTGCCGGCGGTCCGGCTCGTCGACGGCGGCGAGCCGAACGAGGCCGTCCGAGACCTCATCCTCGCCAACGTCCGCACGCCGGACGAGCGCGAGGCGGACCTCCGCGCGCAGCGCGCCGCGAACGCGCGCGCCGAGGAGCGCGTCGGCGAACTGCTCGACGAACACGGCGACACGCTCCTCGACGCGTTCGACGCCGTCATCGACTACTCGCGCGACCGCGTCGAGAGCGAGATCCGAGCCCTCCCGGACGGCACGTACTGCGCCGCCGACGTTCTCGAAGGCGACGGGGTGACGGACGCGGAGATCCCGGTCGAGGTCGCTGTCACCGTCGACGGCGCCGCGATCGACGTCGACTTCGCCGGCACCGCCGACCAGGTCGACGGCAACCTGAACGCGCCGTTCTCGGTCGCGAAGAGCGCGGTGTACTTCGTCGTCCGCGCGGTCGCCGACCCGGAGATACCGCCCAACCACGGCTGCTACGAGCCGGTGTCCGTCTCCGCGCCCGAGGGGTCGCTGCTCGACCCCCGCCCGCCGGCCGCGGTCGTCGGCGGGAACGTCGAGACGAGCCAGCGCGTCACGGACGTCACCCTCGCCGCCCTCGCGGAGGCGGTGCCCGACCTCGTCCCCGCCGGCGGACAGGGGACGATGAACAACCTGATAATCGGCGACCGCACCGGCGAGTTCACCTACTACGAGACGATCGCCGGCGGGTTCGGCGCCCGCCCGAGCAAGGACGGGATGGACGGCGTTCAGGTCGGGATGACAAACACGCTCAACACGCCCGTCGAGGCGCTGGAGACGGCGTATCCGCTCCGCGTCGAGCGGTACGCGCTGCGCCCGTCGAGCGGCGGCGACGGCCGCCACCGCGGCGGCCTCGGCGTCGATCGGACCGTCACCGTCGAGACGGACGCGACCGTCTCGCTGCTGACAGAGCGTCGCCGAACCGTGCCGCGCGGCCTCGACGGCGGCGAGGACGGCGCGGTCGGCGTGAACCTGATCGACGGCGAGCCGGTCCCGGCGAAGGCGTCCGTCGACGTCGCGGTCGGGACGACCATCTCGATCCGCACCCCCGGCGGCGGCGGTCACGGCGACCCCGCGGAACGCGACCCGGACGCGCGGGAGCGGGACCGGCGGGACGAGAAGGTCGACGACCGAGACGACCGAGACGACCGTTTATAAATAGAGTTGGCGGTGGCGCGTGCCTGCGAGCGGCCGCCGAAGGCGGCCGCGAGTCGCACGCGCGAGGGAGTCGCGGCCGTTTTCAAACGGCTGCGACGAGGCTGGGGAGGTGTGCGGTGCGGTTGCTGTGCGGTGCGGGGATCAAAGGGGCAGCCGCGAGGCCGCAGTAGGCGATGTAAGCACCGCAGGGAGTGAGCGAAGCGAACGACCGAGGAGCACAGCGAGCGTACTGCGGCCTCGCGGCTGGGGCTTTGAAGCTGTTCACCGCCGGTCTGCCTCGGGTTATTTATAAGCAAGCGGCTGAGGCGTCGGCGGCGTTCTCTGGGACAGCAACGATTTATAAAGAACGGTCAACCCAAAGCGTCAGCCACCGCGTCGGCGACGACGGACACTCGAACGTCCCCTCCGAGCGCCCTCACCGAACCGGTCGCCTATTTAAACCGGAACGTCTCCAGGTTCTTCGGCGCGAACGTCCGCATGTTGTAGTCGTGGTACAGCGACGACGAGAGGTCCTGAACGGAGCTCTCGTCGCCGTGGACGCAGAGAACTTTCTCGGGGCGCGGGTTCATCGTCTTCACGAAGTTCTCTAACCCCTGTCTGTCGGCGTGGCCGGAGAAGCCGTCGACGACCTCCGTGCCCATCTCCAGGGTGAGCGTGTCGCCGCGGCTCCCGCCGCCCCAGCCGTCGACCGGGATCTCGTCCCAGCCGTTCTGGATCCGGCGACCGAGCGTCCCCTGCGCCTGATAGCCGACGAACACGAGGTTCGAGTCCGGGTCGGGACCGATGTGGCGGAGCCACGACATGATCGGTCCGCCCTCGATCATCCCCGACGTGGAGATGACGATACACTCGTCGCCGTCGGCGACGTCCTGTCGTTCCTCCTCGCCGGCGTCGATGTGGTTGAACTGGTCGGCGAGGAACGGGTTCTCGTCCTCGTGGAAGATGCGGTCGCGGAGGTCGTCGCGGAGGTACTCGGGGTACGTCGTGTGGATCGCGGTCGCCTCCCAGATCATCCCGTCGAGGTGGACGGGCATCTCCGGGATCTCCCCCTCGCGCATCGCCTCCTCCAAGACGAGCATGATCTCCTGCGAGCGCCCCACGGCGAACGCGGGGATGACGACCTTTCCGCCCTGCTCGTACGTCTCGTTGATGACGCGCTTGAGCGCCTCCTCGGAGTCCTCCTGGTCGGTCTGGTAGTCGTTTCGGCCGCCGTAGGTGGACTCCAGCACGAGCGTCTCGACGCGCGGGAAGTCGTTGACCGCGCCGTTGAACAGCCGCGTGTCCTCGTAGTGGATGTCGCCCGAGAAGGCGACGTTGTAGAGGCCGTCGCCGATGTGGAAGTGAGTCACGGCGCTGCCGAGGATGTGGCCCGCGTTGTGGAACGTGAGCTTCACGTCGGGCGCCACGTCGGTCACGTCGCCGTACTCCAGCGGAATCGTGTGCTTGATCGCGTCGCGGACCTGCGCGGACTCGTATGGCGGCGTCCGGCCGTCCTTCGCGGCGACGTCGAGGTAGTCGAGCGTGAGCAGGCCCATCAGGTCGCGGGTCGGCTCCGTCGTGTAGATCGGGCCGTCGTAGCCGTACTTGAAGAGGAGCGGAACTAACGCGGAGTGGTCGAGGTGGGCGTGGGTGAGGATGACGGCGTCGAGCGTCGCCGCGCCCGCGCCGAGCGCCTCGGGGACCTGGAGGTACGGCACCTCACCCTCGGCGCCGGGCTTGTCGCCGCAGTCGATGAGGATCCGCGTCTCGGGCGTCGAGAGGATGAACGCCGCGCGGCCGACCTCGCGGCAGCAGCCGAGCGTCGTGATCCGGACCCACTCGTCGTCGGACATCTCCTCGCGGTGGATCTGTCGGCCGACGCGTTCGAGGATGTCGCGGCGCTCCTCGCGCTCGTTTTTCAGGAAGCCGCGGACGTTCGAGACGGTGGAGGACTCGATCGGCGGCGTCCGAACGACTTCGGGGGTCCAGCCGACCTCCTGCGTGATCTCGCGGAGCGTCGAGCCGCGGCGGCCGATCACCATGCCGGGCTTTTCGGCCTCGATGACGACTTCACCCGTATCCTCGTGGAAGTCGAGGTCGGTCACGCCGGCCTCCTCCGGGATCACCTCGCGTACCTTCTCTTCGGCCCGCGCCGGCGGCGAGAGCGCGCTCGGGTCTGGGCGGACCGTGATCCGCTTGCGGAGCTTCGAGGCGAGCCGTCGGATCAGGTCGCCGTCGCCGGCGAAGCGCTTGGGGTCGCGCGTGTACACGACCAGCTCCGGCCCCTCGTATTTCACGTCGGTGACCGTGATGTCGTTCGGTATCTCCTGTTCGATCTCGGATTTCAACGTATCGAGTTGCTTGTCGACTTGACTCATATCTCACTGCGGGTCGTCGAGGCCGCCGTCGTCGTCGAATCGCGTCGCGCGTCGCGCGGCGACTCGCCGCCGATCGATCGACCGTGACGGGATAGGCATAGTGGAAGTACTGTCCGTACTGGTTCCGTACGCGGGAACAGCCAGCGAAAACCCGCTTGGTTCACGCTACTGCCCCGGCGTTATAAAAGCCTTCGCAAAGGGCAAGCCGCAGGAGGCCGCAATCTCCGTCCATGCGCGTCACGCCGCAGACGGTCCGCGACGAACACGCTTGGATCCGCGACCGCGCCGACGTGGTCGTCCCGATACTCAACGACACCCGCGACCGCCTCGGTCGGATCTTCGAGACGGACGTGGACGCGGTGGCGCCCGACGCGTACCGCCGCGAGGTCGACGCCGTCTTCGCCGACGGCGAGGTCGCGGTCAACGTCGCGGCCTGCGTCGCGCTCCTTCGCGACCTCGACGTCGAGGGCGACTATCCCGGATTCGTCGTCGACGAGGTCCTCGGTCGGGAGCTCGCCGCGACGATAGCCGGCGGGCGCCCGCTCTCGCTGCTCGCGCAGGCGACGTTCCACGTCGCCGACCTCTACGTGGACCGGGACGCGACCGCGGACGGCGACGGCCGCGGCGCCGGGACCGCGGGCGCGGACGACCTCGACGCCGCGCTCGCCGCGGGGTTCCAGACGCGGCTCCCGGGCTGGGACTGGCGGGAGGGGGCGAGTCCGTTCGCGGTCGACGCCGAGGACGGGGCCGTTGGCGATCCCGAGTAGCGGTCGGCGCCGGCCGCTTACGAGGTGAAGTTCCGAACGAGGCCGTACGCCTTGTCGAGCAGCGCGTCGGGGAGGAACCGCGCGAGGACGCCGAACCGGGCGACGGGGCCGGGCTGGACTCGCGCGGGCGGCCGCGTCGCGCTCGCGGCGTCGTAGATCGCGTTCGCGACGAGCTCCGGCTCGACCGCGCCGGGACCGTCGCCGCCGATCAGTTTCGCGTCCTCGAACATCGCGTAGAAGTCGTCGTACGCGTCCGTCCGTTCGATCCCCTCGCGTTCCTCGGGGTCGGCCTCCGACTCCGCGCGCTTCGAGAAGTTCGTCCTCACGGGGCCGGGCTCGACGACGACCACGTCGATCCCGAGGTCCGCGACCTCGTTGCGGAGCGCGTCCGACATCGCTTCGAGGGCGAACTTCGAGCCGCTGTACACGCCGCCGCCGGGCATCGACACCCGCCCCGCGACCGACGAGACGTTGACGATGGTCCCGTCGCGCTTGCGGCGCATCGCCGGCAACACGGCCCGGATCAACCGATGCGGGCCGTACACGTTCACGTCGAACTGGTCGTGGACCCGCTCGGTCGCGACGTCCTCGATCGGCCCGAACTGCCCGTAGCCGGCGTTGTTGATCAGCGCGTCGATCGCGCCCTCCTCGTCTAATATCCGGTCGACGACGCGGTCGACGTCCGCCTGTTCCGTCACGTCGAGCGTGGCCAGTTCACAGCCCGCCTCGCCGAGCGCCTCGATGTCCGCGGGGTTCCGCGCGGTGGCGTACACGGTCCATCCCTCGTCGAGGAACGCGTGCGCCGCGGCGCGGCCGATGCCCGAGGAACAACCGGTGATGAGTGCCGTCTTCTGCACGCCTCCTCGGTCAGCCTCCGACGGCATAACTCTCCCGACCGGCGGCGGGGCGTCGCCGGCGGCCGGGCGAAAAGAACGCTACTACTCGTCGCTCTCGGCGTCGTCCGTTTCGTCCTCGTCGGTCGCGAGCAGGTCGCGCTCGTCGAGGATCGACTCGATCTCGTCGGCCGGGCGCTCCGTGTACTCGGGTTCGTCGACGGTGATCGTCGCGACGCCGACGCCGTCGGGCGACAGCTCGCCGTCGTTCGACTGCGCGAGGGTGTCGAGCGCGAGCCCGACCGCCTCGTCCGTGGTGATTCCCTCCTCGTACTCCGCCTCGAGGTAGTCGCGGAGGTCGCTGCGGTCCGAGCCGATCGACAGCGCCTGCCACTCGTAGGGGGTGCCCGAGGGGTCGGTCTCGAACAGGCGCGGCTCGCCGTTCTCGATGCCGCCGACGATGAGCGCGACGCCGAACGGGCGCGCGCCGCCGACCTGCGTGTACTGCTGGATGTGGTCGGTGATGTTCTTCGTCAGCGTCTCGATACCGACCGGCTCGCCGTAGCGGAGCTGGTTGATCTGCGCCTGTCGGCGCGCGAAGTCGATGAGCTGGCGGGCGTCGGCGACGTGGCCCGCGCTCGCGACGCCGACGTGGTCGTCGGCCTTGTGGAGCTTCTCGATGCTCTCCGGCTCCATGAGGGGGGAGCGGGCGCGCTTGTCGGCCGCGAGGACGACCCCGTCCTCGGCGCGGATCCCGACGCTCGCCGTCCCTCGCTTCACCGCCTCCCGGGCGTACTCGACCTGGTAGAGTCGACCGTCCGGTGAGAAGATAGTGATGCCGCGGTCGTACGCCTGCTGTTGGGATTGTCCCTGCATGATATCACTCGGTGTCGAACGTCATCGCGCCGACGCGGCCCGACTCGGTCCGGACGTCGCACGCGTCTCCGCGCACGGTCGCGGCCCGTTCGGCGCCCTCGAACGCGACGTCTCGCTGTGTCGAACTGGCGGTCGCGCGACCCATATATCTTTCCTCACAGGCACGCACCGTCCCCGAAATCCCCCTGACGAGGATTCCGACCGGCTCGCCGTCGACCTCGCTCACGCAGGCGATCGCGGCGCGCGCGGCGTCGACGTGGCCGTGCCTGACGCGGACGACCGCCTCCCCGGTCCCGTCCGCGTGCGAGAACGACAGCAGCGTGAGGTCGGCGTCGGCGCTCCCGGCGTCGCCGAGGAGGTTGCCGGCGCTGTACCACAGCGCGCGCTGGAACGCGCGCCGCCCGACCTCGGCGTCGGTCCACGTCTCGATCCCGACCGCGACGTACCGCCAGCGCGGTCGGAGGTGTTTGGGGAGGTGTTTCACGGAGATATCACGCCGGCAGCTCGCGGAGCCGCTCCGCGACGATCACCGCCACTTGGTCGTGGACGCGCTCGACGGCGGTCACCGCAAACCCCTCCGCCGTGAACGCCTCGACGAGCGTCCCGACCGTCGCGGGGTCGTCGACCTCGGGACTGTAGAACGGCGCGTCGGGGTCCGGCTCCTCGAAGAACGCCACGTCGCCGAGGACGATCCGGCGCGCGCCGGTCTCGGCCATCACCCGGATCGCCTCGCGCTTCTCGTCGTCGGCGAGGTGGTGGAGCGCGAAGTTCGAGGTGACGACGTCGACCCGCTGGTCCGGGTCGAGTTCGGGCTCTCGGAACTCGCCGTACGCGAACTCGACGTTGTCGAGCCCGCGATCCGCGGCCTTCCGGCGCCCCTCGTCCATCATCCCCTCGCTAACGTCCCGGGCGAGCACGCGCTCGGCGTCCGCGGTGACCGCGAGCGCGATGGCGCCCGTCCCGGCCCCCAGATCGAGGACCACGTCGTCGGACTCGGGCGCCGCGTGGTCGATCACGAGGCTCGCGCAGGCGTGGTACTCGTCGCTCTTCGAGTCGTCGTACGCGGCCGCCTTCTCGGAGAACCGCTCGGCGTGTTCAGCAACCGTCTTCTTCATGCTTCCCACGTCGGACCCCCGGCTCTATGAAGGCCTCGGAGCGGCGGTCGCGGTTGCGGTCGACGAGGTCGCCCCACGCGCGGAGCCCCTCGCGGACGGCCTCGGCGTCGAACCCGATCGCCTCGCCGACCGCGACCAGCTCGCGGGGCGCCCGGAGTTCGAGGTGCGAGCGCGCGTTCGCGCTCACGACGTACGGCGCGTCGTAGTGGGAGACGATCTCGCGGAGCTTCCGGAGGTCCGAGAGCGCTCGGACCCGCTTCCCGCCGGTCTCGCGAAGAACCGGACCGAAGTCGAACTCGACGCGAACGCCGTTGTCGCGCGCCGCCTTCGCGAGGACGTGGTTGACGTCGCCGCCGCCCGCCATCGGTCGGACGAGGATGTCCACGCGGGACTGCTCGACCGCGAACCGGTTCAGGGCGTCGTCGCCCCCGACGACGCAGACCACGGTCCGGTCGGAGCGGTAGTTCCCGACCGCCCCCGAGGCGCTCGTCGGGTCGTCGGCGTCGATCTCGACCGCGTCGACGACGTCGACGCCGTGCTCCTCGCTCAGCGCGGTCGGGTCCCGAACCGGACTCGACCGCGTCTCGGCGCCGCTCCGCACGGCCCCTCCGTCGGCCTCGTCCCCGGCCGCGTCCAGCGCGTCCCGCGACCGCACCACGATCCCGTCGTAGCCGTGTCGGGCGGCGGTCGCGGCGTGGCGCGCGACGGTCGCCTCCCCGTCCGGGTAGGCGTGAACGGCCTCGTACATGCTCCCCCGTTTCGCGGCCGGGCGTATCGGCGTTGCGCTTCCGTCGCCGCGCGCCGGTCACCCGTCTCCGGCGGACTCCTCCTCCTTCTTCCACTCGCGGCGCGGGTCCTCGCCGGTGAACCACGTCGCGATCCCGTCCGGGTCGTCCTCGCGGAACGCTCGCCGCCGGCTCCACTCCACGGTCGCCTTGGCCAGCGCGATCGGGAGGAGGTAGGGGACGAGGACGGCCCCGGCCCCGAACGCCTCGGCGAGCCGGTCGATCAGCCCCGGAGCGAGGGCCGCCTCGATCGCGAAGATCCCGAGCGTGACCGGAACCACCGTCAGCATCCCCACGGCCAAGTAGAAGAAGACGACCCGCTGGGCCGCCTCGACGACCATGTACGGCGACCGCTCCTCGTAGGCGCGCTCGGCGAAGAACTCCCGGCGGACCTCCGCGACCTGCGCGCCGCAGACGCCGAGCGTCGCCAGCGCCACGGTGGGCGTGAGGTACGAGAGCGCGTCCCATCCGACTCCGAACAGCGGGAACGCGAGGAACGCGAAGACGCCGAGAGAGCGGACGACGACGCCGACGTTCCGGCGGTACACCGGCGGGAGCCACGAGACGAGGTGGATCGGCTCGGGGTCGGTCCCCCATCGCTCCTCGTCGAGTTCCGTGTCCTCCGAGTAGCCGACGACGTAGAAGGAACGGTCCTCCAGGTCGATTGGTCGCTCGGCGAACAGCGCGGCGCCGCTGTACGCGAGGACCATCACGGCCACCTCGATCCAGTAGAGCGCGAGCAGCTCGCCGACCCGCCAGTCGAACGCGACCACGCCGGCGAGCGGGAGGAGGTTGGTCGCGACCACGAGCGCGAGGGCACCGCGACCGGTCGGAGCCACGGGGGACGACGGGCCGAGATCGGGATCTGCTGATCCGTCGGAGGACATCGTTTCGTGTCGCGGCCGCGCCGGTGATAAACTTCGCTCTCTCGGCGCCGCCGTCCCCCGACGGCCTTTTTGTTCGCTCGCGGGAACCGTCGCCCATGCCCGCCGACCTAGAGGAGAAGACGGACCGCTACGAGCGGATGCTCGCCGACGCGCTCGCCGTCGCGGAGCCGCGCCCCCCGACCGACACGCCGCTCGGCGAGGCCGCGGCCGACGTGACCGAGATGGCCGAGTCGTACCTCGACGACGGCCGCCACTTCCGGGCCGACGGCGATCCCGTGAACGCGCTCGCCTCGTACTCGTACGGCTACGGCTGGCTCGACGCCGGGGTCCGTCTCGGGCTGTTCGCGGTGCCGGACGACACCGAGCTGTTCACGACCTGAGGCGGGGCGGACCCTCGGTCGCCCTCCGGACCGCGACCCCCGCGCCGACTTCGCTTCTCGATCGCCGCGAGGGACGCGCTTATTGGGAGACGCGCGACACGGGTCGTATGGACGAACTCGCGGACCTGACCGAGCGGCTCGTCTCGATCCCCTCCCACGAGGACGAGGCGGCCGCGGGCGACGCGATCGAGGAGTGGCTGCGCGCGGAGACCGACGCGACCGTCGAGCGCGACGGCGCCGGCAACGTCCTCGCGTTCGCGGGCGCGACGGACGACCCGGACGCCGACTCCCTCGCGCTGGTCGGCCACCACGACGTCGTCCCCCCGGCGCCAGAGCAGACGACAGGTGACGGGCTTGACGGCGAGTACGTCGTCGAGCGACGCGACGGCCGGATCTACGGCCGCGGGACCGCCGACATGAAGGGGTCGGTCGCGGCCGCGATGGTCGCCTTCCGGGACGCGACGCCGCCCGCGGGCCGCGAGCTGATCTTCGCGTCGTTCGTCGGCGAGGAGGTCGGCGGCGACGGCGCGCGCCACGCGATCGACGCCGGGTTCGCGCCGGACCGCGCGCTCGTCGCTGAGGGGTCGACGAACTATTCTAAACCGGGCGTCACGGACGTCGTCGTCGCCCACCGCGGGCGACGCGGATCGCGCCTCGTCGCCCGCGGGGAGGCCGCGCACGCCTCCGAGCCCGAGGCCGGCGAGAACGCCATCTACCGCGCCTGCGACGCGATCGACGGGGTCCGCGACCTCGACGTCCCGGAGGCGACCGTCCTCGGCAACGACGTGTCGGGGTCGCTCGCGGTCACGATCGTCGACGGCGGCGAGACGTGGAACGTCATCCCCGAGCGCTGCGAGGCGACGGTCGACGAGCGCACCGTGCCGGGCGGCCGCGCCGACCTCGAAGGCGTCGCCGACGCGACGCCGGGCGTCGAACTCGTCGTCGATCAGGACCTCCCGCCGATGGCCTGCGGCGACGCCGCGTTCGCCGACGCCGCGCTCGACGTCGTCCGCGGGGTCCACGACGAACTCGGCCTCGACGCGCCGGAACACGTCACCAAGCCGCACGCGACCGACGCGGGGTGGCTCGCGCAGGCCGGGACGGAGTGTCTGGTCTGCGGCGCATCCGAACCGGGCGAGGCGCACACCGACACCGAGAGCGCGAGCCTCGACGTCCTCGACCGCTGTTACCGGATCTACGCCGGGGTCGCGGAACGGGCGATCTGATCGGCTAAGACAACTGTACAGCAGTTATACGACGAATTTCTTCCTATTGTATTCGATCCAACTATTCACCGTGACAGCCGTATGCTGTCTACTTCTCGTTGGTAGATCCGTCCTCTTCCGGATCCTTCTCGCCACCCTTGCTTAATGCCTCCATCTTAGCTCTTGGATTCCCGTCGTCGTCAGTCGTCGTCGCCTCAGTGTCCGCGAGGCGAACGAATTCGACATCGTCGCCTTCCTTTTTGGTATCAGTCATGATTCACCCTTCGTGCGGAACAATCATGTATTTTTCTCGGATAATGTAGTTAGCGTAGTAACCGATCACCACTACAACGGGAACCGATAGCAGAACATCGACGCTCATGGCGAGCTCAAACACGAGAAACCCGAAGCCTGAACCGAGTCCCACAACACCGATCCAGAACGCGAGCAATGCTCGTTTAAAACGTCTGGAATTAACACGAATTACTTCCTTATTTGTATCAATCGCTGTAGCAAACCCTCGTAAGAGTACGTTCTGATAGTCTTCTGACCCGACGCGATGCGAAGAGAGGACCTCACCAAGCACTGCCTTGGGACCAAACAGCATCCGACTGCTGAGATACGTGTGGATACAGAACGCGAAGGAAGCTAACAAGCCAACAATACCGATCCCGACCCATAAGATGGGAATGAGAGTTGTCGACGAGAACGCAATCGACGACTGTTCTCCGCCGAAGAAAATAAAAATCGAGAGCAGTGCTCCAACAATAAGTGCGAGGACACGCATCGTAGTCGCTGCTTTATCATCTATCTCGTTAACGGTGTCAATCTGTGTTTCAACCATTGACTCGTACCGGTCAAGGAGGTCGGCCTTCGGATCCAGTATGTGTTTAGCCCGAGATCGATTTCGGTACTCTCTCGTAGGAGCCGTTTGAGAGGTATCGTAGATCGATGCAACAGGCGAGCAAGTGGATTCCTGAGGGATGGTCTCCGATCAGGAGACCATCCC
>NZ_SGUC01000042.1 GCF_005435165.1 Halorubrum sp. GN11_10-6_MGM | reverse complement strand
GAACAGCCCCGTCCCGTTGCCGCCGAGACCGAGCGACGCCCTGAGGCTCCGTTCGACCGATCGGCACGTCGACAGTATCCAGAAGAGGGCCCCGATCGGGACGCCGAGCACGCCGGCGACGGCCGCGCTCGCGAACGGCGACGCGGTGTCGCGATAGGTGATCCCCGCGAGCAGCGCCAGTCCGACGACGAGCGCGACCACGGCCGGCGGCTCCCGGAGGAAGGGGAGACAGATCCCCGGGACGGACACCGACCCCGCCTCGCCGGACGAGGTGAGGACTCCCGGGTCACCGGCGTCCTCGCCGACGCTCGGGGCCGCCCCGCCCCCGCCGCCGAACCCGCCGCTGCCGACGTCGACGGCGGTGTCCAGCGTCGCGGCCGCGACGCCGAGCGCGACGAGAGCGAGGAGGGCGACGGCGACCGCAGCGAGGGCGTCCCGCTTCACGTCCCCGAATACGTCGGCCGCCGTGAATAGCTTTCGCCGGAGGAGAGCCCGGCGCGAGCGACCGGTCCGCTACGCGTCCTCGCTCCCGTCCACGAGGTCGTCGAGCGGCGTGGTCGGGAACAGCGGGTCGACGTCGGGGTCTGGGTCGACGAGCCGGTACGCGGTCCCGTCGCGCTCGACGACGCCGGCGGCCGCGAGGTGGTCGAGGTGCGAGAACGCCTCGCCGGGGCCGTGGAGGACGTGGATACCCTCCAGCGATCCGAACAGCGCGGCGGACACCTCCCACGCGGTGGCGGTCTCGCGGCCGTCGAGGACCTCTATCACCCGGCGCGTCCGGTGGCGGTGGTGGTCGAGGATCGTCGCCGCGCGCCGGCTCGGGTCGTCGATCCGCCAGCGGTGGCCGGGATGGGCGGCGTCGAAGTCGCGCTCGACGATCCGGGCGAGGCTCTCGGCGTAGGCGGCGAGCGCCCCCTCGACGCGCACGTCCGCGCCGCCGACGTTGGGAGTGTACTTCGGGAGCAGCGCGTCGCCGGTGAAGGCCTCCTCCGTCGCGTCCGCGCCCGCCACGGGATCGTGGTCGGGCACCGTCCGCGGGTCGAACGCGAACCCCGAGAGCCCGGCGGTGTGCCCCGGCAGATGGAGGGCTTCGAGCTCGACGCCGCCCGCCTCGATCGCGTCGCCGTCGCCGAACGTCGTCACGTCTGCGGGCTCGCCGGAGAGGTCCGCGCTCACCGCCGCGAAGAAGTCGGTCAGGCGCTCCCGGTCGGCCGCGGGCATCCCCCACCGCTCGAACGTCTCGCGCTGGAGGTCGGAGTCGGCGAACAGCGGCGTCTCGCTCCCGTCGACGAGCTCGGCGTCGGCCTCGTGGACGTACACGTCGGCGCCGCCCGCCGCCTGAACCTCGCCGGTGAGCCCCGCGTGGTCCGGGTGCCAGTGGGTGAGGACGACCGCGTCGACGTCGGCGAACGCGAGCCCGAACTCGGCGAGGCCGTCGACCAACTCCTCGCGGACCTCGGGGAGCGCGACGCCGGTGTCGACGAGCGCCGTCGTCTCGCCGTCGAGCAGGTACACGTCGTTTTCGCCCTCGAAGACGGTGTTGCCGAGCTGGATCCGTTTCACACGACCACGTCGCGCGGCGCGCATTTCAGGGTTGCCACCGCGGCGAGCCCGGCCGAGGCCCGCCGTCAGGAGGGCTTTTACTCGCGCGCGCCTCACCGACGGTATGGAGTACCAACCGGGCGTGTGTAACATCGGACCGACCCAGCAGCGACGGCGGCTCCTCCTCGGCGTCGGGTCGCTGGCGGTCGCGGCGGCGTTCGTCGCGGCGGTCGTCACGCTCTCGTGGCCGCGCTGGGCGCTGATCGCCGCCGTGCTCCCGCTGTACGGCGCCGCGATGGGCGCGTTACAGTACCGCGAGCGCTTCTGTATCGGCTTCGCCGGCATGGGCGTCTTCGACGTGGGCGACGGAGCGAACGAGATCCAGAACGAGGCGGCGCTCGCCGCCGACCGGAAGAAGGCCGTCCGGCTCAACGCGAAGGCGGTGGGGATCGGCGTTGTGGCGACCGCCGTCGTCTACGGAGCCGTGGCCGTTCTGTTATAAGCAGTTTCGAGATCTCGGGCCGATCGCTTGTAAATAATCGATCGCGGATCGACGGTGAATGTCGCCGAAGCCCCAGTCGCGAGGCGCGACGCGCCACGGGCAACCGGCGGCGAAGCCGCCGGTGACTGCCCCTTCGAGTCCCGCCCCGCACTGCTCCGTCCCGCACCTCACGCCTCTCCAACCTCGTCGCTCACTCCGTTCGCGACTCCCTCGCGCGGTGCGGTCGCCGGACCACGTCCGGCTGCCGGAGAGACCTGCGGTCTCTCGCTGTTCGCGCCGCCCTGCGGCGCTCACCGGCACGCGCCACCGCAGCGACACCGCAGCGACACCGCAGCGCCACCGCAACGGCACCGCGGATCGAATCCGGTCGCGTCGGCGTCGCGGGCGTCTCGATCACCACGAACGTGCGTATAGAAAAGCATTAGACCCGGCTCGGTAACCACGTAAGTGAATGAGTCTGTCCGATGCGGACCGCGAGCTCGTGACCGCGGAGTTCGGTCGGGAGCCCACGGCGGCCGAGGCCGCGCTGTTCGAGAACCTCTGGAGCGAGCACTGCGCGTACCGCTCCTCGCGACCCCTCCTGTCGGCGTTCGACAGCGAGGGCGACCAGGTCGTGGTCGGCCCCGGCGACGACGCCGCGGTCCTCGCGCTGCCGACCCCCGAGGCGGCGGACGCCCCCGCGGCCGAGCGCGACGCCGACGACTACGGCGACACCTACGTCACCTTCGGCGTCGAGAGCCACAACCACCCCTCCTTCGTCGACCCGTTCGACGGCGCGGCGACGGGCGTCGGCGGCATCGTCCGCGACACGATGAGCATGGGCGCGTACCCGATCGGCCTGCTCGACTCGCTGTACTTCGGCGGCTTCGACCGCGAGCGCTCCCGCTACCTCTTCGAGGGCGTCGTCGAGGGGATCTCCCACTACGGCAACTGCATCGGCGTCCCGACGGTCGGCGGCAGCGTCGCCTTCCACGGCGGCTACGAGGGGAACCCCCTCGTCAACGTCGCCTGCGTCGGGGTGACGAACGAGGACCGACTGGTCACGGCCACCGCGCAGGAGCCGGGGAACAAGCTCGTCCTCGTCGGCAACGGCACCGGCCGCGACGGGCTCGGCGGCGCCTCCTTCGCCAGCGAGGACCTCGCCGAGGACGCCGAGACGGAGGACCGCCCCGCGGTTCAGGTGGGCGACCCCTACGCCGAGAAGCGCCTGATCGAGTGTAACGAGGCCCTGATCGACGAGGGGCTCGTGCTGTCGGCCCGCGACCTCGGCGCGGCCGGCCTCGGCGGCGCCTCCTCCGAGCTCGTCGCGAAGGGCGGGCTCGGCGCTCGCATCGACCTCGACCGCGTCCACCAGCGCGAGCCGAAGATGAACGCCACCGAGATCCTGCTCGCCGAGAGCCAAGAGCGGATGTGTTACGAGGTCGCCCCCGACGACGTCGACCGCGTCGCGGCGCTCGCCGAGCGGTTCGACCTCGGCTGCTCCGTCATCGGCGAGGTGACCGACGGCAACTACGTCTGCGAGTTCGCGGGCGACGCCGAGGAACCGGAAGCGGTCGTCGACGCGCCCGCCGAGTTCCTCGCCGACGGCGCGCCGATGAACGACCTCCCGAGCGAGCCGCCGAGCGAGCCCGACCGGGATCTCCCCGACGACGAGCCCCCGCTCGACGAGGCCGTCGCGGCCGTCCTCGCCGCCCCTTCGACCGCGAGCAAGCGCTGGGTGTACCGCCAGTACGACCACGAGGTCGGCACGCGGACCGCGGTGAAGCCCGGCGACGACGCCGCGCTGCTCGCGATCCGGGAGACCGAGGGCGAGGAGGAATCCGCCGCCGCCGCGGACGGCGTCGGCCTCGCGCTCGCCTCCGGCGCGAACCCGAAGTGGACCGCGGTCGCGCCGTACGAGGGCGCCCGCGCCGTGGCGCTGGAGAACGCGACGAACCTCGCCGCGACCGGCGCCGTGCCGCTGGCGGCGGTCGACTGCCTTAACGGCGGCAACCCGGAGAAGCCCGACGTGTACGGCGCGTTCGAGGGGATCGTCGACGGCCTCGCGGACGCCTGTTCCGCGCTCGACACGCCGGTCGTCGGCGGCAACGTCTCGCTGTACAACGACAGCGTCGAGGGGCCGATCCCCCCGACGCCGACGCTCGCCGTACTCGGGACGAGGCGAGGGTACGACGCGCCGCCGGCCGCGCTCGACGCCGAGCGCGCGGGCGACTCCGAGCTCCTGCTCGTCGGTGCCGGCGGCGACGCGCTCGGCGGCTCCGAGTACCTCGCGCACACCGGCGGGAGCGACCGGTTCCCGACGCTCCCCGACGACTCCGGCGCGGCCGACGACCTCGACGGCCTCGTCGCGTCGCTGGCCGCGGCCGCCCGACACGAGTCGACGCTCGCGGCCCACGACGTGAGCGAGGGCGGGCTGGCGGTCGCGCTCGCCGAACTCGTCACCGACGACGCCGGCGTCGACGCGACCCTGCCCGACCGCGTCGCGGCCTTCGACGAGACGCCCGGGCGTCTCCTCGTCCAGACGACAGACCCGGGGGCCGTCGCGGCCGCCGCGGGCGACCTCCCCGTCTTCCGGATCGGCGACGTGACGACCGACGGCACGCTTTCGCTTTCGGTCGGCGGCGAGTCTGTCTCGCTCTCCGCCGACGCGGTCCGCGATCACCGCGACGTGATCGAGCGGGAACTGGCCTGAGGCGTCGCGGCGGGGCGCCCGCGCCGGCTTCGACGCTTCTCGGCCTCGCGATCGCGCGGTTTCGACGCCGCGAGAGCGAGCGATACGCTTTTAGGCACTCCTAAAGTATGTGGCGGCAACCGCGGGACGCCGGTCGCTCCGGCGCCCGCCCCCAATCGATGGCATCCACGGAACCAGTCGGCACGACGCGCTCGGTCGAGTCGGAGGACGCGACGACCGAGGGATCGGACGACTCGGCGGCCGAACACCGAGCGAGCGCCGCTTCCGACGACGAGTCGAACGCCGCCGCCGACACCGTCCTCTCGCTGTCGGACGTCACGAAGGCGTTCGGCCCCGAGACCGCCGTCGACGACGTCTCGCTCGACGTGCGCTCCGGCGAGCTGCTGACGTTCCTCGGCCCCTCCGGGTGCGGGAAGACGACGACGCTGCGCACCATCGCCGGCCTCGAAGAGCCGACCGAGGGCGAGATCGCCCTCGGCGACGAGGTCGTCGCCGGCGACGGCGCGTTCGTCCCGCCGGAGCGACGCGACGTGGGCATCGTCTTCCAGAACTTCGCGCTGTTTCCCCACCTCACCGTCCGCGAGAACATCGCGTTCGGGCTGCCCGACGGCGATGCCGCCGAAGGCGAGGCGCGCGTCGACGAGCTGCTCGAACTGGTCGAGATGACCGACCACGGCGAGAAGACGCCCGACCAGCTCTCCGGCGGGCAGAAACAGCGCGTGGCGCTCGCTCGCTCGCTTGCCCCGGAGCCGGAGGTGCTCCTCTTGGACGAGCCGTTCTCGAACCTCGACGTGCGCCTCCGAGTGGAGATGCGCGAGGAGGTCCGCCGCATCCTGAAGGAGGCGGGCGTCACCGCGGTCTCGGTCACCCACGATCAGGAGGAGGCACTCTCCATCTCCGACCGCGTCGCCGTCATGAACGACGGGCAGATCGAGCAGGTCGGTCGCCCCGAGTCCGTCTTCGAGCGCCCGGAGTCGAAGTTCGTCGCCTCCTTCCTCGGCCGGGCGTCGTTCCTCGAAGGTGAGCTCCGCGACGGGAAGGTCGACACCGGGATCGGGCGGTTCGACGCCGTGACGCTGGAGGGGTACGACACCGTCTACGACGGCGCGCCCGTCGACGTCTTGGTCCGCCCCGACGACCTCCGCGCCACGCCCGCCAGCCCCGAGATCGCCGACGGCGTCGTCACCTCGCGGCAGTACGTCGGCCCCTCGTTCGTCTACCGGGTCGAGCTCGACTCGGGCGAGGCGGTCCACTGCCTCCACAACCACGTCGAGGAGTTCGACCTCGACGAGCCGGTCTCGCTCGAACTCACCGCGGACCACCCGCTCGCCTGGTACCCGCGATAGCTGACCTGGGATAACTGATTCGCGATAACTGGTCCGCGATAGCCAATTCGCGACAACTGACCTGCGACAACTGATCCGCGATAACTAATCTGCGATAACCGATCCGCGACTAGCTGGGCGGAAGTTTCCGCATTATCGAGGTGGAGCCTCCGGCCTCAAGGAGCGAACGGAGTGAGCGAGTAGGCCGGAGAGGAAACCGACATGGTACGACACAACCGGCATACTGCAACCGCCTGACTCCCGAATAGTTAAGAACAGTTACCACTACATCTGAAATATGGAGGTCCGACGTACTGCCCCTGTCAAACTCGCCGTTCCCGACGAGCGACGCGACGACCTCCACGAATCCGCCCGGCAATTCCGTCACTGCGCCAACCGTGCCACTGAGTTCTGTTGGTCCGACCGCTCCTACACCGAGTGCGTCACGGCGAACACAACCGCACGGGACGCGCTCTACGACGAGCTCCGTGAGGAGACCGATCTCACCGCGAACCTCGTTCAAGAAGCCATTCGACGCGGCGTTCAAGCTGTCAAAGGCTGTGTTGAGCGATGGAAAAGCGGTAAACGAGTGAGTCAACCGGAGTTCACGTCGTGGAGCATGCTCTACGACAAGCGGAGCGCGACGTTCTACCGGAACAAAGTCTCGCTCTCGACGGTCAACGGGCGTGTTGAGTGTGCGTTTGAACTTCCCTCGGATAGTCCCACGCCGTACGAACGGTACGTGTTGTCCGAAGAGTTCGAGTTCCGAGCGAGCACGCTACAGTACGACGCAGTGGACGACGAGTTCTACTTCCATATCACCACCCGGAAGTACGACTCTGAAGGAGACGACGAACCGTCTGAGGTTTCAGAAGATACTGAGCACCAAACGGTCCTCGGTATCGACCTCGGCGTCAACAGTCTCGCCGTCGCCTCCACCGGACGCTTCTGGCATGGAGACGACTACGACCACTGGTGCCGTGAGTTCGAGGAGCGACGTGGTGAGATGCAACAGCGCGGCACGCAAGCCGCACACAACGCCCTGCTTCGCCTCGGAAAGCGAGAGAAAGCATGGCGGAAACAGTACATTCACACCGTCGCTAACGAGATCGTTACGGAGGCTGTCGAACACGAGTGTGACGTGATCGTGTTCGAGGAGTTGACCGATATTCGAGAGCGGCTTCCACACGCGAAGTGGCACCACGTATGGGCGTTCCGACGCCTATTCGAGTACGTTGAGTACAAAGCTCCGGAACGCGGTGTCTCCGTGGAGCAGGTCAAGCCGAACCACACGTCTCAACGCTGTTCTCGGACAGATTGCGGATTCACACATGAGGACAACCGGCAGGGAGAAGTGTTCTGTTGCCAGAAGTGCGGGTACGAAGTGAACGCGGACTACAACGCCGCGAAGAACATCGGGACACGATACGGTCGAAAGCGACAACATAGACTCCGTTCCTCGCCCAAGTCGGGGACGGAGACGCACCAGTAGACGTGCGTGTGAATGGTGGAATGTTGAACGGCGAGAGTTACCAGCGCATTGCTGGCGACTGATTGCCGGGAGTCCACATCAAAGCCCCACCCTCAACGAGCGAGCCTCTTATGAGGTGAGTGAAGTAGGGTGAGGTAGTTTACAAGGTGGCGAGGAACGGCACCGCGTACGCGATCAGCAGGCCGACGAGCGTGACGGCCGCGCCGATGCCGACCTCGCGGCTGCCGAACTCCTGCATCGGGGCGGTCACGCGCTTGTCCGGATCGGGCTCGTGCGAGTGGTCGTCCATGCCCGCGAGTCCGTTCGGGGGCCATATAAGCCCACCTGAACCCGACGCGTCGGCTACCGCCGCGCGTCGAGGAGCCGGATCGGATGAGCGGGCCGCCGGGTGAGCAGCGCGTCGAGCTGTTCGAGACAGGACGTGCCGCTGGCGACGACGGTCCGGTCCGCGGTGTCGTCCGTCGTGAACTGGTCCGCGAGCGTCTCGCCGACGTCGACGCTGAGGTCGTAGTACTCCGACTTGTAGCCGAAGCTGCCCGCCATCCCGCAACACTCCACGTCCGAAGTCGCCACGTCGAACCCGGCGTCGTCGAGGACCGCCGTGGTGTACGGCTCCAGGTCCAGCGTGCGCTGCTGACAGTGGCTGTGGTAGGCGACCCGCTCGCCGTCGCCGTCGGGGAGCGCGTCGATCTCCGCGCCGTTCTCCAGCAGGCCGTACACGTACTCGAAGAGCTCGTAGCTGTGCCCCTCCAGCGCCTCGTACTCGTCGCCGTCGAGGAGCCGTTCGTACTCGCGGCGGAACATCGCGAGGTCGGACGGCTCGATCACGACGACGTCGCGGCCCGCCGCGACGGCGGGCGCGAGCGCGTCGTACACGGCCTCGGCGTTCGACCGCGCGGTCGCGATCATGCCCTGCGACAGCGGCGCGCGCCCGCTCTCGCCGGCCGCCGGCACGTCGACGTGGACGTCGAGCGCTTCGAGGACGCGGACGGCCGCCTTCCCCCGCTCGGTGCGCACGTAGTTCGTGTACGCGTCGGGGTACAGCGTCACACGCTCGCGTGCGGCGTCGGGGTCGACCCGGGGCCCCCGGTCGGCGAACCAGTCGACGAGCGACTCGCGCTCGAACCGCGGGAGCTCGCGGCGGCTGTCCACGCCGAGCGTCCGCTCCAGCACCGAGCGGGCGGGGCCGGTCCCCGCGACCCAGTTCGAGACCGGCGCGAACGCCGACCCGAGCCGCGCCAACGCGTCGAAGTTCCCGAACAGGCGCTTCTGGAGGTCGACCCCGCCCGGCTCCTCGTCCGGGGTGAGCCCCTCGACGAGGAAGTCGAGGTCGCCGTCCTCGCCGCGGTTGATCCGGTCGCGGACGACGGTGTTGATCCACGGGATGTCGATCTTCACCGGGCACTGGTTCACGCACCGGCTACACCCCGTACAGAGGTCGTTGAACTCGGCGGCGCTCTCCTCGCCGTGGACGCCCGCCTCCCAGCCGGTGGCGATCCCGCCGGAGTAGGTCTCGCCGCCGAAGGCGTGACCGCCGACGTGCTGGAAGTTCGCACAGGAGTTCGCGCACGCCGAACACCGGATGCAGTACAGCGTCTCGCGGAGGTCCTCGTCGTCGCGCATCTCCATCCGGCCGTTGTCGATCAACACGAGGTGGAAGTCGCGCTCGTCGCCGGAGCCCAGCGCCTCCTCGCCGAACGTCGGGGAGTCGGTCGGGGGGGTGAGCAGCGAGACGTAGGAGGTGATGTCCTGCCCCGTCCCCGACCGCCCGATGAGTTCGACGAACGGTCGGAGGTCCTCGACGCTCGGGATCACCTTCTCGACGCCGGCGACCGCGACGTGGGTGTCCGTCGCCTGAACGCACTTCCGGGCGTTGCCCTCGCTCGTCACGAGCGCGAGCGTCCCGGTGTCCGCCGTGACGAAGTTCGCACCGGTCATCCCGACGTCGGCGTCGCGGATCTTCTCGCCGAGGTGCTCGCGGGCGAACCGGGTCAGCTCCTCGGCGGTCTCCGGCGGGTCCGCCGGCTCGAACACCTCGTCGAACAGCGCGGCGATCTCCTCGCGCGACTTGTGGATGGCCGGTGCGACGATGTGCGACGGGGCCTCGTCGGCGATCTGGAGGACGAACTCGGCGAGGTCGGTCTCCCAGACGTCGGCGCCGTCCGCCTCCAGCGCCTCGTTCACCTCGATCTCCTCGCTGGTCATCGACTTCGATTTCACGGCGGTGCGGCCGTCGACGACCTCGGTGATGTATCGGTTCGCGTCGGCGGCGTCGTCGGCGAGGTACACGGTGCCGCCGTTGGCCTCGACGGCCTCGGTCACCTCGTCGATCAGCTCGGGGAGCCGCTCGATCGCGTCCTCCTTGATCGCCCGCGCCTCGTCTTTCAGTCGCTCGTAGTCGTCGAGGTCCGCGGTCGACTCGTAGCGTCCCTCGTTGAACACCCGCGTGTTCTGCCGGACGCTGTCGCCCTCGGTGTCGAGGAGGTGTCGGATGTGTTCGGCCTTCTTCCGTCGGTTCTCGGCGCTCATCTACCTGCCCTCCAGCAGGACGACGGTGACGTCCATCGGCCCGTGCGCCCCCTTCACGAGCGCCCCCATGTCCGCCGTCGCGCTCGGTCCGGTCGCGATTATCGACTGGCCCGCGCCGTCGCGGACGTCCGCGGCGAGGCGGTCGAACGCGGCGCCCATGTCCGAGAGGACATCGTCCGCGGCGACGACGGCGACGTGTTCGTCGGCGTAGAGGCTCACCGGCTCCTCGCCCGCGGGGCCGCCCTGTATCACCACGGAGCCGTAGTCGGCGATGCCGTATCCGGCGGCCGTGACGCCCGTCGACGCGGCCTCGAGGTCCGCCACGGTGGGGTCGGTGTTCACCTCGTCCGGGAGCGAGACGCCCTCGAAAGGGAGCGGCGCGCCGACCGCGGGCTCCTCCAGCAGCGGTGCTACCGCCTCCTCGAACCCCCCGGCGGTCGCCCGAACGCACTCGACCCCGACCTCGTCGAGCGACGACTCGAAGGTCGCGAGTGACTCGGCTGTCATACGCGGCGGTTGACGGAACAGCGTAATGGATGTTTCCCCGTACTCGGTCTCCGTACGCGATATGTAATGCCGCTTTAGCGACGAACCGCGCCTCGGTGTATCGATCAGCTCGGATAACATCGTCAAAAAGAAAATTACATATGGGTCGTTGCGAGACGCCCAAACACGGTCAAAACACTCAACCATGACCAACGTGCTCACACTGGCGTTCGTCGGCGTCGTCCCGATCGCCGTCGCGTTCGTCCTGCTCGCCGGCCTCAGGTGGTCGGCCGCCCGCGCGATGGGGGTCGGCTGGTTGCTCGCGGGCGGGATCGGGATCACGTACTGGCGTATGGAGTTCGACTGGCTGGTCGCGTCGGCCGTCTACGGCGCGCTCCAGGCGGTCGACATCATCCTCATCGTCTTCGGCGCCATCCTCCTGATGAACTACCTCGAAGGGAGCGGCGCCATCGCGACGATCCGGTGG
This sequence comes from Halorubrum sp. GN11_10-6_MGM, assembly GCF_005435165.1. Classification (GTDB taxonomy): domain Archaea; phylum Halobacteriota; class Halobacteria; order Halobacteriales; family Haloferacaceae; genus Halorubrum. Next base: position 10,253 of record NZ_SGUC01000042.1, on the reverse strand, counting down.
TACTTCGGACAGATCGAGGAGGACAGACGCATTCAGGTGCTGCTCATCGGTCTCGGCTTCATGACGATAATCGAGGGCGCGGCCGGGTTCGGGACGCCCGGCGCGCTCGCCGCGCCGCTGTTCATCGGCCTCGGCTTCCCGCCGCTGGCCGCCGCGGTGTTCGGCCTCTTCTTCAACGCGCCGAACCCGCCGTTCGGCGCGGCCGGGACTCCGGTCATCGGTGGCACCGGCGCGGTCATCGAACCGGCGCTGTCGGGGTCGATGAGCGTCACCGAGTTCCTCTCGATGGTCTCCGCTTGGTCCGGCGTCGTCACCGGACTGACGTACGTGTTCTGGGGCCTGCTCGGCGTGTTCTTCCTCACGTACTGGTTCGGCGACGCCGACGGCGGCCGGAGCCTCGGCGGCGCCGTCCGCGACACGCTCCCGATCGCCCCGTTCGCGCTCCTGCTCGGCGCCGTCACCGGCGGGACGCAGCTCGCCATCGCGTGGGTCGTCGGCCCCGCGCTCCCCGACATCGCGGCCGGGTTCGTCGTCCTCGGCGTCGGCCTCCTGCTCGCGAACAACGACGTCCTCGTTCCCGACCGCGAGTGGGACTTCCCCGCCGACTCGGCGTGGAGCGACACGTGGCTCGGCGGGCTCGACCTCGACGAGATCTCCCGCGACCAGCCGAAAAAGGAGATGTCGGTGCTGCTCGCGTGGACGCCGTACCTGCTCGTCGCGCTCGCGCTGCTCGTCACCCGGTGGCCCGACCTCACCGTCGCCGGGACCGGGGTGCTCGCGTGGATCCAGAGCTTCACCGTCGGCGTCGACTCGATCCTCGGCACGGAGCTCGGCTACACGCTCCAGTACCTCTACCTCCCGGGGACGATGCCGTTCATCCCCATCGCCGTCCTCACGGGGCTCATCCACAAGATGGACCTCGACGAGATGGGGGCCGCGTGGCGTCGGTCGGTCGAGCAGGTCGCGCCCGCCGCGCTCACGCTGATCATCGCCGTCTCCATGACGCAGGTGATGATCCAGTCGCAGACGAACACCGCGGGCCTCCTCGGCATGATGGAGGCGCTCAGCCGGGCGCTCGCGATCGGCGCCGGCGGCCTGCTCCCGATGATCTCGCCGTGGATCGGCGCCATCGGCTCCTTCATGACCGGGAGCAACACCTCCTCGAACATCCTCTTCAGCGTGCTCCAGTACAACGCCGCCGAGACCGTCGAGCTCTCCCGGACGATCGTCGTCAGCCTCCAGAACGTCGGCGGCGGCCTCGGCAACATGGTCTCAGTGCTGAACGTCGCCGCCATCTGCGGCGTCGTCGGCATCACCGGCCGCGAGGGCGACCTGCTCCGCAAGGCGGTCGTCCCGATGGCGCTGTTCGCGCTGTTCGCCGGGCTGTTCGGAATGCTGCTGACCTACGTGCTCGTCCCCGGGCTGTTCTGACCCTCCCGGAAACGCTTTCCCGCGACCGGCTCGACACGTGGGTCGAACGACTCGACGTCGAAGACCGCTATGAGCGACTTACGAACGCCTGAGGAGGACTCGACCGGAAGCGACGGCGGTCCCGAGCGACCGCCTCGCTACGAGCCGGTGATCCGGTGGGCCGAGTACGTCAGAGCGCAGCCGGCCGAAGTGCGGGGACCACAGCAGAACGCGGTCGTGAACGGCAAGATCGAAGGCGCGCAGGCGGTCGACGTGAGCGCCGAGGAGAAGCGGGCGATTCGGGAGTTCGCTGATGACGTGTTGGAGGCGGAACGCGGCGCGGCCGAGCCGGACGAGGAGTAGCCGTTCTTAGAGCGCGCTCGGATCGATCCGATCCACGAGACCGTCGAAGTCGTCGTCGAAGCTCAGCACCGCCTCGATACCATGGCGGTCGCACAGCGAGACGATCGTCGCGTCGGTGAAGCTGAGCCCCTGATCGTCGTAGCGTTCGAACACCTCGACCGAGTCTGTAAACCCCGCACCCGACACGTGAAGCATCTCGTAGACCGGCGGGAACGGACCCGCGCCGCGGAGCCGCCGGCCGATCCGCTTCGCCGCCGGGAACGATCCGGTTCGCTTGAGGGTCAGCGTGACCGCTTCGTCGTACACGTAATCGGTCACGTACGCGGCACCGAACTCGCCGTCGTAGACTGCGTCCAGCGCGTCGCTCGCCTCCTCGTGTCTCGACGCGTCGGTGTCGTGATCGGCGTACAGAACGCCGGTGTCGACGAGGACCGTCATCCGTAGAGAATGTCGTCGATATCCTCCTCGTCCGTTTCGACCCCGGAACTGACTCGGCCCTGACGCATCCGCTCTTTCTCTTCCTCGCTCAGGGGAAGCGTCGACGAGCGGAAGGAGTCGATCACCTCGCCGCGAGAGTCGTACGCGTCGCTAATGAGTCGCGAAAGCAGCTCCTGCTGGGTGACGTTTTTCCCCGCCTGAAGCCGTATCTCCGCCTGTAACTCCTCCAGACGGGATTTCGCGTCCTCGTCGACTTTGACTGCCGTCGCCACACCAGCGAGTTGCTCTTAATACTAAGTAAACGTTTCTACTACTTGAGCCTCTCCGACCGATTCGGTTCTATTTGCTCTGATCATAGCAGCCTGCTCAGTGCGGAGCAGAATCTGACTCGGCAACTACTGTAAAGTCGTGAATTTCTCGCCTAATCTGTATAAGCCCACCTGAACGCGCCTCTCGTCGTCGGAACTCGCCCGGATCAGAACACGCCCGCGACCTCAATAGCCTCCAGCAACACGGCGGCGTTGCGGACCGCGACGAAAGCGAACAGCAGCGACGGCAGCCCGTAGCCGACGGCGCGGACCACCGGCGCGAGGTGGCCGTTGCGTCGCCGTCGCGCGATCACGAGCGCGCCGATCTCCGTCACCGCGACGATACCGACGACGATCGCGAACGAGCCGAATAACAGCCCCTCGGTGACGCCGACTTCTTTAAAAATGGGAGCAACGACCGGGTTCGACTCGTGGACTCCGGGCACGTACGTGAGTCCGATCCCCGTCGTGAGCGCGTCCGCGAACTTAGTCGCCAACAGGAGACACATGCCCGACACCGAGAGGGAGAGTCGGCCGTGGTTGTCGGCATTTCTCGATAGACCCGCGAAGCGGCCTCTGCGGTCCACACGGTTGGCAGCGGTCCGTGACTCACTGTTGGAGTCACGATCCGACAGGCTCTGACCGACACCCGGGCCTGTGGCCGCCGTTTGGCGACTTCCCCGCGCGTCTGACTCCCCGTCGTGAGGCTTTTGTCGATGCCGTGGCATCTCCTGACACACTATCTGCTAATTTCAAGACAAATAAACTTATTGAGTGACTATTGAGGTATGCTCGTGTTCGGAGGAACCGCGGAAACGTGACTGCCGCGACGGTGTCAGTCGCGAGACCGGACAGGATGCCGAACAACATATATGCTCGACTGATCTACGATAAGCCGGTTGCCCGCACAGTTACGTCGCGAACAACATGGATATCAGATCGGCTCTCAGCTCCGGATTAACGCTTCTCCTGGTGGTGGGAGTCGTAGCGATGCTCGTCGGACAGCAGCTCGGTCAGCCGATCCTTCTGGGGTTCGTCCTCACGGGCAGTATGAACGGTGAGCCGGCGAACATGGCTCCCGGTGACGGATTTATCGCCGTTCCGCCAGTGCTCGCTGACGACGTTACTGAGGACGACGTGGTGACGTTCGAGGCTCAGGAGCTACAGGGAGGCGGTCTGACGACCCACCGCGTCGTCGGGGAAACCGAGCAGGGCTACATCACGCAGGGCGACGCGAACCCGTTCACCGATCAGGACGGTCCGGAGCCACCGGTCCAGGAGTCCCAAATCGTCGCGGTCGCCTTACAGTTCAACGGCGACGTCGTGGTGATCCCGCGAATCGGGCAGGTGGTGTTGTTGCTTCAGGGCGGATTCTCCGCCGCGTCGTCGGCGCTCTCTGGCATTCCCGGCTTGGGTGGGATCGCGGACGGAAACGTCGGATCGTCGATGGTTCTCGTCGGGCTGTTGCTCCTCGGGTACAGTCTCGTCGCCGAGGCGGTCGGCGGAACGAACTCTCGGACCGGTCGCGACGGCCGCTCGCGAGACCGGGGGGGGGTAAGACGAGCGCGGTCCTCGTCCTCCTCGTCATCCTCCTCCTCATCACGGTCCCCGCGACCGCGAGTATGGTGATCCCGTCGGGGACGAACGACATCACGATCGTGAGCTCACAGACGCCGAGCTCGAGTCCCACCGTCATCGAGCGCGGCGGGTCCGTGGAGTACACGTACAACTTCACGAACGACGGATTCATTCCCCGAATCGCGACCGTGAACGCGGCTAGTACGGGCGTCGATGTCGCTCAAAGTTCGCTCGTCGCGGACCGCGGCGAGACGGCCAGCACCACCGTTACGATCCACGCCCCCGAGGAGACCGGCGCGTACGTCAGGTCCGTTTCCGAGTGGCAGTACGTTCAGTTCCTCCCGGCAGCGGTCATCCTCTCGCTACACGCGATCCATCCGTTCGTCGCAGTCGCGGCGATAGATGCCGTGATAATCGTCGCTGTCACCACTGTGTACGTGATCGCTGTCGGGCTCGAACCGTTCCGATTCCGCGACCGTGACCGCGACGTCTCCTTCATCGACGGTCTACGACGGAAACTGCGTAAATGGCTCTGAACCGGACAGTCACACGTCGGTAGCACGCGGATTAGGCCCCGACGATCAGTCGCAGATTCGATCCGGTCAACAGCACTCCGATGGCAGTCGCCAAGACCGGCGGCCAGTAGTACGAAAAGCGTTCGCGGGCCCGAGCCCCCTGAACGCTGACGGAGATCAATACCAAGAACACGAGCAGCTTCAACAGCAGGAACCCGGGGATCCCGAAATTCTCGAGCAGCGCGTTGACCGCGGGATTCCCTTCGATGAGGCCGGGGACCGCGATGGTGGCGTACAGGGTCGACAAGACGTCGCCGAGGCCGTACGTGAGCGCGGCGACGAGCCAGAGCCCGTAGAACTCCGCCGACCGAACGCGGTAGAGCGGGCGGTCGTCGCCGCCGCTCGGCTCGGGGCGTTCCCCCGAGCGAGCGTCCGCGATCGAACTCGCGGAACTCTCGTCGCCCGACGCGGCCGGGTCATCTATCCGTTCGAGCAGCGAACTCAGCTGTTGGCGTCTGCCGGCTATCTCGCCGGTCAGTTCCCGGTAGCGATCGTCGTCCGTCAGATCCTCGTCGTCCCGCCGGGCCTCGATCTGCCGGCGACGCGCCACGAGCGAGAGGTACCGATCGGTGATTCTCTCCACGGCCCCGTGGTCCACCAGTCGGGCGACCGTCTCGCGGAGCTCGTCCCGATCCAGCGGGCGCGGAACGTACTCGTCGATGTCGAGCCGGAACACGTCAGATCCGACTCGAACGCCGGAGAGAAGGCCGATCTGACTGTCTATCTGGCGGGCCCGCAGCCGTCCGAGGAGCTCCTCGCTCGGCGGGTCGGGGAGGTCGCCGTCGAGGAGGATCACGTCGACCTCTTCGTCGAGCGCGTCGAGCGCGCTCTCGCCGTCGCCGGCGATCCGGACCGCGTACCCCTCCAGCCAGTCCGCGTACTCCCCAGCCTGCTCTCGGTCGTCCTCGATTATCAGGACCGTGGCGTCGGTGTCACGCGGCATCCGGTTCGTACCCGGCTTTGTGCGGTCGTCGTCATAAGCGCAGGGGAACCGAGGTGATCTGATGGGGATCGTGATCGCATCTCCTCTTCAAGAGACGATCAAGCGAACGCTCATCCCGTTCGTCGATGGAGCCGATCCGTCGCCCCTGTCGAGACGCCCGTTCCGAACGCGGGGAAGCACGCTCCTTGAGACGCTGGAGAGGGATGAATCCGACGCGCCCGACTTCGGGCGCTCAGTCCTATCGGCACGCCCGCTGTGGGCTGACCGTCCCTTCGACAGCCGAACAGTCGGAGACGGATATCTGGCTCGGCGTCGAGATAGAGAGATCGCCGGCGATCGACGAGTCTTTCAGTCTGACGTCGACCTGGCTCTGTGACTCGATCGTAACCGTCCCGTCTACCTGACTGTCCGTCAGGTCCAGTTCGACTTGACTGTTGGTTACGACGTTTAGATCGCCTTCGATCTGACTGTCCGTCAGGTCGATCTTCACCTGACTCTCGGTGTCCACGTCGACGGCCGATCCGACGGTCGATCCGTCCGTCAGCGACAGTTTCACCTGGCTGTTGTTGGCCAACGAAACGCCCTCGGAGATCTCGGTCGCCGCCAGATCGAGCGTGATCTGGCCACCGGCGTCCGTGACCTCGATGGCCCCGTCGACGGTCGTATCACGCCCGCTGACGATGTCTACCTGCCCCTTGCCGTCGACCGTGATCGGACCGGTCGAGACAGCCTCCAGCTCGTCCAGCTTGACTTGACCGGCTGCGGTCACTGACACTGGCCCGTTCACCGTTGAATTCCGCGTCTTGTCGAACTTCACCTGACCGGAGGCGTCGATCGTGATCGGACCGGTCGTCGCGTTCTTCAGGCTGTCGACGGTCACTTGGTCGTTTGAGGTCAGCGACACCTCGCCGTCGATCGTAGCGCCACGCGGCGTGAACTTTATTTCTCCGGCGTCCTCGACGCAGAGTCCGCCCCCGACACGCGTCGAGACGTCGAGATCGAGCTGTGACTTGCTCCGTACCTTGAGGACGCCCCGGACGCGACTGTTGCCGCCGAGATCCAAGCCGATCTGGCTCGGCGTGTCTACCTTGAGATACTCTCGGATCTCCGAGTTCCCCCTAAGCGTCAGGTCGATCTGGCTCTTCGAGTGGAACTCGGCGGCACCGCCGACCGTGGTGTTGCCCGTGATCCGCTCTCTGATCTGGTTCGGCTTGTCGATCACGAGGCTACAGTCGGTGGACTTCTTCGGGACCTCGTTGACGACGCACCCGGAGGGACGCTCTCGGGGGGCACACACGTTGAACTTCTCGCACGCGACCTGCGCGGTCCGCGTGAACTCGACGCGTTGGTTCGCGTTGGAGGCGACGAACCGCATCTCGACCGCGCCGTTGGCCTCACAATCGACCGTCGCTCGGACGTCGCCGGACCCACCTGGCGGGAGTTCGGCAGGCGTCTGTATCGTCTGCGGGTCGATCGGCGGTCCCGAACTCACGACCGTCGCCGAGATCGTCGTCAGCGGCTGGTCGAACTGGTTCGTCAGCTCGAACAGCGTGACGGTGTCCCCGTCGGAACCGCCCGCCTGTCCGCCGGTAATGCGTAAGAAAGCCTCGTCGTCTCCCGTCGACACGACGCTGAGGTCCCGTTCCGAGTCGACCGTGTTGAAGGCGCCAGTGCTTTGCAGCGCCGCGGCTCCGATGCCGCCGGTCGCGAGCACGCCGATGACCTTGCGGCGGCTCACGATCCCGCTCGACCCGCCACGCGAACGATCTCGGCTACGTTTTCGACCCATGAACTTTGATCCCGGTACCGACCGTCTCCACGTTGGTCGTAACTACGTATAGCAGTAACGCCGGGCCGCCGCCGGCTGTCGACCACGACGCCCGGAACGAACGAGTTCCCTCGGGGCTATGATGACCCGAAGGTTATTAGCTACTAGTTATTGTCCGCGGTTTCAGCGGTTATCTGTAGCGTGTAACTCCCGTCATCAGGGAGCGAACCATCATTTCCGCCATCGAGTAGATCGACGACGATCCCGAAATTGATCGCGTCACCCGGAGTGAGTGTGCCATCGTCATCGGCAGCCGAATCCAGTATATTGCTGTTATTCTGTAGCTCAAAAACCTCGGTAGTATCGGCACCAGTGCTCGAGGCAGTGAAGTGGAACGTGTCGCTGAGATTCAGGTTCCCGTCGTCGGACCCCTCGGAAATGAACTCCAAGGTGAGACTGGTCACGTCCTGTGTCCCGTTGTTCGTAACGGTCACCAGATTCCGGAAGGTGGTCCGGGCGTTCGCGTTGACGCCGGTCGCGTTGGCACCGCCGTCGCCATCTGGATTGTCCAAGGTTATCTCGACCGTCTCGCCCGTCTGTTCGACGAACGGATTTTGCGGGCTCCCATCGCGAGCCGCCGGTGCGAGCCCGAGGAACGCGCTGGCGTCGCCCGCCGTCTCGACGTTGACCGTCCGCTCCGCGGTCACGGTCGTGAACGCGCCCGTACCCAGGATCGCGCCGCCGCCAGCAACCAGTCCACCCAGTCCGATCAGGACGCTGCGTCTGTTAGCCATATCTACACCATGTACCCCCACCCACTTTGTATTGAGTCGCTTGACCCGCCCCAAGCACCGGCTGAATCTCGGTATCGACGGGCTTGAAGCGGGTATGGGTGGGGCTGAACCGCGACATCGAACGGGACGACGTCCGCCCGACGCTGGAAAGCCCGTCAATACAAAACCGTCGAGCCACGAAAGACCGGGTACGAACGCGTCCGCGCAATTCGACTCACGATGCCCACACGACGACAGACCGCGCTCGGCCTCGGCTCGATGGCGCTCGGCAGTGCCGTCGTTAGCTCCGCGTCGTTCTTCTCGGGCACGGCCGCCGCGGCGGACCTCCGGATCGTGGTCACCTCGGAGCTGACGCTCACGCCCGGTCGCACGGGCGAGGAGTACGTCGGCACCGACGAGGACGGCGAGGTCAACGAGATCGTGATCGAGAAGCTGAATCAGCGGTCGATATCGAGATTCGAGGATCTCGTCGAGGTGACGAACAACGGCGACGTGCCGTACGACCGGCTCGCCTTCTCGTTCGCCGGGACGGGCGAGGATCCCGACGCGCAGAGCGTCGACGTCGCGGAGACGCTCCGGGTCGTCTCCGCCGACGAGTCCACGGAGACGGACGAACAGGGTCGAACGACCATTCTGGCCGACTCAAGTGAGACGTTCGAGTCCGGCGACGCGGTCACGTTCGGGATGGTCGTCAACCTGATCCCCGGCGATCCACCGGGCGCCCTCGAGGAACTTCCCGAGGAGTCGAGCGTCACGCTGGGGATCGCCGCGGTCAACGAGTGATCGAATTCTGACACTCTCGGACCCCCACGGCTGATCGACGTGTGATAACGCGACCCATGAATTTTCGCTGCTCGGAAGCATCCGGGTTCTATCCGGCAGTTCGTCGCGCTCTGTGGACACTCTCAAGCCCGGCTTGAAGCGGGCGCCGGGGACGTCTCGGGATTCAAGCGGGCCCTTCAATCGTTTCAGGTCACCTAATACTAAGTGGATACCCCCACAGGGGAGAAACAGGTGGAAGCCACATGGTTAAACGACGCAGCATGGTGGTCGGACTCGGAGCGTTAGCAACTGGGAGCGGCGCAGTCTTCTCGTCGGCGGCGTTCTCGAGTAGTGTGAATTCGGCGGCAGACATGCGGGTCGTCGTCGGTGAGGGGTTGGGTAACAACCTCCGCGTTAGTGCCGGTAACATCTTTCGGGACAACGACGGTGATTTTCAATCAGCCAATCCGACTAGTGACGCTGTTAAGACAGCTCATGATATATCCGATACTACTTTCTTCGCCAGCAATAAACTGGAGGATCTCGAGGTGGCTGATCTCCCGGCAGCCGGCGCGAACAACATGTATAACGAAGACTTAAGCCTCGCAGTGGCCACTGCCGTCGGCGAGACCGCTGAGATCGGTAATGGTGGTTTCCAGGATAAGGGATTCATTCAGATTGAGAACAACACGCCGGACGATCACGACATTCAGATCGGGTTCAACGAATTCGGCGACGAGGTTAACGGCCCAGTTACTAAGGAAGAAGTTAGGCAGATATATGAATTCTATGACATTAATGGGAACAAGATCTCAGAAAAACCAAATGGTGCTTTCGAAAACAGCGTCACCGTTACGTCGGGATCTGTAGAGCAGATCTACCTCGAAGTTGATACCGAAGACGGAGATCTGTACGATGCCGTGATGGACGCAACGGGAGTCGAAGACAGTCCGTTTACCGAAGACCAGGACACGGTCGATCTGGTAGATAGTATTCAGGTCGGCGTCACAGAAGATTAGACGGAATCTCTCAAGAATAACCGTGTTTTGCGATCGGATCCATATTCCTACTCTTTATTGAGGATTCTCGATGTCCCGGATCGATCCCTGTTCGTCCGTGTAGATAGAATCGAATATTCTACCTCGAAACGGATAATAATAATACCACAATTTATTATTCTTCCTAGATATATTCGGAGGTATGGTAACTAGACGAGGGATGCTCGCTGTTGTTCTTTCCTTCACGCTGATCCCGCTCTCCGGATGTCTCGATACAGTCACTGGCGGCGAAGGGGGGGGATCTTCGGGTGTGGTG
>NZ_SGUC01000041.1 GCF_005435165.1 Halorubrum sp. GN11_10-6_MGM | reverse complement strand
CGCGTCCACGCACGAACAGAAGTGTTCGTTGCGCTGTGCCTACGGCTCGTTATTGCCATCACCAACTACGAGCGCGGAAACCTACCGGGCTGTGAGAAGCTATGAGATGGATTCTATGACACGCTCCAGCTGTTATAATCTTGCTTATGGATCAATTTCAAATTCTTCCGGGCAATTGTGTGGTACATGATGGCCATATCGAGATCGAAAGTAACAAACTCACTAGAGCTAAGCGTCTCCTGAAAAATAGCTATACACTACAAGTAATTCTGTCAGCGACAGCTTTCTACCTGATATTGTCTATTGTTTTTAACACTAGTATATTTATCAGGGAAGTTGCGGTAAATGGCTTAGTCACCGGTGTACTTTTGGGATTTTTATTATTATCAGGGAAACATATCTACAATAGGTATTTTGAAGTCTCTGACGAAACTAAAATTGAGCTTAGAACAATCCAACAGATCATCTTATCCAAACCAAATAAGATCGGTCACCCACACATGATCATACAGTATCAGGAGAATGACTCTGAAAAACTCCGAGTAGTTCAATTGATGCCGACGTGGTCTAAGAGTGAAACAGATACTCTATCAGATGTTGAGGATATATTAGTCCAAAATGGAATTGAATATGACTACCGTGAGAATCTTAAGTAACTTCTCGCTCAATCTTTCATTTCACTCGGTGAAAATAAGATACGGAATTTATTGAGTTGGCCTGTTGAAATCTTATCCTTCAGATCCATTCTCGTCTAAAACAGCTGGTCGATGAGGACTGCGTATCAATCGACGATTCGCCTCAATGCCAACAGTACTACGCAAAGTGAAAGGAGCGCTAGGCTCTCACTGAAGGAAAGAAACGGAGTAAGATTGAGAAACCCGATAACAGCGAGAGATATAGCCGTTACCAGATATGCCGTCTCGGATCTCGTTAAATCAAGCACACATAACATGCTTTCTGGCCGCTGTATATGATTTTATGCTGTCGATGAATGTAACCAGATGGTGGTCTCGCCACCAAGTCTACTTCTATATCAAACGGTAGTTGCTTCACCTGTACTGACCGCGATTGAGTCAGAATATATCACTTACAGAGGATTTCAACAGAGCCGCTGCGTTGAATAGATGCTGAGCCACGGTTACAGCGGTTCACACAGCAGTTCTATGTTGCTGATGGCGAACATGAGGACAATTTCACGGAACTGCCGATACCAGCTCAGCGCTCGCATGGCACCGCCGAGCGAGCGGGCTGATAAGATCGCTCTTCAACAGAGCATCACATTCCGCTTTGCTGTAACAGCATGACCGCAGCGAGTGCGGTAAAAATGTCTGGGAGAACAGTAAATAGGCCAATCCCAGTCGGCTCGACGCCAAAAACAACCCACACGATAGGATTTGCCCAAATAGCATACAGCAATAGCGAGACGTTGATGAGCAGCAATGTCCGCGTGAACTGATTGGGAAGACGCAGATAAATGCGAAAATACGTTACACCCACTCCGAGAAGAATCGTTGCGGTGAAGATCGAGACAAACACTTTTGTCAGGATGAACAGATTTCGAATAAGATGTTCTCCCGAGAACGGTTGCTCTAAAAGCATCCAGACAAGGAGTGTCACTCCGAGTGCGACACTCGCCGCTATAGTGACTAATAGAACCGTTCGTTGGGTCGTCTCTGTCTCATCAAATTTCATCTGTATGCTACTCCCGGTCATTCTGTGTCTCTCCGTCTGATTCCATGTTCACACCTGCCTCTGGTGATGATGATTCAGTTGGTAATATTTCGCTCATATCTGCTTTCCGAGCTACTTGCTCGAGGACGTCCAGGTTCTCTTCCATCTGGTCAGTTAGAAAATAAGTCATTCCGTATCCGTCGCCCATCGTGGTTAATACCCTGTTCTCACAGAGCAGGTCAAGATGATGGCGGGTTGTTTTGTAGTCTAATTCTAAGCTCTCTGAAAGCTGATTTGCGTTCATCGGTGTCTCGTGGAGTGTGAGGATGATGCGAAGGCGATTGCTGCCGCCTCGTGAACCGCCAATCAACCACCAGAGAACCCGACGCATCTGTGTGCGACTACAACCGGGAATATAAAAATATGATTGGATTGAATCTGTAGGATGTGCAAAAACCGATTGGGATAATCGGTCGCTCATGGGAGATTGCGCCAGCAGGGGACCAGTTCTATCAACAACAGGATAACCATTCTACTGTGATTGTACTATGCTCCAGCAGCTATCAATACAAGGCCCGCGGATAAGGTTATTTGCCGAATTTCGCTACATCTACAGACAGACTTGAACCAGAATTGCACCCAAATTCATCCAGACTACGTGGGATCGATTCGCTCGGTGAAGAGGGGTCTGAAGTTCGTGTCAGATATTAGTTATGCGGATTCCAGTTCGGTTGCTGGGTCGTGACCCTATCTGAATTTGGGTCTAATTGTGCGTCAATATCGTCTGACTTCTGGCTCAAGTCCGGCAAAAGAGTAACTCCAAGCAAATACTTCCTACGAGTATAATGTCAAAATCCGTCTCTGATGAGCGCTACGAGATACGATGTCTACCACACAGGTATGTTTCTGCCACCGTTTCTTGGAAATGATGAATCGAGGCAATAATACGACTCTCAGCTGCTCCCGCTCAGAACGGGTGGCCTCGCTTATAATCCTCTCGATGCTGGTGGTCAGTGTATTCGCCGTCACTGCCCCTGTTGTATCTGCTCAGTCGAGTGGGACTGCAATCGCGATATCAAATATCACTGCAAGCACCCAGACGCCAACGGCGGGAGAACCGTTCTCACTTCGGGTCACGATCTCGAACTATCCCAATAGCCAACGGACAGCGAATCTTAATGATCTCGTTGTTGAGGTTGATGGCGATCGAGAACACATACTAAATGGGCTTGGTCAATTGACGCCTGGGTCACAGATGACTGTATCTGTCCCAGTGACAATCAATGACCCCGGACAGCAAACTATCAGTCTCAAACTGTATGGGAGTGCCGGACCGGTAATTAACGTCCAGTCACAATACGTCGTGGATGTGCGCGATCCACAACTCCCGAGTTTGGGGATTGCTGTCACTGAACCCAAGACAGATCAAACGGGAGATATCACGGTTTCTAATCCGGTCGTCGGAGTGACACGGCAGGTGAACGTAACTGTCGCCAATGGGAACACAGAATCACTCCGTAACGTCCAATTGCGTCTGGATAGTGATGGGGATATCAGAAATCCCCGACGGGTTAGTGCTTTAATCGCATCCGGAGACCAAACCAGCCACACGTATCGGGTGAAGTTCTCCAGGTCTGGACAGCAATCACTCAACGCGACACTTATATATGACACTCCGTCCGGAAAGACACGGACGGTGTCTCAAGTTGATACCGTCAACGTTGATGCGGCAACGAGTGATGTGACACTGGATGTTTCCAATCGGATTCGTAACGACTCATCGGTCATCCTTACAGAACTTCATCAGTTCGGCAACGTAGAACTTGAAGACGTACAGATCCGTGCAGTGAATGATGGAAGCACTGTTGCCAGAGTCCCTATTTCGAACGTTCCGGGCGAGGGATCCAGAAATGCCACTCTGGATGATAACGACATTCCAGCTGGCAACATCACGATTGTGGCAACGTTCACCGCCGGGACTGACCGACAGACCATCCAACAGAGTCTCCGGTACTCAAAATATTCCCCAGCGCCAACCTCTGCGATTGCACTAACCGATGTTGGAATCACTCAGGGTGGGGGAACGTTGACCATCGAGGGTGAGGCAGCGAACGTCGGCACCGCACAGGTGAATTCGGTTCTGATCAGTGCTGCTAATACGGATGCCGTAACGCCCGTTGGGCCGACAAAAGAATACTTCATTGACAACATCGACTCAAATGAGTTCGAAACGTTCGAAGCGACGGTGAACGCCTCGTCGAATCTTGACCAGATCCCGATTCAAGTAGAGTACACCATCAACGGCCAGCGGGTGTCCAGCACGCTCCCCGTTGATATCGGCACCATCGAATCTCAGTCAGACAGCAATCAAGAAGGTGGCTCCCCGCTGCTAGCAATCGGTCTCCTTATGATCGTGGTAGTCGGGGCTGGGATCGGAGTGTATCGGTGGCGAAACTAATGAGCATCAACGATAGCTTGCCGGCTGGTCCGTTGAGTAGTCTGATAACTGCCTCATCAAGGATACTCAGATAATGCCACCAGCAATACAGATACACGACGTTACGAAGCGGTTCGGTTCTTTCACGGCCGTCGACCGCGTCGATTTACAAATCGAACAGGGTGAAGTGTTCGGCTTTCTCGGCCACAATGGCGCCGGAAAGTCGACGCTGATCAACATGCTGCTAGACCACATTCGTCCGACCGCCGGAGATCTGGAGGCGTTTGGCGCCGACTGTCAGACGGACAGCGTCGAAGCGCGCAAGCACATGGGGGTCCTTCCGGACGGGTACGGTGTGTACTCCGGTCTCACAGGCCGCCAGCACGTCCAGTTCGCAATGGAATCCAAGGGCGTCGACGGCGAACCACTCAATTTGCTTGACCGAGTCGGTATTACCGAGGCAGCCGACCGTGCTGCCGAGGGTTACTCAAAAGGGATGACACAGCGCATGGTGTTCGCAATGGCACTTGTTGGTGAGCCCGACCTCCTCATTCTTGACGAGCCGACGTCGGGACTTGACCCGGCGGGTGCACGGTCGATGCGTGAAATCATCCTCGAAGAGAACGAGCGAGGGGCGACTGTCTTCTTTTCGAGTCACATCCTCGAACAGATCGAAGCGGTTGCCGATCGCGTTGGTATTATGCACCAAGGTCAACTTGCAGCCGTCGACACGATCGGCGGACTGCGTGATATGGCCGGCGGTGAGACGAGACTTCTCATCGCGACCGATAACCTCGAAGACTCACACATCGATGCGGTCGAAGCACTCGATGAGGTCGACCAAGCCGGAATCACCGACGAGGGCCGGCTCGCGGTCACGTGTGCGAAGGACACAAAGATGGATGTACTGCTTGCGTTGGACGAACGAGGCGTCGAGGTGCTCGACTTGACAACCGAAGAGGCGTCGCTTGAGGACTTGTTCGTCGAATACACACGGAGAAGTGAATGACAGGATGGTCGACTGTAGCCCGAAAGGATATCCGCGGTCTGATAGGGAGCCGAACTGGCAAGGCCGGCACGGCGTTCGTCGCCTTGGTTTTCGTGTTTGGCGGGTATATCGTTCCAACGACGACGTCAGACCCGACGATGACTGACTACGATGGATTCATTCGCGGGATCGTGTTGTTTCTCGTTCCCTTGTTCGGGCTATTGCTCGGTTACCGTGCGGTAGTCGGAGAGCGAGCCGCGGGCCGCTTGACGCTCACGTTGTCTTTCCCACATTCCCGAGCGGATATCGTGTTCGGCAAGATGGTCGGACGTGGACTCGTCTTGTTCGTGACGATCACAGTCGGTATTCTCGGTGGTGCAGCACTCATCGAATACCCGTTCGGGCGCGTCGCGCTCGACAGGCTTGTGAGCTATCTGGGTGCGACCCTCCTGCTCGGATTCGCGTTTCTTGCGGTCGGAATCGCACTCTCGACGTTGACCGCGTCGCTTCGCCGAGCGACGGTGTTCACGTTCGGGTTGTTCTTCCTGTTTGTCGTCGCATGGCCGCAGCTCACGGGGTTCTTTCTGCAAGGGTTAGAATACCTGAACTTAGCAAGCGACGAACTTCCTAATTGGGCCGTCTTTGTCCACGGCGCGGAGCCTAGCATGCTGTACAAACGCGTCTTGGACACATACGTGAGTCCGAACAAACTCACCAGCGGGGCAGCTCTCGGCTCCGCTGGACCGTGGTATTTACAGGGGGGACCAGCTGTCTGGCTGTTGGGATGCTGGATTCTGCTGCCGGCGATTGGGGGGTACCTCCAGTTCCGGAGGACTGACCTATGAACTGGCAGGCGATCGCGCAAAACGATCTGCGCAAAGCGATTCACGAGCGGGGAGCATGGGCACTCTTCGCTGGGTTCTTCCTTGGGTTTGGAGGACTCGCAGCCTTACTCGTCCAACTGGGCGGTCCCGAGTTCGAGGGGTATATCGATCTCCTTGCACCTGGTGTTGGTCTGCTGGTTCCACTCGCAGGGATCATCCTCGGCTACGAGGCCATTATCGGCGAACGAGAGTCGGGAACTGCTGTGTTGTCGCTGTCCATGCCACACTCACGAGCGGGTCTCATCGTCGGAAAGCTCGTCGGCAGGACGACGCTGCTCGCCACTGTCATTGCAGCCGCTGCCCTCCTCGCGAGTGTCATTCTTCTGTATTTCTTCCCGTCATTCTCCGCGTCTCGTTTTGTCGGCTTCACAGCGATGTCAATCGTGTATGGAACAACGTTCCTCTGGATCGCGGCTGGACTCTCAATGACGTTGTCAACTTCGCGTCGGGTGATCGCTGCAGCGTTCGGAGCGTACATCGGATTAACCCTCTTTTGGACCGTACTTATCGATCTTACAGAAACAGTCCTCTTTCGCTTCCGTCCGACGTCCGGAGAGCCCGAAACGTGGGTCACGCTTGCAAGTTTTGTAGGTCCGAATACATCGTTCAATTACGTGCTTGCAGAGGTGCTTGATGCTGGGACCGTTCCCGCTGCCGTTGTAGACTCGTCGGCGAACTTCGTGACACCAGTAGTGGCATTACTCGCTCTTGTAGGGTGGGCCATACTTCCGGTGCTTGGCGGGTTCCTTTCGTTCCGCCAAGACGACCTCTGACATCCTCCTCCGGATTCAGGTGAAGGAATTCTGACCGTAGTGGGAACATTAGGTCTTAATCTCTCTGTTTGCCCGGTGCGAAATCCTCCGACATTTGATTGACGGAAACTAAACCATCTGGGAGAGGACGATCGGAAGCGAGAGTATCACCAGCGGCTTCAGCAGCTCACCGTCGGTGACGTTGACATCGCGCGTGCTCACGCAGTACGCCTCAGTTCCGAGTCAATATACGAGGCCAGCGAGACGCGTGCTGCCGCGGCGGCGCTTTTGCGGTCTGTCGTCGCGCGACCGTACATCGCGCCATTGACCGTCGCTAGGATATGCTCCGCGACCCGCGACGGGTCGACATCACGGAACGTGTCTTCCTCAATACCACGATCGACGATACCCCGAATGGTGGCTGCCAATCGTTCATCAATCTGCGTGAATTGCTCGCGAAATACCCCGTTCGTCACGGCCTGTGACCGGAGGCCAACTAGTACCGCTTGGAGCTGCCGTTGTTCCTCGTCGGGCTGAAGCGGGAGGAGCTTCTCAATGACGTGCTCGAGATCCGCTGCCGGCTCATTACCTGTCTCTGTAACGGTCGTCTCTTCGAATCGATCGACGGCGAACTCAAGAAACGCAACCAGAAGGTCGTCTTTCGTGTCGTAGTGGTAGTAGATAGCAGCTTTCGACTTGTCGAGTTCGTCGGCTATTCGGGAGATCGACAGGTCGGCGTAACCGTGGGTAAGTAGTGCCCGATAGGTGGCTTCCATAATCTCTTCTTCGGCGGTGCTCCAGTGCTGTTTGGGCGAATCAGAAGCCATTGTCAGTTCGATTGATTTTTGTCGATCCGTTCCAGCTTGGAGACGTCAACAACGTTGAATTCGGTTGTACACCAGTGGCAGAATCCGAGATCAGGATCGACCGGCTTTCCGCAGGTAGGACAAGCTGGAGATTCATCAGCCCCTGTTGACCCGACAGTATTGTTTGCTTGGAATCTATCGGTTCGTCTTCTAACTTTTGCGATGAGATACGCGTCAAGGGCACTGGCGGCACTGATCAGGACTATCGGGAGAATCGAGAATGGATCGGTTAGTGTACCCGAACTAAGCGCGGACATCGTTGACTCGGGGACGAACAAAACTGAAGCAGCAACGGTGAGTCCTAGCCATCCAAGCGCTCTCAGCCAGCGCCGGAGGTAGAAGTGGCCAAGTCCGGTGACCACTGTTCCCAGAAGCGCAGCGAGTAGTGGATTGTTTCTGAGCGAGACTCGACCCATACTACTGACTAAACGTTCGGTAGATGTTAAACCCTTCGTCTAACTGCAAAAGGCCATTGCCAGAGGCATAATAAGATGCACTCTATATATTCGAGTGAATTGGTTTTAAGCCGTATATTCGGCAGATAGAAAATTGTGGATAAGGATGTTGCCTGGTTCGAGGCCGCGGTGTTAAGTTAAGGAAGAGGCGGAGCGAAGTTCTAGTGCCTATGCCAGAAATCGCCCGCCTCACCGAGTGTACCGAGTGGATCGACTTGGAGTTTGTGGAGCGAGAGCGGACACCCCGGTCGATCATTGAAAAGGGTATTCGCCACCATCTCGCAGGATTATCACTTTCGAATACAGTTATTCTTCTTGAGGAATTGGGTGTCAAGAGAAGTCGTGTCGCTGTTCACAACTGGGTACAGAAAGCTGATTTACAGCCAGCTGGCGGTGAAAGCCCGGATCGCGTTGCGGTCGATCAAAAGGCGATCCGGATCAATGACGAGCAGTATTGGCTGTATGCTGCCGTCGATCCGGAAACAAACAGAATCCTTCATTCACGGCTATTTCCGACGTACACGATACCGATCGCACGAGAATTTCTCACAGAATTGGCCGAGAAACACGACGTTGAAGACGCCCTGTTTCTCGTCGATGACGCCGACGATCTGATCGGTGGGCTCCGCCGCGAAAACTATAGCTACCGCGTCGAACAACACGGCTTCAGAAACTCCGTAGAACGTGTCTTTAGAGAAGTAGAACGACGAACCTCTTCGTTTTCAAACTGTTTCAGCCACGTCGATCCACCGACCGCGGAAAACTGGTTACAAGCCCACGCCGTCTGGTGGAATCATGTTTAAGTTAACACGACGTTCGAGGCTACCCCTACTCTAACGTGAGATGAAGGGAAAGATTGATACTTACCGAACGTTCAGTAAGGGCCGTGGCGCGAACCGAAGCGCCTGAATAAACAATGACTGACGAATCCAGACCCACCGACGAATCGACAGCACCGTGGCACGGCCGCTACCTGGCTCGCTGGGGCGATGAGACACCC
Organism: Halorubrum sp. GN11_10-6_MGM; assembly: GCF_005435165.1. GTDB lineage: Archaea > Halobacteriota > Halobacteria > Halobacteriales > Haloferacaceae > Halorubrum. The sequence goes on along the minus strand of NZ_SGUC01000041.1, from coordinate 12,534 downwards.
CTCTACGAGGCCGTCACCGACGCTGTGTCGACCGTTACCGGTGATGCCCGCTCGGCAGTCGCCTCCCGCTACGACCGTGCGCATGCGTTCGCGCTCAGTCAGCTGTTCGGCGAAGCTGACGGAGCGTCGACGTCATCTACCGGAGTGGTCAAGTTCGTTCTCTCCGAGTGTGTGGTCTCGGTTCACAGCGACGGGCAGCTCTCGGTAAGCCTCGCTGACCGTGAACGTACCGCGATTGACTAATCACACACACATATGCAACGACTCACCGCAAACAGCAGACCCCATCCAGAATTGACAGCCAGAATCGATCGAACAATCGTCACTCGGGGACTGAGTCGGGTTGATGAACCAGCCAGCGCCGAAACTGAGTATACTCTCGAGACCACCTCTACAACATAACACATATGAAACATTTTGGGCTCAAACTACGGATGGCCGTCGTCGGTGCACTTCTCGCGGGATTCTACCTCGTGGCCGTCGCCGCGGCGATGGTCGCGTTCGGGGAGGGCATTCTCCCGATTGCCATCGTTGGTAGCATCCTCCTGATCGGAATCCAATATAAAGTCGGCAAGTGGGCCGCGTTACGGAGCGTCGGGGCCGAAGACCTGCCTGAAACCCAATACGCAGAGATCCATCAGTTCGTTGAACGCGTCTGTCGAGAGAAGGACATGAAGAAACCGTCGTTGAAAATCGCCGACATGGGTGTGCCAAATGCGTTCGCAGTCGGCCGCCGCGGCAACGGGACTGTAGTCATTTCCCAGGAACTCATTCAGCTGCTTGACCGAAGCGAGCTCGAAGGCGTCATCGCCCATGAACTCGCCCACATCGATAACCGGGATGTCATCACGATGCAACTCGGCCAAGGCATCGCATCCATCGTCGCTATCGTCGCGCAGTATATTGTGTTGTTCACTGGCGAGAACGATCTCGCGGATTTCTTTCTCGCGGTCGTCGTCGGCAACATCGTCCAGTTCGTCGTGATGATCTTCGTGCTCGCCATCTCGCGGTACCGGGAGTACGTTGCCGACGCAGACGCGAAGGGCGTTATCGGACAGGGCGAACCACTCGCTCGCGCGCTTGAGAAGATCCACCAGGGCAACCAGCAGGCCCAAAAGTCAGCTGGACGTGCCCAGCGCGGCCGCGGGCGGGGGAGTCAGCGCTCCCGCGACGCGAACGTTGATCAGCAGGTGAGCGCACTCTGTATCTCCAGCTCTGACCGTGGCTTCCTCCAACAAATTGTCTCCACCCACCCCCCAATGGAAAAGCGTATCCAGCGACTCCGTTCGTAGATGTCTGGGGTCCGCGAACTCCTCGCAGTCGTTCTTGGCGTCTTGCTTGGCGTTGTATTGATTGCTGCCCCACAGATAGCACTCCGACTGTCCGTATTCGTTGGCCCGAACCGGCGACGTCGTGGTGACTACGGCACAGACAAGTACGACTCGCTCCCCGACCAGTATACGTGGCTCATTCGCGGACTCGGTGTCGTATGTCTCGCCATTGCGCTCTTTATCGCGTATCAAACGTATGCCTGAGTAGTCCGCCAACACATCTCTATCCATAGCTCCAGAGAGATTCATCAATAAGACATAATGAAGTAGTGAATATGACAGCAACTCCAGAGACCCGGCGGGTAACCTTCCGACGGATCGCAAGACGGTCGCATACTGATTGGCCGGCGTACGATTCGACACCGTTGTACGATCGGACGTCGCTTGCCGGTCTGGAATCGGACGTTCGTATCGTCTCTGCAACGTGGTTCAGACACGATGACCATACCTCCGTCGAGCAGTTCGTCTGCTCTCTCCCGTTGGCCTATGTTATCTTTGACTTTGAGGATCGATACGCCGGGCCCACACGATACGAGATGGCCACGCTCTTTCGGGTGTCGTACTGAGAGAACTCTACGGGTGGGAGCACGAAACAGCGCTTGTCGACTACCTCAAGAATCATCCTGAACTCTATGAGCAACTTGGTTTCGAGACGATCCCAGACCAGTCGACACTGTGGCGAAGTTGGCACCAGCGGTTCACCGCTGACCTCAGAGAGACGGTCGAGACGGCGGCTCGAACGATCCTCATCAAAGCCCAGAATGCGGGTGTCGAGATTCCGCGGGAACCGACACGCAAGCTCCGATACCACGGGAGTGAGCCTGGTGAGTCAGAACCGGACGATCAAACCACGTTGGAGCAGGCAGAGAAGATTACCGACCACGTCAGCCGCGTCGTCTTCCCGGCATTTTCGCTGGATCGTGGCGACGGATGTGCAATCCACGAGAACGCCTACTGGGACTTACAGACGTATCTGGGGCTTCGTGAGAGGTTGGCCGCTAACGAGGGTGCTCGCAGTTTCGTACATGAATCAACACGGGAGAGAACACCGCTCGGACACGCTCATCGCGACCACATCCGTGATCTCTCTATCGTACGGATCCGCGAGATGTATCGGCAGGCGGTCCGACAGCTCGTCAACGAACTCGCAGAGACGGAGGAGTTCTACCGAGCCGGAATCGTCGCCATTGACATCACCGAAGCCGACCCCTTCACAGGCGACCGCACCGGCCACGAGGACGAGATCATCGGTACAAAAGAACAGACCGACGAGTACGCGTACCAGTGGGCGACCATCCAGTTAGTCGGCAACGCCGTCCCGCTGGTTCTTGATGCCCGCCCGGTACGAAAAGGCGAGTCACGATTGGAAATCGTTGAGGACTTGCTGGATTCGACTGAAGAGCTCGTTCACGTTGATAACGTCCTGATGGATCGGGAGTTCGATAGCCAGCACGTTCTGGAGATGATTAGCCAGCGTGGCTTGTCGTATGTCGTGCCGAAGCGGATGCAGACCAGCGAGAAAGCGCAGGCGAAGCGGTTGCTCCAGCGCGATCAAGACCGGTATGAGACCGATCGTAAACTCCATCTTGGGAAGAATGAGTGGCACGAGACGACGCTGATCTACCGCCGCAAAGAGAACGCTGAGCACGACGACCATCGACAGTACTCGGTGTTCATGACGAATCGGGGGAGCGGACACCTTACGGAGTACGGCTACAGGTGGGAAATCGAGAGCGGCTACAGATCGATAAAGCGATTTATGGCTGCCACGACGTCGAAGAATTTCGGCCTGCGGTTCTTCTACTTCGCGTTCGCGTGTCTCTTGTACTCGATTTGGCGAGCAGTCGACCTACTCGTGCAGGTGGTGTTGACCGGAGAGTACGAACATTCGCCCGTCGTGACAGCCGACAATACGCTGACGCTGCTAAAGAAGGAAACCGGAATCGGATAGCGAGGATCTCCACCGGGGTAGCGCGTCGTCTGAGTGGCAACGCTGTTGGAAGTCGTCGAAATTCGCGTATATAGTTGGCAGTTCAACAAGATTGGCCGTTGGGAGAGCAACCTGAGTAAGTTTCCATTTACTGAACCGGCCGATACTACGCATCACAGGCCCGCTAAACCCGGTGTAGTCTCAACTTCCACGGAGTCAGATATCATATAGCGAGATGCGATATACTTCACTTCGATAACGGGGTGTTCCCGCTGATCGATCCCGGATTGAGGCGTGTTTACCCCGGCTTTGAGGTGGGTAGATCTACCTCCTCGAGGGCGTGAACGCGCCAGACACCAGGTTTCCGGTGACTTTAGTGCTAGAATGCGAGATAACTCAGGCTATCCAGAACAGTAGTCCCACGCAGCGATATTCGAGCCAGTGCTGGTCATGAGTTAGTAACCTATCAGCACTGCCGGTCGATCCACTGACACCACTTCTCAAAGTCTTCCGCACCAGACTGGTCTGCGATGTTGCGTAGAGTCCCAGTTCGGATCCGATCGTGTTGCGGGACGGAGACGACACGGATATCGTCGTCGTTCGTTGGGTGCTCGTATCGCAGCTTGACGTGGCTGCCGGTCCGATCAACGATAGCAAAGCGATTTTTCGTGAGTGCTTTGACGACATCGCGTCCGGAAAAATCAGGCGCTCCCATCCGACTTACTGCATGAAGTCGGGGAGCCCATCGTGCTCGTCGCGAGCCTGCTGTACCTCCTCAGGGTCGATTCCGAGGTCGTCGAGTGCTTCCTTCTCTTCCTCCCAGGTGTCGATCGACTCGCCGATCTCTCCTTTGTGGAGTGCGACTGCCTCGTCGAGGTTGGCGAGAGCGTCCTCCCGCGTCTCGCCCTGGCTTGCGACACCCGTCGCCTCGTCGCGGGCGACCCACCAGCCGTCGTCCGCCTGAGTGAGCGTAATCGTTTGCCCACTCCGGACGTCGTCGTTCGTACTCGTTTCGGTGCTCATTACTACCACGTTACCTGAGCGGCGTCATAAGCATTCGGCCGCTAATCGAACATACCGTGTAGAATCGACTCAACAACCGAGACATGTGTGTAGGCCCTGTTGAAATCCTTAGCAAGTGATATATCTTGATCAGTCGTGGTCAGTACAAAAGTATAAAAAAGCTTAAATCACAACATTCTGTATTTTGAATCAATGATACAGAAGCTGATTAATGATTATATCAAAGAGGCTCTGTTGAAATCCTATTCTTCAGACAGTTTCTCGTCTGAAACAGCCGGTCGATGAAGACTGCGTATCTACCGGCGCAAAAACATATCACGACGTACCAGCAGGAGAGCGAGTACGACCAGCGGAACTGGCTCTGTTGAAATCCCATTCTTCAGATATATGCTCACCTGAAACAGCCGGTTGATGAGAGCTGCGAACTGAACGCCGTCAGTGTCCGCGGGCACGCCTACGTACTGTTATTGCTCCAAGCAATCCGATAAGGGTCGCTCCCCCAGCAATCACACTTAACAAAAATGAATTATAAAGAACCGAGAGCACAGCGGCGGTAATACCTACTAATGTGATCTCGATTGCGAATAACATCTCTCTCAAATCGCCCATAGCAGTGTCTAAGTAGAATAACTATAATAACTTGCCATATTTATCATATCCCTCTTGGATCTTACAGCCTTCATCTGTATAGACCGGAGACGAGTCAGAATATATCATCTGCTGAGGATTTCAACAGAGCCTGACAAACCTATTCCGCGGCGGGGCAGACTATGTCGTCTATATTTCGACCGGTATGGAAGGGGACGGGTCACTCTCTGGAGCGCCCCCAAATGAGGCAGTCTCGTGGGGCAAGATCAAAGAGGATGAACAGACAAACTACACGCAGGTCGAGGCAGAAGCGACGCTCGTCTTCCCACTGCTCGTAGCGGGTGCTTTCGGCGAATGAATGGAAATAACTCTTTCAGATATAAAAACTAATGTTACCATACTCATAATAGTTTGATTATTATTTCTGTGAGACATGCTTGAACGGGCTCAAATGTGGCTCGTATAGTAGCAGCCCCAGATCCGAAAGCGATCAGACTCATGGTGACAACGAAACTAGCCCTCGAATCGTCGGGGGTGAGCAGAAACGTAAGAACGGCAAGCGATCCGGACATCGCACAGATGAATAGTCCCGTCAGAAATGACAGGCTTATAAAAATCGGGTCAGTAAATCCCATCACGGAGTAAGTTGGTTGATAAATCCCAGCGACAGATAAACTGAAACCGATAACGACGTACCCGAGAAAGCAGATCGTAATCAGAATTGCTCCGGGGATGACTAGCCGGTACAGGTGACACAGACCTCGCTCAAGTGGAGTAGTTGGCTGTCGGTGCTGTCCGGGTGGTCGATAATCCATCTCTCTACGGCCAGAGCCCTCGTGTTTCGTGAGCTTCCGCAATGCGAGACAGTGCGACGATGTAGGCCGCGTCACGCCAAGTAACGTCTCGCTGCTCGAACTCTGTTCGAACAGCTTCCCAAGCGGCATGCATCTCACTTTCGAGTTCGTCATTTACGCGTTCAAGCGACCACGCCCGGCGGTTGATATCTTGAAGCCACTCGAAGTAGCTCACAGTGACGCCACCAGCATTAGCGAGGATATCTGGGATCACCGCGATGCTCCGGTCTGCTAGAATCGTGCTCGCAGTCGAAGTCGTGGGGCCGTTCGCGCCTTCGACAACGAGGTCGGCGGCAATCGCATCTGCGTTTGCTTCGGTGATCACGTTTCCGAGAGCAGCAGGGACGAGTACGTCGACGTCGAGCGTAAGCAACTCGTCGTTTGAGATAACGTTGTCCGCGTATTTTGTGACAGCTTCAGGTTCCTCGTCATGTGATGGAACTGCGGCAGTGTCGATTCCCCCTGGATCGTACATTGCTCCGTTCACGTCACTGATTGCGACGACCGTTGCCCCCCACTCGTCGAGAAGACGAGCCGCATTTGCACCGACGCTACCGTATCCCTGAACCGCGATCTTCGTCTCTTCAAGATCATTCTCATAATATTCGCAGGCCTGCTTAGTGATAATCGCAACACTCCTCCCGGGAGCTTCCTCACGACCTTCACTCCCACCGATGACTGGCGGCTTCCCGGTGACGACCCCCGGTGTCGTTTCGCCTTTCTGCATCGAATACGCGTCCATCAGCCACGCCATCGTCTGTGGATCTGTTCCCATATCGGGCGCGGGAATATCCCGATTGGGTCCGATGGCGTCGCGAATTTCTTGAGCAAATCGACGAGTTAGACGTTCTTTTTCATCTGGACTCAGCTCTTTTGGGTTGACTGCGACGCCACCCTTTGCTCCGCCAAACGGGAGACCCATGACGGCACACTTCCAGGTCATCCACATCCCGAGTCCGACACACTCGTCCCGTGTCACTTCAGGGTGGTATCGGAGTCCACCCTTATATGGTCCTTTGACACTATCGTGTTGTGCTCGGTACCCGGTGAACACCTCGACCGTTCCGTCATCCCGCTTGATGGGTATGGTGACTTCGTGGACTTTCTTTGGATGTTTCAGCCGTTCGACGACGCTCTGATCGATATCGAGATGGCTGGCAGCATGATGGAGCTGCCGACGTGCTGTTTCGAGCGCTGATTCTGGCTCGGTGGAGTCAGCAGTCGAATTTTCCTTCTCCTCGGAGTTGAGCGCTGGTTCCGAAGCCATGGTTATTCGAGCGGCATACGGCGGTTCCGCATTGTTCCGCCACAGTCGGGACACTGGTCAGGGTTTTTTTCTGTAATAATGATGTTACCACACTCGAAGCATTCGTAGGGGCTTTCCTCATCTGCCCTTTGATCGACATCTCTCATGGTGAGTTCACGAGCGCCGGGGAGGCACTCAATAAAGGTATAATATGTATATAAGGAAATAGAGAGTGGCTACTAGACAAACCCTTCTTAGAATTAGAGGTTCGTTATCTAACTCTCATTCATAGAGGAGGCGACAGCGGGATTAGCCTCATCGAAGAGTGTCGCAAACAGTTTGCGCTGGACGGTCCGGGCGTGTTTATAGAACGCCGGCGGCGAGATACCAAGTGTTTCTGCGACATCTTCTCCTGTACTCTCGCGTGGCGATTCGAAGTATCCGCTGTAGTATGCCGTCTGGATGACTTCGAGTTGTCGTTCTGTGAGCTTATCGAGAAACTTCGAATAGAGGTCATGCTCCATCGCTTGGTCGAGCGTCTGCTTCGAGCGAAGTTCGACATCAGTGAACATCTCGCGGATGAGTCGTGTAATCGCTCTTAGCTCAATGGTATCCGGGATATCGATGACAAGCGTGGTGCGATCTGGATCTGCAGTGGCTTCTCGGAAGACAGCCCCATGATCGGCTAATTCGAGGGCGAGAAACGGCTGTGTGAGTCGTAATCGTAGGACACCACCTTCGCCGTCCACACTGATTTGTTGTACGTCGTCGATTGCTACTATCTGTGATGCTGCTTCAGCGACCTCATTCAGCGATGCGTCTTCGACAGTGACGAACACGTAACTTCCCTCCGTGGATTGTTGGACACCTCCCTGGTACGAGAGTGTACATGCTGCGTCCTGCGCCAATCGTGAAAGAACGAACGTCGGGCCGTCGATCACAAATTCGACGCGGGTCACAGACGTCGTGAGCAGCGCATTCTTCCGCTCGATGGCGCTAAGTGCGGATGCGATAGTTTCACCGAGTTCTGCCAGAACAGCTGTTGCCGTCTCGTCAAACGCGTCTTGGGTTGTCGCATACACCGTCAACACGCCGTGCGTGAGGTCGTTGTACACGAGCGGGATACTCAATACGGAGAGGAAGTCGCGGGTGAGTGCATCCTTTCGCCACGGCTCTTCGCGAAGTTCGGCGGCAACGTTCGTTACCATCGTCACCGCACCGGTTGCCGCGGTTTGCCCCGATGGATCGACTCCCGACGCAGCGAGCGGAAACTCGCGGCTATCTAAATAGCCTTGTTCGCGTCCCGCCCACGCTCGTGGCGTGACGGTGTCAGTCGTTGAGTCGATTGCCCCGATCCAAGCGAACTTGAACCGATCATCGGCAGCCAACAGCTCACAGACGGTATGATCGATCTCCTCCGTTGTTTCGGCCTGGACGAGTGCTTGGTCGATCTCTCGAATCGTCTCATTGGTTCGATTCAAAGCGGTGAGCTGCTCGTTTTGCTGTTGGAGTGTGCGATCCTGTTCGCGGAGTTGTGACTCCCGAGACACACGATCGAAAGCCGCCTCAGCTGTCGCGGCAAGGAGATCGCTCAATTCTCGAGTTACATCATCGAAGGTACCGACTTGATCTGATCCAGCGACAAACACGCCGTGCTTGCCGAGTGGAATGTAGGATACACTCCGGAGATCAGTTGCCCGGTTTTCGAGGCGGTCCGCTTCGTGGACATCATCGAAAAACAGCGCCTCGTCTTCGACAAAACTGTAGCTCGGAAGGGCTTCGCCGTCGGTATGGACGGTCGGAAGCGGCCCGTTTAACTCCCGCATTGCTGTGGAGTATGCGGCGGGTCTGAGGACGTTCGCATCAGCATCAAAGAGATAGACAGCACTCACGGCGAGGTCAAGCACACCGGGTGTATCGTCGACCACGTGCTGGGCAATCTCTTGGTGTGTTTCAGCATAGAGGAAATCACGGGCAGTCTCGTGAAGCGTCGCAAGCGCTTCCTCCCGCTGCTTCCGTTTCGTGATATCACGACAGCTGAAGAGGAGCGTTCCGTCTTGAATTGAAACCTCACGAACGTTGACGAGAAGTGTATGCTCACGGCCGGCTTTGTCTGTTGCTGTCGTTTCGATGTTTTTGAGTACGCCGTCGATCGCAAGTTCACCCCGTCTAAAAAGGTCATCTCCGAGCAGGTCGTTAATCGTTCCCAGATCACGAATCTCTTCGGCTGTATAACCGAATATGAAGTGGACATTCGGGCAGACATAAGTATACTCTCCGTCCTCGTCTGTGATGAGGACGGTGTCAGTCATATTGTTGAGTGTGACGCGATGGAGCTCCTCAGATTGCCGGAGATCCCGTTCGAGGTCGACCCGTTCGGTAATATCGACACCTTCGACGACGACAGAGACGAGATCACCGCGTCCATCTTCGACGGGGCGGACAGAGAGATCGATGACGCGTGGCTGGTCAATATGTGGCGGTTGTGTGACGACCGCATTACCGAACGACCCGTTGAGCGCCTTCTCGACGAGTTGCTGGACGTCTGTGCTTATCGAATTCGCTTGTGACCACCACGGAAGCGCCCAGAAGGATTCGCCGACGAGGCCTCCGATGTCGTTATCAACCATCTCTCGGGCTGTATTATTCACACGGGCAAGTGCGCCATCCGGATCGAGTACCCATGTCGCAGTGCGCGAATCGTTGAAAATCGCATCGAACTGTCTCGCTCGTTCGCGTTGCGTTGCCGACCGCTGTGCGGATCGGATAGCACGTTCTGTTCGTTCGATGAGTTCGTTGGTCACCTGTGCCGGCGGATCCGTAATCGCGATGTAATCGGTGACGCCAGCTTCGATAGCCTCGGCGGCGATGGCTTCACTTCCAACAGCAGTTGCGAGTAAAACAGGGAGTGCCGTCGTTTCCTTGCGGACTTCCTTGAGGAGATCAACTCCGGTCGTCTCTTCGAGCGAGTATTCAGTGATGAGACAGCTTATCTGTCGTTTCTGAACAGTGTCAATAGCCTCTGTTTTGGTTCGAACATGTTGTACACTTACATCGGTCCGTTTTTCGAGCGCCGCAGTGAATCTGGTGACCCAGTCGTTCGTCCCCACGAGCAACACCGTCGACGAGCCCAGGATGGATGGAGAGGTCATCCTTCGAACACAGAGCTACAGCATCTGTTTCGCTCGGTGCTGATACGAACTCGCCTCCAAGTCTGCTGCTGGCCCGGACAGAAGAGCACACACATAGCTAGTTAACTATCAAACTATCCGATGATATAGATATTTGCTGTTCCAGTAGTTGAGGCCGGTCATCTCAATGCATATGCCTCAAGCCCTCTCTGCTCAGTGGTTCAGAGTTGGTCGATCGGCTTGTTGATGATTTGGAAGACTTCGCTCGCCCGGTAGAACCGATTCCGGTCTTTCCCGGTGAGTTCTTCGAGTATTCCGTCATCTTCGAGCTGCCCGATCAGTCGGTTGGCCGTGCTGTATTCAACATCTAACCACTCGGCCGCCGTATTCACGTCAAGGTACGGATCTTCGAAGAGCCGCATCACCAGTTCGAGGATGTTCTCAGACCGCTCGCTCTGATAGCGCTGTTGATAGCCTTCTCGTAGGTCGACTAGCAGGTTGGCCCGCTGATGGGCCTCGTCCGCTTGCGACTGTACGCCACGCAGGAAAAACAGAAGCCACTCTTCCCATTCACCGTGCTGACTGACTGCCAAGAGATGATCAACGTAATCTGACCGCCGTGCGTTGAAATAGGAACTCAGGTAGAGATACGGCTCGGGCAAGAGACCGTCACGTTGTAGCAGGAGACTGATCAATAGCCGCCCGAGCCGTCCGTTCCCATCGAGAAACGGGTGAATCGTCTCGAACTGGTAGTGGGTCAGCCCGATTCGGAGAAGTGGATGCAGATTCGTCTCTTGGTTCGCATACTCGAGCAAGTCTTCGAGAAGGTCTGGGATTTCGTTCGGTGGCGGCGGCACGTACCTGGCGTCTTGGATGTATGGCGTACTGCCGATGAAGTTCTGCGTCGTACGGAGTTCCCCTGGGTCAGCCTCATCCCCACGGACACCCGAAAGCAACCGGTCGTGCATCTCGCATAGCAATTCGACGGTGATTGGATCGCCAGCTGTGATCGCATCCAATCCGTGTGTCAGCGCGTTCAGATAGTTCACGACTTCTTGGGTACCCTGCTGTCTGTCTTCGTCGATGAGAGCCTCCTGTCCAGCCTCATAGGCGTAGATGTCTGAGAGGGTCGCATGTGTGCCTTCGATTTGCGAGGATTCCAGCGCTTCTTTTCGGATGAACGGCTCGATTAGGATTTCTCTTGAGCCGACACGTGGGCCGATACCATGGAGTCGACCAAGTGCCTGTGTCGCCTCCGCCAGCGGTGTAATGAGTTGCTCAGTACTAACTGAGGGGGGGAGCGGGTCAGGGCGGAACGCCGAATATGTCCCCTTCGGTGTCGTCGTGGGAACGATTTCACCGGGAGCCGTCTCGTCGAAGTTATCTCGCTCCATTAGTGGCATCCCGACAAATACGCTGGCTACTATTGGTATTTTTGATGCTAAATCAAAATAGTAGGATGGGTGATTGCACTGTCACAACTACTCAGAATCTCTGAGGATAGATTTGACCCACATATTCTATTCACTACTTTGCGCATGAAACACCCGCTAGAAAGGACTGCGAAGGGAGCGGGTTAATTTTACATCCAAGGAACAATTATCGCGCGTCATCAAACTAGCTATGGAAGATCTATACGTCTACACCGACTCATTCGTAGTAATCGGAGCTTCAATTGGAGGGCCAGCGGTAGGCTCGCTCATTGCTGGCGATCAAAGCATCCCGATACTGCTCATGGCAATCGGTGGAGGCGGAATGCTTGCCATTGCCGGCTATGAATCACTACAAACCGACCCGGAGGAGTTTACTGCCTCTCCAATCGTCCTTCTGATGTTGGTCGGTGCCGCCTGTCTGACCCTTCTCGGAACAGTATTGTCTGCGGTGACCGAGTTCTAAGTCTCCTGTACTGAGCGATCGAGAGCGTGAAACTATCACCTGCTGAGGATTTCAACAGAGCCGTTTAGTTGTAATAGGACCTCATTTACATACACCAGTAGCCTCAATTTGAACTGTAGCATCGTTCGGCAACTGCTCGACGCCAACGAAGGTCCGTGACGGCCGTTGACCCTCAAAGAATTCGTCGTACGCCTGCGTAACTGCCTCTAATTGGCTCATGTCAGTCAGGTATACTGTGGTTCGCATTAGTTCCTGACGACTGACGCCAGCTTCAGCAGCGACAGTGCGAACGCGTTCAAGCGCCTCAAGTGTCTGTGTTCGGACACCCTGATCTAACACTGTCTCTTTGCTAGGCACTTGACCATCGAAACATACCAGTTGTAAACCGCGATCTCGAACACTGTACGGCGCTCTTGTGGCGGAGATTGTTGGTGAGTCATAGCGCAGTTTCGAGGATGGTTTTGAGCGCTTCTTTCCCCGGTTTTCGGAACACTTCACGACGGAGCTGAAACGCTCGGAGATATGGTGTGAGTCT